>VFZC01000001.1 GCA_016871355.1 Actinomycetota bacterium
GCGTTCTCGGGCAGCAACCGCATCGGAACCGGACGCGAACTCACATCTGCTCCGGTGCGTCAATGCCGAGCAGACCCAACCCGCGCTCCATCACGCGAGCCGTGAGATCGCACAGCGCCAACCGCGACTCGCGAACGGCATCGTCGGCCTTCAGCACCGGGCAATGTTCGTAGAACGCGGTGAACGCAGTGGCGAGGTCGTACAGGTACGTGCACAAGCGATGCGGGCTGTACTTCTCGATGGTGTCGGCCACCACCGAATCGAAACCGAGTACCGCCAGCGCGAGCGCCTTCTCTTGCGCCTCCACGATGGTGGGCGTGACCGATCGCAGCGATGCACGATCGACGCCGGCGCGACGGAAGATGCTGCAAATACGAGCGTGCGCGTATTGCAGGTACGGCGCGGTGTTGCCGTCGAACGACAACATGCGCTCCCAATCGAACACGTAGTCGCGAATGCGATCGGTCGACAGATCGGCGTACTTCACCGCACCGATCCCGAGCATCCGAGCGATGACGGCCTTGTCGCCTTCGGGCAGCTCGGGATTCTTCTCGGCCACGGCATCCCCGGCGCGGGCCACGGCCTCTTCGAGCAATTCGACCAACTTCGGGGTCTCACCACTCCGGCTCTTCAACATCTTGCGATCGGATCCGAGCACCGAACCGAAGGCCACATGAACGGCCTCGGCTGGCTCGTTCAGCCAACCGGCCATGCGCGCGACGTCGAAGACCATCGACAGGTGCTGCGCCTGCGGTGCGCCGACCACATAGAGAAGAAGGTCGGCGCCGATTCGCTCGATGCGGTCGATCACACAGGCCAGGTCGCTGGTGGCGTAGTTGAACCCGCCCTGGCCCTTCTGCACGATGAGCGGCAACGGATCGCCGTCACGGTTGGTGTAACCGGGAGGGAACACGACCTCGGCACCATCGCTCTCGGCCAGTAGGCCCAACTTTCCGAGCCGTTCGAGCACCGACGACAAACCGTCGTTGTACGCACTCTCGCCCATGATGTCGTCGTCGGTGAGGCGCACGCCGAGCAGTGAATACACGAGGTTGAAGTACTCAGTGGACAACTGCACCAACAAGCGCCACAGACGGCGCGTCTCACCATCGCCACTCTGAAGCGCGACGACGCGCGCACGGGCCCGCTCCTTGAATTCGTCGGACGCATCGAACTTGGCTCGTGCCTCTTTATAGAAGCCGTCGAGATCACCCAACGACAAATGATCGGCCGCTTCGTCTTCACCGAGATCGACGAGGTGTTCGATGAGCATGCCGAATGGCGTGCCCCAGTCGCCGATGTGGTTCTCACGAATCACACGATGACCCACGAATTCGAGCAGACGCACGAGCGCGTCGCCGATCACCGTGCTGCGCAAGTGACCGACGTGCATCTCCTTGGCCACGTTCGGCGCCGAGTAATCCACAATGACTGTTCGAGAGCGCGACGCCGTCGACACACCGAGTCGCTCGTCGGCGGCCACTTTGGCGAGTTCGTCACCCAAGAACGCGTTGTCGAACACGATGTTGAGGAAGCCCGAACCGGCTACTTCGATCGACGAGCACACACCCGTGAGTTGCTTGGCTTGCACCAACACCGCGTCGGCAACTTCACGCGGCGACTTGCCCAGTTCTTTGGCCAGGGCCAGCGCACCGTTGGCCTGCGCGTCGGCGCGATCGGACGGACGCACCACCGGATCGATGCCGGCTCGACCGGCCACCGCCTCGAAAGCTGGCGCGAGACACGCAGCGAGAGTCACGAGGGGGTCGGCCACGTGAATCATTGTGGCCGATCACGAGAAGATCAGCCCTGATCATTGGCCTGATCGCAACACGTCGCTCGCACGTCGAGCACGAATCGACCGCGAACACACCGGGGTAGGCTCGGTCGCGTTGCCCACGTAGCTCAGTGGATAGAGCGTCTGCCTCCGGAGCAGAAGGTCGTAGGTCCGATTCCTACCGTGGGCGCCAGTTCGGATCCTGAAAACCGCCCCTGAGCAGGGCAAAGGCAGTCCTCGACAATGTCTTGAGGATTTCTGCGAGAAAAGTGCAAGACCACGGACGGTCGTTCCTCTTGTCCGGTGTGAGGCCAACGGGGCCCCACACCAACCGAAAGGAACCACCGCCATGAAGACCACCAAGTTCAACAACCTCCGCAAGGCCGCTCTCGCCACCGTGGCGACCGCCGCCCTCGTGGCCGGAACCGCCGCCTGTGGCGGCAAGAACGACACCGCAACCGAGGTGTCGGCCGACGACATCGTCGCCGCACTCCTCTCCGCCGCTCAGAACGGCGACAACGGAGCGATCGACGAGATCCTCGCCAACACCGATCCGGCGATGATCGCCGAAGTCGCCCCCGAGCTCGCCGGTCTCGTCGACTCGCCGGTCGCTCCGATCGTCGACAACGCTCCGGCCGCGCAAGATGCTCCGGCTGACGACGTCGCGTCGGCTCCGGCCGCCGAAGCAGCACCGGTCGTCGAAGGCGAGCCAGAGCCGGAGCCCGCTCCCGCTCCCGAACCCGCTCCCGCTCCCGAACCCGCTCCCGAACCCGGTCGCCCGTCAGGTTCGAGTTCGGGCCCGGTCGTCACACTTCCCGGTGGCGCCTCGTTCGGCGGTGCGCTCCCCAACTATGCGTTGGTTCCTACGCCCGAGATCCTCATCTACACGTTCCAGAAGAGCGGCACGAAGATCAACGCTCGCGTGTTCGTGAACGCCAAGAGCAGCGCCGTCCTCGCCGAGATCGACAATGTGAAGATCAGCTACCTGTCACGCAACTCGATGGGACTCTTCCAGCCGATGACGAAGACCGGCACCAAGCTCTCGACCGCCGGGACCGGCAGCACTTGGGCGATCGATGGAATGGGTGTGGGAGAAGGCGCCATGGTCACGATCACCGCCACCAACAAGGGTGGACGCACCGTCTCGGTGCCCGCCACGGTGCGGGTGATCACACTCTGATCGAACACTCCAGCAACTGATCCTCCCCCAGAGGTAATGACGGCCCGGGCAACCGGGCCGTCATTCGCCTCGTACGGAAAAACTCGACGAGCGCGTCAGAGCGCTGACTTCACGGCAGCGGCGATGGCCGCACCGTCGGCCCCCGCGCCCACGCGTTCTTTCACGGCCTTGATGACCACACCCATTGCCTTCGGACCGGTCTGACCGTTGGCGGCGGCCTTGGCCACCTCCTCACTCACGACGGCGTTCAACTGTGCTTCGTCCATCGCAGCCGGCAAATAGCGCTCGATAATCGCGATCTCGCCGCGCTCCTTCACGGCCAACTCGGTGCGGCCGGCCTGCTCGAACACCTCGGCCGATTCGAGACGCTTCTTCGACTCGGAACGCAACACCCCGATCACCTGCTCGTCGGAAAGCGTGACGGCTTCCTTGCCCGCTACTTCGGCGTTCATGACGGCGGCCAACATCATGCGAATGGTCGACTTGGCGAGATCGTCGCCGGCCTTCATCGCCGCGGTGAGGTCGTTCTGCATGCGGTTCTTCAACGATTCGGGCTGGCTCATGCCCCCATTCTGACGCTGTTCGCACCGCTAGCCTCATTCAGTTGTGAATCAGGTCAAGAACCGCCTCGCCGCTATCTCACTCCTCGATCGGGCCATTCGCCTCGTCGACGACGCCACCATCGTCGCGCGTTACACCGCGCTCGACGACGAGGCCAAGGACGGTTTCCAGCACCTGCTCGGCGTGAAGGGTCAGAACCCCGACGACGCTGCCATCGTGTCGGCGGCTCGCACCGCCGCCGCCAAGGGCCGCATCAACGGCGACCTCGAGCGCATCGCCCTCGTACTCACCGACGCCTGTTTGGCTGATTGCATCGAGGCTCTCGGTAGCGCCGCCGACGATCCGAGCGAAGGTCAGTTGCGCGACGCTCTTCCCGGAGTGATCGACAAGCACGGCCTGCCCCTCACCCGAGTGATGCTGGCGTCGGTCGTGTGCGGCGAGGCCGTGGCCTCCCCCATCATCATCCGCTTCCTGAAGCACGACGACGACTGGAAGTTGCCGCCGGCACCCACCGTCACCACCGCACCAGTCGTCCTCGAGAAAGAAGACAGCCCCGAGCGCGAAGCGCTGAAGGCCGAGCGCAAGGCGCGCAAGGCAGCCGAACAAGAAGCCGCGCGTCGTCGTCGCGAGCAGTCGGCCCAAGCCCGCCGCCGCGGCTGACGCAACCCGCTACTTCTTGCGTCGGCGCAAGGCCGGCTCGTCGGGTACGCCCTCGTCGAGGCGCACTCCGGTGCTGTTCAAGAACATCGCCACCATCGTGTAGTTGCCCACGGTGGCCACCACGTCGAGCACCTGCTCGGTGGAATACACCGATGTGAGCGCGTCCCACGTGTGATCGCTCAGAGTCTGATGTCGATGCAACTCGTCGGCGGCTTGCATGAGAAGACGATCATGGGCCGACCAGGACGGTGCGTCGGCACCACTCTTCACCGCCTCGATCTCGGCATCGCTGATTCCGCAATCGCGCGCAATCACGACGTGCTGACCCCATTCGTAACGCGAACCGCAGTTCCAGCCCGTGCGCAAGATGAGCAATTCGCGATCGCGCGGCGACAACGAGTTCTTCGACAACACGTGCGTGGCGAACACCAGCCACCGCTTGAGCATGTCGGGGTGATTACCCAACACACCGAAGATGTTCAGCGGATCACCACTCGGACCATTGAGACCTTTGGCGAACAACTCACCGAGACGTGGGTCGTCAGCGGCTTTGCGCACGGGGAGCCGCGCCGCCGTCACGTCGCGCTCGTGATCGAGCAACCACACCTTCTTCTCCATGCCGCCGCTGTAGCCGGTGAGCGAACCATCCGAACCGATGATCCGATGGCACGGCACGATGATCGGCAACGGGTTACGACCATTGGCCGAACCGACCGCACGCGACTTCTTCGCGTCACCGAGACGGCGCGCTTCTTCGCCGTACGAAATGGTCTCGCCGTATCCGATTCCTTCGATGACCTTCCACACCGACAACTGGAACGGTGTGCCCTGCGGTTCGAGTGGAATGTCGAACTCGCGACGCGTGCCCGCGAAGTATTCGGCCAACTGGGCGACGGCCCGCGCCAGGATCGGTGAGTCGCCTTCTTCGGCTTCGGGTGCGTCCACGGCCTCACCCGCGAACCGGATTTCGCGAAGCCCGGTGGATGAGGCCACCAGTGTGAGGGGCCCGAGCGGGCTCGGAATCGTGCGTGTGATCAGGGCCATGGCCCATCTTCGCCGTTCCCAACACGCGACTTGGCACGGGTTTGGTTGTAAGTTACAAATAACCAAAGGGACTCATGACGACCGACACCGCACCCGCATCCGGCCCCGGCACCTACACCAAGCGCCAGATCACGATCATGTTCGCCGGCATCATGTCGGGCCTCTCGCTGTCGGCTCTCGACGGCACCATCATCAACACCGCCCTGGCCACGATCGTCGGCGACCTGGGTGGAGTCACGGCCTACGCCTGGGTGGGCACGGCTTACCTCCTCACCTCCACCATCGCCACGCCGCTCTTCGGCAAGTTGTCCGACCTCTACGGACGGCGACTGCTGTTCCAAATCGCCATCATCTCGTTCGTCGCCGCGTCGTTGCTGTGCGGTATCGCCCAAAACATGTGGCAGTTGGTGCTCGCCCGCGGCCTGCAAGGCATTGGTGGTGGCGGATTGTTCGCCATGGCGTTCACCATCGTGGGTGACATCGTGCCGCCGCGCGAACGCGGTCGTTATGTCGGCGTGATCACGAGCGTGTTCACGATGGCGAGTGTGGTCGGTCCGCTCATCGGCGGCTTCATCGTCGACAACACCTCCTGGCGTTGGATCTTCTTCATCAATCTCCCCATCGGCACCGCAGCGCTGTTGGTCGTCAACTACAGCCTCAAGTTGCCGTTCACCAGACGTCCGAGTCAGGTCGACCTGCGCGGGGCCTTCCTCCTCACCACCTCGGTCAGCGCTCTCATCCTCGGAGTCAGTTGGTCGGGCGAAGAGTTCGGCTGGTTCAGCGTGGCCACCCTCGCGTTACTCACCACAGCGGTCGTCCTCGGGTTCGCTTTCGTGTGGTGGGAAATCCGCGCACCCGAACCCATCATTCCCATGTCGCTCATGAACAACGACGTGATCCGGGCCGTGATCCCGATGATGATCTGTGCGGGCGCAATCATGTACGGCGCCAACGCGTTCGTGCCGTTGTACCTCCAAGCCGTGACCGGTGTGTCGGCCACCAACTCGGGTCTCCTTCTCACTCCGCTGGCCGTGGCCGTCGCCATCTCGGCCACGTGGGTTGGTCGCCGCACGGCGAAGACCGGCTCGTACAAGCCGTGGCCGTTCGTTGGTGGATTCATCATGCTCGCCGCGATGATCGTGCTCAGCACCCTTGGCAAAGAGGACGGCTACCTCTACGTTGCGCTCATCGGGTCAGCACTCATGGGATTCGGTGTGGGTGGCGTAATGCCCACCGGATCGCTGGCTGCCCAGAACGCAGTTCCCCAGAGCGAGATCGGGACCGCGTCATCCACTGTGCTCTTCATGCGTTCACTCGGTGGAGTCGTTGGTCTCGGGGCGTACGGCGCGGTGTTCAGTTCGCAGATCAACGACAAGATCGATCCGAGTCTCGTTCAACGTCCTCGCGCGATTTCCGACCTGCCCACCGAACAGAAATTGCAGGCGCTCGACGTGATGTCGACGGCCATCACGACGGTGTTCAAAGCGGCGATTCCGGTGGCGGCTCTCGTCGTGATCACCGGTTGGCTGCTTCCGGCCAAGCCGCTACGTGGTGCCGAGCAATCACGCAGCGACAGCAGCGCGGCCCACTGACTGGTTTCGGTACCAGACCAAGATCAGGAAGCCAGCAGCCGCGAACGCGGCACCGCCCACGAAGGTCGAACGTTTACCGAATGCTTCGCCGAGCACGCCCAGCGACAATCCACCCACGGCCGAACCGATTTCGAAGAACGCGGTGAAACTGGCCACCACGGCCACACGACGAGTGTCGTCCACCCGCTGAACGCTCATCGCCAACAGCGACGGATACAAGAACGACATGCCGAAGCCCATGAGCACGGTTCCGACCCAGATGCCGGCTTCGTTCGCCATGATCGCCACCGTGCCGGTGCCGAACGTGAGACACACCAACGCGAACATCACCGTGCGTTTGAGGCCGAGTCGTTCGGGCCAGCGCGCGCCCACCAAACGGATCACCAGACACAAGATGCTGTAGAGCGTGAAGAACGCGGCCGAACCACCCAGGCCGAGTTGTTTGGCGAAGCCCGGAACGAACGAACTGAACGCCGTCCACGACACGATGCCGCCGGCGAGGATCATCCCGGGGATCACCGCTTCACGCTGCATCCACGATACTTTGTGCTTCTCGATGTTCGGGCGTTCTCCCACCCAACGCGGCGCCGACAACGACACCACGGCCGCCACGGCGGCGAAGATCGTCATCAACCAGAACACCGCGTCGAAGCGTCCGGCGTCGAGACCGCGCGCCGTGCTCGCCACTTCGCCCATCACCAATTCACCGATGATCGGGCCGACCGCCAAACCACCGAACACCGACAGCGAGAGATAACTCGCGGCTTCGGCACGGCGAGAGTCGGGGCTCAACTCCACCACCACAGTCGACGCGCCGACGAACAGACCGGCCTCGCCGATTCCCATCAGCGCGCGCAACGGAAGTAACTGCCAAGCTTCGTTCACGAACAAGTGGCCGAGTCCGGCCACCACGCTCAGGGTCGAACCCCACACCATCATCGACCGACGACCGAAACGGTTGCCGATCCAGGTGATGCCCGGGCGCGCGGCAACAGCGGCGACACTGAACGCGACCGCGGTGGCACCGACCATGGCCTCGCCCGAGCCCATGCCGTTCTCGACGAACACCGGCAACACCGGAATGAGTACGCCGACGCACACGTAGTACGCCAGTGTCGCCCCCATCACCAAGAGGAATCGGGGCGTCACCATGCGGTTGGTCAACCTACTGACGGCTCCTTCGGAAGACCGAGCACGCGCTCACCCACGATGTTGCGCTGAATCTGGCTCGTGCCGCCCCAGATGGTTTCGGAGCGACTGAAGAAGAACGACGACATCATCGGGCTCACCGGATAGCCAGCACGACGACGCTCGCGCGCCACGCCGGGCCACGATGCGCCGGTCGGACCAGCGTCGACGAGCATCGACGCTGCCCCGAAGATGTCGAGGGCGAGTTCCATGGCCGCCTTGTGCATCTCCGACCAGTACATCTTGTTGGAGGCACCGAGGGCGGCTACGCCGAGATCCTTCGTGTTGTTGAGAGTCGCCGTGAGCGAACGCAAACCGTTGATCCGAAGGATCTGGATCTTGGTGTAGTACTGCATGAGACGCTGACGAATGTCGTCACGCTTGATCGCACCGTTGTCGGTGGCGGCGCGCACCATCATCTTGTACTCCTCTTCGAAACGGCGGTAGCCCGTGGTGGCGCTCATGCCACGCTCGAACGCGAGGGTAGAGTTGGCAACCTTCCAACCGTTGTTGACGCCACCCACCACGTTATCCTTGGGGCAACGAGCGTTGGTGAAGAACACCTCGCAGAACTCGGCGGTGCCGTCGGGCTGCGTGATGCCGCGAACTTCGACGCCTTCCTGACGCATCGGCACGAGGAGATACGAGATGCCCTTGTGCTTGGGGGCTTCGGCGTCGGTGCGCGTGAGCAAGAAGCAGTAGTCGGCGTGATGGCCACCGGTGGTCCATACCTTCTGGCCGTTGATGATCCACTCGTCGCCGTCGAGGATGGCCGACGTCTTCAGCGACGCGAGGTCGGAACCCGAGTTGGGCTCGGAGAAGCCCTGGCACCAACGGGTCTTGCCCAAGAGGATGTTGGGAAGGAACTCCTTCTTCTGCTCTTCGGTTCCCCACTGCAGAAGTGTGGGGCCCACGAGTGTGTCGCCGAAGAAGTCGGCGCGCAGCGGAGCCTTCACACGAGCGAACTCTTCCGACAGCACCACACCATGCATCGTGCTGAGGCCCTTGCCGCCGTACTCCTTGGGCCACGTCGCGCAGATCCAGCCGCCCTCGTACAGCTTGCGCGGCCAGTTCTCGTTGAAGTCCTTGCGCGCTTCCGGGCTCAGGTCGAAACCGGGTTCACCCCAGCCCTTGGGCAAGTTGGCAACCAGCCACTCGCGGATCTCGGCGCGGAACGCTTCGGCTTCGGGCGAATAGTTCATGTCCATGAGCGTCATTCTCACCGCTCGACACCCGGCGTTTCGAACTCGCTCGGTGGTTTCCGTTCACAGACCATTCACACGCCCTGAACAGGCCCGTGACCGGGGCTTCGTACCATTCCAGCGATGACCGATCCGACCGCTCAATCGAGGCCGAACCTCGGGCCGAACGAGGTGTCGGTTCTCCGTGTCCTCCTCGATGCGAACGGCAAAGTGATCAGCCGCCAGGAAATCGCTCGCCGGGCCAACCTCCGTGACTTGGGCGATCGACGCACCGACTCGCTGATCGTTGCTGTCCGACGGGCCCTCGGCGCCGAGGCGATTCGGACGGTGCGAGGCCGCGGCTGGATGTTGGAACTCGGGTTCCGCGACTCGGCCCGACGGCTGATCGACAGCTGACTTCCGTCTGGCGGTCAGCGCCGAACAACATGGTCATCGAGCCGAAACAATTCGAGGACTCCTGGTTAACAAAGGATCCCTATTTTCGGAGGTGGATGGCGCCAGCGCTGCCGCACTCCCGCTGAATAGAAGTCAGCGACCTCATTCACCCCTACCAAGGAGAAGTCAATGCGAAAGAAAGCATTACGTCTCGGCTTGAGCATCGCGGGAGCGTCGGCTGTTGCCATCGCCGCTCCGACTGCTGCATTGGCCGAAGACGTCGACCCCATCGCCGCCATCGACTCGGTCAAGGCCACGCTCGACAACGTATGGATCTTGATCGCTGCGGTGCTGGTGATCTTCATGCAGGCCGGATTCGCGCTCGTCGAAGCGGGTCTCACCCGGGGCAAGAACGTGGCGAACATCTTCATGAAGAACCTCATGGACTTCTGTGTTGGTGCGCTGCTCTTTTTCGCAGTTGGCTACGCAATCGCTTTCGGTGGAAAGTTCACTGGTGCCGGGAAATACATCGGCGGTGACGGCTGGTTTCTCGCGGGTGACGGCATTTTCTCGTACGGCACCCTCGACAAGTTCGTGTTTTTCACCTTCCAGGTCGCATTCGCAGCCACCGCGGCCACGATCGTGTCTGGGGCAATGGCTGAGCGCACGAAGTTCAAGTCGTACGTGATCTACAGCGCCTTGATTTCCGCGGTGATCTATCCGGTTGTCGTGCGCTGGCAATGGGGTGGGGGCTGGCTCTTCCAGCTCGACACGCCCTTCCACGATTTCGCTGGAAGCGCCATTGTCCACATGACCGGAGGCGTCGCGGCCGCCATGGGCGCCTACTTCCTCGGACCGCGCAAGGGGAAGTACGGACCTGACGGTAAGCCCCGTGCGATTCCAGGGCACAGCATTCCGTTCGCCATCCTCGGCTGCTTCATTCTTCTCGTCGGCTGGTACGGCTTCAATCCCGGTTCGTGGCTCGGGGCCGACCCGGTCATCGGCAAGATCGCACTCAACACCACACTCGCAGCAGCTGCCGGCGCGGTCGTCGCCATGCTCGTCACGTGGTTGAAAGATGGAAAGCCGGATGTTGCCATGACTGGCAATGGGCTACTCGCCGGCCTGGTCGGCGTGACTGCGGGATGTTGGGTTGTCAACGGGCTTGGCGCCGTGATCATCGGAGCCGTTGCCGGAATTCTCGTGGTCTACTCAGTTCTCTTCTGGGATCGCGTCAAGATCGACGACCCGGTAGGCGCAGTCAGTGTTCACGGCGTCTGTGGTGCATTCGGAACAATCGCCGTGGGATTGTTCTCGGCAACAGAGGCCGACGGAGTCGTCGCAAAGGGTCTCTTCTATGGAGGAGGCGCCGATCAGTTGGTCAGCCAGTTGATCGGTGTCGTCTCGATTGCGGCCTTCGTCGCAATCACCACCGCGATTCTGTTCTTCGCGATGAAGAAGACCGTCGGCCTTCGTGTCAGCGAGCAAGAAGAAATCGAGGGTCTCGACGTGCACGAGCACGGCGTTCCCGGGTATGTGAACGACGACATGGTGCTTCGCTGAGCATCACCGAACTATCTATGGAGACACCATGAAACTCATCACAGCAATCATCAAACCGTTCAAGTTGGACGACGTGAAGGACGCGCTCAAGGCCATCGGTGTTCAAGGCATCACCGTCAGTGAAGTGCGTGGCTTCGGTCGCCAAGGCGGACACAGCGAGACGTATCGCGGCGCGGAGTACAAGATCGACTTCGTACCCAAGGTGCAGCTCGAACTCGTGGTGGACGACGAAGCGGTCAGAACCGCGGTGGACGCCATCAAGGCCGCAGCGTCCACCGGCAAGATCGGCGACGGGAAGATCTGGATCACCAGCGTCGACCGCATCGTGCGCATCCGAACCGGTGAAGAAGGCGCCGACGCCATCTAGTCCCGGCTCACCGCCGGACCCCATCTCCGGGGGGAGAGGCAAGCGACCGTCCGTGGGCGGTCAAAACGGAAAGGACCGCTTTCGGGCGGTCTCCGCGGAAGGGACCGCCTTCGGGCGGTACTTTTCGCGTCTCGGCACACGCACGAAACAATCACGAAACATTGATCCAGGAACGTTCTTTCGTCCCTACACGAAAGGAATCCTCCATGGAACCTGCATCCCTCACGTGGGTCCTGGTCTCAGCAGCCCTCGTGCTGTTCATGACACCGGGTCTCGCGTTCTTCTACGGCGGTATGGACCGCGGCCGGAACGTTCTCAACATGCTGATGATGAACCTCTACTGCGTGTTGATCATCCCGGTCGTCTGGATGGTCCTCGGTTACTCGCTGTCGCAAGGCGGTAGCGGTAACTGGATCGGCAACTTCGACTGGTTCTTCTTGAAGGACATCGGAGTGCTCGAGGACAACGGTGGACAGTTGGCCACCATCGCCTTCCTTGGCATGTTCGCCGCCATCACACCCGCTCTCATCTCCGGCGCCGTGGCCGACCGCATGAAGTTCTCCGCCTGGGCGATCTTCGTACCGGTGTGGTCGCTCCTGGTCTACGTACCCGTGTTCAAGTGGGTGTACGGGGGCTGGCTCGGTGATCGCGGTTCGCTCGACTTCGCCGGTGGTACCGCCATCCACGTGAACGCAGGTATCGCTGCACTCGCCGCCGTGCTCGTGCTCGGCAAGCGCAAGGGTTGGCCGCAGGAAGGTCATCCGCCGCACTCGATGCCGCTCGTCATGATCGGTACCGGCATCCTGTGGTTCGGTTGGTTCGGCTTCAACGCCGGCTCATCTCTCGCCGCGAGCGGTCAGGCCGCGCAGGCGTTCATGAACACCTTCCTCGCCGCGGCCGCTGCTGGTCTCGTGTGGGTCATCACCGAATGGCTCCGTGACGGCAAGCCCACCAACCTCGGCGCAGCGTCGGGCATCGTGTCCGGTCTGGTGGCCATCACCCCGGCCGCTGGATACGTGTCGGGTGGAGCACCGCTCGCCATTGGCGGAATCGCCGGACTCGTGTGCTGCTACGCGGTGAAGTTGAAGAGCAAGGCCGGTTACGACGACGCACTCGACGTGGTGGGTGTCCACCTCGTGGGTGGTCTCGTCGGATCACTGCTCATCGGCTTCTTCGCCAACCCCGAGTTCTTCGATGGTTCGTTCGGGGAAGGACTCTTCTACGGCGGTGGTGCTGGTCTCCTCGGAGAGCAGGCTCTCGCCAACCTGGCCGCCATGGTGTGGTCGTTCATCATCACCTTTGGCATCATGTTGGTGCTGAAGAAGACCATAGGAGTCCGCGTCAGCCCGCAAGACGAGGCCGACGGACTCGACTACAGCCAGCACGCCGAGTCGGCGTACCACTGATCGGGAGAACCAACGATGAAACTCATCACAGCCATCATCAAGCCCTTCAAACTCGACGAGGTGAAGGAAGCGCTGAAGGCGGCCGGGGTCACCGGCATGACCGTCAGCGAGGTGCGCGGGTTCGGCCGTCAGGGCGGACACAGCGAGACGTATCGCGGTGCGGAGTACAAGATCGACTTCGTTCCGAAGGTTCGTTTCGAAATCGTGGTCGATGACAACGTGGTCGAATCGGTGATCGCGTCCATCAAGGCCGCGGCGTCCACCGGCAAGATCGGCGACGGAAAGATCTGGGTGACCTCCGTGGATCGCCTGGTTCGCATCCGCACGGGAGAAGAGGGCTCGAGCGCCATCTGACCGTGCGGGTCATGAGCTGATCGGCATCGCCGCCGACAGCGCGGAGGGTTCTCCTCTCCGGTAGGGGCAGTCCCCGGATCGACGACGAAGGCGGCACACGCTGAGTCGGCGGTCCGGGGACGTTCTGCGTTACGGGAAGTCGGTACTTCGGGGAGCTCAGCGAGCGGCGCGAATCGCCGACCACACGCGCTGAGGTGTGCACGGAAGGTCGACGTGACGCACGCCGAGGTGCGACAACGCGTCCACCACGGCGTTCTGGACGGCAGGTGTGGCACCGATGGTGCCGCTCTCGCCGATTCCCTTGGCCCCGAGATCGTTGAGCGGCGTGGGCGACTCGAGGTGCACCGTCACGAACGACGGGAACTCGGCCGCCGACGGAAAGCCGTAGTCGGCGAAGTTACCCGTGAGCGGATTGCCGTCGTCGTCGTACACCACTTCTTCGAACAACGCCTGGGCGGCACCTTGCACCAAGCCGCCGTGCACCTGACCCTCGGCGAGCAGCGGATTGAGGATGCGGCCAGCGTCGTCGACGGCCACGAGAGAACGCAGCACCACCTTGCCGGTCTCGGTGTCGACCTCCACCACCGCGACGTGCGCACCACTCGGGAACGTGCCGTCGGCTTGAGCGAAGTCGCCGATGGCGCTCAACTGCTCGGGCTCGGCGTTGTCGACGACCTGCGACCACGTGACCGACACCGCGGGCGTGCCCGCGACGTGGAACACGCCATCGGACACCACCACATCGGCCACGTCGGCCTCGAGCAAGCGTGCGGCGATGTCGCGAGCACGATCGACCACGGTGCCAGCGGCCCGCCACACGTTGGTCCCACCCAACTGCAAGGACCGCGACGCACCCGACACTTCACTGTGCGGGACGATGTCGGTGTCACCGTGCAACACGGTGATGTCGTCGAGCCGAAGTCCGAGTCGATCGGCGGCGAGCATGGCCCAGGCGGTGCGGTGGCCCTGTCCGTACGGCGTGGTTCCCGTGACCACAGTGGCGCGCACCGCACCATTGTCACCTTCGTGCACCGTGACCGATCCATATTCGCCACCAGCCGACGCCGCTGTGATCTCCACGTACGAACACACACCGATACCAAGCACGACTGTGTCGCCAGCGGCGCGACGGCGGGCTTGCTCGGCTCGCAACGCGGTGTAGTCGGCCGCGTCGAGCACGAGGTCGAGCGCCTTCGCGTACTGACCACTGTCGTAGGTAGTGCCCACCGCGTTCTTGAAGGGAAATCGATCGGGCGCGATCACGTTGCGTCGACGAACTTCGGCGGCGTCCATGCCGATCTCGGCCGCGAAGAGATCGACGACGCGCTCGATGGCGGCGGCCGCTTCGGGCCGACCGGCTCCGCGGTACGCGATGGTGGGCACGGTGTTGGTGAGCACCGACGACGCCGTAAACGCCACGCTCGGAATGTCGTACGTTCCCGTGGCCATACGCCGTGTGAGCACGGGCAAAAACGCGCCGAAGCGCGGCCACGCCCCCGAGTCCTGCACGACGTCGAGCGAATACGCGAGCAGACGGCCATCGCGTGTACCACCCAGCTTCACGTACTGAACCTGCGCGCGTCCGTGACCGAGACCGTTCATGCTCTCGGTACGCGTCTCGGTGTAACGCACGGGTCGGTCGTGCTTCTTGGCCAACCACGGCAACAAGATGTCTTCGGGGTAGTTGAACGCCTTGGCGCCGAAACCGCCGCCCACGTCCGGAACGATCACGCGCACTTGTTCGGTTGGCAGTCCGTACATCTCGCAGATGGGAGCGCGAACCGAGTGCGCACCCTGACACGCCTGCCAATGCGTGAGACGGCGCACGCCGTTCGCGTCGGATGCTTCCCAGCGACTGGCGGCCACCCGCGGTTCGAGCGGGCTTGGCGCGAGACGTTGGTTGACGACGCGCGCTTCGATCACCACCTCGCAGGCCGAGAAGTCGGCGTCGCGACCATTCGGGATCTTCACCACCGTGTTGGTGCCGAAGTCGGGGAACAACACCACCTGGTCCGACTTGGCCTCTTCCATATCGACCACCACCGGCAACGGGTCGTAGTCGACGATCACTTGCTCGACCGCGTCGACCGCCTGCGCGCGCGTCTCGGCCACCACGGCCACGATGGGTTCACCCACGTAACGCACGACATCGGATGCCAACACGGGGCGACGAATCTGCGCGGGCAACATCGGATGATCGTTGGGGACCAGGCCGTAGCCATCGGCGTCCACGTCGGCGAACGTGTGCACACCGAGAACACCGGGCATGGCTCGCGCGTCGTCGATATCGACCGACACGATGCGGGCGTGGGCCACCGTGGACCTCACGTACACCACATGGGCCGCCCCGGGCAGAACGAGGTTGTCGATGTAGGTGCCCTTGCCCGTCAACAGGTCGGGGTCCTCGGTTCGCAGCACTCGTTCGCCGATGATCCCCACGACTGATCCCTTCCCCGGCCCCGGCCCCGGCTGGGCCGGTGAGCCGAACCCAAGCGTAGATTGATCCTCATGACGATGACCGAGTCTTCTCCCAAGGCCGAACGCTGGACCGCTCAGTGGAAAGAGCTCTACGAAGAGGTCATCACCACGGGTTTGTGCACCGGTTGCGCGGGTTGCGTGGTCACGTGTCCGCACGACGTGATCGGTTACGAACACGAAGAGGGCAAGTACAAGCCGTTCCATCTCGAAGAAGAGCTCGGCGAATCGAACTGTCTGCACGGCGAGAAGGGCTGCACCACCTGCACCCGCGCCTGCCCACGCTTCCGTTCGTGGGAGTCGGCCGCCGACATGCATCTATTCGGACGCATCCGTCAACCCGATGAGATGGCCGGCATCTGGCGTCAACTTCTTCTCACCCGCGCCTCCGACAAGACCGCCCACGAGAAGGGCCAGGACGGCGGCTTCGTCTCGGCGATGCTCATCTGGTTGATCGAGAACAACTACATCGAGGCCGCGCTCGTGAGCGGTGTCGAACCGTTCGATGCGTGGAAGGCCAAGCCGGTTCTCGCACGCACCAAAGAAGACGTGTTGGCCACCGCTGGCTCGCGCTACACCTATTGTGCCAATCCGCTCGCGTTGCGCGACGCGAAGGAGCAGGGTCTGAGCAAACTCGCACTGGTGGGTATGGGCTGCCAGACCTCGTCGCCCCCGGTCATGTGGGATCGCAAGGCCGGCAAGGTGAGCAAGCCGTTCTTGTTCAACATCGGACTCCTCTGCTCGAAGACCTTCGATGACGCGATCTTCCCCGAGTTGTTCGAGGCCAAGTACGGCTTGAAGAAGCAGGACATGGTCAAGATGAATATCAAGGGCGTGTTCCAGATCTGGATGAAGGACGGCTCGTACCACGAGATCGACTTGAAGGAATGCCACCAGTGGACTCGCGAGGGCTGCAAGAGCTGCCCCGACTTCGCGGCCGAACACTCCGACATCGCCACCGGCGGCATCGGCAAGGACAACGACTGGACGCTCACGATCGTGCGCACCGAACTCGGTGAAGAAGTGATCAACCGCATGATCAAGGACGGCGTGATCGAAGCGCGTCCGGCCCAGGAAGACGAAGTAGCCATGAAGCTGCTCCGCACGCTCAGCATCGTGAGCCGTCGCCGCTGGCCCGAGTGGGCCGACAAGGATCCGTCGGTCGGTGTTCCGCCGCCCAAGAAGAAGGCGGACGGTTCGGCTCCGGCCGCGCACTGATCATGCCGCTGCATCCGCAGTCCGCGTCGTTGCTCGCCGCCATGGAGGCGTTGGGCGCACCTCCGCTCGAAACGCAAGAAGCCGCCAAAGCACGCGCGGGCTTCAACGCCATGACCATCCCGTCGAACGAGGCGATTCACGAGATGCGCGATCTCGACGCCGACGGCGTTGCGGTTCGGCTGTATCGCCCGAACGATCGCACCGATCTCGGTCTGCTCGTCTACTACCACGGTGGTGGATGGGTGTTCGGCAACATCGATAGTCACGACGACGTCTGTCGAAAGTTGGCCAATCACATGGGCCACGCGGTGCTGAGCGTCGACTACCGACTCGCACCCGAGCATCCGTTCCCGGCTCCGCTCATGGACTGCGTCAACGCGTTGCGGTGGGCGCACACCAATGCCGCGTCACTCGGTGTCGACGCGTCGCGTCTCGCCGTGGGCGGCGATTCGGCTGGTGGCAACTTGGCCGCGGTGGTCGCGCAACTGCAGCCAGTGCCCCTCAAGTTCCAGATGCTCATCTATCCGGTCACCGACGCGCGTCGCGGCTCGCAGAGCTACATCGACAACGCCAATGGCTACCGACTCACTGCGGCCGGCATGAAGTGGTTCTGCGATCACTACCTCAGCGGCGGCCAGGGCGCACCCGACGATCCGCGCGTGTCACCGTTGTGCGCCGCCGACTCGGCCCTCGCTGCCTCGCCGCCGGCCATCGTGATCACCGCCGAGTACGACCCGCTGCGCGACGAAGGCGAGGAGTACGCGTTGCGACTCGTCGACAACGGCGTGCACTGCTCGCTCACCCGCTACTACGGCCAGATCCACGGTTTCTTCTCGATGAGCTCGTTCGTCGACGATGGCGGCCATGCGATCGCCCACGCCGCTTTCGCGGTCAAGCAAGCACTCGAACGTTAAAGACCAGCGAGTTCGACGGCGCGATCGAACACCGCATCGAACATCGGCTCGGTGAGCCGACCCGTGAACGTGTTCTGCTGGCTCGGATGGAACGAGCACACGAGCCACCGGCCCGACGGTGACCGAACCTCGGCACCGTGCCCGAACTTCGGACGCGGGCGCACGCCGAACTCGGCGCAAGCCGCTTCGTACGCGAAGTTTCCGAGACACACCACCACGCGCAGTTTCGACAAGGCATCGATCTCGCGACGCAGAAACGTTCGACAGACATCACGCTCGGATGGCTCGGGTTTGTTGTCGGGTGGCGCACACTTCACCGCCGAGGTGACCCACGCACCTCTCAACTTCAAGCCGTCGCCGCGATGTGTGGAGGTGGGCTGGTTGGCCAGGCCGACGCGATGCATCGCGCGATACAGCCAGTCGCCGCTGCGATCGCCGGTGAAGATGCGACCGGTGCGGTTAGCACCGTGGGCCGCTGGCGCGAGGCCGAGAACCAGAATGCGCGCTGACGGATCGCCGAAGCCCGGGACACCGCGACCCCAGTAGTCCTCGTCGCGATACGAGGCTCGTTTCTCGCTGGCCGCCTGCTCACGCCACTCGACCAAGCGCGGGCAACGTCGACACGAACACACGTCATCGTGAAGTGCGGCCAGAACCTGAGACGGACGAGACGATGCGGGCATGCCACCACTAGGTTGGCACCCGCCATGGCCAGCCGGAAGTCCGCACGCACTGCTCCCCCGGCGTCCACGCTCGTTCTGTTCGTCCGCCACGGACAAACCCCCACCACCGGCAAGTTGCTTCCCGGCCGCGCCGCCGGACTTCACCTGGCCGAGGTCGGTGTCGAACAAGCGCGAACCGCCGCCGAGCGCATCGCCGCCATCAAGAAAGTGGATGCGGTGTACGCGTCACCGCTCGAGCGCGCCAAGGAAACCGCGGCACCCATCTCCAAGGCGCTTGGTCTGCGCACATCGGTCGATCGCGGACTTCTCGAATGCGACTTCGGCGACTGGACCGGCGCCGAACTCAAAAAACTCATGAAGTTACCCGAGTGGGGCACGGTGCAGAAGTCGCCGTCGTCGTTCCGCTTCCCCAACGGTGAGAGTTTCACCGAGATGCAAACACGCATGGTGTCGGCGGTCCACGCACTGTGTGCCAAGCACCCAGGCGGAACCATCGTGTGCGTGTCGCACGCCGACCCCATCAAGGCTGCGGTGGCCCACGCCATGGGGACGCACCTCGACTTGTTCCAGCGCATCGTCATCAGCACCTGTTCGGTGTCGGCGGTGGCCTACACCGGCGCCGGACCCATCGTGCTCACCGTCAACTCCACCGGCGGGTCACTCGCCGAACTTCGCCCGAGTTGACATGAGCGACTCGGTCGAATTCGAACACGTCGACGTGTTCACCACCGGAGCACTGGGTGCCCCGGGTCGTCGCGTCTTCTACCTGCAGGCTCGCGCGGGCAACCGCGTCGCCAGCGTGCGCTGCGAGAAACAACAGGCCGCCGCCATCGCGCAGTACTTGCGCCGCGCCCTGGCTCACCTTCCCATCATCGAAGGGGGCCGGTTCCCCGAGTCGATGGCCCTCACTCCGCCGGACGACGAACCGTTCGTGCTCGGATCGGTGGGCCTCGAGTTCCGTAAGGAGTCCGATCTGTTCACACTCGTGTTGCGCGAGTTCGACACCGACGACGTGACCGACGAAGACGAAGACGGTGACGACGACAGTGACGACTTGTTCGGTGATGACGACGAGGTGGATGAAGGACGCACCGTGCGCGTGTCGATCACGCGCAATCAGGCCCTGGCGTTCTGCGATCACACCGACAAGATCGTGGCCGCCGGCCGACCCGACTGCGAGTACTGCAAGCGGCCGGTCGACCCCGACGGGCACTTCTGCCCGCGCATGAACTGATGGACCCCATCCACGTACTGACCGAGGGAGACATCGAGGTCGAGGGCCGCATGCCCTACTCGAGCAACGCCACCTTCCTCGTTCACGTGCGTCAGGGAGATGCGCACATTCGCGCCATCTACAAGCCGTTGCGCGGCGAACGGCCGCTCTGGGACTTTCCGCCTGGCCTCTACAAACGCGAGGTGGCGGCTTACCGATTGTCGTTGGCCATGGGTCTCGACAACGTGCCGCCCACCATCGAGCGCGAGGGTCCGTACGGTGTGGGTTCGTTGCAGCTGTTCGTCGACGCCGACTTCGCCGAGCACTACTTCACCCTCTTCGAGACGCGGCCCGATTTGCACGATCAATTCCGCGCCATGGCGGCGTTCGACGTGATCGCCAACAACACCGACCGCAAGAGCGGACACTGCCTCATCGACGCCGATAGTCATGTGTGGGGCATCGACAATGGACTCTGCTTCGCGGCCGACTTCAAACTGCGCACGGTCATCTGGGAATTCGGCGGCGAGATGATGAGCGACGACCTACGGGCCCGCGTACAACGAGTGGCCGACAGCCCACCCCTCGACGTGACAACTCTCCTCTTCAACGACGAAGCCGACGCGCTCGTCGAGCGAGCGTCCCTGCTCGCGCAGGGTGGCGCCTTCCCCATCGACGCCAGCGGACACCGCTACCCCTGGCCGATGGTGTAGAGAAGTCGTCGTGATCGTCGACGACGAACTCGATGGGCTCATCGCACGGGCCGACCTCGACGGCCTGGTGCGCTTGATCGACGCTCGTTGCACCACGCGTGACTGGGACAGTCTCGTGCGCGTTCGCAATCGATCGCGCGCGGCACTCGAATCAGGTCGTCAGATCTGGCCAGCGGCCACCCTTGCCGAACACCGACTCGCCTTGTTGGCCGACCCCGAACACGCCGCTCTCGTTCTCGACGAAGACAGCGGCCGTTTCGCCATCGGCCCGCTCACCGAAGTGGTGGCACAGAACCACACGTGGTCGCAACTGGCACCGCATCTTCCGGTCGGTCCACGTCGATCGTTCGTGGCGTACGAGCGTGCACTGCGCGGTGACTCGATCACCGACGACGTGTTCGCGGCCCTCGACATTCCGATCGCGTTGTGCGATTGGGAGACCGAGTACTCGCTGCCCACGTATCACGACGTCGGAGTGGAAGCACCCTCACCGGCCGACACCTGGACCCACGAATGGTCGACCGTGTCGACCATCGCCAGTGCCGAAATCGTCGACGACTCGTGGGTGTCCGATGCGTTCCGATCGCTCGTCGAGCCCTGGACGTCGTCCTCCAATGGTCGAGCCGAATCGATCGTGGTCGACGGCGGACCCGGAGCCGCCCTCGGTGCCCTCGGACTCTCCACCGCGCAGTTGGCTCCTCTCACTCCGGTGGAAGCACTCGACTGGCTCGTGTGGTGCGGATCGTCGGGCGGGGCACACGGTCGCCGTCGCGGTACGGCCTCGGGTCGGTTCTCGGCCTGGTGGATGCTGGCCGCTCTCGGTGGCTTGGTGGACGACTGGGACGAACTGCGCGACACCGGCGAACTGAGCACACTGCTCGGAGAATTACTGCACGGCGCCACCTGGTGGCGATTCCACGACGGAGCGCGCCCGCACGCCTACGAGATGAGCATCGTGGTGGAAGTGCTCGAAAACGACGAGAGCGCAACGCCTCTCAGCGTTGCGCTCCTCGCTCGCGATCACCCGGGGTGATCGAACCGATGTGATGGCTCGGTGACGAGCCGTCGATTGATCAGCGGCCCTGCAAAGCCTCGATGAGCTTGGGCAGAACCTTGTGCACGTCACCCACGATGCCGAGATCGGCAATGCCGAAGATCGGGGCTTCCTTGTCCTTGTTGATGGCGATGATGTTCTTGGAACCCTTCATGCCCACCATGTGCTGCGTGGCACCCGAGATGCCGGCCGCGATGTACACGCTCGGCTTCACGACCTTGCCGGTCTGGCCCACCTGATACGAGTAGGGCACCCAGCCGGCGTCGACGATCGCGCGCGACGCACCCGGTGCACCCTTCAGGATCTTGGCCAGGCTCTCGATGAGCTCGTACTTCGCGCTCTCGCCCAAACCACGACCACCCGACACCACGATGTCGGCTTCGTCGAGCTTGGGTCCGCTCGTCTCTTCGACGTGCGTGGCGGTGACCTTCGCACCACCGGTGGCACCGAGATCGGGCACCGACACCGCAACGACCGATGCGGCACCGCCACCCGACGTTTCGGGAGCGAACGACTTCGGACGGAACGCGGCGAGATACGGGGCCGAGCCCGTGAACGTGGACGTGACGAGTGTGTTGCCACCGAAGATCGGCGTCGTGACCGACACCGAATCGCCCGACACCGAGATGTCGATGTTGTTGGTGAGCACCGTGCGATCGACCTTCACCGACAGACGCGCCATCACGTCTCGGCCTTCATAGGTCTGCGGGAAGAGCACGAGATCGGGAGCGTCGCCACCGTCGATGGTGGCCTTCATCGCCGACGCAACAGCCGCACCGGCGAGGTTCGAGCCGTAATCGACGCCATACACCTTGGTGGCGCCGTACGAACCGACCGCAGCCGCGATGGCGTTGCCGTCACCGGCCACCCACACGCTGATCGAACCACCGAGGCTGCGCGCCTTGGTGATGAGTTCGAGCGAGCCCGAGGTGGGAGCGCCGTTGGAAGCCTGAGCGAAGACCCAAATGTTGTTGATTGCCATGTCGAATCCCTTCCTGCGACTCAGATGACCTTGAGGCCCTCGAGGAAGGCCACGATCTTGCCGAACGACTCACCGTCGTCTTCGATGATCTCGCCAGCGGCGCGTGCTTCGGCCTGCGCGACGTTGCTGATGGTCTGGCCAGCGCCAGCCCAACCGACCGGAGTGATACCGAGATCGGACGCCTTCACTTCGTCGACCGGCTTCGACTTGGCGGCCATGATGCCCTTGAACGACGGGTACCGCGGCTCGACCACACCAGCGGTCACCGAGATGAGCGCAGGCAACGAGCACGTGACTTCGTCGTAACCGGCTTCGGTCTGACGATCGGCCTTGAGCGTGCCACCATCGATCGCCACCTTCTTGGCGAAGGTGACCGACGGAAGACCGAGAACTTCGGCCATCTGCTCGGGCACGGTGCCGGTGTAACCATCGCTCGACTCGGTGGCGGCGATCACGAGATCGGCTCCACCCAGACGCTGCACCGCGGCGGCGAGCACCTTGGCGGTGGTGAGGGCATCGGAACCCTGCAGCGCCGGATCGGACACGAGCACGGCCTTGGCCGCACCCATGGCGAGCGCGGTACGCAGACCAGCGGTCTCGGAGTTCGGTGCCATGGACACGAGACTCACTTCTCCGCCGCCCGCCGCGTCGACCAACTGCAGAGCCATCTCAACGCCATAAGCATCGGACTCGTCGAGGATGAGCTTGCCGTCGCGCTTCAACGTGTTGGAGGACGAATCGAGCGCACCGGGGGTGGCGGGGTCGGGGATCTGCTTCACACAGACGATCACTTTCATGTGGGCATTCTGCTCGCTTGTGCTTGCGTTCACACAACCGGTCGGGGACGCTGCGAGCAGGCGTGACGCACGACCGAGGCCTGGTAGCGGCTGGTACGGTCGGGGCCGATGCGGATCCTGCTGGTGGTCAATTCGTTCGCATCGTCGGTGACCGCCCGCAACACCGTGATCGTCCACCGCGAGTTGTCCCGCGACCACGACGTCCAGGTGGTGGAAACCAACCGCCGAGGCCACGCCACACGCTTCGCCCAGGACGCCGCCCACCGGGGTCTCGACCTCGTGATCTCGTTCGGCGGCGACGGCACTCTCAATGAGGTGGCCACCGGAGTGGCCGGGACCGACACCGCCCTCGGGGTCCTGCCCGGGGGAAGCACCAACGTGTTCGCCCGCACCATTGGCCTGCCCAACGACCCGGTGGCGGCGGCTCCCCTCCTTGTGGCCGGATTGCGCGACCCCGAACAGTCGATTCGGCCCATCGGGCTCGGGCGCGCGAACGGGCGGTTCTTCTGCTTCCACACCGGCGTGGGTTACGACGCCGCGGTCGTGCGCACGGTGGAAGAGCGCGCGTACTTGAAACGATGGGCCGGCCATCCGCTCTTCATCTACGCCGCCGTGCACACCTGGCTCACGCGCTACGACCGCGAGCAGCCGCACTTCCGCGTGGCCGCCGACGGTTCGATCGGCGGATTCGGAACCGACGCCACACCGTCGGGAAGTGGTCGCATCGTGTACGACGGCTACTTCACGATCGTGATGAACACCAATCCGTATTCTTTCCTCGGCAATCGTCCGCTCGATCTCTCACCCAACGCCACCCTCGACAAGCCACTGGTGGCCGTCACGTTCCGCACGATGTCGGCAGTGGCGATCTTGTCGTCGTTGACGGGTGCGCTGCGCGGTGGCGGAATCACTCCCAACGAGAACGTGTCGGTGTTCGACGGTGTGCACGAGTTGGTGGTCGAGCACGAGACGCCGTTCCCGTATCAGGTGGACGGCGACTACTTGGGTGAGACGAACCTGCTCAACTTCCACCACGTGCCCGAGGCCGTTCGACTGTTGTTTCCGCCCAGCGCGTAGTTCAGAGTCGGGCGAGGCCCACATCGGGCAGGTTGGTGCAGATGCCGTCGATCTCCCACACCATGAGTTCGCTCATACGTTCGGGGTCGTCACACGTCCAGGTGTTCACGTCGAGGCCGACGGCGTGGCAACGCTGAATGAGATCACGCGTCAACGTGCCGTGCCACGGGTGCAGAGCGGTGTGACCCTTCGCGGCCAGATCGTTCACCACACTCGTGATGGCATCGGGCTCGATGGTGACCGTGAGCCACGCGGTGCGAATGGTCGGGCGCAACTCGCGACAGCGATCGATCGTCTCGCGACGGAACGACGAGATGAGCCACGCACGATCACCTTCGATACGACGGGCGAGCAACGCGATGGTCTCGTTGGCGATCGTGTCGGTCGGATCGAAGTCGGGTTCGGAGGAATCGTTCTTGATCTCGACGTTCACCCACAACGGACTGCACGCGTCGAGAGCTTCGTCGAGCGTGGGTACGTGATCGGGAAGATCGCGATGGTCGCACTGCGCGATCACTCGACCGTCGGCGAGCGTGGGGTTGTGATGCACCACGAGCACGCCGTCGCGAGTGCGTCGAACGTCGAGTTCGACGGCGTGAGCACCCATCGTCGCGGCGCGCCGAAAGGCCGCCAGGGTGTTCTCGACCTCGACCTTCGACGCCCCCCGGTGCGCGATGATCGACGTCACGGAAGAAGATTCCCACACCTGGTGACAAGGTGAAACACGAAGCGATTTTCGCTCCTCGGGCCGGCCGGCGAATCCCGTCGGTGTCATTCACAAGAGAACGACGCAGGTGGAAAACCTCCTGGTCATAGGGCTTTGTCCTGGTTCAAAAAAGTCCGAAGTTCCTCTTGCCACCGCCTCACCCTTTTGCCACTCTTGAACGAGTGCCGGACCACGGTCCGGCCGTCAGCCCCGAAACCCCTCCTACTGCCTGGAGCACACTGTGTCGATCCTCGCCTCATCCCTCGCCCTTGGTTCTGCCGATTACTCCTGGCGCAACGAAGCGGACTGCAGGGACACCGATCCCGAATTGTTCTTTCCCGTCGGGACCACGGGGCAAGCGTTGTTGCAGATCGACAAGGCCAAAGAAGTCTGCGACGAATGTCCGGTGAAGGTGAAGTGTCTCGACTTCGCGATCGAGACCAACCAGGACTCCGGCATCTGGGGCGGCACCTCCGAAGAAGAGCGTCGCGACATTCGCCGGCAGTTCGCCGCCATCAAGAAGGCGCAGAACGCGGCCCGCGCCGCCGCTTCCTGATTCGTCGCTGATCGCGCGTCAGCGCGGCAGTCGCAACTCGACCACGGTGCCGCGGTGATTGCCGTCGATGCCCACCGACATGAAGTCGTGATGTGATGCGGGACGCATGGAGATCGAACCGTTGAGTTCGGTGGTCACCAACGTACGCACGATCGACAAACCGAGACCGGTGGCGGCATCGAGATCGAACGACGGGTCGAGGCCCATGCCGTCGTTCACGACGGTGATGTGCATCTCGTCGTCGTCGCCACCCAGAACCACCACCACGGTGCCGCCGTCGCTGCCCTCGGGGAACCCGTGATCGACGGCGTTCTGCAGAAGCTCGGTGAGCACCACCGACAACGGAGTGGCCACGGTGGCCGGCAGACGTCCGCCGTCGCCCTGCACCGTGAATCGCACCGGGCGATCGGGTGACTGCAAACCTTCTTCGGCCAAGCGCAACAACGGACGCACGATCTCCACGAACGCCACGTCTTCGCCCGGCTCGCGCGACAGCGTTTCGTGCACGAGTGCGATGGTGCGGATACGACGCACGCTCTCTTGCACCGCGGCCTTGGCCTCCGGCGACGTGAGTCGGCGCGCCTGCAGACGGAGCAACGACGAAATGGTCTGCAAGTTGTTCTTCACGCGGTGGTGAATCTCGCGAATGGTCGCGTCCTTGGAGAGCAGGAGGCGATCGCGGCGACGAAGTTCGGTCACATCGCGCAACAACATCACCGCGCCGGTCACCACACCGCCGGCGAGGATGGGAATGACGCGCACGAGCAGCGTCACGTCGGCGGTCTGATCGAACTCTTCGATGATCGGTTCGTGACGCTCGAAGGCCTGACGAATGGGGCTGTCGGCGAAACCGAGTTCGCTGAGGGTTTGCCCCACCGCGTTGGCGCTGATGCCCACGCGATGAAGCGCCGACACGGCATTGGGAGACGCGTAACGAACGACGGCGTTCTCGTCGAGCACCACCGCGCCGTCACCCACGCGCGGGGCGGCGCTCAGGTCGGCCACACGTCCCGAGAACGGGAAAGCGCCCTCGGTGATCATCTCGGCGAAGCGTTGGAAGATGGAGAGATAGGTGCGCTCGAGTTCTCCCGGTTGACGACTGGTCTTCGACGACCATTCACGCGTGAGCACCGCAATGGGCCCGTTCTCGCCGCGGACCGGAATGGCCAGCACGTGCACCGAGTCGTCGATGCCCGCCATGTCGAGCTCGTCCTGGATCATCGACGCCGAGGAGTGAGCGGCCGACAGCAAAAGCGATTCGTCGGCGCCAGCTTCCTCTTCGACGAGGTCGGACTGGTAGATCGTCTGACCGGTGGCCGGTCGTACCTGCGCACCGATGATCCAGCGACCATCGTGATCGCGGACGTACAGAATCATGTCGGCAAAGCACAGGTCGGCGAGCATTCCCCACTCGCTGATCAATTGCTGGAGATGGGCCCCGTCCTCTTTGGAGAGGTCGGTGTGCTGCCGAACGATCTCGGCGAGAGTTGCCATACGACGAGTCTGCCTGATGGAGGGCCGACGGTCAGAGAATCAGGAGCCGAACCCCATACGGCGGTCCTTGTCGGTGGAACCGATCTCGATGAACGCGATCTTGGCCGAGGACACGCCCACCTGGCGACCCTTCTTGTCGGAGAGCCACAGAACGTCGACGGCTCCGGACAGCGCGGCCTCGACCTTGGTCTTCGTGGCCTCGAGTTCGTCATCGGCCATGTCGAGAGTGACCTCGCGACCCACGTTGCTCACGACGATTCGAACTTCCACCATGACCTCCTACGACCCCGCAGACGCTACCGCGTCTGGTTCATCAGAAGGTCGTCGAGCAGAACGAATCGCCCTGCGGGAGCGACGCGTCGATCGACACATCGGCGTCGCCGTACAGCGCGCCGAGCATCCCCTTCACCATGCCGCGGTCGACCGCACACACCACCGGATTCTCCATCGCCACGTCACCGAACGGACAGTGGTTATTGATGATCCGCAATTGGTTGTTGCGCTTCTCGGCGTGCGCGGCGAAACCGTGCGCCGTGAGCGCATCGGCCACAGCCTGAATCGCCGAACGCAAGCTGCGCTGCCCAGCAGCCAAGTCGGTGCCCGTGAGTGCGGCGGCCATCGCACGTCCGTACTCCTGGCCCACTTCTTCGGCGATGCGCTCGGCCTGATCGTGCGGCAACAGAGCGAGTGTCTTGCCGAGCAGACTCAACACCAGATCGTCACTACGCACCGGAACATCACCCAAGGTCACGTCGGCCGACGCGGTGTAGCGCTTCGACGGACGGCCCGCACCGCTACCGGCTGTGCGCGGCACGCCCACTTCCACGTATCCGCCGGCCGCCAACTTGTCGAGGTGGTGGCGCGCCACGTTGGGGTGCAGGTCGAACTCGGTGGCCACCTCGGCCGCGGTCACACCGTGGTCGGAGCCCCGCACGAAGAGGTAGATGGCCCGCCGCGTGGGGTCACCGAACGCGTTGGTGATCGCCGACACAGTGGCCGTGAACGATCCCGAGGTCGGGCGAGCGGTGCTGGTGGACACGGGGGTATTCTACCTATGCGCATAGTGCAAATTCCGGCGCACCAACACCACCACCTGGGAGCCCCCACCCATGTCAGTCACTCGTGAGCAGGTCGTCGACGCGTTGCGACCCGTCGAAGACCCCGAACTCCACCGCTCGATCGTCGACATCGGCATGTTGCGCGACGTCGACGTGTCGCCCGACGGCACCATCGGCATTCTGATCGCCCTCACCGTTGCCGGCTGTCCGCTGCGCAACGAGATCTCTAATCGCGTGAACAACGCCGTTGCTCCCCTGCCGGGTGTCGCCAAGGTGAATCTCGATTTCACCGTGATGACCGACGACGAGCGTGCCGAACTGCGCACCAAGTTGCACGGCGACCCGGCTGCCACGGCCGGACAGGGTCAGGCTCACGGCCACGCCGAAGGTCGCGCCATTCCGTTCGCTCAACCCGGTTCGAAAACCCGCCCGCTCCTCATCTCGTCGGGCAAGGGCGGCGTGGGCAAGTCGAGCGTCACCACCAACCTCGCCGTCGCGCTGGCCGCGCAAGGACACAAGGTGGGCGTGGTCGACGCCGACATCTACGGCTTCTCCATTCCGCGCATGCTCGGTGCCGACCGCGATCCGGTCGTGATCGATCGCATGCTGTTGCCACCCGAGTCGTACGGCGTGCGCTGCATCTCCATCGGCTACTTCGTTCCCGACGGCCAAGCCGTCGTGTGGCGCGGACCCATGCTTCACAAGGCGCTCGAGCAGTTCCTCACCGACGTGTACTGGGACGAGCCCGACTTCTTGCTCATCGACATGCCGCCCGGCACCGGCGACATCGCGTTGTCGCTCAGCCAGTACCTCCCGCGCGGTGAAGTCTTCGTGGTCACCACCCCGCAGCCGGCCGCACAGAAAGTTGCGCGTTTGTCAGCCGCCATGGCCGAGAAGGTCAATCTGCCCGTGAAGGGCGTGATCGAGAACATGTCGTGGTTCACCGGTGACGACGGCAAGAAGTACGAGTTGTTCGGACGCGGCGGCGGCAAAGAACTCGCCGACGAACTCGGCGTCCCGCTCCTCGGTCGCCTACCGCTCGTACCGCAACTGCGCGAAGGTGGCGACGATGGACGCCCGATCGCGGCCGTGGCCCCCGACAGCGAGGCCGGCAAGATCTTCCATCAGATGGCCGCGACGATCGCCAAGGACATGAAGCCGAAGAAGATCTTCAGCAAGTTCTTGAAGGTGAACTGACTCAGTCGTTCCAGAAGCGCTGCTCGCGGAACGGGTCGGCGTACATGTGATACCCGTTGCGCTCCCAGAATCCGGGGGCGTCCGACGAACGAAGTTCGAGCCCGCGCACCCACTTCGCGCTCTTCCAGAAGTACAGATGCGGGATCACGATACGCACCGGTCCACCGTGCTCGGCATCGATCTCTTCGCCCTCGTACGCGTAAGCGACCAATGCTTCATCGGTCGTGATGTCTTGCAACGGCACGTTGGTCGTGTAGCCGAATTCGGCGTGTTCCATCACGTGCGTGGCTTCAGGTTTGGCTCCAGCCAACGCGAACAAGTCGCGAACACGAACGCCGGTCCAGGTGGTGTCGAACTTGCTCCACTTGGTGACGCAATGAATGTCGAAGGTGAGCGACACCGAAGGCAAGGCCTTGAGCTGATCGAGGTCGAGCGTGATGGGTTCGTTCACCAAACCGAAAATCGTGAGGTTCCATTCACCCGGTGCGTACGTGGGCACGTCACCAACATGAAGAACAGGGAAACGATCGGTCAGATATTGGCCCGGAGGTAAACGGCGGGTGTCGTAACCCTTGGCCGCTGCCTCTTGACGATTGCGATCGAAGAAACCCATGTCGTCAGTCTGTCGGATGGGAAATGGTGGCGCGTGACCAAGCGCCACTAAGTTGCTGGGCGTGGCGAGCGACACCTTGTATCTCGTGCGGCACGCGAAGGCGGGCGAACGCGCCAAGTGGGAGGGCGACGACACGTTGCGCCCACTCTCCAAGAAAGGCTGGCGGCAAGCCGAAGCACTGGCTGTGCGACTCGCACCACTCGTGTCATCGTCATCCGTCCTCGTGTCGAGTCCGTACGTACGTTGCCGGCAAACACTCGAACCACTCGATCGAACCGTCACTCTCGGCATTCGCGAGGACTCGCGGCTGGCCGAGGGTTACGACCGTGACGGCGCCCTCGAACTCATCAACTCGCTTCCGACCGGTTCGGTGTTGTGCAGTCACGGCGACGTGATTCCCGATGTGATGGCGGCGCTGCAACGTCGTGGCACCGAGATCGTCACCGACCCCGATTGGCGCAAGGCCACCGTGTGGGTGCTGTCACGAGCGGGCGACTTGGTGGAGACAGCGGCCTGTTGGCCACCGCCTCCCGACGGCGACTGACCGATTAGGGCTGTGACGTCGTGGTGCTCGCGACCGCGGCGTCGATGTCACCCGACAAGTTCTCCACCAGCGCGGCCACTTCGGCGGGCGGATTCGACGACAAGCATTGATCGACTTCTCCCTTGGCCGCCTCGGCGTCCTGCAAGAAGCGGAAGAACGCGATACCGAGGAAGCAGTGCGCATCGGGATACTCGGGATCGGCGATGGTGGCCTGCCGCAAGAGCACGAGTCCGGACTGGAATCGATCGCGCACCTGTTCGTCGGATGACTCGGTGTCCTGGGTGGCCGAAATGATGGTGAGCCAGCCGAAGTACGAGAGCGCTTCCACGTTGTCGGGTTCGACCGCGAGCACCTGTGAATACAGATCGAGGGCGGTGGGAATCTCCTGCATGCCGACGGAGCGCGCCTGAACCAGAAGAGAACTCACACTCCCGTCGCCGATCGACCCGGTCATCGTCTGTCCGGGCAAGCGTTCGCCCGCATTGCGCGCCACCAAGACACCCGCTGTGATCGCCACCACCAGCACGACGAGCGAACCGATCACCACTCGCCACGGCGACGACGCCCGGACCGACTTCTTCGGTGCATCAGCTTCCCGCAAGCGGCGAATCGCGTCAGCGGCCCGCGCGGTGTACGAATCCTTGAGCGAGGCGTAATCGGCGTCGTCGACATCGCCCGCCGCCCGTTCACGTTCGAGGTCGGCCAGCGACGACAACAAGAACGCGCGCTCTTCTTCGAGGGCCGAGCGTTCGTCAGGAGTCACGCTGCGCCTCACGCATGGCTTCGAACACGATGCGCTCGTCGTCGACCGACGCGTGAACGGCTCCCTCACGACGCCAACGACGGAACACGATCACCAGTCCCACGACGGCCACCACCGCCACCGCCACCGGGAGCGCCCAGGCCACGGCGTCGAGACCCGTGGACCGCGGCACCAAGAGCACGTCTTCGCCGAAACTCGATTCGATCGACTTCACGATCTCGTCGTCGGTGAGTTGACCGGCCGACACGAGACGCGCGACTTCTTTCTTGATCGAGACCGAGGCGCTTCCGCGCGACTCGAACACGCTCTCGCCGTCACAGGTGGGGCAGGCCAAACGCTGCGACACCGCATCGATGCGTTCTTGCGGAGTGGAGGGGCTGGAATCGCGTTGAATTCCGACCACGAGGAACACCACGAAGACGAAGAGGATGACCAACCAGCCCGGTGCCGACTTGATGCGCTTGCGCATGGTGGTCATGCCGCACCACCCGACATCATCTGCAAAGTCGCGCCGAGAATCTCGGCTGTCACCTGTCCGGTGAAACGTTCGACCACCACACCGGTGGGGCTGATGATCCAGGTCTCCGGAACCTTCGCCACGCCGAACACCACCGAGATCTGACTGTCGTCGTCGCGAACGATGGGCCAGTCGCCGCCGTTGTCGGTGAAGAACTTGCGAACCGCGTCCTCGTCGTCGTCGTTGACCACGGTGAAGAATTCGACACCCAACGTGCCATCGGCGCGCTGCGCCTCCACGAACTTCACCAACTCGGGGTGCTCGCGCTTGCACGGCACACACGTGGAGTTGAAGAAGTTGAGAACCACCCACGATCCACGCCGACGCGACAAATCGAACGTGTCGCCGTCGTACGTGGTGCTCACCACCGCCGGGGCCGGCTTCATGATGAGCGGAGAATCAGCCGTCTCCGTCGAGCGACCAGCCGCCACCGCCAGCACGGCGATGAAGCCACCGAGCACGACGATGATCGCCACCGCGACGATCGGACCGATGCGACGTCGTTCAGACACGAGCGTCGAGTCCTTCCGACACTGGGGCCTGCGGGCGACGACGTTGGCCCGGGAACGCCGACAGAACCGTGCCCAGACCGAGCAGGCCACCGCCGATCCAGAGCCACAGAATGAGGGGCTTGACGAACACCTTGATACGCGCTTCGGTGTCGTCGGGGCGAACGTTGCCTTCGAGTGTGAGGTACAAGTCGTGGCGGAAGCCGGTCTTCACGCTCGGCGTGCCGATGTCCATCCCCTGCTTGATGTACTTGCTACGCGCCGGCTCGTACACCGGGCCACCGTCGATACGCACCTGGGCCTTCAACGACGACTTCACGGGGTCGTTCTCGAGCACGAGACCTTCGAACGTGAACGTGTGGCCCGAGAACTCGACCGTGTCGCCCACCTCCATCACGAACTCCTGGCTGCGGGTGTACGCACCCGACGACGCCAGCGCCACCGAGATCACGATCACGCCGAGGTGCACGATCATGCCGCCGTTCGCGCGTCCCACGAATCCGCGCCAGCCCTGGCGTCGTGTGGCCAAAGCGACCTGACGCAGCGCCGACCCGGCCGCGAATCCGCCGAGCGCGAACGCGAGCAACGGTGCCCAACCGTCGTTGCCGCTGATCACCGCATACGCCAGCGCTGCCACACCGAGACAGGCCGGCCAGAAGAGGCGATCGCGCAAGATCTCGCCACTGGCCTTGCGCCACGGAAGAACCGGTGCGATGGCCATGAGGAAGAGCATGGTGAGACCGATGGGTTTGGTCATGCGATCGAAGAACGGCTGACCGACCACCAAGCGGCGATCTTGCAGTGCCTCGACCACGAGCGGGAACACCGTCCCGAGCAGAACGACGAACGCGAACAGACTGAACAGAACGTTGTTGGCGAGGAATGCACCCTCGCGGCTGATGGGCGAGTCGATCGAACCGGGCGAACGCAGGCGATCGCCACGCCACCCGATGAGCAGGACGGCTGCAATCACGATGATCGAGAAGAACACCAGGAGCCACGGGCCAACTTGGCCTTCGCTGAAGGCGTGCACGCTGTTGATGACACCCGAGCGGGTGAGGAAGGTGCCCAAGATCGTGAGGCTGAACGTGGCGATCACCAGGCTCAGGTTCCAGACGCGCAGCATGCCGCGACGTTCTTGAACGAGCACCGAGTGCAAGTACGCGGTACCGGTGAGCCAGGGAAGGAACGACGCGTTCTCCACCGGATCCCACGCCCACACACCGCTCCAGCCCAGCACTTCGTAACTCCACCAGCCGCCGAGGATGATGCCGAGCGTGAGGAAGCCCCACGAGTAGAGGGTCCAACGGCGCGTCTCGAGCAGCCAACCCTCACCCAACCGACCGGTGATGAGCGCGGCCACCGCAAAGGCGAACGGCACCGTGAACCCGACGTAACCCAAATAGAGGATCGGCGGGTGGAACATGACGAGGATGTGGTTCTGCAACAGCGGGTTGGGGCCGGTTCCGTCGGTGACACCGGTGGGGCCGACGGCAAACGGGTTGGCCGGGCCGAACGTGAGAAGGAAGAAGAAGAGCGAGACCACGAACATCACGACCATCGCCCAACCGAGGAGCACGTCGTCGCGGCGTGAACGGAATTTGCGCGCCACCGCAGCGGTGAACCCGGTGAGGATGAGCACCCACATGAGGAGCGAACCCTCGAGTGCACTCCACAGCGCCGCGACGTTGTACAGCGCCGGCGTGTCGCGCGAACCCACCTGCTGCACGTACGCGAGTGAGAAGTCGCGGGTGATGATCGCGCGCTCCATGATCACGAAGGCGAGGACGGCGGCGCCGAACGCCGCATACGCGTAGTAGGCCGACGAACGCAGCGCCTTCAGATTGTTCTGACGGATACCCGCGATCGTGATTCCGATACCGAAGAGGCAGACGAGGAGACCGAGAAGAATCGCACCGCGCCCGACGGCGGCGTTCAGGCTGGCGCCGAGCATCCAGTACCTTCCGGACTGTCGAGCTCGTTCTCGACACGATCGGGGTTGTCGGCTTTGTACTCGTTGGAGTGCTTCACTTCGATGCGATCGCCCGAGAACGTCTCACCCTGCAAGGTGCCGTGTACGACGACCGGGATGCACTCCTTGAAGATGCCCCCGGGGTCACCTTCGTAACGAACGTTCAAGGAGACGTCGTTGAACGTGATGGAGAACGCTGTGACGGTGCCGTCGTCGACAACGGATCCGCGATCGACCGTTCCCTGCACCCGCAAACGCCGGCCGGTCTCACAGCCATCCTTGGCCCCGATTTCGTCGACGTTGCAGTAGTAGTCGATGGCCGAGGTGAGGAACTGCGTGACGATCACACCCGCCGACGCGATGACCACACCCAGAACGACGATGGGCACCCATTTGCGCTGGCCCCGACGTGAGCGGGACGGAGCCACGTCGCGCGGCGACAGATCGAGTCCGGCATCACCCGACGGAGCGCCGAGCGAATCGTCGTTCACGACCACGGGCGATCCTCGGGGCGGATGTCGCGTGCGGCCGAGCGTGACCGGCGCAGAACCGCGAACGAGAACAAGCCGATGCTCGCGAACGTGACCACGTAGCTGGCGATGATGAAGCCGGCGTCCTTCACGACACACCCGCCTCGGTGCGACGAGCGGCCAACGCACGGTCGAGACCGGTGTCGTCGAGCATGTCTTCGAGGGTGAGGGCGCGCTGACGGTGCAGGAGCATCCACACGTACATCAACGTGAACACGATGACGCCGAGGAAGAGCGTGAACAGCATGAGGCCGTCCATGGTGACATCGGTGTTGCCGGCCACGCTGGCCTCTTGATGCAACGAATTCCAGATTTCAACCGAGAAGTGCACCAGCGGAATCTCGAGGACCGCCAGCAACGCGAGCACCGCACTGCGACGCGCGCGCTGATGGTGCGTGCCACCGAGATTGCGCACGGCGAGATAGCCGATGTAGGTGACGAACAAGAACGCCGTGGTGGTGAGGCGGGCGTCCCAGGTCCAGAACGTGCCCCAGGTGAGACGACCCCAGAGGCTGCCGGTCACCAATGAGATACCCATGAACAGCACGCCGATTTCGGCCGAGGCCCCGGCGATGCGATCCCAAGTGAGCGAACGCGTGCGGCGCCACAGATACATGGCCGACGACAACGCGGTGACGATGAACGCGAGGTACGCGAGCCATGCGCCGGGCACGTGCGCGTACATGATGCGTACGGTCTCGCCCTGATTGACGTCGGCCGGCGTCACGAACAAGCCGAAGATCACCAGCCAAACGATGCCGGCGATGGTGACGATGCCCAAACCCCGCGTGAAGGGCGTGCCGGTGACACGGTCGCGCGCGACTCGTGTGGTCATCGGGGGCTCCTTTTCGGGGGTCAATCGTCGACCAGTGGCCCGAAGGCCACCGCGCCTACGACACTGAACAACACGGCGAACACGGCGAGCAAACCGAGCCAGGGCCAGCCCTCGCTCACGTCGATGCCGTTGGTGCCGAAGGCCGACTCGGTTGCCCGTGTCGCTCCGATCAGCACCGGTGCCACCACCGGCAACAGCAGCAGCGGGAGCAGGGTTTCCCGGCCTTTGGCACCAGCAGCAAGACCTCCGTAGAGCGTACCCACGCTCGCCAAACCCACGGTGGCGAGGATGGCGGTGGTGACCAACAGCACGCCTCCGGACGCCGACACATCGGCGCGGTAGAGCACCACCGAGGCACCCACGAGCACCGCCTCGAGTGCGATGAGTTGTGTGGCCAGAGCAAGTGTCTTGCCGAGGAAGATCCCCATGGGGTCGACACCGGCCGCCCGCAGTGCTTCGAGGGCACCGTCGGTGGTCTCGAGCGCGAACGAACGCGCCACGATGAACAACACGCTGAAGATGGTGGCCAACCACACCAGACCCGGAGCCACTCGTTCGAGCACGGCGTCGCTGTCGAGAGCGAATGCGAACAGAATCATCACCAAGGCAGCGAACGGAATCACCTGATTCGCGATCACCCGACTGCGTAACTCGATGCGCAGATCCTTCGCGGCGATCGTCTTGGCGGTGCGCAACATCGACTTCACGCCGCACCCCCCGACACCGGAACCACCTGACCGGCCACCACACGAACATGACGGGTGGCGAGCGAGCCGGCGCGCTCGAGTTCGTGGCTCGCCACCATGATCGTCGCACCGGCGGCCGCGGCCGCGCGCAGCACCGAATCGAGTTCGTCGCGACCTTCGGCGTCGAGGCCGGCGTGGGGTTCGTCGAGCAACCACAGCGACGCGCGGCGAGCGACCAACGATGCCAGCGCCGTTCGTCGACGTTGACCGGCCGACAGACGAGCCACCGGCAGGTCGGACAGGCGCCCGTCGAGCCCCATGCGTTGCATCGCCGTCGCGATCTCGGCTGACGATGCGCCCACGGTGGAACCCCAGAAGCGCACGTTCTCGGCCACCGACAGATCGGAATACAGGCCGTTGTGATGACCGATCAATCCGACGTGACGGCGCACTGCATCGCGCTCGGTCGACACGTCGAGTCCGAGCACGCTCGCGCGTCCACGTTCGATGGGCACGAGTCCGGCACACGCGCGCAACAAGGTGGTCTTGCCAGCTCCGTTGGGCCCGCTCAACAAGACGATCTCGCCGCGATCGACCGTGAGCGACGCACCGGCCAGCGCCGGAAACGCACCGAGTACCACCACGACGTCGCGCACGTCGACCACATGGTCGAAACGACCGCTGCGAAGTTCGGCGGGGACATCGGTCATGACCGTTCCGACGCTATCCGCCGACCCTGCTGAGCAGGGGTGGAGGGATAGCGTCGACACGCAGTGGAATCCGTCGAGACGAGCCGTCCCCGCACGCCCGTGCAGCGCGACTGGTACTGGTTCCTCGGTCGTCTCGGTCAGACGCTCATCACTCTGGGCATCTTGATGTTCCTCTTCGTGGGCTACCAACTGTGGGGAACCGGTATCGAGGAATCACAGGCCCAGGATCGGTTGGCCTCGCAGTTCCAACGGCGCAACACCCAAGCCATCGTCACGGTTCCGAGTTCGAGCGACGAAGCAAGCAGTTCGATTCCGAACGACACCACCGACGGCACCGCGCCCATCGTCGTCGACGAAGGTGACGCGATCGCCGTCATCGACATTCCGAAGATCGGAGTCACCAAGTACGTGGTGGCTGGCGTGGCCGCTGACGATCTGAAGAAGGGTCCGGGTCACTTTCCGTCCACTCCCCAACCCGGACACCTCGGCAACATGGCCATCGCCGGCCACCGCACCACCTACGGCGAACCGTTCCGCAACATCGACCAACTCGAGTTGGGTGACACGATCACCGTCACCGACATCCAGGGTCGTGAGTTCACGTATGTGGTCGACTCGCAACAGATCGTCGGACCGAGTGATTCGTACGTGGTGGCGACCACCGATCCGAGCGTCGCTCGACTCACTCTCACCACCTGCCACCCCGAGTTCTCGGCGAGCGAACGGCTCATCGTCTCGGCCGTTCTCGACACCGCCGTGAGTGCACCGGTCGACGACAAACCATTCGTGTACGCCAAATTCGTGGATGCCGACGAGCGGCGTCCTCTCCCCAGCGATAATTCGATCGTCGTCGACGACGGCAGTGACGCCGGATCGAGCATCGAAGACACCGATACCGCCGTGAACGTGGCCGACGAATACGACACCTTCAGCCGGGGCTGGTTCTCCGACTCGGCGGCTTGGCCCCACGTGATCGGCTGGGTGGCCGTTCAAGCAATCGTCGTCGCGCTCGGCTGGTACGTCGCGCAGCGGAGTCGCCGCTGGATCGGTGTCGCCACCGCCGTCCTACCGTTCTTCGTCGTTCTGTACTTCGTGTTCCAGAACGTGAACCGGCTACTTCCGCCCAATCTCTGACGTCGTCGACGTCCGCCTGACGTCGTCAACGTCCTTCGAATCGCGGGGGGCGCTTCTCCATGAATGCGCGTCGTCCTTCGTCGGCGTCGGCACTGGCCCAGGCGGCCAGACGTGCGGCTTCCACCTCGGCCACCGAGAACGACGCCGCCGCACCATCACCGAGCATCGACTCGAGGGCCATCTTGTGCGCCTGAATCGTGAGCGGAGCCAACTGCGACAACTCGCGCGCCCACTCGAAGGCCGATGCGACATCACCCAACCGGTGCACGAACGATCCGAACAGTTTCTCTGCTGCGACAGCTTCACCCGTGAGCAACATGAAGCGCGCCGCGCTCCAACCGGCTTCGTGACCCACGCGAGCGACGGTCCACCGATCGACGGCCAAACCCAACTTCGCGGCCGGAACTCCGAACTTGCTCGATGGCGTTGCAACCCGAACATCGCAGGCAGCGGCCAACTGCGTACCGGCTCCGAGCGCGGGTCCGTCGATGGCCGCGATGGTGATGCCGGGCTGACGACCGAAACCGCGCAGAACGTCCAACAGCGTGTCGGTGAACTCCCCTACTTCCACACCGGCCAGATCGGCACCGCTACAAAACGCCGGCGGCGCGCCCGACAACACGACGACTCGCGCGCTTCGAGCTTCGCTTTGTGCTTGCGCCATCTCACGCAGCGTTGCGAGGTCGACCGCGTTTCGTTTCTCGGGACGATCGATCACGATCGAACACACGGCATCGAACCACTCGACACGAACGGACACGTTCGTACCGTAGTCGCTAGGGTTCGAGCGTGACCTCGTCGCCCACCGATCCGGTTCGTGCACGCCGGCAGCGCATCTCGTCGCTCGTTCTCATCGCCAATCGCATCGGCTATCTGCTGTACGCGTTGGCCATCGCTCTGTTCGTGATGGCGTTCGCGTTCGGCTTCAACGGTGTTCTGGTCACGCTCGTCACGATCAGCCTGGTGGTGGGTTCGATTCTCCTGGCCCCCGCCATCGTCCTTGGCTACGCCGTGAAGGCGGCCGAGAGGGAAGACCGCGAACGCGGACTCTGAGAGCCGATACCTTGGGGTCCGTATGGCGATGAGACTTCCGGCGGCCGAGCGACGTGAGCAGTTGCTCGCGGTGGCCCTGGAGGTGTTCGCGCGAGAGGGATTTCACCTCACGTCCATGAACGACGTGGCCGAAGCCGCGGGCATCACCAAACCCGTGCTGTATCAGCACTTCACCTCCAAGCGTGAGTTGTACTTGGCGGTCATCGAAGAGGCCGGAGTTCGCCTCATCAACGCCATCACCGATCCGCACATCGCGTCGTCGTCGGGCCGTCAGCGCACCGAACTCGGTTTTCGCGCCTACTTCGACTGGATCGCCAACGATCACGACGCGTTCTCACTTCTGTTCGGCGGCGGCTCGCGCCGCGACTCCGAGTTCAGCGAAGTGGTGCGCGGCTTCACGTCGAAGATCGCCGATGCCATCGAACCGCTCATCACCGCCGACATCGACCCCGACCATCGACGCAATCTCGCCTACGCGATCGTCGGCATGACCGAAGCGGTGTCACGGCGACTCATCGACCGCGGTGACACGTTCGACCCCACGCTCGTCGCCCGACAAGTGAGCGATCTGGCCTGGGCCGGTCTACGCGCCGCTCAGCGGCACAGCTAACGCGCTCTACGCGACACGCTTCAACACGCGCAAACTTCCGGTGGCCGACTCGTCGACGAACCGACCGCTCGACAACGCCGGAAGATAGATCTGCTCGTACGGCGGTCGCCCGCCATCGGCCGGATCGGGAAACACGTCGTGAATGGCGAGATAGCCACCAGGCGCAACGTGCGGTGTCCAGAGTTCGTAGTCGAGGCGAGCCGGCTCGACACCGTGCCCGCCGTCGATGAAGAGGAACGCGAGCGGTGTGGTCCAGTGGCGCGCCACCAACGGTGACGGGCCCACCACAGCGATCACGACCTTCTCGAGATCGGCCTTCCAGATGGCGTGGCGGAAATGCGGGAGCGTGTCCATGAGACCCACCGCCGGATCGACGAGTGATTCGTCGTGCCATTCCCACCCGGCCTGGTTCTCTTCCGAACCACGGTGGTGATCGACGGCGAAGAGCACGGTCCCCGACCGCTCGGCCGCATCACCCAACCACACCGTGGAGCGTCCGCAATACGAGCCGACTTCGAGGAATGGTTGGCCGGGCATCTCGGCGCCGGCGCGCATCGCCGCCGCATGGAGGGCATCGCCCTCTTCAGCGGGCATGAAACCGTTGGTGGAGAGCGCGACCTCGCGCCTGATCACCACTGATCCCAGTGGATGATCGAATCAGCCGACGGACGTGCCGCCGCCTTGAAGTCGGTGCCCTTGGTGAACGCAAGGGGCGACAAGCAAACCTGCTGCACCGACTCGAACGGAATACCGAGGATGTCGGCGACCTGCTGCTCCATCATGAGGTGAACAGTGGTCCACGCGGTACCCAATCCACGAGCACGCGCGGCGAGCATGAAACTCCACATGGCCGGCAGCACGTTGCCCATGAGCGATGACGTCATCATGCCGGGCGTACCGTCGGCGCGAACACCCATGTTGCACGCGATCACCAGAGCCGGAGCGTCACCCATGTGCTCACCGAGGAAGTCGGCCGAGTCGGCCGAACGCTGCTGCTGCGCGTTGGCACCGGCTTCACCCTTGTCGATCGAACGGATGTACACGCCGTCCATCGACTGGTAGATGGAATAGCACTGCTTGTACACGTCGCCGATGGCCTTGCGCTTGGCCGGATCCTTCACGATCACGAACTGCATAGTCATGTTGTTCGAGCCCGACGGCGACTGCATGGCGACGGAGACGCATTCGCGGATCAACTCGTCGGGAACCGGGCGGCTGAAGTCGAGGCGCTTGCGCACGGCGCGCGTGGTGGACAGGAGTTGATCGGGATCCAGAGGGAGAAGAGCCATGTGGCGACCCTATCCCTGGGTACCGCGGGCGGTTTCTGTCGAACCCACACGTGGCCCGAGTCCTGGTCGTGCCAACACGCGTCGTCGTGCCAACATAGTCGTATGTCCGACGCCCTCCAGAGTCTGATCGGCCTGCTCGACCTCGAGCCCATCGAGGTCAACATCTTCCGCGGCCCCTCGGCCGACGAAGAGCGCATCCGGGTGTTCGGCGGTCAGGTGGCTGGCCAAGCGCTGGTCGCGGCCACGCGCACGGTCGACGACAAGGACCGTCGGGTCCACTCGCTCCACGCCTACTTCCTGCGCCCCGGCGACCCCACCGCGCCGATCCTCTACGAGGTCGACCGCATTCGTGACGGGCGCAGTTTCACCACACGCCGCGTGGTGGCCATCCAGCACGGTCAGGCCATCTTCAACCTGCAGGCCAGCTTCCACTCACTCGAGGAGGGTCTGTCGCACCAAGACCCGATGCCCGACGTGCCGGCACCCGACACGCTGCCCGACTTCAAGACGCGCATGGCGCCGTACAAGGAGAAGATGGGCTCGTGGTACGACCGGCCACGACCGATCGACATCCGTTACGTCGATGGTGATCCGATGTCGCGTTCGCGGCAGAGCCGCGAACGTCAGAGCGTGTGGTTGCGCGCCGACGGTCAACTGCCCGACGATCCCACGCTGCACGCCTGCATCGTCACCTACGCCAGCGACATGACCCTTCTCGACACCACGTTGTTGCCACATGGTCTCAACTGGACCGACAACGTGCAGATGGCCAGCCTCGACCACGCGATGTGGTTCCACCGACCGTTCCGCGCCGACGACTGGTTGCTGTACGACCAGCACACGCCCACCACGTCACACGCGCGTGGTCTGGCCACCGGTTCGATCTTCACGAGCGATGGCCAACTCGCCATCAGTGTGGTGCAAGAAGGACTCATCCGTCGCGAACGTTCGTGAGCCTCACATGAAGCGCTCCACAAGTTCAAACGTTCTCGGTTTGGCTGTCATCGCGATTTCGCTCGCGGCCTGCGGTTCAGGCGGTGCCGACGACGTGACGGTCGATCCGTCGGTGGTGATTCCGATCGACACCGCAGTGTCGGTGACCAACCCCGACGAAACGACGGTCGCCTCCACACCGACAACTCCGTCATTACTCGCCACTCTCGGCGCACCCGTCGAGGGCTGGAACCAGCCGGTCGATCTCGTGGTGTGGCGGTCGAGCGAAACGCACGTCGTCGAGCGACCCGGCGTGGTGCGTCGCCTGAACGACGACGGAACATCGGGAGCGATCCTCCTCGACATCTCCGACGCCACCAAGGCCGAAGGCGAACGCGGACTGTTGGGACTCGCGTATTCACTCGACGGAGCACATGCGTTCGTCAACTACACCGACCTGGTGGGCAGCACGATCGTGGCGCGATTCGACGTGCGCAGCGACGGAACCTTCGACGTCGACAGTCGCCGACAACTTCTCGCGATCGCCCAGCCCTATCGCAATCACAATGGTGGCGATCTCCTCGTCACACCCGATGGTGCCAACCTTCTCGTGTTCACCGGTGACGGCGGAGCCCGTGGTGACCCCGATCGATACGCGCTCGACCCCACGTCACTACTCGGCAAGATCATCCGCCTCGATCCGACCGCCGATGCACCCGAACCCGAGATCTGGTCAGTCGGCCTGCGTAATCCGTGGCGGGTGTCGGTCGACCCGGCCACCAACCGTCTCTGGATCGCCGACGTCGGTCAGAACGCAGTGGAAGAGATCAACGTGGTGGATCTCGCCGATCTGAAGGGAACGTCGTTCGGTTGGAGCGCGTACGAAGGCAAGCGCCCGTACAACGACGATCAACTCGAACGCCATTCCGCCTACCGATCGATCGAACCGGTTCTCGAGTACGAACACGAAGACGGTGATTGCTCGGTATCGGGCGGAACGGTCGTGCGCAACGACGACATCGCGGCCGTTGGTGACTGGTACGTGTTCTCCGACTTCTGCAGCGGAGTCGTGCGCGCGTTGTGCATGGACGGCGGCAACGAATGCGGGTTGGTGACCCTGGGCAAGGTGCCGTCGTCAGTGGGAGTTCTGAGCGATCACACCGGACGACCGTGGGTTCTGTCGCTCGACGGCTTCGTGGTGCCGGTCATCAGCGACCGGTGAACTTGGGCGGACGCTTCTCGAGGAACGCGCGCACTCCTTCACGATGATCGGCGGTGGCGAACAATTCGCCGAGCGTGGTCGAGACCCAGACCCCGAGTTCACGCCAATCGGGATCGAGGGTGTTGCGCAAACCAGCCTTCAGACGGCGAACCGCGAGCGGCGGATTGGCGGCGATGCGTCCGGCCAACGAAAGCGCCCCCGACAACAAATCGTTGTGCGGAACCACTCTCGACACCAGTCCGATGGCCAGCGCCTCGTCGGCGCCGATCACGTCGCCGGTGAACAGCAGTTCGGCCGCCTTCTCACGTCCGACCACCTGGGCCAGCCGACCCAGACCCGGTGCGTCCGACACCAGACCGCGCAACACGAAGAGCTCGCCGAACTTGGCCTTCTCCGATGCGATGCGAATGTCGGCCATGAGTGCGAGTTCCATGCCCCAGCCCACGGCGGCCCCGTTCACAGCGGCGATCACCGGCACGTCGGTGAACAACAGAGCGTCGGCGGCGGGTGTGAGGCGCGGGGTGCGGTCGGCCACCACCGGGGCCTTGCCCTCGGCTCCCCCACCCATCACCTGGCGTACGTCGTCGCCACTGCAGAAAGCCGGATCGGATCCGGTGATCACCAGACAACGCACGTCGGTGTCGGATGCCGCGCGGACCAAGCGCTCGAGTTCGGCGTACATCTCGAAGGTGAGCGCGTTGCGCGCGTCGGGCCGATCGAGTGTGATGATGCCGACGCGCTCGTCGGTGAGGTCGAAGCGGATCGGCGCGCTCACGGCGGTCAGCGACGCTGGCCCATAAACATGCGCTTCAACGCGTCGTAGTTCTCAATGCAGTGACCAGCACCGAGCACCACGGCTTCGAGTGGCATGTTCGACATGCGAACCGGAACCTGGGTCTCGCGTTCGATGCGTTCGGCGAGACCGCGAAGCAGTCCGCCACCACCCACGAGATACATACCGCGCACGAGGAAGTCTTGAGCGAGTTCGGGCGGCGCCTTGGCCAGACAACGCACGACCGACTGAACGATCTGCGTGATCACGTCGTCGATCGCGTAGCGGATTTCTTCGGGAGTCAGCACGACGGTCTTGGGCAGACCTTGCATGAGATCGCGCCCACTCACTTCGGCTTCCACTTCGTCGGGCGTCTCGGCAGCCGAACCAATGGCCACCTTGATCTCTTCCGCGGTGCGTTCGCCGATCGCGATGCCGTGTTCGCGACGCACGTAGTTCTGAATCGCGTTGTCGATGTCGAAGCTTCCGACGCGCACCGCTTCGAGTGCGACGATGCCGCCGAGACTGATGACCGCGGTCTCACTCGTGCCACCGCCGATGTCGATGACCATGTTGCCGACCGGTTCGTCGATAGGGAGGTTGGCTCCAATGGCCGCGGCCATGGGCTGCTCGATGAGCTGGGCGTCGGCGGCACCGGCCCGGCGAGCAGCGTCGGTGACGGCCCGGCGCTCCACCTCGGTGATGGCCGACGGGACGCATATGACCACCTTGGGACGGGTGAACCGGCTCACGCCGACCCGCTGGAGAAGCAGACGAATCATCCGCTCGGTGACGTCGAAGTCGGTGATGGCACCCCCACGGAGGGGCCGCACGGCGACGATGTAGCCGGGGGTCCGGCCGATCATGTGCCAGGCCTCGTGGCCGGTGGCCAGAACCTCGCCGGTCTGGCGATTGAGGGCGATGACCGACGGCTCGTTGAGCACGATGCCGCGACCCTTCATGTAGACGAGGGTGTTGGCCGTGCCGAGGTCGATCGCTAGGTCACGCGCCATCGTCGTCCTCTTCTAGGTGTTGCACTCGATCGATCACTTGCTGCCGCGCTTCGGGTGAGAGCGCATCGAGATGACGACGAAAATCATCGACACCGTCGTTGCTCGTGGGAGTGCGACGACTCACGATGAGAACCACGAACACCAACGCGATGACGATGACGACGACGACGAGAGCGGCGGTCACTCAGACACCCGCCTCGTCGGACGACCGCACGCCTGACGGTTCGGTGACTTCGGTGGCACCCGTTCCCCACGCCGAACCACCGGCCCACTCTTCGCGCTTCCAGATGGGAGCGGCGGCCTTGAGCGCGTCGATGGCGAAACGAGCCGCCGCGAATGCCTCCGGTCGGTGCGGGGCTGACACGACCACCAGCACCGAACTCTCGCCGAGGGCGAGCCGACCCACACGATGGATGAGAGCGATGCGCCCCAGGCCGGCCCAGCGAGCGCGCGTCTCGTCGGCGATAGCCCGAAACCGTGGCACGACTTCCTCGTCGTACGCCTCGTACTCGAGATGGGTGACACCGGTGCGCAACTCGCCGGCCTCTTCGGCGTGATCGCGCACGGTTCCGGAGAACACGACAACGGCTCCACAATCGGAACGAACCGCCCAGTCGTACACCGCTCCGACCGACAGTGGTTCTTCGGTGACGGCGAACCAGTGATCAGTCGTCTGCTCGGAGAACACGAAGCGATGGTATCGGTTGCCGCGTCGTGGTCGGGCGGGGGCGAACCCACTCGGTGCGGAATGATCACTAACCTCACACGGTCGTGGGCATCGACGAAAACAATCCCGACCGCGAGTCGGCCTCGTCGGCTGGTTCGTACCCGGCCGCGCCGCTACCTCCGCACGAACGAACATGGCGTCACCCGTCCGAAGTCGGGCTCACGCAAAGTGTCGTGGCGGCAAATCCTTCCTCGGTCGCCGAGGTAGGCCGAGGCGTCGTCGGCGTCTCGGTTCTCCTCGGAGTGTGTCTCGTGGTCGGACTCGTCATTCTCTCGCGTCCGTCCTCGGGCGAATCCGATGCCGCGACCGTCGTGCGCCTCACGAGCGCCGACCTCGCGTACGCACGCATCAGCGCCAACCGAGATGCGCAACCGCCGATGGCCGTGCGCGTGGGTGACTCCGACGTTCTCATCACCACGCAGTTGGCCGTAGGAGACGAAGAACAGATCGACGCGTTCATGGCCGACGGCGAGAAAGCGTCACTCGAGGTCGCCTACGTCGATCCGGTGTCATCCATCGCGGTGCTGGTGTCGGGTGACAACACCGCGAGACCTGGGGCCGCACTTCCGTCACGAGCCGTCGATCTCGGTCAAGACGTGATCGTGCTCTCCGAAACTCCGCTTCGACTGCGCGTCGATTCGATCACCGGCCATGTGGCCATGCTCACATCCAACTCGTCGTTCGACCCGGCGGCCGTCGCCGAAGGTGCACCCGTCGTCGATCAATCCGGACAGTTGGTGGGCATCTGCACGCACATCGGCGAACGCCTCGCGATCGTGATGACCAACACGATCTCCGACGTGCTCGCCGATGTTTTCGCGAACGACTGACGCGAACGGCTGACGCGAGACTGGTCGATCAGCGACCGCGGCGTCGAACGGCGAACAACACTCCGGCAATCACGTTCACGAGCACGAGCACCATCGCCACCAAGGCAATTTCCTGTTTGCGCTTCGGTGTGAGCATCGTCCACCATTTGGTTTCGGTGCCCTCCACGAAGGCTTGCTCATTGGTGACCGACGGAGCCCAGCCCTCGGCCCGCAACTTGCCGTTGGAGACCAGCCACGGCGACCGCACATAGGGCCGCAGACCAGGGGGAATGGGGCCGCGCTGGAACCGCCAGCGCAGGTCGGCCACGGTCTCGGCAACTCGGTCGGGTAAGCGCAGTCGCGGGGCCAATCCCCACAGCGATCGCACCCGAGAACCAGGAACGTGTCCATCGGGAGCCACATTGTAAATGCCCGACAGTCGTTTGTCGACGGCGAGTACTACCGCAGCCGCCAAGTCGTCGAGATGCAAGAACTGTGCCGGCACGTCGTCTTCACCGAGACGACCACCCATACCCGCGGCGAGAGCACGCACCAGCGATGAGGTTCCGTCAGCGGCCATGGCCGGCACCGGACGCAGAACACACGTGGTGCGGCGTTCGTCGTCGTCACCCCAATCATCGACCATCTGCTCGACCGTGGCCAACTGGCGCGCGAACGCGAAACCGAAGTCGGGTCGCACGGCGACGTCTTCGGTGAGCGGCACCGGATTGTTGGGCCACGCGCCGTACACCATGGCCGACGACAACAGAACGATGTGCTTCACGTTGCGAGCCGACGCCGCTGCGAGCAACTCGGGTGTTCCGACCGCGGCACTGCGACCTCGTGTGGCGAGAGCGTCATGGTCGCCCGGAGCGAGATGCACGACGACGTCGATGTCACCGTCGACGAGAGCGGCCAGGTCGTCACCGCGACGGGCCTCGTGAACGTCGTACGTATCGACGGTGCGAAGTCGCTCGACGACGCGACGGCCCAGCGGCCAGGTGGCACCGGTGACAACGATCGTGGTCAGCCCCGAGCGCGTTGCACGATCGGCGGGGCTTGCGCTGAGAGGCGGTGTGTCGAGTGACATTGGGAAGACCGTAGTCGTGATTTCCCGGGGTCGAAAGCGGCGCATCACCGACCGGCCGTAGGCTCGCTCCATGTCCGGTGACCTCCCCCGCCCTGGTGACGACGAGTCGCCATTCGGCGGCCTGCCGTTCTTCGGCGACATCATGAAGATGTTCGCTGGTCAAGGCCCGATCCAGTGGGACACCGCGCGACAGATCGCGCTTCTCACCGCAACCGAAGGTCGTTCGGAGAACAACCCCGATCCGGCCGCGCGCGTGGCGTTCGTCGATCTGGCCCGCATCGTGTCGCTACAGATCCAATCGGTGACCGGTCGACCCGACGCGTCTCTCGACGTCGAACCCAACGTCGTCACTCGGGCGATGTGGGTGCAGCGGACTCTCGACGACTACAAACCTCTCTTCACCGATCTGGCCACCGCATTGCAGTCGGGACAACCGACCACCGACGACGACTCGTCGTCCGACCCGTTTGCCGCGATGTTCAGCCAACTCAGCGGCATGCTCGCGCCGGTGATGATGGGAATGACCGTGGGATCGATGGTGGGTCTCGTCGCGCGTCGAGCGTTCGGTCAGTACGACTTGCCGCTCCCCCGCGGTACCGGTGCGCCGATGTTCGTGATCGACAACATCGACTCGTTCGCCGACGACTGGAGTCTGCCCCGCGACGACGTGCGCATGTGGACTCTCATCAACGAGTACTCGCTGCACACCGTGCTCGGCATCAGCCACATTCGCGAGCGATTCGACCGCCTCGTGCGCCGTCACGCCGCTTCGTTCCGGCCGAACCCGTCGGCCATTTCCGACAAGCTGTCGTCTCTCGAGTCGGACGATCCGATGGCGATGATGCAGTCGCTGCAGAAGGTGTTCGCCGATCCCGAGGTGTTGCTCGGTGCCGTGCGCACGTCCGAGCAAGACGCACTGCAACCCGAACTCGACGTCATCCTCGCACTGGTGGTGGGTTGGGCCGACCACATCGCCGATCAGGTGGGTGCGCGCATTCTCGGCAATCCGGGACGCCTCGCCGAAGCCGCGCGACGTCGCCGCATCGAATCGGGTGACGACACGGCCTTCGTCGAGAAGTTGCTCGGCCTGCGCCTCAATCGCGCTCAGGTCGAGCGCGGCAAGTCGTTCATCACCGGTGTGATCGAGCGTGCTGGTGCCGATGGCCTGTCGCCACTGTTGCGGTCGGCGGAAGCGCTGCCCACCGTGGCCGAATTCGATGCGCCGGGCCTGTGGCTGGCCCGCCTCGACGTCAGTCCTCCGGCGTGAACCGCCGACGCACGTAGTTGCGCAGTTTCGGGACCTCCACCGAGCCCTTCGCCAATTGCGACAGGCTGAACCAGTAGGCCGTCGCACCGGCGAAACCGATACCGCCGACCACCCCGAAGCCGACGATGCCGGGGAGATCGAGAGCCACCGGTACGAGTCCGGCACCCACCCACATCAATTGGAATCGTGTCGCGAAGTTGGCCAGCGCACGACCACGGTTCGCGTCGGGCGCATCGCGCTGCACGATGGTCTCGAACGCCATGTTGCCGATCGCGGCGGCGAAGTTCACCAGGGCCGCCGCGAGCAGAGCCACCAGTGTGGTTGGCAACACCGCCGCGAACACTCCCGCCATACCGATGATCGTCAAACCCACGATGAGCAGTGACTCGACGCGCGGAAAACGACGCAGCGACCTCGCGCTCAAGTTGCCCAGCAGCGTTCCGACCGCGGCGAGCGACACCGCCACCCCGAACCAGAACGTTCCGAACTGCGGACCGAAGTGGTACTCGGTCTGACGCCAGAGGCCGTTCTCCGACAGACCGATCACCTGCGATCGTTGCGGATCGGCGAACCAGAACGCCAGATGGAAGAACAGAAAACCGACGCTGGCGCGAATGAGCCCCTGAGCCGTGGACGCCACGATCACACCCACCTGACGCAGCTCCGCGATCTCGAGTTCGGCCGGTTCGTCGCGGGCCACCGAACGCTTGGGCAACCGCAGCGCCTGAGTGGTGGCCAGCACGAAGATGATCGCGCCGAACATGAGCGTGGTCTGAGCCGAGATCAGGCTCAGCACACCGGCCGGTACGGCGGCGAGAAAACCCACGATGCCGGCCGTGACTCCCAACTTGGCGTTGGCTTCCACCAGGTCGGATTCGCTACGGGTGAGCGTCGGGAGCATGGCCGACTTCGAGACGCCATACGTCTTGTTGAGCACCATGGCCAAGAAGGCCAAGGGAAACAGGAACAACGAATCGAGTTGCCACACCATCAGAACCATCACCATCGCGCGCAATGCGGCGATGAGCGTCACCAGCAAGCGGCGACCGCCGGGCATGCGATCGATCACCGGGCCGATGAATCGACCGAGCACCACGAACGGGGCGAACGAAACGGCGAGAAAGAGAATGACGCGGCTGCGCGCTTCGCCGGGCGTGATCGACAAGAAGAGCGAATCGGCGAGCGCGACCGCCATCGACGCTTCACCGGCGGCCATCAAGGCGTGCACCCTCACCAACCGCGTGAACGGAGACCCCACCACACGGTGCTGATGCTTGGGCGGGACGTACGACTTGCCGCGCCCTCGACCGGGAAGCAGCCGCTCGTCACTCACGACACGATGTTAGGTTCCGGGCCAGAAGTACCCGGGGACACGTCAGCGCGAACGCTCGTACTTGTAGCCGAGACCTCGGATCGTGACGATACGCGTGGGGTTCGCCGGATCGGACTCGATCTTCGACCGCAATCGTTTGATGTGAACGTCGAGGGTCTTGGTGTCGCCGACGTAGTCCATCCCCCAGATCCGGTCGATGATGTTCTCGCGCGACACCACCCGACCAGCGTTGGCGAGTAGCAAGTGAAGGAGTTCGAACTCCTTGAGAGGCATCAGCACGGCCGCGCCTCTCACGTTTACCCGGTGTTCGTCCGGGTCGAGCGACACATCGCCCACGGTCAAGGCACCGAACATCGACTCGGCTTCCTCCGGTGCCGACTCCTCGGAGATGCGACGCATCACGGCTCGCATACGAGCCACGAGTTCGCGCATGCGGTACGGCTTGGTCACATAATCGTCAGCGCCAACTTCGAGCCCCACGACCGTGTCGATTTCGGCTCCCTTGGCCGTGACCATGATGATGGGTACCCGAGTCTTCTTGCGAAGTTGACGACAGACGTCGATTCCCGACATCTTCGGCAGCATCACGTCGAGAAGGACGACGTCAGGGCGGGCCTCGTCGAACTTCGTGAGTGCTTCGATACCATCGCGCGCCACGACGACCCTGAAGCCCTCACGGCTGAGACCCACGGTGAGTGCGTCGACGAAACTCTCCTCGTCTTCCACCAAGAGAACTGTTTGAACTGCCATCGTGGAGTCCTCTCTCAGCCGGCTTCTGATAACGACGAAGCGACGGTCAGGCCGGGAGCGGCCGGAATACGCAGGGTGAACGTGGAGCCTTCGCCCTCGATGCTGCTCACGAGTACGTCTCCACCGTGGTTGTTGGCCACGTGGCGAACGATGGCCAGGCCCAGACCCGTGCCGCCCGTTTCACGTGAGCGAGCTCGATCGACGCGGTAGAAGCGCTCGAAGATCCGGTCGAGATCGCGCGACGGAATTCCCATTCCCTCGTCGCGTACTCGCATGTCGACGCTGAGCCCGTCGGTGCTGGCCGACACTTCCACCAGCTTGCCGGACTCCGAGTACTTGACCGCGTTCTCCACCAGGTTGCCGAGAGCCGAAACGATCTGGCGTCGATCGCCGAGCACCTTGAGACGCTCGCCAGGCTCGAGCACCCGCAGGACCACGCCTCGTCGGTCGGCAAGAGTTCGCACGCGATCGACGGCCTCGGCGATCACCAAGCCGACAGCAATCGCTTCCTTGATCGCCTCGCCGCCGAGTTCGATACGCGACAACTCGAGAAGATCGTCAATGGTGCGCCCGGCTCGTATGGATTCTTCGACCATCTTCGACGAGAGCCGCCGGATGACCTCAGGTTCGGTTTCATCGGCCAGAGCCTCGGCCAGAACAGCCAGCGCCCCGACCGGAGTCTTGAGTTCGTGGCTGATGTTGGCCACGAAGTCGGTGCGTACGGCATCGAGGCGTGAACGTTCGGTGATGTCTTCGATCGTCGCGAGTGCCCCACCCTCTTCGATGGGATAGGCGGCCACGAGAACCACACGACTCGGCGGGCCGAACAATTCGATCACCTGGCGACGGTGTTCGCCCGACAACGCACCGCGGAGATGCACATCAACTGCCTCGTCGACCAGAACATCGGCGTGCAATGCCCCGGTCATTCCCGAAGCCACGCGGTTGCGGAACAAGACCTCGCCTTTGGCCGAGGCAACCACCACACCAACCGTGAGGGAGTCGAGTGCTGTACGGATGAGAAGAGACTGGTTCTCGAAACGGGCTATCGCATCGTTGGTTCTCTCGGATGCGGCCTTTTCGAGATTGCGGGCTCGATTGTGAAAGCGCGACTTCAAGAAGGGAACCGCGATCAACAAGGCGAGACCGAGGCCGACGATGACCCCCAGAACGAATGACATGCTCACTGACCCCCTGCCGGAGTTGGAGTCGGTCCATCAAGCAAACGCGGACGCGATGGGGGTTTGCTGCCGGTCACCAGGAATTCGACGAGGTCGGCAATGTTCACGGCATGATCGCCGATGCGCTCGTAGAAACGAGCCGTGATGGCCATCTGAATCGCCACGGAAAGCTCGAGTGAGGAGTCAGCGCTGCACTCGAAAATCGTCTGGATGAACTTCCTCTGCAGGTCGTCGAGGCGTTCGTCGAGCGTGCGCACCGAAGCCGCCAGCGCCGCGTCTTCGTTGGCATATGCCTCCACCGCGACCTGCATCTGCTGGCGCGAATGATCGCCCATTACCCGAATGAGCACCTGCAGCCGTTCGTCGAGGATCTGGCCGTGAATTCGGCGACTCACTTTGCAGAGGTTCGCCACGAGGTCGGCGGTGCGCTCGAGTTCGGCTGACAGCTTCATGATCACCAGGGCCCGGCGCAGATCGGTCGCGACCGGTGCCTGAAGAGCCATCAAGACGATGCTGTTCTCCTCGAGGTCGAGAGTGCGGGCATCGAACTCGTCGTCGGAAAGAATCTGATACTCGGCGCCTTCCAAATCTTGTTCGAGAAGGATGTTGGTGGTCCGAGGAATCGACTCGACGATTCGCGCACCCAGTTGAAGAGCCTCGACGCGGAGTTCAGCCAGTTTCTCGGCAGCGAACCGGCTCATGGTCAATTCAGTTCCTGAAGGAGCAGACGAGGGTCGGTGTGATGGTCAACATCGCGAAAACTAGCCGAACAACGTGACGAACGAGTCGAAGTGAGGTGAATGGGAAGTGAATGCCTCCCGAACAGTGTCACTCGCCGTCGGTCCCGGGAACCGCCCGACCGATTCCTCCGACCGGAGTCGGATCGACCAATCGGCGACGATGTCGCTCGGCTCCGAACTGTTCGGGGACCCAACCCGTCGCCTCGTAGCGGACCTTCTCACCCATGTTGACGGCGTGATCGCCGATCCGTTCGTAGAAGCGCGCAACGACCGCCAACTGAATGGCCACCTGAAGGTCGATCCGCCCGGCCGCGTGCGACTCGAGGATCGCTTGGATGAATTGGCGGTGAAGACCGTCGAGGAACGAGTCCATGTCGTCGATGGCCGCTGCACGAGCCGAGTCGACCTCGGCATAGGCACTGGTCGCCTCACTGAAGAGCAGCCGAGCCTGATCGGACATCTTGAGAACCAGGCTCCTCAAACGCGGATCGAACTCGTGCCCGTGGATGCGACGTGCTGCCTTGCAAATATTCACCGCCAGATCGGCTGATCGCTCGAGTTCGGCGCAGATCTTCAGAGCCGCCACGACGCGGCGGAGCTCACCGGCCACCGGCGCCTGAAGCGCGAGGATCTGGATGCAGCGTTCTTCGATCTCGAGAGTCCGAGCGTCGACCTCGTCGTCGGCCAGGATCATCTTCTCGGCGTCGACCAAGTTCTGGTCGAGAAGAATGGTGGTCGCACGCGGAATGTTCTCGACGATGGACGCCGAGATCCGGACCAGCTCTTGGCGAACCTCGTCGAGCTCGCGATGAAAGTTCTTGCGTGCTTCTTCAGTGGGCATTCACATCACCCGAACCTTCCGGTCACGTAGGCCTCGGTCCGCTCATCGGACGGACGCGAGAACATCTTCTGGGTGAGATCGAACTCGACCAGCACACCAGTACGACGGTCACTCTCGTTGTTCACTTCGGTCGTGAAGAAGGCGGTCCGGTCGGAAACTCGAGCCGCCTGCTGCATATTGTGCGTCACGATGATGATCGTGAAGTCACGCTTGATCTCCTGCATGAGGTCTTCGATGCGCGCGGTGGCGATGGGGTCGAGAGCCGAGCAGGGCTCGTCCATGAGGATCACGTCGGGTTCGACCGCGATGCATCGTGCGATGCACAAGCGCTGCTGCTGACCACCGGAGAGACCCATCGCTGAAGCCTTCAGACGATCCTTCACCTCGTCCCAGAGCGCAGCCCGCTTCAGCGACGACTCGACGATCTCGTCGAGTTCGTTCTTCTTCTTGATCCCGTTGAGGCGTGGACCGAACGCCAAGTTGTCGTAGATGCTCTTGGGGAAGGGGTTGGGCTTCTGAAACACCATTCCCACTCGCCGCCGCACCTCCACGGCGTCGACAGCCTTGTCGTACAGATTGATGCCGTGGTACTCGACAGAACCTTCGACACGGGCCGATGGAATGAGATCGTTCATCCGATCGAAGCAACGAAGGACCGTCGACTTGCCACAGCCGGAAGGGCCGATGAACGCCGTGATCTCCTGACCACGAACATCGAGGTTGACGTCACGTACTGCGCGGAAATCGCCGTAGTAGACGGCGAGGCCACGGGTCCGAAAGACCGGAACCTGGTCGGTCTCGGCTGCTTCGGTCATGTTCACCTTTCTACTGTTTTCACTGGAACGGAGCGGGGTCAGGGCACTTGCGAGTTCGGGCATCGTCACCACCTGCTCTCGAAGCGGTTACGCAGCCAAATGGCCAGGCCGTTGATGATGATCACGAGCACCAACAGGATCAACGATGCGGCGCCAGTGACGGCCTGGAAGTCGGCGCCCGTCTGCCGGGCGTACGAGAAGATGGCCACCGGCATCGAGGTGAATCCGCCTTCGGTGATCTGTTGCCAGATGCTCTGGTTGCCCGTCCGGAGAAGGCCGGTGATACCACCGACGAGCAGAAGAGGTGCCGCTTCGCCCGCTGCCCGCGACAGCGCGAGGACGGTTCCGGTGAGGATGCCGGGGGCCGCCGATGGGAGCACATGCGACCGTACGGCCTCCCACTTGGTGGCGCCGACACCGAGGGCTCCCTCGCGAATCGATTGCGGGACCGCGCGCAGGGCTTCGGATGCCGTGATGATGACGACGGGAAGCACGAGGGTTGCCAACGTGAGGCCACCGGCAATCACTGTGCGGCCACCGGTGAGGCCGCCGGCGAACTTCACGAAGATCGTCAGTCCGAGAATTCCGTAAACGATCGAAGGAACGCCGGCGAGATTCCGCACGTTGATTCGAATGAGACGCGCGATACGAGACTGCCCCGCGTACTCCTCGAGGTAGATCGCACACGCGATACCAAGTGGGAACGCCACGATGGCGACGATGATCGCGAGTGTGAGGGTGCCGCGAATCGCCTGCCAGACGCCAGCTTCGGCGGCGTTCGACGCATCGAGACCCGAGCTCAAGAAGTCGCCGAGTCGACCATCGAGGACCGGCCAGGCACGATCGACCAGATTGACGACGAGGGCAACGAGGATCAGCAACGACAATCCGAGCGCCGACAGCAGGATCCACTCCACAATCCGGCCCCGAACGTCGCGGCGTGCGCCGGTGAGTCGTTCGGTGAGCGAGGCAGCACTCTGAGCGCCGAACCGATCGGGAGTCGCAATGCTCATCTCAGTACTCCTCCCGCACCTTGCGCACGAGTCGATCACCGATCATGTTCAGAACGAGAGTGATCACGAAGAGAAGAAACCCGATGAAGAAGAGACTCTGGAACGCGAGGCCACTGCCGGCGACCTGATCGCTTCCGAAGCCGAGTGCAGCCATGGCCGCCGTCATGGTTTGTCCGGGCTGGAAAGGATCAGTGGAAAAGAGGCCACCACCCACCGCACCGGCCGCGATCGCCACCACCATCGTTTCGCCGATGGCCCGTGAGATACCCAGAATGAGCGCCGCCACGATTCCTGAGATGGCGGCTGGAAACACCACTCGGAACGTGGTCGACACTCTGCGCGCGCCGAGTCCGTAGGACGCTTCGCGAAGAGCCATGGGAACCGCCCGAAGAGCATCCTCGGAAACGGAAGCGATGATCGGAATCGTGAGAATGCCGACGGCAACGCCGGCTGCGGCGACGTTGAAGGCCTTGTTCGAACCACCAACGAGTGCGGTGATGATGTTCGGGTTGATGAACGAGATGGCGAAGTAGCCGAGAACCACGCTCGGAATTCCGGCCAACACTTCGATGATCGGCTTGAGAACCCGCCGCACTCGCGGGGCCGCGAACTCGGAGAGATAGATGGCGACGCCGAGTCCGAGCGGAACGGCGATCAGCATGGCGATTCCGGTGACCATCAGAGTGCCGAGAATCAACGTCTTGATGTCGAAGATTCCTCGTCGGGGGAACCAACCGATGTTCCACAAGTCGCCCTTGGGAACATCGATGAAGAACCCCCAGGCATCCTTGACGAGGGTGTAGATGATGAGAATTGAGATGGCGAGAGTTGCGACTGCAGCGGCTGAGAAGATCAGGCGCATCCGGGTATCGGCGCGTCGTCGCGCCGGAGCCAGTCGAAGCGATCCGATCTCCCAGCGGTTGGTATCCGAACTCACGCGACGATTCCTGACGGGAGATGTAGTTGTGTGCCGCCCGCGAACGGACGGCACACAACTGATTCATCAAACTGTGGGAGGAAGAGTGACATCCTCGATGATCAACCGGATCAGCGAGCAGCCCAGGCTGCGCGCGTCGCTTCCAAATCAGCCGCAGCCAACGGCACGTAGGGAACTTGACCCTCGCCGGTGCCGATGACAGACATGCCTTCGTCGGTCAGATAGAAGTCGACGAACGCCGCCAGTGCCGCGCTGTCGGCCAACTTGCTCTTGCTGATGTAGATGTACAGGCTGCGCGCCACCGGATAGTCGCCCGAAGCAATCGAATCCGGGCTCGGCTCGACGCATCCGTTGCCACCGTCGACCTGCAGCGGCTTCACGACATCGAGATTCTCTTCGACGAATGCAAAACCGACCCAGCCGAGCGACGTGTCATTGGCGGCGATGCCTTCGATGATCACGTTGTCGTTCGGGCTGGCGGTGTAGTCGGGGCGCGGAGCATCGTCTTCGATGCCGAGCTCCTTGGCGATCTTGCCGAACACGATCTCGACGAACGAGTCGAAGGTGCCCGACTCCTCACCAGGCGCAGTGACCGTCAGCGGAGCATCCGGGTATGGCGCGTGGATCTTGCCGAACTTGCCGGCCAGGGTCGCGTCGAGTTCGACGGCAGCATCACTCGCGTCACTCCAGTTGTTGCGACCGATTGCGTCAGGTCCGAGCAGTGCCCACAAATCGGTGAAACTCAGGCATTCGACGGCGCTGTTCTTGGCCGAGGTGATGACCGACAAGCCATCGATCGCAACTTTCAATTCGACGTACTCGATGCCGGCATCGGCACACGTAGCGGCTTCTTCGTCCTTGATCTTGCGCGAAGCGTTCGAGACGTCGGTCTCGCCCGCGCAGAACTTGGCGAAGCCGTCACCGGTTCCGGGGCCTTCCACCTGGATGGCCACGTTCGGATTGGCATCGCTGAACAACTTGGCCACGGCGGCCGTGATGGGCTCGACGGTGGATGAGCCCGAGATGAAGATGGAACCTTCGAGACTGCCTTCAACCGGGGCGGTCGACGCCTCGGTGGCATCGGTCGAGGGCGCCTGGCTCGAGTCGTCGTCGCCACCGCAGGCGGCGAGCGGGAGGACGACGGCCAGGGCGGCCGCCAGTGTCCAACGGGTACGGGTCATGATTCTCCTTGGGGGTTGTCTCGACGGACGGGACGACCGAACCGTAGGAAATCAACCTGTCGTTCACCTTGATGAAAGGTTAACGGGAGATGAACTTCCATCTAGAAGGGACATTCGTCCCCGAGCAATTCACAATCAACTCCAGGATCAGACCGGACGACGTCCGCGGCGGGTCTGCTGGTGGGACGCCCACTCGTACATCCGTCGCTGCGGGTGCGGCTCGAAGTCGGCCGGTCCGACCCGCTTCCAGCTGCCGTCGGGCTGGAGATCGAAGGCCGGGGCCTGCGGATCGAGAAGCACCGCCAGGGTGTGGTCGAGCCACTCCTGATGGCGCGGATTGGTGAGCGGCGTGAGCACCTCCACCCGGCCGTCGAGGTTGCGACCCATGAGGTCGGCCGACCCGATGAGATGCAGCGGCAGTCCGTCGCCCTGTCCGTTGGCGAATCGGTAGATGCGCGAGTGCTCGAGATACCGGCCCAACACCGATCGCACCCGGATGTTCTCCGACAGACCCGGCACCCCAGCGCGCAAACAGCAGATTCCGCGAACCACGAGATCGATGCGGGCCCCTTTCTGGCTGGCCGCGTACAACTCGTCGATGATGCCCGGATCGGCCACCGAATTGGCCTTGAGGGTGATGTGGCCGCGATCCCCCATCTCGCCTTCGCGACGGATGAGATCGACCAGACGAGGACGGAGATCTTCGGGGGCCACCACGAGACGGCGGTACTTCACGTCGCGGCTGTAACCCGTGAGGTGGTTGAAGAGTTGCGCCGCGTCGGACGTGATGTCGGGTTCACAGGTGATGTAACCGAAGTCTTCGTACAAGCGCGAGGTTCGGGAGTTGTAGTTGCCGGTGCCGAGATGCACGTAGCGGCGGAGACCATCCAGATCTTCGCGCACGACCATCACACACTTGGCGTGCGTCTTCAGCCCGACCAAGCCGTACACAACGTGCACTCCGGCTCGTTCGAACGCTTTGGCCCAGGTGACGTTCACGGCTTCGTCGAAACGGGCTTTCAACTCGACCAGTACCGCGACCTGCACGCCGCGCTCGGCGGCCCGAATGAGATGTCGGGCGATCGGACTGTCACCGCTCGTGCGGTACAAGGTCATCTTGATGCTCTGTACGCGGGGGTCGTCGGCTGCTTGCGACAAGAACTCCTCCACCGAGCTGGCGAAACTCTCGTACGGATGATGAACGAGCAGCGCTCGTTCACGCACCACCGAGAAGATCGAACGCTCGTCGGCTTCGGCAGCCGCGAGACGACCAGCCGTGACCGGGACCCACTGATCGTCCTTCAACTCCGGGCGATCGAGCGCGTGCACCTGCCACAAACACGTCAGATCGAGCGGGCCGCGAACCCAAGTGACGTCATCGCGGTGCAATTCGAGTTCGTCGAGCAGCAAGTCGACCATCGCCGGCGACGCATTCTCTTCGACTTCGAGTCGAACGGCTCGACCGAATCGTCGGCGACGCAACTCGGTCTCGACAGCGGTCAGAAGATCGTCGGCATCCTCGTCTTCGAGCGTGAGGTCGGTGTTGCGCGTGACGCGGAAGGCGACGGCGTCAGCAACCTCCATGCCCGGGAACAACGAGCCGATGTGCGTTTCGATGATCACGTCCACCGGAACGAACCGCTCGCCACTCGGCAGAGCCAGAAGACGCGGAAACACCGTGGGCACTTTCACGCGCGCGAAACGCTCGTCGCCGGTCTTCGGATCGCGCACCATGACGGCGAGACTGAGAGCCAAGTTCGACACGTACGGGAACGGGTGAGCCGGATCGACCGCCAGTGGCGTGAGAACCGGGAAGATGCGTTCGTCGTAGTAGTCGCGCGCGAAGGCGCGCTCGGACTCGGTGAGATCGGCCCACGAACACAACGCGATGCCATGCGAGCGCAGGGCCGGCTCGACGTGGTCGAGGAAGATCGTCTGCTGCCGAGCCGCCAACTCGGCCACCCGCAACACCACGCGGTCGAGTTGGCGAGAAGGTGTGAGGCCGTCGGGAAGCGGAGCCGAGACTCCGGCTGCCTGCTGATCGCGCATGGCCGCTACGCGCACTTGGAAGAACTCGTCGAGATTCGACGAGAAGATGGCGAGGAACTTGGCCCGCTCGAGCAACGGCACACCGGGCTCGGTGGCCATGCTGAGGACGCGCTCATTGAAGTCGAGCCAGCTCAGTTCGCGATTGACGAAGCGATCAGGTGACCCCGCGTCCATGTGATCAGCGTACGGTCGCCGTCGAAGCGGTACGCCTAGAGGGCTGGTGGTTCACCAGAAATTCAGCGCACCGTGAGTGCGCCAACGTCAGACGGCTTCTTCGTCGAAGCCGAGATCCCACTCGACCGTGATGTTCTCGCGCTCGGCATCGCGCATGATGCGCTCGCGATTGCGCTTGAACTGCGGGTCGTTGTAGGGCAAGAGCACCAAGCGAGCCAGGGCCCGGGTACGGAACTCCTCCACCAGGGCGCGATCGCCGTAGTCGCCCACCACGTCCCAGTGCGGCGACACCGGGCCGAGGAACACCACGCGGACGTGGGCTCGGGGCGGTTCGTTGGTCACTTGGACGTCGGACATCGGTTCTCCTTCGGGCCTTCACAAAAGTGCAGGTCGCAGACACGCTACCGGCGGGCCCGAGATGTGGAAACGGACACAAACGTCCTGTTCAGGGCGTCCTGACTAGAACCCGGCACACCCGACTGCTTGAATGGCCGTGGCCGGGAACTCGGGGCCGAGGGAGAACGTCAAAGCCCTCGGAGCCGATCGAACGGCTTCTCAGCGGGCGAAGCGGGCGGAAACCAACTTCGCACAAGGAGACAACGAAATGACGGAGACCAACGGCCTCGAACACCTCATCGACGAGGACTCCGCGACCGGCTGGATGGCGCGCGGCGCTTGTCGTGCGTACCCGCCCAACATGTTCTTCCCGAGCGATGGTGTGGGTGTCGACCGGGCGCGCAAGATCTGCGCCACCTGTCCAGTGACTGCACCCTGCCTCGACTACGCCCTCGAGAACCACATCGATCACGGCGTGTGGGGAGGCTGCTCCGAGCGTGAGCGACGTCGCATCGCCAAGCGTCGACGCCTCACGTTGCACACGGCCTGACGCCTCGACAGACGGCCGAGAGGCCGTCGGGTGGACAGCCGACTACTTGTCGGCGGGCTGGTCGGAGTCGGGCTTCGAGCCATCGGCCAAGCCCTTCTTGAACTCCTTCTGGGCCTGACCCAGGTTGCGCGCCAACTTGGGGATCTGCGATCCACCGAAGAGCACGAGGATCACCACGAGAACCACGATCACTTCGGGTCCGTCAAACAAGCCAGCGAACATGCGGCCAGGCTAGCACTGCCCGAGCCGAAGGTTTCCTCGGCCCCAAGTTTTCGGGCCCCACCGTGTCGCACCTGGTCCGCGCACGGCCTGGCAAAGTGACCTCGTGCTCGAATGCGTGGTGAACGTGAGCGAAGGTCGCGACCGCGAGGCGCTGGCCCACCTCGAGGCCGCCTGTGGCCCCGATCTGCTCGATCGTCACTCCGACGCACATCACCATCGCAGTGTGTTCACACTCGGGGGCGAAGAGGCTCCGCGCCGCCTCGCGCGTGCAGCGGTCGAGTTGCTCACCATCCACACGCACGACGGTGCGCATCCACGACTCGGTGTGGTGGACGTCGTGCCGTTCGTTCCTCTGCACGGTTCCACGATCGACGACGCACGTCGTGCGCGCGACGAATTCGCGTCGTGGGTGGCTCACGAGTTGCACGTGCCGGCGTTCGTGTACGGCCCCGTCGGCTCCGAAGAGACGCAACTCCCCGACATTCGGCGCACGGCATGGATCGAACGACGTCCCGATCTCGGGCCGACCACACCGCACTCCACGGCGGGTTCGGTGTGCGTCGGTGCACGCGAACTTCTCGTGGCCTACAACGTCTGGCTCGATCGTTCGGTCGATCGCGACACGTTGAAACGTGTTGCCGACGATGTTCGCGGTGACGGAATCAGAACGTTGCCACTCGTGCTCGACGGACGACCGCAAGTGAGCATGAACCTCGTCGAGCCACTGCGCGTGGGTCCCGATGTCGCATTCGATCGAGTGACGACATCGTGCGAAGCGCACGCTGCACGCGTCGATTGCGGCGAACTGGTGGGTTTGCTTCCGCGAGCGATCGTCGAACGAATCGATGCTCAGCGTTGGCAACGACTCGATGTGTCGCTGGACAGAACGATCGAGGCGCGGCTCGAACGCGCGCGGTGATCAGGCGGTGGCGGTGCGACGACCGGCCTGGGCACGCTGACGACGCAGACGACGACGCTCACGCTCGGAGAGGCCGCCCCAGATACCGAACTTCTCGCCGTTGACGAGCGCATACTCGAGGCATTCGTTGCGAACGACGCAGCCGCGGCAGACCTCCTTGGCCTCGCGGGTGGAAGCCCCCCGCTCGGGGAAGAAGAGGTCGGGGTCGACGCCGAGGCAGTTCGCCTCGTCCTGCCAGTTCTGCTCGTTCTCACTCATGCGGCTGCCTCGCCATCTCGGCCTGACGGCCGTTTTGCCGGCACCTCGGGGCGCCGGAACTACATCAGTGTCATTCTGGCTCGCCGCGGGCGATATGTGCAAGAGGAAACTTTACGAAAGCCCAGCCTGCGGGCCTGAGCGATCCGCGACCACGGCCCGGCGACGTGTTAACGGGGGTCGAAATACGGGTTGTGAGCCGGCTGCCCCGACCGCCAGCGCGCCACCGTGGCCGGGACGTCATCGGCCGCCAACGACTGCCCGCCCTGGCGCAGCGCAGCCAGCGTGGCCTCCCGGTTGTTGCGGTACACCGCCGTTGCGTTCGGGGCCAGCGGATTCACCCACACGGCCACGATGATGGCATATTTCCCCAGGTCAGAGGGGGTGAAACGTTCGTCGGCGAAGGCCGCGACACCCTCGGCCACCCCGGCCTGGGCGGCACCCCACGTGAGCTCACCGTGGTGGTCGCCGGCGATGGTCGCCTTGTTCACGAACAGTGTGGGTGGCTCGCAGGGCACCCCCGGCTCGTACACGCACAGAAACGGGGTGTGACCCGGTGACGGCGTGGCCAGAGCGGTGGCCAAGGCCGTGCCCACCGGACCATCGCGATGGCCGAGAAGAGTATTGATGTGCGCGGCGTCGGCACCCGATCCGCTGAATCCCTCGCCGATTTCGACATCGTTCACGCCATTGTTCACGGCTTTGTTCACGAGAGCGCTCACGACGTTGCTCCGGCCGGCAGGCGCCCGTAGCGCGACAACTTGAGCGCCTCGGACGAATCGGTGCCCGGTTTGGTGTCGTACGCCAACAGCGCCACGTAGCGCGGAGTGGGGCCTTCGATCGTGGTGACGCGATGCATGCTCCAGCGGCCGTTGAACAACATGAGGGTTCCGGGAGTCATCGGTTCGGTGCGTACGAGATGCGGCGCACTGTCGTCGAGCACGGCAGCCACCGCGTCGTAGTTCGGGTCGTCAGCGGTTCGGAGTTGTTTCGCATTGTCGAAATCGCCGCCGCGGTCGGACGACTGCAGCGCGAGCGACACCACGAAATCAGCCATGTCGAAGTGCCAACACAGCGCGTCACCGTCGCGCATGACCGACAAGTTGAGCGCACCGAACCGATCGGCGTACCGGTGCATCACGTCGAGACCGAGACAACGACGCACGAAATCGAGCATCGGATCCCACTCGTACAGACGGCGCAACGCACTGTCGGATGGGAACTGGTCGTACGCCACCACCTCGACCTGACTGTGCACGAGGGTGCGCTGAGGATGTCCTTCGGGGTACGCGGCGTCGGGCTGGGTGAGATACGGGGTGGACGACGAGTGCGAACGGAATGCGAGTGACTCGAGCCGACGGGCCTCGTCGACCATGGTGTTCACGGCCGCCGCGGTGAGGAATCCCGGCAAGACGCACACACCCTCGCTGTCGAACTGGGTGCGGCACGATGCGATCAGCGCGTCGTCGTCGAGTGCGTACCGAGAACCGTCGATCATCTCGGCCGGGGTCATGGGCGAAGAGTAGCGGCCCGAGGCGATGACCTACTCTCGGTACATGCCCATTCACTTGAGAGCCGAGAACGGCGACTACGCATCCGCAGTGCTGTGTCCGGGTGACCCGCGACGCGCCAAGTACATCGCCGAGACGTTCTTCGATCCGGGCGCTCGTTGCGTCAACGAGGAGCGCGGCATGCTCGGGTACACCGGTACCTACAAGGGCAAACCCATCAGCGTGCAGAGCACCGGCATGGGTACACCAAGCGCCGGCATCGTGTTCGAAGAGCTCGTGATGCTCGGCGCCACACGCCTCATTCGCGTCGGCACCTGCGGAGGGTTGCAGACACACCTTCAGATGGCCGACACGGTCATCGCGGTCTCGGCATCGGCTGACGATCGCACGCCCATCCGTTACGCGGGCATGGAAGGTTACGCACCCACCGCGGCGTTCTCGTTGGTGGAAACCGCGGCCCGACTCAGCCGCGAAGTGAGCGACCGCGTGTTCGTGGGTTCGGTGGTCACCAGTGGTTTGTTCTACGACCCCGACACCACGTCGTTCGATCGCTGGCGGTCACTCCAGCATCTCGGCGTGGAAATGGAAGCGTCGATGCTCTACACCATCGCGGCGATCAAGGGAGTGGAAGCGTTGGCGATGATGACGGTGAGCGACGTGCTCGCACCCGACGCATCACCCGTACGCATCACCGACGACGACCTGAAGAAGGGCGTCGATCAGATGATGCGCATCGCGTGCGACGTGGCGATCTCCTGATCGAGACGTGACTAGATCAGACGTGACTAAATAAGGCCTAGGTCGCGCACGGCCTGACGCTCCTCGGCCAGTTCGGCGTTGGAGGCGTCGATCTTGCCGCGACTGAAATCGTCGATGTCGAGACCCTGGACGATGGAGTACTTCCCGTCCTTGCACACGCACGGGAACGACGAGATGAGTCCTTCGGGCACGCCGTAACTGCCGTCGCTCGGGATGGCCATGCTCACCCAGTCGCCGGGCGCGGTACCGAGGTGCCACGAACGAATGTGATCGACGGCGGCGTTGGCGGCCGAAGCAGCCGACGACAGGCCACGGGCCTCGATGATGGCCGCACCACGCTTGGCGACGGCGGGAATGAACGTTCCCTCGACCCAGGCGTGATCGTTGACGGCCTGGTACGCGTTCTTGCCGCCCACTTCGCAGTGGAACAAGTCGGGGTACTGAGTCGCACTGTGGTTGCCCCAGATGGTCATCTTCTTCACGGCCGTGACCGGCTGGTTCAACTTCTGCGCGATCTGTGTGACCGCCCGGTTGTGATCGAGACGCGTCATCGCGGTGAAACGACCCGCGTCGAGACCCTTGGCGTTCTGCTGCGCGATGAGAGCGTTGGTGTTGGCCGGGTTGCCCACCACGAGCACCTTCACGTCACGTTTCGCACTGCGAGCGAGCGCTTCACCCTGCGGCTTGAAGATGCCACCATTGGCGCTCAGGAGATCGGCGCGCTCCATGCCCGCCTTGCGCGGCATCGCGCCCACGAGCAGAGCGACATCGGCATCACCGAATGCCTTGTCGGCATCGTCGGTACCCACCACTCCGGCGAGCAACGGGAACGCGCAGTCGTCGAGTTCCATCTTCACGCCCTCGAGAGCCTTGAGCGCCGGAGTGATTTCCAGCAACTGCAAGATCACGGGTGTGTCGGGGCCGAGCATGGCGCCCGAGGCGATACGGAAGAGGAGGCTGTATCCGATCTGGCCAGCAGCTCCGGTGACGACAACACGTACGGGGGTAGTCATGGGCGCAGAGCGTACGCCCGCGCGTGGGCCAACCCGAAAGTCAGCCGAGAGCTTGGCGAATCTGCTCGGTGTAGTACGTCACGCCGTCGCGGTCGAGATGGACCCCGTCACCGGCGAAACAATCCCCCTGACAGAGTTCGGACACCAACTGCCAGTCGAGAACCACCACGTTGGGGTACGTGTCGGGCAGCGCGCGAATCTTGGTGTTGTTCGCGTTGGTCCAGCCTCGATCGACCCGGGTGGTGAGCACCACCACGCGCGGAACATCGGCCACCGCGTCCATGAGAACGTCGAAGGTCTTCTGACTGATCGGCCCGTTGGTGCCCAGGTGCACCACCGCCTTGTCGATCGTGACTCCGAGCTCATTCAACTGCACGAAGATCTCGGCGCCGATCTTGCCCTGGCGATCTTCGATGGCATCGACCACCCAACCCTCGTCGGCCATGGCCCGTGCGGCACCCTTCATGACCGAATCGCCGAGGGCGAACACTTCGTAGCGCGGCGGCACGAATGACGTGGTGGGTGCGTTGCCCGATCCGTCATCGGTTCCCGCGCCGCCCACTTCTTCGAGCACGTCGGTGACCGAACCCGCCGCCTGATCGAGAGATGCGCGAACGTCATTCGGTTTCAGATCGGCTACGGCCAGACTCAACACCGAGACCGCTGGGATCGCGACGGCTGCGACGACGATCGCGCCGAATGCTCCACGTCGTCGCAGTGATCCGGGGCCACTCTCGAGCAGCGACGCGATCGACTCGCGGAAGCGTCGCTCACGAATGGGTAGCTCGATCACGCGATAACTGACCTCGGTGATGAACACGGTGACTGCGAGAGCACCCACGAACTCGTGCACCTTCAAGTGAACGCCGGTCTCGTGACGCAGCGCCTGGAACACCGGCCAGTGGTAGAGGTACAGCCCGTACGAACGCTCACCGATGACGCGCAACACCGGGTTGCCGAGCGCGCGTCCGGTGAAGGCACGCTGGTGGGCCACCGCCGAGATGAGCATCACGGTGAAGAGTCCGGTGAGGAAGAGCCCGCCGTAGAACAAGAGACGGTCGGCGTGCAGCCCGTCCTCGCCTCGCAACGTGAGGATATGCGTCCGCGTGACGAGCAAGCCGAGGCCGACGAAACCGAGGATCGCGATCGGGTCCATCAACTTGCCCTTGTTGCGCATCGGCCCGCGCAGAAGTGCGAACGGGCGCCACACCAGCGCCAAAGCGGCTCCGAGTAACAGGCCGGTCGAGCGACTCGGAGTCGACAGGTAGAGCGCATCGACCTTGCTGATGCAGCGGTCGCCCAGCATCCAGTACGCGTCGGGGGTCTCGGAGCAGAGCCCGATCGGGCCACGAGGCGTGAGCACGGCGATGAGCAGCGACACGAAGATCGCCACGCCGACGAACCACAACGCGACACGAGGCAAGCGATCGCGGCCACGGCGCAGAATGGCCGCCATCACGAGAGGCCACAGCAAGTAGAACTGCTCCTCGACGGCGAGCGACCACAGGTGTCGTAACGGCGCGAAGTCGTTGACTGCCGTGTAGCCGGCACCGATCCAGACCTGGAACCAGTTCGAGCCGTACAGCGCACCCGCGACCACATCGCCCCGCAACGCACCGAGTGCGTCGCGCTCGAAGAAGGCCGTCCACACGACCAGCAAGAACATCATCACCACGAGCGCGGGCAGCAGGCGTCGGGCTCGACGGGCCCAGAATCCCCGCAGGCTGAGGGAGTCGGTGCGTTCGTGCTCGGCCACGATGAGCAACGTGATGAGGTACCCACTGATCACGAAGAAGACTTCGACGCCGAGGAAACCTCCGGGCAGCCAGTCGGAATTCGCGTGATACACGATCACGGCCAGAACCGCGAGTGCGCGCAAGCCATCGAGACCGGGCAGATACGGAACCCGGCTGATCTGCTGCGAACGAGAACCCGACGCGGTCATTGGTGTTTCAGTCTGCCGAACCGTGTGGTCGGCGAGCGGTCAACCCTTCACCGGGAGGCCGAGGTTGGCGTAGATCTCTCTCGTGGCGGTGCTGCGGTTGAGTGTGTAGAAGTGCAGACCAGGTGCGCCGGCCTCGAGCAGACGCGCGCACAACTCGGTGGCCACCTCGACTCCGACCTGCCTCACGTCGTCAGGATCGTCGACCGTGCTCAACCGTTCGGCGAGCCACGATGGAAACGCTGCGCCCGACAACTGCGCCATGCGTTCGATCTGCGACTTGTTGGTGACCGGCATGATGCCCGGAATCACCGGCTTGTCGACACCGAGCGCGGCGAGTTCGTCGACGAGTCGAACGTACGCCTCGGCTTCGAAGAAGAACTGAGTGATGGCGAAGTCGGCCCGACGCAACTTCTCGGCCAGGAACCGACGATCGGACTCGCGACTCGGTGAGCGCGGATGAACTTCGGGGTGGGCGGCGACGCCGACCGAGAACCGACCAGAAGCCAGAACGTCGTCGAGAAGATCGGTGGCGTAGGTGTAATCGCTCGGTTCGGCCGAACCGTCGGCGGGCGCGTCACCACCGAGCGCGAGGATATTCTGCACATCGGCGGACGCGTAGCTGTCGAGGATCTCGAAGATCTCGGAACGGCGGTGGCCCTGGCACGTGAGGTGCGCCATCGGGTTGATGGTGGTCTCCTGACGAATCCACTGGACCAACTGCTGCGTGCGCTGACGCGTGCTACCGCCGGCGCCATACGTGATGCTCACGAAGCTGGGTGACAAAGACTCGAGTTCGGAGATGGTCCGACCCAGGGTGAGTTGAGCCATGTCGCTCTTGGGCGGGAAGAACTCGAACGAGAACGTGCGGCCAGCAGCGATGAGATCAGCGATACGAGCCACGGACGAATTCTACGCGTTGCTCAGTGACGGAAGTGGCGGTGGCCGGTGAAGATCATGGCGATGCCATGTTCGTCGGCCGCCGCAATCACTTCATCGTCGCGAACACTGCCACCCGGCTGGACCACACACGTGACCCCGGCCGCGGCCACTGCATCGAGACCATCGCGGAAGGGGAAGAACGCATCACTCGCACACACCGAACCCTTCGCGCGCGAGGCCGCGCGTTCGACCGCGATACGCGCCGAGTCGAGACGGTTCTGCTGACCGGCTCCGATTCCGACCGCGCACCCACCCTTGACCAGCACGATGGCGTTCGAACTCACAGCCGACACGACCTGCCACGCCACGTCGACGTCGTGCCACTGCGACGGTGACGGTTGCGTCTTGGTGACCACACGCCACGCACCGTGGTCGACGCTCACCGCATCGGGTGTCTGAACGAGGAACCCACCGTCGATCGACCTCACGTCGAGGCGTCGACCGTACGGGGCGGGACCACTGATGGTGCGCAGGTTCTTCTTCTCGCCGAGCACGGCCAATGCATCGGCATCGAACGACGGCGCCACCACCACTTCGGTGAACACCGGAGCCAGTGCAGTGGCCATGGCGGCGGTGACCGGGCGATTGACCGCGACGATGCCACCGAATGCGCTCACCGGATCGCACTCGTTCGCCGCGCGATACGCATCGACGATCGCCGAGTCGGGGCCGTCGGCCACCGCCACACCGCACGGATTGGCGTGCTTCACGATCACACAGGCCGGCGAGTCGAACCGATGCACGAGCGACCAGGCCGCTTCGGTGTCGTAGACGTTCAGGTAGCTGAGCTCCTTGCCACCGTGCTGCACCGAGTCGTCCCACCAACTGCGCTCACCAGCCGATCGATAACGCGCTCCGTCCTGATGCGGATTTTCACCGTAACGAAGCGACTGCACTTTCTCGGCCGACAGCACGAGCACAGCGGGAAGTTGTCCGCCGTCCGACATCCACGCCGCGATCGACGCGTCGTATTCGGCCGTCACACGAAAGGCGGTGGCGGCCAATTCGCGCCGCATCACCGCACTCACCGAACCGTTCGCGACAATCTCGCCGGCAACACGCTCGTAGTCACTCGGACGAACGACCACCGCCACGTGCGCGTGATTCTTGGCCGCGCCACGAACCATCGCCGGACCACCGACGTCGATCAGTTCGATCGACGGCTGCGACGCGAACGGATAGAGGTTCACGACCACGAGCGAAATCGGCTCGATACCGAGACGCTCGAGATCCGCTCGGTGCGTCGGATCGTCGAGGTCGGCCAGGATCCCGACGTGAACGGCCGGATGCAGAGTGACCACACGATGACCGAGAATCGCATCGAACCCCGTGATGGATGCGACGTCGGTGACCTCGACACCTGCGTCAGCGAGTGCACGTGCCGTACCGCCACTCGACAGAATCGACCAACCAGCCCGAAGCAATGACGACGCGAAGTCGACGACTCCGGTCTTGTCGTACACACTGATGAGCGCGGTCGGCACTCAGTGAACGCTAACCACCGGGCGTCACCGCCCCACGAGGGTTATGAGAGAGTCGCGATGATTTCGGCCATCAAGGTGCCGGCTTCGGTGGGGTTCTGGCCCACCTTCACACCCGCAGCCCGCAATGCATCCATCTTGCCCTGAGCGGTTCCCTTGCCACCCGACACGATGGCGCCGGCGTGGCCCATCTTCTTGCCCGCGGGTGCGGTCACACCGGCGATGTACGCGCTCATCGGCTTGGTGACGTTGGCCTTGATGAAGTCGGCTGCTTCTTCTTCGGCCGAACCTCCGATCTCACCGATCATGATGATCGCGTGCGTTTCGGGGTCGGCCTGGAACTCACGCAAGCAGTCGATGAAGTTGGTACCCGGAACCGGGTCGCCACCGATACCCACGCACGTGCTCACGCCGATGCCGCGCTGCTTGAGTTCGTAGAGCGCCTGGTACGTGAGTGTTCCGGAACGGCTCACGATGCCGACGTTCTTCTTGCTCGTGCTCGGCAACTCGGCGATTTCACCGGCGGTGATTCCGATGTTGCACTTGCCTGGGCTGATGATGCCCGGGCAGTTCGGGCCGAGCAGACGTGTGTTCGGGTAGTCGCGAACGAGCGTGTTGTACACCTTGGCTTCGTCCTGCGCCGGAATGCCTTCGGTGATGCACACGATGAAACGAATACCCGCGGCGGCGGCTTCGAGAATGGCGGCCGACGCGGCCTTGGGCGGCACGGCGATGAACGACGCATCGGCACCGGTGGCCTTCACGGCTTCGGCCACGGTGTCGAACACCGGGATGCCTTCCACGTCGGTTCCACCCTTGCCGGGTGTGACTCCGCCGACGACCTGAGTGCCGTACGCCTTGTTGCGCAGGCCGTGGTACTTGCCCTGACCGCCGGTGAGGCCTTGCACGATGACCTTGGTGTTCCGGTTCACGAAGATGGCCATGACATCACTTCCCGTTGGCGAGCGCGACAGCGGCCTTGGCCGCTTCGAGCATGGTGGGCTTGGACATGAGTTTCGACTCGGGAATACCGGCCTTGGCGAGGATCTCGCGACCCTGCTCGGCGTTGGTTCCGTCGAGACGAATGACGATCGGTGCGCGCAAGTCGACACGGCTCAACGCTTCGACGATTCCCTTCGCCACTTCTTCACCGCGCGTGATGCCGCCGAAGATGTTGATGAAGATCGACTTCACTTCTTTGTCGAAGTTGATGACTTCGAGCGCGGCCGCCATCACGTCGGCGTTGGCGCCACCGCCGATGTCGAGGAAGTTCGCGGCCTTGCCACCCACCTGATTGACCACGTCGAGCGTGCTCATGGCCAAACCAGCACCGTTGGCGATGATGCCGACCGAACCTTCGAGGCCGATGTACTGCAGATCGTGCGTCCGGGCGAGTTGCTCGCGCGCGTCGAGTTCTTCGGTCGCGCGATATTCCTCCCACTCGGGATGACGGAACGCCGCGTTGTCGTCGAGGCTGACCTTGGCGTCGAGAGCATGCACCTCGCCGGTGGGCTTCAGGATGAGCGGATTGATCTCGGCCAGGTCGCAATCACCTTCGGTGAAGCAGCGGTAGAGCTGGACGAGAATCTTGGCCACACCGTCCACGGCCTTGGCCGGGATGCGCGCATCGATCGCGGCCTGGCGCGCGGTGGTCTCGGTGATTCCGTCGACCGGATCGATGTGCAACTTCACGATGGCCGTCGGATCCTTGGCGGCCACCTCTTCGATGTCGACACCACCCTGCGCCGACAGCATCAACAAGTGCTTCTTGGCCGATCGATCGAGCGTGTACGACGCGTAGTACTCCTCGGCGATGTCGCTCGCGTGTTCGACCCACAACCGCTTCACCACGTGGCCCTTGATGTCCATGCCGAGGATGTTCCCGGCGTGGAAACGAACCTCGTCGGCGTCGTTGGCCAACTTGATGCCGCCAGCCTTGCCACGCCCGCCCACTTGTACCTGCGCCTTGAGAACGACCGGGAAGCCGGATGCATTGGCAACCTTCACGGCTTCGTCGACGGTGTCGGCGGCGCCTCCGGGGCTGACGGGGATGTCGAAGCGGGCGAAGTACTGCTTGCCCTGGTATTCGAACAGGTCCATGTCGGGGGATCCTCTTTCTGAACGCGAACGGTTTTTGACGAAGGTTTGTGGGTGTCGTGGTGCGGTTACACCGTGACGGCGTCTTCACGCCCGTCGAGTTCGATTTCGAGCCACTGGGCAATGGCCTTGAGCGACGAGCCGGGGCCGAAGATCTCGGCCACGCCCTGCTCGCGCAAAGCGCGGGCATCGGCATCGGGAATCACACCGCCGCCGAACACGAGCATGTCGGCGAGATCGCGTGAGCGAAGTTCTTCCATCACGCGGGGGAAGAGCGTGAGGTGCGCGCCGGAGAGAAGTGAGAGGCCGACCGCATCGACATCTTCTTGGAGAGCGGTCTCGGCGACCTGCTCGGGGGTCTGATGCAGACCGGTGTAGATGACCTCGAACCCGTGGTCGCGCAGAGCACGAGTGATGGTCTTGGCGCCCCGATCGTGGCCGTCGAGACCGGGCTTGGCGACGACGATTCGGTAGGGCCGTTTCACGGCGGTAGACCCTAGGTCCTGCCCGCTCGGGGCGCACATTTCACCCCGAGCAGGCCATCGCCCGGCATCCCACCGCGAATGCCGGGCGACGAGATCAGTTGGCGCGCAGGATCGCTCCGCCGAACGAACCGCTGGCGACCAGGCGGACGACCTGGCCTCCCTGCACCACTGCTACCAAGCCATCGGGGTTGGCCGCGATGATCTGGTCGAGAACGGCGTCGGCCGGATCAGCATCCAGAACCGCGACCGGGGACTGCGTCGAGGAACCCGCATCCCGAGCGTCGCGCGGGCTCGGGGACCGGTCGGTCGAGTCGGCGCCGACGGAGTCGTTCGCTGACGGCTGGTTGGTGCCGATCGGCCCCTGGTTCGGGGTGTCGTTCGACTCGGGCGTCGAGTCGTCACTCGGCTCCGGGCTCGAATCACTGGGCTCGCTCTGGTGGGTGTGGTCGCCGTGGCCGTAGCCGTGGCCGTTGCCATGGTCCTCGTGGCCGCGGCCGCGGCCGGGGTTCTCGTCCTCGTCGTGGCCACGCACCGCGTCGGGGTTCGGGTGGCCATGTTCCTGGTGGGCCTCCTGGCTCCGACCCGATGACCTCTCGGCTCCGTTGCTGGCGGCGGCGCCCGAGACACCAGCGCCCAGAACCACCGCCGAGGCGGCGGTGAGGGCGAGGGTCAGGCGGAGGGGGCGGCGGTTGATCTTCACGGTGGTTCCTTTCGTCGTGAGCGCCGGTTGCGCTCACACCGGACAAGAGGCCCCTGGCACACGGACCTCGCAAAGACTTCAGAAACTTCTTGGGCAGACTTGGGCCGTGCGCCGACCCGAGCTCCGCTCCCCCTTGGCCCGGGCCATGGCCCCGGTGGCGGCCGGACTCGGCTTTTTCACGGTGCTCGGTCTCGTGATGTGGGGAATCGCCTCACTGATGGCCGGTGAGCAGGCGCAGACCACCACGTTCACACCCGACCGACTGCAGATTGGCTCGATCACGCGCTGGGCCGAGTCGATCGACACCGACGGACCGGTGTTGTTCCCGGGTCTTGGCACCACATCGGGTGAACGCACGCTCGTGCTCGACCACAACGGCACCAACGTCGAGAAGGGTTGGGTCGTCTACTACGCGTACCCCGCCGACCGAGGGCCCGAGTGCGCGGTCGAACAAGTGGAGGGCACCGACGACTTCGTCGACTGCGAGGGTCGGACTCTCGACGTCAGCGAACTGTCACCGCCCACCAACGGCGAGTACCCGATCGTCGAAGACCGCAAGACGATCTTCATCGACTTGGGTGAGCGTCCCGGCGACACCACGCCGTAACTCGGGGGCGCGTCAGCGCGGAAACAACTGCGGAAACCACGGACCCGACAACGGCTCGCCGGGTGTGCGCGGATCGCGGTCGCCGAACAACTGCGTGAAATCGGGTGAACATGTCCACTCGCGCGGTGCGTACACCATGTCATCGCCGAGAACGCGCACACTGAACACCCGCCGACGTTCGTCACCCGAGACGCCCGGTGCACCGTGAACGGTGAGCATGTGGAAAGCGATCGCGTCACCGGGCTCGAGCGACCACGACTTGATCTCGAAGTCGCCGCGCCGCGCGTCGACGTCGGGAAGTTCGGTGAGTGAACCTTCGGGGAACCACTTGGCTTCCTTGGTGAGGAACGATCGCGGCATGAGCCATGGTCCGAGATGAGTGCCGACCACCAATTCGAGACACGACGACACGTCCACCGGGTCGACCGGAATCCAGAAACTCACGTTCTGACGGCCTTCGACGTCGTAGTACGGCTGGTCCTGATGCCACGGTGTGCGCTGCCGCGTGCGCGCCTCTTTCACCAGCACGTGGTCGTGATACATCCGAATCGCGTGGCTGTCGGTCAACTGGGCGGCCACGTCACCGAGTGTCGTGGTTCGCACGAACTCGCCGAACGCCTCGTGATCACGCCAAGTGCAGAAGTCTTCGATGAAGAACCCGGGATCGTCGGGAGAACTCGCAACCTTCGCCCGTGGACTCGGATTCTCGAGAACTTCGTCGATGCCAGCCGTGAGAAGTTCGACCTCGTGCGGCGACACCACGCCACGCAGAACCACCACACCATCACGCCGGTACGCCTCGACGTCGGAACGACTCACGGTCACTCGCGATCCCACCTGTTCATTCTGATACACGCCGTCTGATACAAGAGAACGCGTGCCCTACACACCGATCATCGGGACTCTCGGCTACGTGATCGACCGAGCCGACGACACGGTGTTGCTCGTTCATCGCAACAAGCGGGCCGGCGACGAACATCTCGGCAAATGGAACGGGCTGGGCGGAAAACTCGAACCGGGTGAAGATCTCGCGGCCGGTATGCGTCGCGAGTTGTTGGAGGAAGCGCACATCCACGTTCGTGCCATGACATTGCGCGGGACCATCTCGTGGCCCGGATTCGGGGCCAACGGTGAGGACTGGTTGGGTCCGATCTTCCTCATCGATCAGTGGGACGGAACACCGCCCACGTCGAATGCCGAGGGTGACCTGGCCTGGATCGCCGCCGAACGCATTCGACGCGCGTGCAGCGACGATGAGACCGTGCGCCGAACAGCCGACCTGCCGATGTGGGAAGGCGACCGCTTCTTCTTGCCGTTGGTGTTCGACGACGACCCCCGGCCGTTTCACGGTGTGATGCCCTACGCCAACGGTCGGCCGGTCTCGTGGACCTTCGAGCGTTGGTGAACACGGTCATTCACACTGATAACGCAACCGGCGCACACTGAATCACGCTGTCTTCGTTCCCTCTCCATGCCCGAGAGGAATTCGTTCTGGTGTCGCACCTTCGACGCCGCCCGGTCGCACGGAGATTGGCATCGCGTCGACAAGCTCTACACCCGCAACACCGCCGCTCAGATCGCGAGCGACATTCGACGGGCTCATCTCGACGGACGCCAGTCGATCCGTACACAAGGAATTCGTCACGGCGAGCAGTGGGAGGCCCGCTGGGCCGACATCAAGACCGGCGCACCGGGTGATTGCGAAGTGTGGATCAGACTCGTGCGCTGATCGCGCGCATCACTTCTGGTAGCCGACGAACTTGATCCAGATGGAGAAACTGCCCGGTGGGCATTTTTCGTCGGCACCCCAGCGTGCGGTCCACAACTCGCCGGGAAGAATGCCCCTCACTCGCAACGTGTCGAGCGGGCGACGATGCGACGAACGAATGTCGCTGGCGATCTGGGCTGCCGTCGACGCGGTGTAGTAGCGCTGCACGCGAACCCAGCGATTTTGTTGGCGTGCGTCGTCGAGTGCGAGCACCCAGAACGATTGACGTTGCCAGTGCCCACCGTTCGGTGGCTCCTCGGCGACGACACGCCACGATGATTTCGATCGGCCCCGCTCCACCACGCTCCCAGTGTCGTCAATCGGAGTACATCTGTCATCACAATCGGTGAGAACTGTCTATACTATTTTTCTAGACTATTAAGAACATCACTCCAGGTGATGGCGAACTCAGGCCGCCGAAGCACCTACACCGTTAGTCGCTCGTCGATACACGACTAGACGGGCTTTCTCTTGCGCGCGGTGCACCCGCCGCAACACGGTGGTGTGCGATTCGGCGTTGATGTCGGCCACCTCCGAGTAATTCAGACCGATCAAGCGCGTGCGACAGAAATCGCGCTGCTCATCCGATGTCATGGTGGAGAGCACGGCTCCGAGAAGTTCACGACTCTCGATCTCGCTCGTCGGATCGGATGTCAGGTCCGATACCCGTGAGTCGATCGACTGATCGAGCGATGACACGTCACGGCCACGCCGAGCGCCAGCGCCTCGTTGGGCGTCGTTGCTCCGAATGGCATCGACCAACAACGACTTGCGAACTGCGCGCGCATAGGCCGCTCCGCTCGGATAACGATCGACTTCGTCACGCACCGTCTTCACCAGACGCAACGACAACCGCGACACCGCTTCGTCGGCCAAGCCAAACGGCAATTGGCGCGATTCGAAGATGCGACGCGCGGCGGCCAGCGCGTCACTCACGAACGCTTCTTCGCGGGCCGTGAATGTGATCCGCTGAGACGGATGGACTCGACGCTTCGACATGCTCACTCCTTCGCCGCCCCGGGGTTGGTTCGGCGAGACCAGAGTGACGAGGGGGTGTGTCAGAGAACAGGTGTTCGATTCCCGAACATCACGACGAGCTCTTGTCGCGCAGATGTCGTCCGATGTAGGCCACCACCACCTGCTGCGTCTCGTTGTCGAAGAACACGTGCACGCGGTACAGGCTGGCGCCCTTGCCGTTGCGGATGTGAGCAACCGCGTACTCGGTTCGGCCACGCCAGGTGAACGCGTAGTCCTCGGAGAACTTGCGCTCGGCGGTGTCGGAAATTCCACCGGCGTAATTCAGCCCGAGGCTGCGGCACGAGATCGTGAGCGAGGCGTTGTTGATCCGACCGCTCTTCCAGTCGCCGGCCACCACATCGAGACGGACCAGATCTTCGAGGAGTCGATCGGCGTTGATTCCGTCGAGTTGCGCGGCGGTCTCGATGGCGCGCTGATGGAACGTGAGATGCGTGCACAGGTCGCGCGCCTTGGCCACCGCGTCGGATGCCGACGACGCCCGAAGTTCGGTTCCCCGCTTGCCCAGACGAATCTCGAGAGCCACGTTGCGTTGCACCAACTGGTCGACCAGACCCTCGCGATTCTCGAGCAGTTGATTGCGTTCGTCGATGGTGCGATCGGCTTCGGCCAACGCCTGCTCGAGTTCGTCGATGCGGTTGTACGCCTCCTGCCAACCTTCGAGCGCCGCGCTGTACTCGTCCCACGCAACCGTTTGCTCCGACGTGTCGGTGGTGGAGACCGTCGGTGTGGTGGGAACCACGATCGCGGCCGCCGCGGCAATCGGTTCGACCGCCTTGGGCTCGCGCGGACGACGCGTGAACGCCGGTGAGCGCAACGGGGCCAGCGAGTTGAACGCGGCCTCGTTCACGAGTGCCAGACAATCACGCAGTTCGTGTTCGGCCTCGATGGCGGTGACCTTCGAGCCACCCCATTGACGAACGTCGCGACCCGGCCAGAACAGAGTGAGTCCGCGCGCATTGAGAACCTCGACCCCGTAGAGACCGTGGAACGCGGTGCGCGCCGCGTCGCCTTCGAGTCGATACAGATGAGCCTGACCGGCCACCCGCAATCCGATCGACTCGACTTTGTAGAGCGGAGTGCTTCGCGACGGAACCGTCTCCACCAACACGGGTAAGAGGCGACCCTTCGCTTCGCAGAACGCCGCGACTTCTTGGGCCGCCATCGTCTCGGACACCAAACGAACTCCCGCGAGTACACGTTGGTTGGCGTCGTACAGCCGAGTGAGTTCGAGAACACGCGCCACCAACTTCTGTACCGAAGCCACGGACACGTCAATGGATGTCGGCGCGATGCGGCGTCCACCCGGTACGAGAATCACGCGCGCTTCGAAGGTGGTGGTCGAGTCGTCACTGGCAATCGTGATGGTCGTGGTGGCCACCGAGTTACCCACCAGACCGCGGTCGACCGACAGACGCCACCAGCGTTCGGGTTGATCGTTGTCGACACGAACCGAGACACCGGCCTCACGTTCTTCGAACGGATGCTCGGCCTCCACCCAATCGGTGACCACGCGACGCACCGAGTCGGTCTGCCCCAGGGTCCACACCGGTCCATCGAGGCGCATCACGTAGACCGGTCGCATTCCTCCAGTCTCGCCCCTGGTCCCGGCACCTCCTACCCTCGGACCATGTTCGATGCCTGGTCAGATGCGACGGCCGAGGCTCTGGTGGTGGCCAATGCCGCCGCCGCTCTCGTGATGACCGGCCTCATCTGGTTCGTGCAGATCGTCCACTACCCCTTGTTGGCCGACGTCCCGGCCGATCAAAGCACGCGGGTGGCCGACGAGCATCAGCGACGGACTTCTTACGTCGTCGCTCTACCGATGGCCGTGGAGGGTCTCACGACTCTCGCCCTCCTCGTCGACCGTCCGAGTGACGTCGCAGTGATGTGGCCATGGCTCGGAGCAGTGCTCGTCGCGATCGCGCTCGCCTCCACCGTGTTCTTGTCGGTTCCTCTGCACGCGCGCATGGCACGAGCGTTCGATTCGACCACTGGTCCGAGGCTCGTTCTCACCAATTGGCCGCGAACGATCGCGTGGACACTTCATGGTGTCGTCGGTGTGGTGATGCTCGCGCCGTAGGCTGATGTTCGATCGGGCAGGAGAACGCTCATGGACAATCAGACCGGCGTCGACAGCTCGGGATTCGAAGAACTCGGCCTACGGCCGCAACTGCTGGCGTCGTTGACGTCGCTCGGTTACGAGGAACCCACCCCGATCCAGCGTGAAGCGATCCCACTGCTTCTGCGCGGGCACGATCTACTCGGCCAAGCAGCCACCGGAACCGGCAAGACGGCCGCTTTCGCATTGCCGATCCTCGAAAAGATCGACCCCTCACGATCGAAGCCGGCGCCCTCGGCTCTTGTACTCGTGCCCACTCGCGAACTCGCCATGCAGGTGAGCGAAGCCATCTACAAGTACGGCCACCAGCTCGGGGCCAAGTGCGTCCCGATCTACGGCGGCCAGCCGATCGGACGGCAAATCGACGCCCTGCGTCGCGGAACTCACGTGGTGGTGGCCACACCCGGTCGCGCTCTCGATCACATCCGCAAGGAAACGCTCGAATTGGGCGAAGTCGAGATGGTCGTTCTCGACGAGGCCGACGAAATGCTCGACATGGGCTTCGCCGAAGATCTCGACGCCATTCTCGAGTCGTTGCCCCCGGCCCGCCAGACCGTTCTCTTCTCGGCCACCATGCCGCCGCGCATCGAGAAGATCGCTCGCGAACATCTGAGCGAGCCCGTGCGTGTCACCATCGAACGCAAAGCCAGCCAACCCGGCTCCATTCCGCTGGTTCGTCAGACCGCGTACATGGTGCCGCGTTTCCACAAGGCGGCCGCGCTCGGACGCATTCTCGACATCGAAGCTCCCGAGGCCGCCATCGTCTTCTGCCGCACTCGTGGTGAAGTCGATCAACTCACCGAAACCCTCAACGGCCGCGGCTATCGCGCCGAAGCCTTGCACGGTGGGATGGATCAAGAACAGCGCGACCGAGTGATGGGCCGCGTGCGCGCCGGCACCGCCGATCTGCTCATCGCCACCGACGTGGCCGCCCGCGGACTCGACATCGAGCACCTCACCCACGTGGTCAACTTCGACGTTCCGTCGGCGCCCGAGTCCTACGTGCACCGCATCGGCCGTGTGGGGCGAGCGGGTCGCGAAGGTGTGGCCATCACGATCGCCGAACCGCGCGAGCAGCGCATGCTCCACAACATCGAACGGCTCACCAAGCAGAAGATCTCGTTCGAGAAGGTTCCGTCGGTCGAGGCCCTTCGTGCCAAACAGATGGAACTCACGACCGAGAACGTTCGTGAAGCACTCAGCCTTCCCGACCTGAGCACGTTCGACGAAGTGATCGACGAACTCTCCCAGGAGTTCTCGATCGCCGACATCGCTCGCGCGGCCATCAAATTGGCCCACGACGCCGAGCAGTCGACTCTCGAAGAAGTCGAGATTCCCGATCTATCGGTCGAGCGACCCGAACGCGGTGCCCGCCGCGAACGCGATTCGTTCCGCGATCGTGAGCACGGTGGCAAGCGCGAACGCGGCGAACGTTTCAGCGGCAAGACGTCTCGACTCTGGGTGTCGGTTGGTCGCAAGTCGGGCGTCCGCCCGGCCGACCTGGTGGGTGCCATCGCCAACGAGAGCGGAGTCCCCGGACGCGACATCGGTGTGCGCATCTTCGATTCGCACTCGATCGTCGAAGTTCCGGCTTCACGGGCTTCTCACGTGATCGACTCGATGCGCAACACCGTCATTCGCGGCAAGCGTGCGAGCCTTCGACATTTCAAGGAAGACCGTTGAGCATCGCCGACGAGCGCTACGTGCTGCTCACCACGCTCCGCAAGGACGGGTCGCCCGTCAGCACCCCGGTCTGGATAGCGCCGCTGACTGGCCGTGACGTGTGCTTCACCACCAGTGGCGACGCCGGGAAAGTGAAGCGCATCAACCGCACTCCCCGCGTCACGCTCCAGCCGTGCGACATGCGTGGTCGTCTCGAGCCGAACTCGGTGGTTGTGGGTGGTTCGGCCCGGGTGGTCACCGGATCCGACTTCGCCCCGGTCGAGAAGGCGGTGGCCAAGAAATACGGCATCCAGTACCGATTGGTGGTGTGGTCGGGGGTCCTGACCTCGGTGTTCAAGCGGACCAAGACCGCCGATGCCGGAATCATCATCACTCTCGACTAATCAGAACTAAGGTCGGGTCGACGGCCGACCCCACGGCCGCATTGAGGGAGGAATCCATGCTCAGCAAGACCCGCGGGTCGCTCGGGCTCGCCCTCGTCGCAGCACTTGGCATCGGCCTCGTCGCTTGCGGCGGTGACGACGAGTCGAGCGAACCGGCAGCAACCAAAGCCCCGGCCGCATCCGAGGCACCGGCTGGAAGCGACGCTCCGGCTGGTACCGACGCTCCGGCTCAAGGCGCGACGCTCGCCAACTTCACACCGTGGAGTGCCGACGCGCCCGTCATCGACTGTCGACCCGAAGAAGGACCGCTGAAGGCGGCCTGGATCTACGTCGGCCCCACCAATGACGGTGGTTGGACTCAGCAGCACGACGTGAGTCGTCAGGCTGTGCAGGACCACTTCGGTGGTGCCGTTGAAACCACCTACAAGGAGAACGTGCCCGAAGGGCCCCAGGTTCTCCAGACGATCGAAGACCTGATCGCTGACGGCAACACCGTCATCTTCGGAACCTCGTTCGGATTCCAGGACGCCTTCGTCGAAGCGGCCGAGGCTCACCCCGATGTGTGCTTCGAGTTCGCCACTGGTTTCAAGGGTTCCGACAACCTGTCGCAGTTCTACGGCGCCGCCGAAGACACCGACTTCCTCGCCGGCATGGCTGCGGGTGCCGCATCGGCAACCGGCAAGCTCGGCATGGTCGCGTCGTTCCCGATCGGTGAAGTTCTCCGTGGTGTGAACGCGTGGACCATGGGTGCTCGCATGATGAACCCCGACTCCACCGTGAACGTGGTGTGGGTCAACAGCTGGTTCGATCCGCCGAACGAGCGCAAGGCCGCCGAGGCTCTCATCGCCGAAGGCGTCGACGTGCTCGGTCAGAAGGGCATCGACTCACCGGCCACCGGTGACGCTGCCAAGGCTGCGGGTGTTCCGTGGGCCGGCTATAACGCCGACCAGAGCGCCAATTACGGCGACGTGTGGTTGACGGCGACCGCGTACGACTGGTCGATCTACCAGATCCCGCGTCTGCAGGCCATCCTCGATGGCGCCTGGGTTGCCGGTAACTACTACGGCAACCTGTCGGACGGTTTCGTCACCCTGGCGTCGTTCGGTGATCTGGTCTCGGAAGAGACCCGCGCCGCGATCGCAGCCGAACTCGAGAAGCTGACGGCAACGCCGGGCTCGCAGTTCACCGGTCCGATCAACGACAACAAGGGCAACGAAGTCCTCGCCGCTGGCGTGAGCCACACGTTCGAGGAACTCATGAGCATGGCGTACTTGATCGAAGGTGTGATCGGAGACATTCCGGCCAGCTGACGTTCGACGTCGCAAGAATTGCGTTGGGCGGGCCCGCAAGGGCCCGCCTTTCGTTGTCCCCCGCAAGGGCCCGCCTTTCGTTATCTCGCGCAAGGGCCCGCCTTTCGTTTCGTCCCAAGGTTTTTCGAGGGATGCCACTCAGCCATCTAGGGTTGGGGCGAAAGGGGGCACCGCAATGACTTCTGCTGTGCGCATGACGGGGATCGTGAAGCGCTTCCCCGGGGTCGTGGCCAATGATGGTGTCGATGTCGACATCCGGGCCGGCGAAGTGCACGCCCTGCTCGGTGAGAACGGTGCCGGCAAGTCCACGCTGTCGAACATCTTGACGGGCCTGTATCGGCCCGACGAGGGAACCGTCGAGATCGACGGCCGGGCGATGCAGTTCTCCTCTCCTCGCGACGCGCTCGACGCCGGCATCGGCATGGTGCACCAGCACTTCCGACTCGTGTCCACCTTCACGGTGGCCGAGAACGTGGTGCTGGGCGAGTCCGACTCTCCGTTCATGATGGATCAGAGTCGAGTCGCACAGCAGGTGGAAGAACTGAGCAACCGCTACGGCCTCGCGGTCGATCCCTCGGCTCGCATCTGGCAGTTGAGCGTGGGCGAACAACAGCGCGTCGAGATCGTCAAGGTTCTCTACCGCGGCGCCAAAGTTCTCATTCTCGACGAACCCACCGCCGTCCTCACTCCCATCGAAGCCGACGCTCTCTTCAAGACGTTGCGCGCCATGGTCGCCGAAGGCCGCACCGTGATCTTCATCTCGCACAAACTCGACGAAGTGATGAAGGTCAGCGACCGCGTCACGGTGCTGCGTGGTGGCAAGACGGTCGGCACCGTCGAGACCGTCAACACCAACACCCGCGAGTTGGCCAGCTTGATGGTGGGTCGATCGGTCGAGTTCAACCGAGTCGCACGCAGCATTCCGGCCGACGTCTCACAGACGGTGCTCTCGCTCCGCGGCGTGTCGGCTCGTGACGATCGCGGTCGCGACGCCCTCCACGACATCTCTCTCACGGTTGGTCGTGGTGAAATCGTCGGCGTGGCCGGAGTGGCCGGCAACGGTCAGCGCGAACTGGCCGAGGCAATTTCCGGAATGCGAGCACTGTCGAGTGGACACATCGATGTAGCCGGCGAACAAGTGCAATCGGGCCGGGCCCGATCGGCCATCGCCAAAGGCATCGCCCACATTCCCGAAGATCGCCTGCACACCGGTCTGGCGTCATCACATTCGGTCGAAGACAACTTGGCGCTCAAGAACTACCGGTCGAGCAGCCTGTCGAAGTTCCGTGTGCTTCGGCGCAAGGCCATTCGCGCTCAAGCCACCGACCTCGTTCAGAACTACGACGTGAAGACTCCCGACACCGTGACCCCGGTCCGTTTGTTGTCGGGTGGCAACGTGCAGAAAGTTCTGCTCGCGCGCGAGTTCTCATCGCTACCCAAAGTTCTCATCGCCGCCTCCCCCACTCGCGGTCTCGACGTCGGCGCCATCGAAACGGTGCGCGCACGCCTCGTCGAAGCGGCCGAACGTGGTGTGGGCATCCTTCTCATCAGCGAAGACCTCGACGAGATCATGTCGTTGGCCGATCGCATCGTCGTGATGTACGAGGGCCGACTCGTCGACGAAGTCGCCGCCGAGTCGGCCGATCGCGAACGCCTGGGCCTCACCATGGGTGGAAGCACCGTGAGCGGAGGTGCCCGATGAAATCACCGGTTCGTTTCGAACGCCGTCTCGAACAGCCGAAGTGGCTCAACTGGGCCATCCCGGTGGTCTCACTGATTACGGCGCTCGTCCTCGGGGCCATCGTTCTCCTGGCCACCGGCAAGAACCCACTCGACGTGTACAGCCGAATCTTCGAACGAGGTTTCGCCGGCAAGCGCGCGCTGTCCGGATCCATCAAGACGGCCACGCCACTCGCGTTCACCGGTTTGTGCGCAGCCATCGCGTTCCGTATGGGCCTCATCAACATCGGCGGCGAAGGTCAGTTCTACATGGGCGCTGTCGGCGCCACCTGGGCCGGCCTCGTGTTCGGCGGTGATCTCCCCCCCGGTGCCGTCGTGATCGTCATGGCGTTGAGCGGCATGGTGTGCGGCGGTCTCTACGCGGCCATCGTCGGCGTGTTGCGCGCGAAGTTCAACACCAACGAGATCATCACGTCGCTGATGATGAACTACCTGGCGGCCATCTTCCTCAACTACCTCATCTACAACTCCACGTCGTATTGGCGTGACCCCGAATCGCGTAACTTCCCCGCTGGCAAGCCGATTCCCGATCGCGCCGACTGGAACTTCTACGAAGTCGGCGGCATCAAGATTCCGCTCTCCTTCCTGATCGCGATCCTCGCCGCTGCGGCGATCTGGGTTCTGTACAAGCGCACACGATTCGGCTTCGAAGTGGGCGTGATCGCCGATTCACCGAAGGCCGCGCGTTACGCCGGTATCCGCACCACGTCCACCATCGTGATCGTCCTCGCACTGTCGGGCGCTCTGGCCGGTCTGGGCGGAGCGGCCGATGTGGGCAACTTCCGCGGCCTGCTCGACTCGAAGGGTCTGCAGATGTCGGGTTACGGATACACCGGAATCGTGGTGGCCGCGTTGGCTCGACTCAATCCGATCTCGACGGTGGTCGTGGCGGTGCTCATCGGCGGACTCACCAACGCCGGTTTCGCGCTGCAAGGCCCCGACTTCCCGAGTGGACTCGTGGGCACGCTGCAGGGACTCATCTTGTTCACCGCGGTGGCCGGTGAGGTACTCGTGAAGTACCGCATCAGACGCAATCGTCAAGCGGCGGCGGTGCTGGCATGAACAGCAACATCTTCGTCATCATCGCGTCGTCGGCCATCTTCTACGGCACGCCGCTGTTCTTCGCCGCACTCGGCGGCATCTTCACCGAACGCAGTGGCGTGCTCAACCTCGGCGTCGAGGGCACCATGCTTCTAGGCGGCGTGTCGGGTGCATGGGCTTCGCAACACGTGCCCGGTTCAGCGTGGTTCACGGTGCTCGCGGCCATCATCATCGGCATGGCGGCTGGTGCACTCACGTCCACGCTGCTCGCAATCCTGTGCGTCACCTTGCGTACCAACCAAACGGTGGCCGGTCTGGCCATCACGATCTTCGCCGGTGGTGTGGGGCTGTCGAGTTACTTCGCCAACATCTGGAAGGTGGCCGAGGCTCCGGTCGATCGACAAGTGCGTCGCCTCGACGTGTTCGGTTGGGCCGATGCTCCGGTGGTCGGTCCGATTCTGTTCAACCAGACGATCCTCACGTATCTGTCGTGGGTGCTGGTGGTACTGGCGAGTGTGTACTTGTTCCGCACTCGGTTCGGACTCCAGTTGCGCGCCGTCGGCGAGTCACCGCAAACCGCTGACGCCATGGGTATCAACGTTGTGAAGTACCGCTACCTGCACACGATCCTGGGCGGAGCCCTGGCCGGACTCGGCGGCGTGTACTACAGCCTGGCGATCGTGCCCACGTGGGTCGACGGCATGACCAAGGGAGCCGGCTGGATCGCCATCGCTCTGGTGATCTTCGGCTTCTGGCGCCCGAGCATCACCTTGATCGGGGCCTACTTGTTCGGTGCACTGCAGTCGCTGAGCTCCACTCTCAAGGCCCGCAACGTGCAGGTCAGTGGCGACGTGCTCGATGCGTTGCCCTTCTTCATGACCATCGTCGTCCTCGTTCTCGTGTCGACCCGCTTCGCCCACCGCCGCCTCGGCGCACCGGCGGCCCTGGGCTTTCCGTACGAGCGCGAAGAACGATGACGTCGATCAGCAACGTCTCTCCCGCTCTGCGTCGCATCTGGCATCCGGTCGGACGGGTCGATTCCTTCGGTCACACGCCCACCCGCATCGAACTCGTGGGCGAGGGCTACGTGCTCGTTCGACTCGACGGTCAGCTGCGCGCGTTTCTCGACGTGTGCCCGCATCGGTTCGCTCGGCTGTCGGATGGCGCGGTGATCGACGACACCATTCGCTGCCCTTACCACGGCTGGCAGTTCTCCGCCGAAGGTCGCTGTGCTCACGTGCCCGCGTTGGGCGACGACGCCACGCTTCCGCCGGCTCGTCTCACCGCGCCGCACGTCAAAGAGGCGTACGGCCTGCTCTGGATCGCCCCTGCCGAACCCATCACCGACATCCTCACGATTGCCGAATGGGACGATCCGTCACTCGACAAGGTATGGGTTCCGCCGGTCGATGTGGCGGCTGGTGCCGCGCAAATCGTCGACAACTTCCTCGACTTCGCTCACTTTCCCTTCGTTCACGCCGGCACGTTCGGTTCCGACAAGGACCGCCTGGTGAGCGATTACTCGACAGAACGCACATCCGATGGATGGGGTTTTGTCGTCGAGCACCCACACGTGATCGAGAATCACGAAGATCCTTTGGTGGCGAGTGGCGAGCACCCGCTGGTTCAGCCGCGCGACATGCGTTACGACTTCCGCGTTCCGTTCACTGCCAACTTGCGGCTCTTTCTTCCCCTCACCGGCATGGTCAACGCGATCGTCCTGTGGTGTCAACCGATGAACGCGTCCACGACCCGAGTGCACATGGTGATGATCCGCAACGACACCCAGACCGACGCCGATCGGCAAGCCGCCATCGATTACGAGTTGGCCATCTTCACCGAGGATCGCCGCATCATCGAACGCCTACCGTCCACCGAGATTCCACTCGATCGAGGACAAGTGCACATCCGCTCCGACCGGCACACGGTGGAGTTCCGACGCATCCTGCAGCGCCTGGTTGAGTCGACCGACTAGGAGAGGCCAAGTCGAGGCGTACGAACTCGAGGGTGCATTCCGCACCCGACGAGTCGACCATGCGATGGTGCAACAAACCGTCCACGAACGAAGGCGTGTGGGTCTCGAGACCGGCCGACGTGTCGATTTCCATCGTAAGATCGGCGCCTGGAACAGCGTGACGATGGAAACCGACCCCGACGGCGAATCGAGGAAGACCGTGGTTTCGCCGTCGACGGGAAACTTCTGCACCGTTTTGCGCCGACGAACGTCGCCGATCGAGCGCGTCTTGACGGTGACGGTGAGTTCGCCATCCTTGAAGTCGATGTCGGTGGTGGTGCGATTGAACTCGTCGCTGATCCGCTTCTCGATGTCGGCCGGTGTGACTCCGCGAGCAGCCAACCAATCGCGATACCCGGTGTGGCCGACGAACTTCCAGAGTCTGCGCCACGGGTAGATGGGATCGTCGAGTTCGACCTTCTGGGCCTTGGGCTTGCGACGACGATGCGGCGAGAAGGCAGAGTTGAGCGCCTCGGCCCGTACTCGCTGAGCCATCTTGCCGACGATGGCTTCATCCTCGGTTGGTCGAGCGAATTTGGCCAACGACTTCGTGACGGATCGATGGTATCCCACGCAACCCGACACGTTTTCGGCGTCTCTCGGCCGGCTCGCCTAGGGTCGATCCGTGACTCGATTCGGTGCCGACTACTACCGGCGCTTCTACGGACGTGGTGGAGTCCATGACAAGAACTCCATCGCCCGACTCGCGTCGGCCGTGCACGGTATGTGTGGCTGGTGGGGTGTCTCACCGCGCAGCGTGCTCGACGTGGGAGCCGGGCCTGGCCTGTGGCGCGACTGGTACCACCGCGAACATCCGAAGATTCGCGTGGTGTCGACCGATGTGAGCGAATACGCCTGCACGAAGTACGGACACGAGCAACGCGACATCGCCACGTGGCGGCCGGCCAAGCCCTTCGATCTCGTGATCTGTCACGGAGTGCTGCAGTATCCGAGCGACACCGACGTCGAATCGGCGATCGAGAACCTGGCCCACGCGTGTCGGCACGTGCTGTATCTCGAAGTTCCGACGCGATCCGACTACCGAACGATCGTCGATCCGTCAGCCGCCGACATGGACGTGCACCAACGGACCGGTGATTGGTATCGCGCGCGACTCGAGCGGCACTTCATTCAAGCCGGAGCCGGGCTGTGGGCCCGCAAGGGAGGCCACGTGCTGTTGTACGAACTCGAACGAACGCGCTGAGTCTGACACTGGGTCAGACACTGGGTCAGACACGGAGCGCGCGGCGAACCGGGCGATCCCAACCGGGTTGACCCGTGGGGCGCGGACCAGGCCACAAACGCGGGCCCATCTCCACCATGCCGTGATGCGATCCATATTCGCCGAGCAGATTCAGATACGGCTCGGCTCCGAATGCTTCGGCACCGCGCACGCCGGTTCCCTTCCACACACCGGTGGCCAGAAGTTCGATGGCGACCACCGGACAGATGGCCGTCTGCCACAGCACGGCCTGCGATCCCCACTCGCGCATCGTGGTCTCGTTGTCGGCCACGTGGTACAGGTACACCTCGCGGTGCTCGCCGTACGAGGTGCCCTTCACCCAGATGCCCGCGCACGTCGTGCCGTGCATGAGGTGACCGAGCCGGGCCGGATTGGGGAGGACCGCGGCCAGAACGTCGCGCGGTGACACCTGTACGTCACCCACCCGGATCGGATCGGTGGAGTCGAGACCGAGGTACGCGAAGGTCTTCAACCAGTCGATGAACTCGGCGCCCAAGCCGTACTTGAACGTGACACGGTTGCACTCGACTTCACGCGGAATGAGGATGACCTCTTCGTGCTCGACGTTCACGCACTCGATCGGGCCGATACCCGCCGGGAAGTGGAAGATCTCGGGCTCGCTGAAGCACTCGGTCGTGAAGAGTCCACGCTCACGCTCCCACACGATGGGCGGATTGAGACACTCTTCGATGGTGGTCCAGATCGAGAAAGTGGGCGCGAAGTCGTACCCGTCGATCGAGAGGTTGGAGCCATCGCGCACACCGATCTCGTCGATCGTGTCGAACAAGTTGTCGGCGGCGTAACGCGCGAAGATGTCGGACAACCCGGGTTCCACTCCCATGCCGACCAGAGCCAACAGACCCTTCTCTCGCCACGCGGTATCGGCATCGAGTTGCTCTTGACCGAGAGGGATTCCGACCTGGTTGTAGGGGTCGGTCGGGTGCGGCCGACTCAAGTTCATGGCCATGTCGAGGTAGTTGGTGCCAGCCCGGAAGCAGGCCTCGAAGATTTCCTCGTTGAGGCGAGGGTCGCAGGCGTTGACGACGATGTCGGCCTTGGTACGCGTGATGAGCGCGACGAGTTCGTCGACCGAGCGAGCATCGACCTGCGTGGCCGCGAAGCGACCCGGATCATCGAGTTCACTCACCACCTTTTGTGCGGAGGTCAACGAAATGTCGGCGATCGTGAACGAATCGAAGAAAGCGCGTGTTTCAGCGATGGAGGCCATCGAGGCTCCAACGCCGCCAGCGCCGATCACCAGGATGTTCATGAAAAATCAGTCCAATGCGGGGAACGGTGTGAACCGTGCCCTTCTTTCTACCCGCAAAACGTGATCGAAGTGTGTCACTCGATCGTCAAGAAATGGTTTCTCAGGTCAAAAGTGATTCGAAATGCATTGCGATGTCGCGAACGACCTGCGGTTTCGTTCCGGACGTTGAAAATCGATCGCGATCGATACCGGCGAAGACCACAGCACCGTTCCAACGACCGATTGGTGTCGTCGAACTCACCACCCGTGGCAGAGCGTCCGACCAATCACGATCACTGTCGATCAATGTGGTGATGTCGCTATGGGCGGTCCGATCCGACGATCGATACAACCCGTAAGCAATCGACCCGGCGCTCGAGGTGACGACCCCATTCAGGCCAGCCAGACGTGAAGCCACGAAATCGAAGGGCAGAGCGAAACTGGCCGCGGCGTTCCACACCTCGACTTCACTGCGATGCAGCCATGACATCTTCGTCACCGCGTGGCGATCTTCGGGGATGATCCCGGTTTCGCTCTCCCACCACTCGGGGGCCAACTTCTTTCGACACCAGCCGGCGTCGGGTTCCGAACGATCGTCGTCCCACACCGCCCGCGCGGGACGACCCACCGAGTCGAGAACCACGAGGCCCGATCCGAATGCGGCCACGCTGACCGTGCTCACCACGGGAGAGCCGAGACGAGTCCAGGCCTCGTCGACGGCTCGAAGCCACTCGAGTGGCGAGACCTCATCATTGTCGAGTGCGTGATCGATCGACACGACGTCGACCACATCACGACGAACGTCGTCGAAGACTCCAACGGCTGTGGAAGCGAACGAGACGTCGATGGCGGCGATCACGTGATCAGACTCCCACGGTCTCGCCGATCGCACGAATCGGACGCAGACGGTGATAGAGCCGGAAGCGATCGACGGAATGGCGCGTGATGTGGGCTTCGGCCTCGGCCAGATCGTCGGTCACGAGCAACAAGTCGAGATCACCGCGGTCGATCATGCCTTCGTCGACCATCACATCGAGTTGTGTGAGCAGCGGAGTCCAGAACTCCTGACCCATGAGCACCACCGGGAAGTCGCTGACCTTGCCGGTCTGGATGAGCGTGAGGGCCTCGAACAGCTCGTCGACGGTGCCGAATCCGCCCGGCATCACGACGAACGCGTACGAGTACTTCACGAGCATGACCTTGCGCACGAAGAAGTACGAGAACTCCACACTCACGTCGACGTACGGATTGGCCGCCTGCTCGTGCGGAAGGACGATGTTGCAGCCGATCGAATGACCACCGGCCTCCTTGGCCCCGCGGTTGGCGGCCTCCATGACCCCGGGTCCGCCACCGGTCATCACCGAGAACCCGAGTCGGCTCATCGCCGCGCCCACGTCGCGGGCCAGCTCGTACTCGGAATCGCCCTCGCGCACTCGGGCCGATCCGAAGACCGTGACGCACGGACCCACGAAGTGGAGTTGGCGAAAGCCGTGCAGCATCTCGCGCGTGACCCGCACGACAGTTCGTAACTCGCGACGACGGAGCCGTGGTCCGCTGAGAAACGAGCGGTCTCGTGCCGCTAGTGACTGCGACGTCGACGATGACTTTGGTCCCTGTGAGCCCATATCCATACCCGCAAGAATGCCATTCATGGAACTGCACATTCACGGCACCGAGGTCATGGACGATCTCGTTCCGCTGGCCCGCGACTTCCGCCACGCCGCACCCGATGTGATGAAGGCGTTCGGCGAACTGCACCGGGCCGCCATGAGCCCGGGCGCTCTCGACACCAAGACCAAGGAACTGATCGCATTGGCGATCTCCGTCACGAAGCAATGCGACGGTTGCATCGCCTCGCACGCCGAGGGTGCCGCCAAAGCCGGCGCCACCGAGGCCGAGGTGGCCGATGCGCTCGGAGTCACCGTGCTCATGAACGGTGGACCGGCCACCGTGTACGGGCCGCGTGCGCTGTCCGCATTCCGGGATTTCGCCGGAGGTGTGGCAACCTGAGAGTGATGCCTCGTCGCTCACGTCTCACCATCGCCACTGTCAACGTCAACGGTCTGCGCGCCGCAGCCACCAACGGAATCAAGGGTTGGCTCGACGACCGTCAGCCCGACATCGTGACCATGCAGGAGGTCCGTGCACCCGATGCCCTCGTGCCCGATTTGGTGAAGTCGGTGGCCGGCCCCAAGTGGACGGTCGCTCACGACGAATGCGAACAGAAAGGCCGCGCCGGTGTCGCGGTGGCGTCACATCGACCGATCGTGGCCACTCGCTCCGGACTCCAGAAGTTCGCCGCCGATTCCACGCCGTTCAGCGACAGTGGCCGCTGGATCGAAGTCGATGTCGACACCGCCGACGGTCGCGGACTCACAGTCATCTCGTCGTACGTGCACACCGGTGATGCCGAATCGCCCGCTCGCATGTCGGAGAAGTTGGCGTTCATGCGCGCCACCACCAAGCGACTGCAAGCACTCAAGAAGACGAAACGTCACGTCTTGCTCACCGGTGATCTGAACGTGGCCCACCGCGAGGTCGACCTGAAGAACTGGAAGGGCAACCTGAAGAGTGCTGGCTTCCTGCCCGAGGAACGGGCCTGGTTCGACGAGTTGTTCGACCGCCACGGTTGGGTGGACGTCGCCCGCAAACTCAGCGGAGATGGTCCGGGCCCGTATTCGTGGTGGTCGTGGCGAGGCAAAGCGTTCGACACCAACGCCGGATGGCGCATCGACTACCACATCGCGTCACCCGACTTGGCCGACGCCGCGGTGGAAACGATCGTGGACCGGGCACCCTCATATGCCGAACGCTGGTCGGATCACGCACCCGTGGTGGTGACGTACCTCTTGTGATGTCCGTTGCGGCGCAACATCGTGACGATGGTGCCGAGCACGAGAGCACCGATCAACGACACGATCGGGACGAACGTTCGTCCCGGCTGTATTCAGCTGGCTGTGCTCAGTTGGCGTGGTTGGCCGTGCGATACGCGCGGTACACCGACACGAGCGAATCCTTCTGCTCGTCGGTCAACGACGAGTCGGAACGAATCGCTTCTTCGGTGGTCGACACCGCAGACGCGGCCTCGGCCTCGTCATCGAGCATGCCGGCATCGCCGAGCAGTTCTTCGGCCGACACGTTGAGGGCCTTGGCGATCGAACGGACCACACGAACCGACGGTTCGTGCAGGCCTCGTTCGATCTGACTGAGGTACGGGTTCGACACCTGCGCCAGTTCGGACAACTGACGCAGACTCATCTGCGCGAGCTGACGCTGGCGACGAATGGTGGCGCCGAGGACGCCCAGTCGATTGCTCCAGTCGTCGCTCATGAGGTGGCGACGAACCAGCTCAGGACGCCGGGGCGACCGTCTTGGCGATCTTGCTGGCGAACTCGATCTGCGCCTGGGCGACCTTGACGGCGAAGTCGATGTTGGCCGTGATCGCCTTGCGGACGTTCACCACGACCGGACGAGCCTTGGCCGGGGCCACGCGGTCGACGGTGGCGACGGCGCGCTCGACGACGGCGATGGTGCGCTCCTGGCCTTTGGCCACGCCCGTGGCCAGAGCGGCGCGGGCGACTTCAGGCTTGAGGTTGGCGGTCACCTTGCTCACCAACACGCGCGGGTCGCGCGAGGGGGCAGCGTCGGTGGTCGGGGTTGCTTCTTTGGTGTTCTTTTTCTGAGCCATGCTTGAAGAATACGACCGAGTGCTTGGTATGCCAAGCGGGAGAAGTGTGGCGGTGGTCACCGTCACCGAAGAACGAGCCGTCAGGGGCGCTTGGGCTGGTCGGGGAACATCGACGCCACGAAGAACCCCATCAGGCCGAACCAGGCCGCCGGGGTCGGACCGTCGTCGCCCAGGATCTCCACGATGTTCGAGCCCAGACCCAGCGCGTTGATGGCGGTGGCCACGGCCACCGGGTCGAGGTCGTCGCGGAACATGCCGCGCTGTTGAGCTTTGGTGAGGACGTCGACGAAGGCACGCTGGCTGCGCACCTGCAGGTCGTGCATCAGTTCGCGGAGCTCGGGGTCGCGGTGCGTACTGACGAGTAGCTCGAACCTTCGCCACCGGGCGTTCACGTGTTCGGGGTCGAACGGGTTGGCCAAGAACGGCGTCAACTGGGCGAGGTAGTCGTCGCGACCAGTTGCCGTGTCGAGGGCGGTGTTGATGCCTTCCACCGTGGCCTCGATGGAACGCCGAAGGTGTTCGGCCAGCGCTTGCCGAATGAGATCGTCGCGATCACGGAAGTGCCAATAGAGCGAGCCGGTGGTGACGCCGACTTCGGAGATGATGTCGTCGAGACGCACGGCATCGATACCCTTGTCGAAGATCAGGTCGAGCGTTGCGTCGATGAGAGCCAGGCGCGAATCGATACGCGGTTTGGGCTGACGCGTCGTGGCCTTCGAGCGTGCGTGTCGGGATGTCTTCCCACACGATGTCGTCACGTCACGGACTGTACAACGTGATTCGAAGTTGGCTCAATGGCCCGCGCCCACGACCAAAGCCTCCAGGAACACCTCGTGTGCAGCCTGAGCGTCCAGGTCGGTGGCGACCTCGATCGTCGACTCGGGTTCGGGGGTCCCCCGCACTCGGCCGTCCGCCTCGACCACCACCGCCATGGGCGTGAACGTGAAGAGGTGCGGATGGGTCAGGGCGAGCAACGTGAGCGGATCGTGGGCCCAACTTCGATCGTCTGGCATCCCCGGTCGCAGGCTCGACAGCCATTGCCAGAATCGCCGAGCCTGATTGGCCATCAACGATCCGAGGGGATGCACCGCAGCGATTCGCTCGACATCGGTCTCGTCGACCGCCACGCGCAACGTCTGGTCGAGCGGCACGATCGTGATGGGGGCGCCTGAACTCATCACGATGTCGGTCGCCACGACATCGCAGGCAAAGTTGTGTTCGGGCCAGCCCGACTGGAACTCTCCACCCATCACGAACAATCGATGCACGTTGCGAGAGAACGACGCATCACGCTGAATCGCCGTGGCGATGTTGGTCAACGGACCGATCCCCAGCACGTCGAGCGTTCCAGGGGCGGCGGCCACCAATTCGATCAAGACGTCGACCGCATCACCCGACGCATACGACGCCGCACTCAACCCGGGAACACCTTCGCCCTCGTGGCCACCCCACACGACCGCTTTGCCGCTCAGTGGTTGTTCGCAGCCTCGATACACCGGAACATCGAGGCCCATCGTGGAGAGTGCGACCGACGCGAGCCGTGCCCTCAGGTCGGTGTCGCCGTACACCAGCGTGACCGCTTCGAGTTCGATCGATGGCAGGCCTGGCATCATTGCCAGAGTCCACAAGTCGTCCACATCGGTTCCGATGTCGGTGTCGATCACGAGACGAGCCACTCGTTCATCCTTCCTCATCGACGAGGCCGCCACTGGCTTCGCGTTCTCGGCGTACCATCGATCCCGTGCCACCCACTCCGCCCTCCGAACCCTTGTACCGCACGCCACTGCGCTGGATTCTCGGAGTCGCGCTCGTCGGTGCCGGTGTCGCCCACCTCACGACGCAACGCACCGAGTTCCAGGCTCAGGTTCCGAGTTGGTTTCCGCTCGACGAGGATCTCGTGGTGGTTGTCTCGGGAATCATCGAAATCGCTCTGGGCCTCGCGTTGATCGTGCTTCGCCGTCGACGAGTTCTCGTTGGTGCCATCGTGGCGGCGTTCTTCGTGGCGATCTTCCCTGGCAACATCGCGCAGTGGAGCGAAGGCGTCGATGCGTTCGGACTCGACACCGACACCGAACGGTTCGTTCGACTCTTCTTCCAGCCGGTGCTCGTGATGTGGGCGCTCGCCGCGACGGGAGCCTGGCGCGCCTACCGAGCCAGACGGTGACCGGGGAGGGGAACCCTCGCTGCGCTCCTCCCAAATCCCAGACGCGCACGAAAACATGAAGAGGGCCGACCTGGCGGCCGGCCCTCTTCATGTTTGGTGGCGGGGAGGGGATTTGAACCCCTGACCTTCGGGTTATGAGCCGACAGCGTCTGGTGAGGTCTGATCGGAGCTCGGCTGCGTTGGTGCAGGTGGGGCGCCGATTCGAGGGGTGGTCACGCTCGTGTCGTGTGCATCGGTACGTGCCCGTCGGTCGTTGTCGTGTTCGCGCCCTCTCGGGGTCCGCAGACGGGTTCCGTTCGGTCAGTGTTCGTCCCAGTGGCCGTCGTGGAGGGCGTGGCGGTGACCGTCGTGCAGGTAGTCCACGTGGTCGCCGTGCTGGATCGCTTCGTGGCCGCAGCCGGGGCCGTGTTGGTGCTCTGCGTGCTCTGCGTGCTCTGCGTGCACGCTCGAGCACTCGTCCCAGTGCCCCTCGTGGAGGTGATGCACGTGGCCGTCGTGGAAGTAGTCGACGTGGTCGCCATGTGTGATCGAGGCGTGCCCGCAGTCGGGGCCGTGCTGGTGCTGGTGGTCCTCGTGGACCGCATGGGTGGTGCTCATGTTCGTGCCTCCTCGGCATGTCGAATCGCGTCGCGGACGATGTGGATCACATGGTCGTCGGCGATCACGTAACGGATCTCCTTGCCGTCGCGTCGCCCGACGATCAGGTTTGCCGAGCGCAGCACGCGGAGGTGTTGCGACATCAGCGGTTGGCTCACGTCGAGCGAGGCGACGAGTTCGTGCACGCACTGCTCACCGTGCTCCTCGAGTTCGAGGATCACACCAAGACGAACCGGGTTGCCCAACACCTTGAGCAACTCGGCGCCCCGCATGATGTTCGGATGGTCAGCGGGCGGCACGCGCCGAGTATACACCTATTCGCATGTGTGCACAAGTTGTAGCGGGTTTCAGCTCTGGCCGGCGAGCCTGCCGCCCAGCCGGCGAAGCGGGAGAGTGCTACACCCCGACGATGATCAACTTGGAGCTACGGAGCCGCTGCTCGACGACGACCGATGCCATGCCTGCGACAGCGAACGGTTCCCGGAGGGATCGATGGTCAGGGTGGTACTCGGCCGAGACGACGTCGACGGGGCCCTCGATTGATCGGGTCCAGTCCGAGCCACCCAGGTCGGCGTCGACGACGTGGACCCTGGCACCATGCGCCGATGCCGGGCCGAGCTGGTGGAGACGTCGGAGTACCGGGTCGATCTCGACGCCGACGAGCCGAGCCGACGGGAGCGATGCGGCCAGGCGAGCCAACAGCGTGCCCGTACCGGAGCCGAGTTCGACGACGACACTCGACTGGTTGGCCAGTCGCTGGGTGAGGTGATCCACGATCGAGTCAAGGAGCTCGGCCCGACCTTCGAGGTAGTGATCGCTCATCGGCTCCCATCCCGCACGCAGCTGCTGCGACGCATTGCCGTGTTGCGACCCGATCCCGGCTGCGCGTGGCGCCGTCTGCATCGGTCGGATCGTAGCTATCTCGGACTCGCTCCGATTCTTGTCGAGCGCCTTCGGCGTAGAATGTCGGCATGGCCGTCGAAGTGAACGACATCCACCTTCTGGTCGAACGCCGTATGCGCGACACCGAGTTGGTCTACACGAAGGGCAGGCGGGAGATCGTCGAGATGCTGGCGACGATCACGCGCCCGACAACCATGCAAGAACTCCTCGATCGCCGACCCCGGCTCAACCAGGGCTCGATGTACCGGAACATGACCGACCTCGAAACCGCCGGCGTCGTGCAGAAGGTCATCGGAGCCGACGACCGCACCCGCTACGAACTCGCCGAGCACCTGATCGGCCACCACCACCACAGCATCTGCAGCCAGTGCGGCGCGGTCGACGACTTCACCATCTCTTCGAAGATGGAGAAGTCACTCGAAGCGGCACTTGAACGCGCTCTCGGCGAAGCCGGCTTCCACCCGACAGCTCACCGGCTCGACGTGATCGGCATCTGCGCCAGCTGCGCTGCCTGACCCGTCCGCGAGGAGTGGATCGGCGGTCAGCGCTCCTCTTTGAACACCACGTGGCGACGCAAGACCGGGTCGTACTTCTTGAGTTCGAGGCGTTCGCGGTCGTTTACCTTGTTTTTCTTCGTCACGTAGGTGTAACCCGTACCTTCGGTGCTCTTGAGCTTGATGATCGGGCGACGGTCCTTGCTCGCCTTGGCCATCAGACCTTCACCCCGCGGGCCCGCAGCTCGGCAACGACCGACTCGATACCCCGGCGATCGATCGTCTTGATCGCCCTCGTCGACAGGGTGAGCCGGACCCAGCGGCGCTCGCTCGGCAGGTAGTACCGCTTCCGTTGGATGTTCGCATCCCACCGGCGGTTGGTGCGGCGATGTGAGTGAGACACCGATTTTCCGAAACCGGGCTTGGTCCCGAAGAGCTGACAGACGTTCGACATGGATTCGAGTGTATCGGAGTCGGAGTGATTCCGATACAATCGGGACGATGAAGCGAGATATCCACCCCGACTACCGCCCTGTCGTGTTCGAAGACGTGTCGATCGGCGAGCGTTGGCTGAGCGCCTCGACGGTACGAACCGACAAGACGGTCGAGTGGACCGATGGCAACACGTACCCGCTGTTCACCGTCGAGATCTCGAACCTCACACATCCTTACTTCACCGGCCAGATGAAGATCTTCGACACCACAGGCCGGGTCGAGCGGTTCAACAAGCGATACGGCGCCCGGAAGGCCCCGAAGGTGTGAGCAACGACCTGCCTTGGGCCGACCGAGGGCTCACTCCGGTCACGGTGATCGCAGGAGGCCACGAAGCGGCCGTCTTGGCTGCGCGACTTGCGCTCGGCCTCCGTGACGGGGTCTGTCCCGAACAGGTCGCGGTGGTCGCCGAGGCGCCTGCACCGGAGTCCGTCGGCGAGATCGCCTGGTGCGTCGTGCGTCCTGTCGAGGGTGCGCGGACCGAGGGATGTGATTGCTGTCGCGTCCGTCTCGACCTCGTCGGTGCGATCCGGCTGGTGCTCGAACGACCGACTCCCCCGCAGCGTGTACTCGTGGTCGCTTCGGAGTCGAGCGACGTCTCGACGATCGCGCAGACCTTGCTCTCGGAACCGGCGATGCAGCGTCTGGTCGATCTCGACGGCGTCGTGGTCACGGTCGATGCCGTGGCACAAGCGACACGCGTCGCGCTCGGCCTCCCGTTCGACGACGAGATGGGATTGGCGAGGCTTGCGGTCGCCGACCGAGTGCTGGTCTCTCGCGCCGACGACGTGACGGACGACGCGCTCGGAACGGTCATGCGTTCGCTGCGCACGATCAACCGGTTCGGCTTCATCGCAGCACCGGCTCTGAGTCCGATCGACATGAGCGCGATCGTCGATCTGCGAGCGTGGCACGGCGCACCACCGCTCGGCTCGGATCGGATGGTCGAGCCCGTCGTGGTTGCCGATGGCACTCGGTGGCCGGTCACGGTACGTTGCGAGATGGACGGCTTCTGCGATGCCGACGCGGTCGACGGGTGGTTCGATCACTTGATCGCGCAGCACGGTTCGCGGATCCTGAGGCTCCAGGGTGCGGTGGCCGTCGTCGGACACGAGCACCGGGTCTGCTGTCGCGGTGTTCGCAGCTTCGCGATCAGTCACTCCGAGACGGAGCATCGTGCCGACGAGCGCTCGCCGCTGAGCATCGTCGCAGTGGTGGGTTACGGCCTCGACGCCGACGCCGTACGCGCCGAGTTCGAAGCCACCCGCGCACGCTGATCCGCATGATGACTCTCAACCGGGCCGGACGCGGCATCGACCCGAGCGTCTGATCGACATGGACGTCGTGACGAGCGTGGAGATCGTCTGGCGTCACTCGATGCCGGATGCAGCCAGACACCTCGCCTGGACCGATCTCGGTCTTGTCATCGCCCGCGACGACGGGCACATCGTCCTCGTCGACGACTCGACGGCGGGTGTTCGACACGTGCTCGACGTCAGCGCTCCGCCGACGGCGCTCGCCGCCGCCGGCGAGGCCATGGTCGTCGGAGGCCTCGACGGCAGCCTCACGCACCTCGCACGTGGCGTCCGCACCTCCTGGCACGTCGCAGAACCGATCGTTGCAGCTGCATGCGTGCGTGGAACCGTGATCGTCGGCCACGGGACCTCTGCGCGCGCCGTCGTACCGCATCCGATCGACGCGCTCGAAGGCGGCGTCGGTTCGGTCACGGCGATCGGGTGCGCCGCCGGGCGGCTGGCAGTGATCGGCGGCACCACCGGTCTCGCATGGGTCGACACCGGCCTCCTCGTCGTGGACGGTCGGATCGACCTGCCGACGATCGTGTCGGTGGCACACGATCCTCGAGAACGTGTGGTGGCATGTGGCGACCTCGGCGGCTCCATCCATGTGCTCCGACCGGGGACCGGTGAGGCGAACGAGCTCACCGGTTATCCCGATCGTGTCGACCTGATCGCGTTTGCGGCGAGTGGCCGTGCCCTGTGCGCCTGCGCGTCGGACGAGATGACAGTGTGGCCGGTCGACGACGACGGCGGGGTCGAGGAACCCGAACCACGTCGGCTCGTCGGACACGACGAGCCGATCACCGCCCTCGCTGCGAGCGAGGTCGACGACCTCGTCGTGACAGGCGATGCGTCAGGTCTCGTGCGCGTCTGGGCGCCGCTGCTGCTCGACCGTCCGGTAGCGACGCTGCGGACCGAAGGCGTGGTCCTTGCGATCTCCTGGCGTCCCGACGGGCGCGGCGTCGCGATCAGCTCGTCATCGGGGACGCTGCTGTTCGCCGACGTACGGCCCGGCGCCGTCGCGTGATCCGCGCTGAGCGCCCGCGCGCCGTGCGGGTGGCCGACGTCCGCTCAGCTCGAGGTGAGCGGACGCGTCCCGACGTGCAGCGTCCGCGCTGCGAGGACGAAGACGTCGGGCCGGTGGTGCACGCTGTCGGAGCGGGAACGCTGCGTCGGTGTCGATCAGGGTGAGGTGGCCATGTGGCCCGACGCTCGCCGACAACGACGCGGCGAATCCTCCGGCGCCCGACCCGATGTCGGCGATCCGGCTGCCAGGTGCGAGATCGAGCCACGCTGCCATCTCGTCGTGGACACCTCGCCACGCCGTATCCGCCCGGGCCAGCTGATCGGCCATCGCCGACCAGTCGAACCCGTCGTGGCTGTGGCCGCCGTCGTGGCTGCCGGCGTGGTTGCGGTGGCCGGTCCCGGGGCCCGGCGTGAGTCGGCGACGGCGCCAGACGGTGGCAAGCCGGTGATCGTCGTGTGGCTCGGCGTGCGTTCGGGCGAAGCCGTGCCGACGTAAGAACCGAGCCGCGTCGACATTCGCGGCGATGTGCTCCACGAGGAGTTGCTCGGTACCTGCGGGGAGCGCGACCACGAGGTGCTCCACGAGCGCCGCACCCACTCCGGTCGATCGTCGCGCCGGGTGAACGTAGAGCTTCCAGAGCACCGGAACGCCGTCGAGGTCACCGAGGTGCGCGAGTCCGATCACCTCATCGTCGTCGGTCGCGATGGTGACGCGCCCCACGGCGATGTCGGGGTCGAGCGCCGATCCCCACCACGAGTTCAGGAGACCGGCGGCGTACTCGCTCCCAACGGGGGCGAATAGGTGTCGGGGATCACTACCGTGGCGAAGGCGTCGATGGCCGGTCGGTCCGTGGCGGTGGCTCGTCGGATGTGCGTCTCGGTTATGGGTTCGTGAGTCCTACGGCGATGGGGTTGGCGATGGGGTTGGCGATTCGGATGTGAGTACGGCGACGACGTCGGCGACCGTCCTCAGTTGCGATGCCGATGTGACTCGCTCGGCGTAGCCCTGCATCTCGGCGAACCCGAGCGGCCACGCGCCGACCGGTTCTGGTGTGCACCAGTGCAGGCCGGCCGCGCGGCGCATCCACCGTTCGACGACCTCGAAGCCGGGGTCGGCACCATTGCTGCGGCCGTCACCGAAGACGATCACGGTCGTCACCCGCCCGATCCGTGTCCCAGCTCGTTCGTCGATGGCACGCAGCGCCGCCCCGTAGTCCGACGCAGCACCGATGTCGACCACTCCCCCGTCGAGCAGCACGTCGACGGCGACGTCGGGCGCCGATCGGCGGACGATGGACGTCGCGTCAACGGGGCGATCGACGAAGGCGATCAGCCTGACTCCACGGCTGCATCGCGTGAGTGCGTCCGCTGTGTGCAGTGCGAGCACTGCAGTCGGGCGCACCGAGATGCTCACGTCGGCGAGCACCACCACCCGTGGCGCGACCCGTATCCGACCGCGGCGGCGGAGCATCATCGGCACGCCGGACGAGCGCTGCGCGGCCCGCATGGTGGCGCGCACGTCGAGGCGGCCCAAGCGCGATGGACCCCACCGACGCGCGTCGTGCCGGTGGCGATGAACGAAGGTTCGAGCGGCTCGTTCGACCTGGCGGCGTTCCGACGGAGAGATCTCGGACCTCTCCCGTGCCTGCAGCGACGGTCGGAGACGGTGCCATCGGCGGTCGTCACCGGCGCGCTCGCCGGCATCGGCGAGATCGACGCCGTCGAGCCCGATGCTCTGACCGGTGTCGGAGCCCTCTGCGCGCTGTGCCAGGCCCTGCTCCATGCTCTCCGCGCGCTGGTCCTCGACCGAGATCCGCTCGGCGAGGTCGGGCAGCTGCCCGATCACCGGTGCCGAGCCATCGAAGCCGACGTCCGATGACACGTCAGACGACCTCGGTTCGGCCGGGTCGAGATGTGAGAGCTCGTCGAGGAGCGCACCGAGCTCGTCATCGAACACGGCGTCGTTGCCCGCATGCTTGACCAGCGTCGCCCGCAGCGCCGCGGTCGCCCGTTGTCGGTCGTGCCAACCGATCAGCGCGACACAGCGATGGGCGTCGATCACCTCGGCGACCGAGATCGGCAGACCGCGCGCCCGGAGCCGCCCGGCGAGGCGCACGATCAGCTGGTCGCTCACGGGCTGACGAGCAACGATTCGACGCGCGGGCCGACCAGCGCCTCATCGGCCGCGTGCTTGACCACGAGTCCGAGCGTGGCGCGAACGAGTTCAGGATCGAGTGCGGTGGCGTTCAGCAACGCAAGTGCTCGCGCCCAGTCGAGTGTCTCGCTCACACCCGGCGGTTTGCGGAGCCCGAGCGAGCGGAGTCCGGTGAGGAACGCCACCACCGATGCTCGCAGCGCTGCTGTGAGGTGCGGGACGTGGGTGGCGATGATCGCCGACTCGCGTTCGCGGGTCGGGTGGTCGAAGCCGATCCGCAGGCAGCGTCGCCGCAGCGCGTCGGACAGGTCACGCGTGTCGTTGCTGGTGATCACAGCGAGGATCGGCGACGAGGCACGGATGGTTCCGAGCTCCGGGATCGTCACCTGACCCTCGCCGAGCACCTCGAGCAGCAGCGCCTCGAACGACTCGTCGGAGCGATCGACCTCGTCGACGAGCAAGACGACCGGCGTGGACGAGCGTACGGCCGCCAGCAGAGGACGCTCGACCAAGAATCGCTCCGAGAAGAACAGGTCTTCGAGGTGAGCGGTGGCGTCGATCGCCTCGTCGATCGAGCCGTCGAGTTCGCTGTCGATACGTGGTCGCATCAGCTGGACCGCGAGCATCTGACGCCCGTAGTCCCACTCGTACAGCGATCTCGCCTCGTCGAGCTCCTCGTGACACTGCAACCGGATGAGGCGCCGTCCGAGCGACGCGGCGAGCGAGATCGCGAGCTGGGTCTTGCCCGTTCCGGGAGGTCCCTCTGCGAGGATCGGTCGGTTGAGTGAGAGGGCCAACGCGGCCACCGTCGCCGTCGAATCATCGGCCAGGTAGCCGCGATCGGCGAGCAGCAACCGAATGCTGTCGATGTCGAGCGGCGCGGAGACCCCGACGTCTGCTGCTGGATCTCGATCGAGGCCTTCGGCGCTCACCTGCTGCCGACCATCGACGCCTTCACGAGGGCCGACATCGAGTCGAGGGTGAGCGCGCGCGGATTCGTGACGGTGCAGACATCACCGAGTGCGTGAAGGGCGATGCGAGCGCAGTCGGCGTCGTCACCGACGATCGTGGCCGCGTGTGCGTAGCGGCCTTCGCCGATTCGACTCTTGCTGTAGCGCGGGAGGTCGTTGAGCGAGGTGAAGTTGTGGGGAATGCCGACGTCGTCGGCCAGCCGCCGCGTCGCCATGAGCGCCGCATCGGCGGCCTGGACATCGCTCATCCCTCGCGTGTCGACGCCCATCGCCTGGGCGATGCGGGCGAACTTCCGGTATGCCATCGGTAGGTTCGCCTCCCAGACGGGGAACGTCGCGATCGCGTTGCCGAGGCCGTGGTGGGTGTCGTAGTGGGCGCTCGTGGCGTGGCTGATCGAGTGCACCGCATCGAGCCCTGCCGAGTTGAAGGCCTGGCCTGCGATGTACTGGGCGTACATCATCCCTTCGCGAGCGACCGCGTCGTAGCCGTTGCCGACCGCCGGGCGCAGGTGGGTGGTGAGCAACTCGATCGCCTGGAGCGCCTGACCGTGAGAAGGAGTCATCTCGAGAACCGACACATACGCGCCGACGGCGTGTGCGAGCACGTCGAATCCACAGAAGGCCGTGAGATCACTTGGCATGCTGTAGAACAGCACCGGATCGTCGATCGCCATCGTCGGTGCCACTGCGTGGGCGAAGCTCGCGAACTTGTGGGGCTTGTCCGGGTCGGTGGTGGTGTCGGTGATCACGAACGCGAAGCTCGTCTCGGATCCCGTGCCCGCCGTTGTCGACACGGCGATGTGTGGCGGCAGGACGGGATTCTCGAGTGCGAGCGGCCCCTTGAAGTCGGTGATCAGTCGGCCATCGTGCGCAGCGACGACGCGCGTCGCCTTGGTGCAGTCGTGCGACGAGCCGCCACCGAGCGAGATGAACGAGTCGCATCGTTCCGACCGGAACACGGCGTGAGCCGCCATCACATCGCTGTCTTTCGGGTTGGACTGCACCCGATCGAAGACGATCACCTCCACACCGGCCGCTTCCACCTGCGCTCGGATCTCCTCCACGATGCCGGTGCCGCGGAGCCCTGTCGTCATCAGCAGCGTGCGTCGGAAGCCGAGCTCGGATGCCGACGCGCCGATCATCTCGTGGGCGCCTGGGCCGAGCAGCGCCGGCGGCACCGGGTGGAAGTTCTTGATCGGGAAGATGTGGAGGCGACCGACGTCCATGAGAGCCCTCTCGTTCGACGATGACCACTCCGGCCATCGCAAATGTATCGTAATAGATCCGATTCCGTTTCGGTTCAACTCGCTGTGTCAGAACGAACTGAGGGCGTACATCGCCTCGGCACCCACCACCGCCCCGACGATCAGTTCGCCCGCTCGCCGGGCTCCGGCAAGGTTTCCGGCGGTCGGGCCGAGCTGCAGAGAGCCAATGCAGCGCGGTCGACGAGCACACCACGTCGACGTCGCCGATCGGTGCGCTCGCGAGCCAGCCGCCGTCAGCGACGTCGTGTTCGATGATCTCGGCGCGGCGCGGGCCGAACGTCGCGGTGGCCTGACGCGCCAGCTCGAGCAACACCGGATCGATGTCCACACCGATGTACTTCGAACCGGGGAGACGCCGAAGCAATCGTTCGCCGATGGCCGCCGGCCCACAACACAGATCGACCGCGGTCGGACACGCGGTACCAGCGAGTTCCGCGTGCCACTCCACGGCCGAGAGCAGCACGGCGAACCGCTCCTCACGTTGACCGATGTACATCTCCTGCTGGCGATCCCACGCCTCGATCATGGACATGACGCCACCCTAATCGGAATTGTTCCGATTTCAAAGATGAATCGGAACAATTCTGATTGAGCCGCCGGTCGGCGTAGGCTCCGGTCGTGGAACCTCGGGCGACATCGACCATCGCGCTGATCGGGATCGTCACGGTGTCCGACCGGGCAAGTCGTGGCGAGTACGACGACCGTGGAGGCCCGGCGATCGATCGGTTCCTCGAAACACATCTGTCGTCGCAGTGGTCTGCGATTCGGCGACTCGTGCCCGACGAGGCACCTGAGATCGAGGCCTGCTTGCGAGAACTGTGCGACGAAGACGGATGCTGTCTCGTGATCACGACCGGTGGGACCGGGCCAGCCGCACGCGACGTGACGCCGGAGGCGACCGAGGCGGTGGCCGACAAGGTGCTACCAGGCTTCGGTGAGCTCATGCGGCAGGTATCGCTCGCCGCGGTGCCGACGGCGATCCTGTCCCGGCAGACCGCCGTCGTCCGTGGCACCTCGTTGATCGTCAACCTGCCGGGGAAGCCGTCGGCGATCGACGACTGCCTCCGCGCGGTGTTGCCTGCGATCCCCTACTGCATCGATCTGATCGGCGGACCGCGCCTCGAGACCTGCGGCGGGATCACCGCGTTTCGTCCGGGTGGTTCGCCGTGACGGAGACCGACGGCCTCGTGGGTCTCGGCCCTGCGGTGTGGAGCGTCGATGCCGGCGACACCATCGCCGACCTCGTCTGGTCACCCACGGACGAACGTCTCGCCGTCGGATGCTCGGGCGGCGACGTGGCCGTGTTCGACGAGGCAGGCCAGGTGATCGACCGCAGGCTCCGTCACCCGTCGGGAACGTCGTGCGTCACGTGGTTCGGCGGCGACGTCGCCAGCGGCGGGGTCGACGGTTGGGTCGACGTCGGCGGTCATCGTGAACGACACGTTGGCTGGGTGAGCGCGCTCGCCCCGAGCGACACCGGGCTCGGCGTCGCGCACGGACGAGAGATCTCGATCCTCGGCGGCCCCTCCAGCGACCGGCTACCGGCCTCCGTCGCGCAGATCCGCTGGACCACAGGCCCCGGCGAGACCAACCGTCTGATCGCCTGCGGACACGGCTACATCGCCGAGTTCGACGCGACGCTCCGACATCGCAACGATGCAAACCTGGTGTGGGGTGGATCCGTCGAGCAGGTCGACTGGTCACCCGAGGGGCGCTGGGCCGCCGCAAGCACGCGCGGCACGACGAACTACCTGTGGCTCCGCCCGACCGCCGAGGACGGCAGAGTGATCGACCCGCAGGTGCACGTCCACGTGCTGCCGTGCCCAGCGAGCAACGGACGACTCGTCCGGTTCGACCCCACCGGCCGCCACCTCGGGATCGCGACCAGTGGAGGGCTCGCCGTGTTCGACCTCGACGACGTCCATCCGATCGCAGGGCCGCCAGGCCGGCTGCTTCCACTGTTCTGCCGCGTCCGCGCATTCTCGTGGTGGCCGGACGCACCGGTCGCCGTGCTCGGCGTCGCGACCGACTCCGGCGGTGGAGGCCTGCTCCTCGTGCGATGCGACGAACATGCAGCACCAGTCGGCGTCGTCGACCTCGGATCTGCGGTCACGGGAATCGCCTGGTCCAGCGGTTCCGACCTCGTCGCCGCCGCATGCGCCGACGGGACGGTGCACGCGCTGCGCCGTATCGAGGACTGGGACTGGCAGGCCAGCACCGGCGAGCGGGATGCCACGGACCGGCTGTGACGAACCCGGTCTCGACCACCCCGATCGCCACCAAGCTGCCAGTGACCGTGCTGTCGGGGTTCCTCGGCGCGGGCAAGACCAGCTTGCTCCGCCACGTGCTCACCAACCGCGACCAACTGCGGGTTGCGGTGATCGTCAACGACATGAGCGAAATCAACGTCGACGCGATGCTGCTGCGGGGCGCCGACGTCATGCGCACCGACGAACAGCTCGTCGAGATGACCAACGGCTGCATCTGCTGCACCCTGCGAGAGGACCTCGTCGTGGAGATCGCCCGCCTCGCGGCGCAGGGCCGCTTCGACCACCTCGTGATCGAGTCCACCGGGATCAGCGAACCGATGCCGGTCGCCACCACCTTCGCCTATCGAGGCGAGGATGGTGCGAGCCTCGGGGACGTCGCCGAGCTCGACACCACGGTCACCGTCATCGACGCCGCCACGATCCTCGACGAGCTCGGCACCCGAGACCGACTCCCCGACCGCGACCTGGCATCGACCGACGATGACGAGCGACGCATCGCGCACCTCCTCATCGACCAGATCGAGTTCGCCGACGTCCTCGTGATCAACAAGACCGACCGAGTCGGTCGCCGCCAACTCGACGAGGTCGACGCCCTGCTCACCCATCTGAACCCCGGCGCGATCAAGCTGCGCGCCACACATGGCCGCGTGCCGCTCACCGAAGTCCTCGCCACCCGCCGCTACTCACCCGAGGCTTCCACCCGACGCGCCGGATGGGCACGAGAGCTCGCCGGCTTCCACACCCCTGAGGTGGAGAAGTACGGCATCGAGAGCTTCGTCTACCGGCGTCGCGTGCCCTTCCACCCACAACGACTGGCCGAGTTGTTCGACCGTGGCCTCCCCGGCGTCGTCCGCTCCAAGGGCACCTGCTGGATCGCATCACGCCTTTTCGTCTGCGGCGTATGGTCCCAGGCCGGAACTGCGATCACCCTCGAACCCTTCGGACACTGGTTCGCCACCGTCCCGCGCGACGAGTGGCCCGACGACCTGGCAACACGTGACTGGATCGACAGCATCTGGGATCCCGGCGTCGGCGATTGCCGCCAGGAGATCGCCATCATCGGCCGCAAGCTCAACCGCCCACACCTCGAACGCCTCCTCGATCGCGCCCTGCTCAACCGCCACGAACAGACCTTGCACCCCGACCGCTGGCTCGCCCTCCCCGACCCACTCCCGGCGTGGTGACGGTTCTGCGACCGCGAACTCCGACGACCCACCGTCTCGTCCCCCGACCGAACCGAAGCATGCCGCCGACTCAGTACTGCGGCAGGAGCAGCGACGGTCGCCTCGGGAACCAGCGTCGCAACGCCTCCGCTGCTGCTGGGGTGGTACGTACCCGGTAGGGACGGTGGCGCTCGAGGTGATCGATGTCGTCGACGCCGAGGAGCATGAGGTCGAACGCGTCGTCGGCCCAACCGCCCGGGATCAGACGCCGGATGATGCGCCCGCGACGAATACCCGCTCGAACAGTCGGCCAACGCGAGATCCGGCCTCTCTTCGCCCGGGTGGCGAGCGTCTATATCGCCCATATCGCGAGCGCCGCAGCGAGGGGCACAGCAACTTCGGCCCGTATGCCTTGGTGGCGGGGATGGGAACCGTCGCTGCGCTCCTCCCAAATCCCAGACGCGCACAAAAACATGAAGAGGGCCGACCAGATGGTCGGCCCTCTTCATTTGGTGGCGGGGACAGGATTTGAACCTGTGACCTTCGGGTTATGAGCCCGACGAGCTACCTGGCTGCTCCACCCCGCGGAGACTCGGACAGCCTAGAGGTCGGTCGGGTCGGCTCCAACGCCCCGATCAGGACATGTCTCCGCGCTCGCGCGGAATCAGCCAATCGAGGACTTCCAGCAACTTCTCGCTCAAGCGCTTGGACGCCATCGAGAGGTTGGCGTTGAACTGATCGGCGGTCGCCGTCGGATGGTCGACCAGATCGGTGATCGCCTTCAGCGCCAGGAACGGCACCGACAACTGCTCGCACACGTACGCAACCGCAGCGGCTTCCATGTCCTTCACCGCGGCACCCGAGGCGGAAATCAGCAAACGATCGTCGTCGTTCTCGTCGAGCGAATTGCTGGTGGTCACGATGCCCGTCCTCAAACCGAGCGTCGCCGCCATCTGTCGGGCCGGCAACACCGGGTACGCGCCGATTCCGTATTCACGGAATCCTTCGAGCGCGATGCGTCGATCATGATGTACCACGCAGCCGTCGCTCACATACACGTCGCCGATCGCACCGCCGGCGCGCTCCCATCCCCCGGCGGTCCCGGCCGAAATCACCACGTCGGGTCGAAAGCGGTCGATGGCCACATACGTGTTCAGTGCCGCGGGCTCGGTTCCGATCGAGTCGACACCGAAGCGGCGATCACGCCCGTTCAATGCGATGAGGATCTCGGAGCGGTGTCGCGTAGACGTGAACCAACGAACCACCAACGGCGCCACACCAGTAGCGGCTTCGGCCGAGAGCGCAGTGAGCACCGGGGACGCCTCGGCACTCATGGCCATCACGACCGCGATGCGCTTCATGAACGAATGGTAGAGCCCCGATCGAGGTGCGAACGGCGACTACCGTTCGTACGAGTGGGACTCTTCGGACGTTCAAAGAAGGCCAGACAGGCCGAACTCGACGCGATGCGCGCGCAGATCGCGGCCATCAGTGACGAGGTGCAATCACTCGTTCGCGGCGAAGCCTCGCAACGGGAACAACTCGAGACCCTCCTCAACCGGCTCAACGGGCTCGACGCGCGCATCGTGCAAGTGGGTCACGAGGTCACCCACCAACTCGGCGAATTGTCGGGCGACATCGACACGCTGTCCGTGCGCTCGAACCAACTGGCCGCCGACATGGGTGAGTTGACCGCGCTTCCGCACATGGTCGACGGGGTGAAGAGCGATCAGGCTCGGCTCGCCAACGAGCAGGCGCGCTACGAGATCGCCTTCCGCCAAGATCTGGCCGAGATCGTCGAGATGCTCACCAAGCGTCGTTCGGCCTGACGACGATCACGCACCGAGCAGAGTAAGGGCCCGCGAGATTCGCTTCTGCGCCTCGCTGACCTTCGCCTGATAGAGACCGAGATCGCCATCGCGGAGGGCCTCATCGGCCTCGTCGAACAGCGATTCGGCTTCCTCGAGCAACACGACCGGATCTTCGGAAGTGGAACCCGGCGTCGTCGGGTTCGTCGATCCACTGCTCGATCCACCGCTCGAACCACCACTCGTGCCACCCGATGTGGAGCCGGACGTGGAGCCCGATGTGTCGGTCCCGGTATCGGTGCCGTCATCGGCCTGACCCGAACCGTCGTCGAACACTTCACCGAGGTCGACATCGGCCAGCGGGAACAACCGATTGATCGCATCCGACAAGGTGTCGCCGATCACCGAACGACCGTCGTACCAAGCGAGCACTCGGCGCACGAACACCTGCTTCGAACCCGGATCGTCGGGACGCACATAGAGAGGTCGCACCCACACCAGGCCGTCGCCAACCGGGAAGAACTGCAACTGGCCGAACACCACGCGTGAACCGCGCTGGTCGAGCAACGTGATGACCGGAGCGATTTCGGTGTCACTCTGCAGTTCGGCCGCAACCGTGGCCGGACCCTCGGGCAACGACCCGTCGATGCGATACACCGTGAGTTGGCCGTAGGTCTCGGGTTCGCTCGACACGACCATCACCGCGCGGAGTTCCTTACGGGCGTCGTCGGACGAGAACGGAACGAACGGGCGCAACAACAAGAACTGCGAGCTGTCGCGATCGGGTGCGTGGAAGAACGTGTAGTACGGCTCGAAGCGATTCACGTTGGCGTCGGCCACGTCACCGGTGTTGGCCTGGCTGGCCTCGTCCACCAGCGCGACTCCAGCCGCGGTGTTCGACACCTCGGGCTCGCGCGGCGCGGCCTGCGCCACACTCCACGCCGCATCACGGTTGAAGAACTGGTCGGCGTCGGCGAACTGATAACGGCCATACAAGTTGGTCTGAACACGGAAGAGGTCTTCGGGGTAGCGGAAGTGCTGACGCAACTGTTCGGGCACCTGATCTCCGGCGGTGAACAGACTCGGATACGCCTTCGACCACGCGCGAATGATCGGGTCGGTCGGATCGATCACGTAGAGCGTGACGTCACCCGAGTACGCTTCGATTACGGCCTTCACGCTGTTGCGCACGTAGTTGAAGTTGTGATTGAGGCCTGAGCCCGGCGTGAGTTGATCGGTGTTGGCCTTCTGCGCGTACGGGTAACGCGAGGTGGTGGTGAACGCGTCGATGACCCACTTGACGTCTCCGTCGACGACAACCGGATACGGATCGGCATCGAGATGCAGGAACGGCGCCAACTTCGAGACTCGATCACGAACGTCGCGTACATGGAGCAATCGCGAGTCGCTCTTGATCAGACTCGAGCCGAACAAGTTGAACTCACCGAAATGCACGGCCATCGCCACACGACGAATCGACGAGTTGAGTGGGATGCCGCCGTCACCGGCGTACTCCTCGGGCTCACTACCCGGACACGCCTGCTCGACCTGATCGGTGTTGACGATCGCGTAGCCCGGCTGCTGCGTGCCCACGTACAACTGCGGACGATCGACGTCGATCGGGGCGTAAATGGGGCGACCATCACTGGTGATGCGACTCGCCGAAGCGGCCACCACTCCGCAACCGTGGGTGTAGATGAGGTGACGAGACACCCAGGTCTTGTTGGGAATACCGGCCGAGTTGAGTTCGCGCGCCGCGACGAGTGTCTGCTGCACACGACCGTCGATCTCGTAGCGGTCGACGTCGAGATCGTTGATCGAATAGAACGCCAACTGGCCTTCGTCGAGCGAGAAGCGATCGCGCATCTCGGTCACGTCGAGCAGGCGGGCATCGGCCAAGGCGGCCGAATCGGCCACCACCTCGTCGGTCGACACGTCACCGAACGACACGGCCACCGTCTGCACCTTGTCGAGTCCCATTGCAACTTGCGTGGCGTCGATGTTGCGCTCGATGTACGGCCGTTCGCGCGTCGTGACGTTCGGCTGCACCACGAACCGCTGGATGATGGCCGGATACACGGCACCAGCGATCACGGCCACCAGCGCCCACAACGCCATCGACAACAGCGGCAGTCGCCATCCGCCCCAACGCAGTCCGGCGAGGAAAAGGGCCGCCACGAGCAGGCTCACGAGAATCAACAAGTTGATGGCTGGCAATTGAGCCTTCACGTCGGTGTACGTGGCACCTTGCACCACACCGCGTGTGGACACCGTGAGTTCGAAGCGCTGCAACCAGTAGTCGACCGCCTTGATGGCGGCCAACAACGCGAACATCACACTGAGCTGAATACGAGCACCACGCGCCACTCGCTCACCCGGCGTCTGAACGCGAATCGAACCGTTCAAGAAGTGCAAAATCGCCGACAAGATCACGATGAATACCAGGGCCGCGAACGCCCAGTCGATCACGTACGTGAGGAACGGCAGGCGGAACACGTAGAACCCGACATCGACGTTGAACTGCGGATCGTCGGTACCGAAACTCTGCGAATTACGGAAGAGCAACCACGACTGCCACCGGCTGGTGGCCGGTAGACCGACCAACAAGCCGAACACGATCGACACCGCGATGCGCAGCAAACGCGAACGACGACCGATGATCTGGCGATACCGCTCGACGACTTCTCGTTCGGGACCGGTGGGCAGATCTTTCGGAGCGAGTCGCTCGGCGAGCGTCAGGCTGAAGAGACAGACGATGGCGAACGCGGCGCTGAACATCGCGCCGAGCAGAACCTTCGCCCACAACGAATCCCAGAACACGCTGCTCTGGTCGACCGAGTCGAACCACAGCGCGTCGACGTAGAAACTGGCCAGCTGACGCGCTGAGAGCACGAGCAGCAACAGGATCGCCGCAACGAGGATGAGAATGATCCGCCCGCGCGACACCCAACGGGGTCGGCCAGTCGACGACGACCGGCGGCGCGGACCACGGGGAAGGTCCGAGGGGATGCGCACAGGCGCAGGCTAGTTGCGCACAGGTACAAGTGCACAGCGGCAGCCCGCATGTGCCGGTGCGTGAGTGTGACCTGTGGGGAACGCGTCGCCCCCACAAATTGCACCCGCCAACGAATTGTCTTCGGCGTCGGGGCAACCCGGACCAGCCGGATCGAACTTCCAGCACACGTTCATGTCAGGAGTGAGCGCCGACAACGCGCCGCGTCCGAAAGCGGTGTACGCGATGTCGTCGATGTGTTCGTCGACCATCTGGTTCTTCCACTCGCGGTACGCCGAACGCACGAGGGACGACAGTTCGGCGTTGCTGCCACCGGCCTGCGAAATCGAACGGCTCAGACGCTCGCGCAACGGTTCGACGAATGCGGTGATGATCGCCTCGTCGACGGCCTTCAACTGCGGAGCCACCATGTCGGCCAAAGCCTTGTCGGACGGAACCGAACCGCTGGTGTGGATCGAGCGGGCGCCCGCGATGGCGGCCGACTTCACCGATGCCGACAACGCCGAGCAGAACCGCTTGGTGTGATCGGACTTGGGTCCGACGATCGCGTCGAGGGTCTTGACAACCGCACGACCGCGGAGGATGTCGAGCACCTCGTTCTGCTCATCGGCCAGAACTCGCTTGATCTTGCGACCCATCGTCAACACGAGCGGCACCAGGATCTCGTCGCGCGATTCGAAGGTGGTGACCGAATCGGCCAGATCGTCGAGCTTGGGGGACGGAGCGGTCGCCTTCGGAGTCGTCTTCGATGTCTTCTTCGGGCTTTTGTTCGACGTTTCCACCGGATTCGCCTTCGGAGTCGACGCACCCGACTTGCTGTTGGCCTCCTTGGCCACCGACTCGGCGCTGGCGCGACGCAGCTTGGCGAAGATGTCGTCCACCGGAACGGCCGGACGGGCCGCCGGCTTCATCGATTCGGTGTGAGTCGAGTCAGCCGGGGTGGGCTCGACTTTGCCGAACAACTGAACGACGTTCGACGGCTTGGGAGCCTCGACCACGGGTTCGACGATGGGTGCCGGCGTTTCGACGGCGACCGCTTCGTCGACGTCTTCGATCTGCTCGACTTCTTCGACGGCATCGACCTCGTCGACAACAAGGGTCTCGACGACCGCGTGCACTTCTTCCATCTCGGCCACCGTCATCGACGCCGTGGGATTGTCGATGCTCGGGTGACGCACCACGACGTGCTCGTGCACCGGCGTGTCGGCGTCGTCACGATCCTGGTCGTAGAACTGCGTCGGCGTCGGACGACGCATCGACTCGTGCATCTCGTCGGCCTGAACCACGATCGGAACCGGACCGGTGGTGTTGGCCAGATTCACGAACTCGGACGGCTCGTCACCCGCATCGACGAGATCGCGCAACACGTCGTCGGTCGCGATACGAGCGCGCTCGAACGACTGCACCAACCGGTCACGACCATGGATGAGGTCTTCGATCTGTTCGCGGGCGAGCTCACGGCGGCGCGCCACATCGGCCAGCACGCGCTCGCGGTACGCGCGGGCCTCTTCCACCATGTCGCGACCCTGCTGCTTGGCCATGAGGATTTCGGCCTCGGTGTCGGAGACGGTGTCCTGGCGGCGGCGGGCCGCTTCAAGTTCGGCTTCTTCGCGGATACGCGCGGCGTCTTCGGTGGCGTCACGGAGCAGGCGCTGAGCGGTTTCTTCGGCCCGGGCCCTGATCTTGCCGGCGGCTTCGCGGGCGGCCTGGATGATGCGGGCGGTCTCTTCGCCCAGAATTTCGGTGATCGCGTCGTCGTCGAGGTCGGCCGGAATGAACGGCGAGCCCTCCGGGCGGTTGGCCACTTCACGCTCAAGGAATCGCTCGCGCTCCTGGAGGCGCGACAACTCGGCGGCGACCATACGCAGGAAGTCGCGGACCTCGGTCGGATCGAATCCGCGGCGACTGGTCGGGAACGAGGCCCCGGCAACAGCGGCCGGGGACGACGGATCAGGGCGCGAAAATGAAATGGCCACGGATCAAGGGTACGGAATACCTGTGGACAAGGGGTGGCAATCGCCGGATCGTCCCAGCGTCAGCGGAGTGTGACTGGTTCGCCACCCCACCGCTCGAGGGTCGCGAGAGCCTCGGCGAGCGTTGCCACCGTCGCAATTTCCACCGATGTACCGACCGCACGACGCGCCGCTTCCACATCGGCTGGGTCCTGGCCGGCCGGAACGATGAAGTAGCGCGCGCCCGAGCGCTTCACCGCGATGGCCTTCTGAACGAGCGCGCCGATCGGACCAACTGAGCCGTCCTCGGCGATCGTGCCGGTGAGGGCCACTCCCCCGGGTGGTGACAGTTCGCCGGGCGACAACTCGTCGATGAGTGCCACCGTGAACGCCAACCCAGCCGACGGTCCGCCGATCTCGTCGGTGTCGATACCGATCTCGAACGGCAACTTCACCGTGCGCGTGTCGCGAGCGTTGAAACCGATGATCGTGCGCTTCGGATCATCAGGGCTGGCCATCAGTTCGACCTTCACCGTGCGCACTTCGTCGGCCGGAGCATCGAACGGACGCACCACGAGACGAATCACATCACCGGGCTCGGCGTCGGCCAAAGCCTTCGACAGATCGGTCACCACGTCGATGTCGATCGAATCATCGACTGACCCAGTGTCGTTGACCGAGAGATCGACCTTGACGATCGTGTCACCCACCGACAGCACACGGCAGGCGCGAAGTTCGGGGGCATCGTCCGGACACAGCGCGGGGTCGAATCCACCAACCTGGGCCGGACCCATGTCGAACGACGCATCGAGTCCGAGATAGTCGAGTGCGACGAACGATGCGATCTCCTTGGCCGTCGACATCGCACCGAGTTGGATCGTGCGATTGGCATCGGGATCGCAATCACCGAATCGCTGCTCGCACGTCTGCACGTCGACGTACGGGTCGATCCAACCCATGAACGATTGGAGCGGAGCCAACTCGCTACCGAGAGCCGTGACGAACCGAACGCTGCGATCGGGCTCGAACACGCCCACGCCATCGGACGCGCCCTCGATGGAGAGTCGAGGAGCCACCAACTTGGCCCGACCGGGCGCGGTTTCGAAGCGCTGCATCGGCCACACCATGGCCCCGATCACCACGATCATCACGAGAAAGGCCAAGGTGGCGAAGGGAACGCCCCACACCGGACGAGCAGTCCCGGCTACTTTGTCGTTTCGAGTGTCACTCACTGATCTCACCGTTCGTGTCGCCGCGATTGCTGCCTTCGCCTTGCTGGCGCTGATCGCGATCGGCTGGAGACAGCCTGCCAGACAACGTGCGCGGAGCCACCGCACCGAAGCGACGACACACTCTGCCGAACACTCTGCCGACGAGCCCGTGGCCAGCCTGGGTGACAGTGTGAAACAACGAGTGCTACGAGTCACCGCGCTCGGAGGCATCGCTCTCGTCGCGAGCGCCGTGGTAGCCACCATCGTGTCGGTTGCCTTGGCCTGGCTCGTCACCAACATCATCGATCGGCTCTGACCCGTGACCGACATCGAACACCTCGAACGACGACGTGCGGTCGTGATCGCCGGCCACACCGGTGATGTCGCGGTCGTTCATGCGGGTCTCGACGATTCCGATGCCGGTGTGCGTGAGGCTGCTCTCGGAGCCATGGCTCGACTCGGTGCGTTCGACGCAGAGATGGCACAGCGCTTCGCGACCGATTCCGAACCGCGCGTGCGACGGCGGGTGGCCGAATTGTCGGCCACGCTCGTCGACGTCGATCTGTTGCCCTTGCTCTCCGATCACGACTCGTCGGTGGTGGAGACCGCCGCCTGGGCTTGTGGTGAACAGGTGGAGATTGCCGATGCGACCCTGCAGCGCGTCATCGAATTGGCCACCACACACGACGACGTCCTGGTGCGCGAAGCGGCCGTGGCCGCGCTCGGTGCCATCGGCGATGAACGCGGTCTGCCGGCGATTCTTCACGGCTGTTCGGACAAACCCGCCATTCGACGACGTGCGGTGTTGGCACTCGCCCCCTTCGACGGCCCCGAAGTGGACGCGGCATTGAAGACGGCTCTCGAGGATCGCGACTGGCAGGTTCGACAGGCCGCCGAAGACCTGCTCGGCTGATCAGAGACCTTCGACGATCAGCAGCACGCCGAACACGACGAACGACAACGTCGCGCCGATTCGGATGGTTCGTTCGGGGAGGCGCGCGCCCAACTGCTGGCCCACCACGATCGCCAGTGCATCGGCTGCCACCATGCCGAATGTCGATCCCACCCACGTGCCCCACGCGCTTTCCTTCGTGGCCAAGGTGATGGTGGCCAACATCGTCTTGTCGCCCAATTCGGCGAGGAAAAAGGCGACACTGGCCGCGACCACCGCGTGACGGGTGGACCGCTCGGCCGCTTTCGCGTCGTCTTCGTCGAGTGAATCTCCGCGCCACGTCCAGGCCGCGAACAACAAGAAGGCGAAGCCGGCGACCACGGCAATGGTGTCGGTGGAAAGTTGCGCCCCCACCACCGCACCGATACCCACGCTGATGGCATGGGTGACAGCGGTGGCAATGGTGATGCCCACCAGCACCGGCCAGGCGCGGTAGCGAGCCGCGAAAGCCAACGCCATGAGATGGCTCTTGTCGCCGAGTTCGGCCACGAAGATGACACCGAAACTGAGGAAGAGCGCGGACAACATGAGAGCGTTCCGACAGTACAGTCGGCCTGGTGGGGACCCAGTTATTCGCTCGGCACGTGAGCACGCTGCCCGTCGACGACGATCATCCGTATCGCACCGGAGCGTGGCGTCCGCAGACCACTGAATACACAGCCACCGAACTACCGGTGGTCGGAACGATCCCAGACGATCTCAACGGTGTGTATCTGCGCAACACCGAGAATCCGCTGCATCCGAACGTCGAGCGATACCACCCGTTCGACGGTGACGGGATGATCCACATGATGTCGTTCGCCAACGGAGTGACCGAATACCGCAATCGGTTCGTGCGCACGGTCGGTCTCGATGTCGAACGTGAAGCCGGCGGAGTTCAGTGGGCTGGCTTGGCCGAATCTCCGAAGAAGTCACCGCGTACCGACGGCTGGGGTGCACGCACCCGCATGAAGGACGCGTCGAGCACCGATGTGGTCGTGCACGCGGGTGTCGCGTATTCGAGCTTCTACCAATGCGGCGATCTCTACCAGCTCGATCCGCGAACGCTCGACGATCGCGGTCGCGCGACATGGAACGGAAACTTCCCATCGTGTGGAGTCTCGGCGCACACCAAGGTCGACGAACTCGCCAACGAGATGTTGTTCTTCAACTACCAGACCACCGCGCCGTTCATGCACTACGGCGTGGTCGACGCCAATCACGAACTCGTGCACTACGTGCCGATTCCTCTGGCTGGTGCTCGGCTCCCACACGACATGGCGTTCACCGAGAACTTCGCGATCCTCAACGACTGTCCGTTGTTCTGGGACGCCGATCTCGTCGCCAAAGGTGTCTATGCCACCAAGTGGCATCCCGAGATGCCCACCCGATTCGCGGTGATTCCTCGTCGTGGACAGTCGAGCGACATCAGGTGGTTCGAGGCCGACCCCACCTACGTATTGCATTGGATCAACGCCTTCGAGACACACGATCACGAGGGCCACTGGGTCGTGCTCGACGGCTTCTTCCAACACTCACCTTCGCCGTACATCCCACCCGACGCCGACATCAACACCCGACTCTTCCGATTCCTCGATCTGTACGCGATGGATTCACGTCCCTACCGCTGGCGCTTCAATCTCACGACGGGTGAAACCCGCGAGGGCCCATTGAGCGACGAAGTCACCGAGTTCGGGATGATCAACGGTCGCCACGGTGGTCGCCCGTATCGCTACTACTACTCGGTCGTTCCCACACCTGGCCGTTTCGAATTCGACGGCATCACGCGCAACGATCTGCATACTGGCGAGAAGGAGTCGTACATGTTCGGGCCGGGGGTCTTCGGCAGCGAAACGGTGATGGCTCCGCGCGATGGCTCCACGTCGGAAGACGACGGTTACCTGGTGACGTTCACGATCGATGTGAACAACGATGTGTCAGAGTGTTTGGTCTTCGACGCTCAGGGAGTGGCCGACGGGCCGTTGTGCCGCATTCGACTGCCCGAGCGGATCAGCAGCGGCACCCACGCCTACTGGGCGCCGGCCTGACGAGTCGTGCCACACTGACGTCATGAGTGACTTCCTCTTGCCGACCCCTCAGGTCGTCGCGGCATACGAAGGTGTGCGGACGCGAGTGATCGAGTTGCTGCGTTCGACTCCGGATCCCGACGGCGATCGCGTGGTGCCGCACTGTCCGTCGTGGACGGTGCGCGAACTCGCGGCGCACCTGGTCGGCCTTCCCGAAGACATCCTCGCCGGGCGCATGGAAGGTGTCACGACCGACGCCTGGACCCAAGCCCAAGTCGAACGCCACCGCGGCGAGACGCTCGCCCAGTTGGCCGACGCGTTCGAGGCATCGATCGAGCCGTTCGCCGCGATCCTGCCGCACGTTCCGGTGCCGGTGAATTCGCAGATGGTGATGGACGCGGTCACGCACGAACACGACCTGCGCTTGGCCCTGGGTCGAATCGGAGCTCGGGACTCCGATGCGGTGGCCGTGGCCGTCGGGTGGTTGCTCGACATGGCCGAGAACCGTTCGAGCGGACTCGGCCATGAGTTGCGGTCGTCGGGGTTGCCGTCGTTCGATCTGCTGCGCGTGATGAGCGGCCGGCGCGCTCCCTTACAGGTCGCAGCGCTCGGTCTCGACGCCGAGTCGCTGGTCGCATTACTCGCCGGCACGCCACTGAAACCGCCGGCCCAGCCGATCGAGGAGTGAACCCGCGAGGTTGTCGATTTAGTCAATAATTGACTAATCTGCACCGATGCGTGTTCGCGCCGGGATCATCGTCGCGGTCCTGATGGCGTTCGGGGTCGCCTGCGGCAGCAACGACGCCGAACGTTCACGCCTCGATGTGATGGCGGCCAGTTCTCTCGCCACCGCCTTCGAAATCCTCGAATCCGAATTCGAAGCAGCCAATCCCGACATCGACGTTCGGGTCACGTCTGGTTCGTCCAGTAACTTGGCGTTGCAGATCGAGAACGGCGCACCGGCTGACGTGTTCGCGTCAGCTGACGAATCGACCATGACAAAGGTCGCCGGCTTCCTCGTTCCCGATTACAGAGTGTTCGCAACCAACGAACTGCAAATCATGGTCGCCCCCGGAAATCCGAAGAACATTCGATCACTGGCCGATCTCCAGGCCGACGATCTCATCGTCATCACCGCGCAGGAAGGGGTTCCGATTCGTGGTTACACCGATGAGGTGTTGACACGGGCCGGAGTCGTCGCGAACTTCCGCTCGTTCGAAGCCAACGTGGGAGGCATCGTCACCAAGATCACGAACGGTGCCGCCGACGCTGGCATCGTCTACCGCACCGATGTGATCGCTACTGGTTCGCGGGCATCGGGAGTCGACATTCCCGCCGAGCAGAACGTCGTTGCGCGTCACCCGATCGCCGTGCTCACGAGTTCGACTCGTCGTGACGACGCCGCGGCATTCGTTGCCTTCCTCCAGGGCCTCGGACGCGACACCCTTCGCGAGCTCGGATTCGGCACCCCGTGAAGACGTCACGGTCGACTCGACGCGTCGACGACGGCGCCCCCTGGCCGGTCATCGTTGTCGCAACGCTCACCATCGTCTTCTTCGCCCTCCCCTTCATCGGGCTGTTGGGACGCACTCCATGGTCCGACCTGTTCGACGTGCTCGGCGAGAGTCGCGTTCGAACCGCGCTGTGGTTGTCGATTCGCACGTCGGTCACGTCGGCCAGCGCATCGTTGTTGTTCGGCGTTCCCTTGGCCTGGGTTCTCGCCCGCGGTCGATTCCCCGGACGCAGTGCCGTGCGCGCGCTGTGCACGATGTCGATGGTTCTTCCGCCCGTCGTGGGCGGCGTGGCGCTCTTCTTCTCGTTCGGCCGTCAAGGAGTCTTCGGACGATTTCTCGACGACTGGTTCTCGTTTCAGTTCACGTTCAGCGTGTGGGGCGTGATCCTCGCGCAAACCTTCGTCGCCATGCCCTACCTCGTCCTCACGGTCGAGGCCGCCATTCGACAAGCCGACGCTCGCTACGAGGACGCCGCACGCTCACTCGGGGGCTCGCGGTGGTACGTGTTCCGACGAATCACCGTTCCGGCCATTCGACCCGCGCTCGTCGCCGGTGTCGTCTTGGCCTGGGCTCGCGCGCTCGGCGAGTTCGGCGCGACCATCACGTTCGCCGGCAACTTCCCGGGCACCACCCAAACCATGTCGATCGCCACCTACCTGGCTCTCGACACCGACGCGCGCGAGGCCTTGGTTCTCAGCGTCGTCATGATCGCCACCTCGTTCGCGGTGCTGTTCGGGCTCCGTGACCGTTGGATGGGCGCAGCAACAGGAACGACGCGATGACCATCGACGCCCGCTTCTCGATCGTGCGCGCCAACTTCACTCTCGCTGTCGACGTGCACGTCGCACCGGGAGAAACACTTGCTGTCCTCGGTCCGAACGGTGCCGGCAAGACAACGCTTCTGCGGGCACTCGCTGGTCTGGCTCCCATCACCAGTGGGTCGATCGGTCTCGACGGCACCGTGCTCGACGATCCCGATCGTTCCGTGTTCGTTCCGGCCGAGAAGCGACCAGTGGGATTCGTGTTCCAGGACTACCTGTTGTTCCCCAACATGACCGTTATCGAGAACGTCGCGTTCGGTCTGCGTGCTCGCGGCACTGATAGCGATACAGCACGCGCTCGTGCGAATGAACTTCTCGAATGGGTGGGTCTGAGTGAGCACGCCGAGAAGAAACCCGGTCAGATCAGCGGTGGGCAGGCTCAACGAGTGGCATTGGCGCGGGCCATGGCGGTGTCACCACGATTGCTGTTACTCGACGAGCCACTGGCTGCGCTCGACGTGACCACTCGCCGCTCGGTGCGCTCCGATCTGTCACGGCTCCTCGGCGCCGTCGACAGTGCTCGCATCCTCGTCACCCACGATCCTCGTGATGCGCGCGTTCTCTCCGATCGGATGATCATCATCGAGAACGGTCGCATCGTGCAGAGCGGAACGTTCGACACCATCGCGGCCGATCCCGCGACGCCGTACGTACACGAGTTGCTCGGAGACTTGTCGTGAGCCGAGCGTCGCGTAGCGCGAGCGAACTCCTGCTCGGCGAGTGGGCCTGTCTCGGAGTCATCGCCGAGAAACCGAGCCACGGTTTCGCGGTGGCTACTCGGTTGGCCTCCTCCGGAGACCTGGGCCGCATCTGGTCGTTGTCGCGACCACTCACCTACCGCGCGATCGATCAACTGATTGGACGCGGATACATCGAGACCCGCGGTGAAGAGCCCGGGATCGCCGGCGGCCAACGCACGGTGTTGCGCATCACTCGTTCGGGGCGGGCCGCACTGAACGCCTGGCTCACCCTGCCGGTTCCGCATCTACGCGATCTCCGCAGCGAGTTGCTGCTCAAACTCGAGATCGGCCGTCAGGTGGGCGTTCAGCAGACCGCGATGCTGAAAGAGCAGCGGCGAATCGTCGACGGCATCATCCGAGGTCTCGAAAAGACCATCGACGATGACGACATCGTCACTGCCTGGCGCGTCGAATCAGCCGAAGCGGCGCGTCGGTTCCTCGACCGCCTCGGCTGACGTCAGTTCTCGACGCCTGCCAAAATGGGTCTGAGCGTGAGTTCGGGCTCGTCGCTCATGAGACGCTGCAAGCGATAGCGATTCTCGAACAGTGCGACGAGTTCACCGTCACCCCGCTTGAGGATTCGAATGCCGCCGATGCGGCGCAAACGCTCCACCGACTCTTCGTCGGTGAGGCGAATGGCTTGGTAACCCGCCGGCTCGATGCGACTCGGTGCCTTGAACTCGTGTTCGAGGCGATGCGCGAACACTTCGAACTGCAATTGCCCCACCGCCGCCAGGACGGGATCGGCGTCACCCATGTCGGGATCGCGCAACACCTGGACCACACCCTCTTCGTCGAGTTGGGACAAACCCTTGCGGAACTGCTTGTACTTGCCGGTGTCGATCGGACGTGCGGTAGCGAACACCTCGGGCTCGAAGCGTGGAACACCGGGGAACTCGACTCGGGGTCCGGCGTACAGCGTGTCGCCGATCTGCAAACCGGCGGCGTTGATGAGTCCGATGATGTCGCCCGGATAGGCCCGCTCGATCGTCTCGCGTTCGGCGCCGAATGCCGTGGTGGCGTACTTGGTCCCCACCGGTTTGCCGGTGCGGGTGTTGGTGACGTCCATCGAGCGTTCGAACTCGCCCGAGCAGACCCGTGCGAACGCGAGACGGTCGCGGTGGTTCGGATCCATGTTGGCCTGCACCTTGAACACGAATGCGGCGAATGGCGCATCGATCGGTCGACCTTCACCATTCACGCCGAGGCGCGGCGATGGCGGCGGCGCGTAGTCGACCACGGCATCGAGCAGCATGCGCACGCCGAAGTTGGTGAGGGCCGAGCCCACGTAGACGGGCGTCGACTCGCCGGCGAGGAACGACAGTTCGTCGACATCGGCGCCGATCGCATCGAGAAGGCCACAACCGTCGAGGGCAACTTTCCAGGCGTCGCCTTCTTCGGCAGCGGCCTGCTCGCGACTCACGAACTCCTCTGGTGCCAACGACGCACCACGCGCCGTGCGCGTGAAGCGGATGTATTCACCGTTGCGACGATCGATCACACCACGGAAGTCGCCCGGGATGCCGACCGGCCACGTGACCGGGGTGGGCCGCAGGCCGATCTGCTCTTCCACCTCGTCGAGTAGCTCGAGCGGATCGCGGCCGGCTCGGTCGTACTTGTTGAAGAACGTGACGACCGGTAGGCGCCGCGTGCGACACACCTGGAACAACTTCAGTGTCTGTGACTCGATGCCCTTGGCGGTGTCGAGCACCATGATCACCGCGTCGACCGCCGCGAGTACTCGATAGGTGTCTTCGGAAAAGTCGCGGTGACCCGGAGTGTCGAGCAGATTGAACACATGGTCGCGATACGGGAACTGCAGCACCGCCGACGAGATGGAGATGCCACGCTGACGCTCGAGCTCCATCCAGTCGGATGTGGCGCCACGACGATCGCCGCGTGCATGCACCGCACCGGCTTCTTGAATGGCGCCGGCGTACAGCAAGAACTTCTCGGTGAGCGTGGTCTTACCGGCGTCGGGGTGGCTGATAATCGCGATGGTGCGGCGCCTGGCCGCCTCGGCACGAACATCCACGACTTCCGACACAGTGGAGTGAATCTACCGACTGGGTTCGAGTGCTCACCGTCTACTGTCGAGATGTGACTTCAACCGAATCACTGGGAACACGTCACTCGTTGCGGCGCGAAGCAAGCCGACGCGAGTTCATGGCCCAGGTGACGGTGTTCATGGCGCTCATTGCCATCGCGATCGACTTGGTACTGCCCGCCTTCCCCGAGGTTCGCCAAGCATTCTCGATGCCATCGGATTCCACTCACGTCACGTGGGTCATCACCGTGTTCTTCTTGGGTATCTCCGTCGGTCCGTGGCTCTTCGGTCCGGCGTCCGATCGATTCGGTCGTCGACCGATGTTGTTCGCGAGTCTCGCGCTCTACATCCTCGGAGGATTGCTGTCGGCCCTCGCGAGTTCGTGGCCACTTCTCATCGCCGCCCGGTTCGTGTGGGGCATCGGTGCCGCCGGCCCGCGCACACTCACCAACGCGATGGTTCGCGATCGCTTCGAAGGCGATGTGATGGCACGACTGATGTCGTTCATCATGGCCGTGTTCCTGATCGTCCCGATCATCGCGCCGGCCATCGGTGCCGGACTCATCGAGATCTTCCCGTGGCGATCGGTCTTCGTCGCCCCGGTCGTGATCGCCGTACTCCTGGCCGTGTGGGCGTTGCGACTACCCGAAACGTTGCCGGTCGAACGTCGTCGTCCCTTCACGTGGCGTGCGGTTGGTGAAGCCAGTCGCGAGGTGTTCCGCAATCGGACGACCCTGTCGTTCATGTTCGCCAACATGTTCACGTATGCCATCCTCACGGCCTACCTCGGTGCATCCGAAGTGATCTTGGAAGACGTCTACGAGCGCGGCGATTTGTTCCCGCTCTTCTTCGGCGTGCTCGGAGTGTTCTTCGCCTTGAACTCGCTCAACAACGCACGACGAGTGAAGAACGTCGGCCTCTATCACCACCTGCGTCGGTCGGTGTATTTCGGATCGGTCGCGGCCATCGCCTTCGTCCTGGTGTCGTTCACCAACGGAGGTAAGCCCAACTTCTGGATCTTCGCCATCACCCTGGCCTTGCTCATCCCGGTCGCCCAGGGCCTCGGACCTCTCGCCAACACCGCCGCCATGACCCCCTTGCCGCACATCGCCGGCACCGCGTCGTCGGTCATCACCACCATCACAACCGCCGGTGGTGCGCTACTCGGTGGCGTCGCCAACTCCACGTTCGACGGCACGGTGCGCTCGTTCGCCGGGTGGTCCACCGGCTTCTTCGCCCTGTCCACCTTGCTGATCCTCCGAGCCACCCGCGACGTTTCGCAGCAGTAACGATCAGACTCGTCGGCGACGCTGACGCTCCATGAGGCTGCACCAGTCCCACTGCGCACCACCCATGGCGGTCACTTCGGCGAGCATCTGACCCACCATCGCGGTGACCGGCAGCGGAATGTTCATCGCTTCGGCTTCTTCGAGCACCAAACCGATGTCCTTGCGCATGAGCGTGGTGGAGAAGCCGTAGTCGTACTCGCCGGCGAGCATCTTCTCGGCACGGTTGGCCATCTGCCACGACGCCGACGATCCCTGCAACATCACGTGGATCACCTTCGTCACGTCGAGGCCCGCGCTCTCGGCGAAGTCGAGACCTTCGGCCAGGGCTTGGCAGAGGCCCACGACACAGATCTGATTCGTCATCTTCGTGATCTGGCCGGCTCCCGATTCACCCATCAGAGTGATGCGTGCCGCGTACGACGCAATCACGGATTCGACGTCGTCGAAGGCTCGTTGATCGCCGCCCGCCATCACGGTGAGTGTTCCCTTGCGAGCTCCATCGACCCCACCCGACACCGGTGCGTCGAGGAACGATCCGCCGATCGCGGCCACACGCGAGGCAACGCTGCGCGCGGCTTGGGCCGAGGTAGTGGAGTGATCGACCCACACGCGCCCGGCGGTGACGGCCGACGCGATCTCATCGGAGACCGCGAGCAACTCACGATCGGCTGGCAACGACGTGATCACGACGTCGGCGTCACGCGCCGCATCAGTTGGAGACGAGGCCGCTCGACCGCCCACTTCGGACGCGAACCGATCGGCCATTCCGGCCACGGCATCGCACACCGCGACGCGATGTTCTTTGGCCACGAGATGCGCAGCGATGTGCCATCCCATCCGACCGATTCCGATCACGGCAACCGAGCGGCTCATGCCGGAACTCCGGGCTGGCCGCGATCGGCCAGTGTGAAACCACCGGCCAAACGCGCGTGAACGCGTCCGCCGATGGCCATGGCGAGAATGACCACCATTTCATCGGGCTTCGGTCCGTCGGGCACCCCGACTTCGATCGCGTCGTAGTGACTGCCCACGTAACTCCATTCGAGATGGGTGATCGGCACGTCGAGGCGCGCGCCGATTCCGGCCACCTTCTTCGTGGACGGCACGATCGCCGTGCCCTTGCCGAGTGCAGCGCGCATTCCACCACCACCCGGGATGTGCCACATCGCGCCGTGCTCGATCTCCCCGGCCGACCCGACGATGGTTCCTTTGCCGTAGCCATCGATCACCGATCGGTCACCGCCTAGATGGCCGATCAACATGGTGCCGAGTCGCTCGCCGAGCGCACGGAGTTCGTCGGCCGCCGCTGAGAGATCGGCGACGTACCGACCGACGTACGGATTGGTCACGACAGCAGCCACCGCACCTTTGACGGCCGGACGTTCGGGTGCCGGCCCGAGATCGTGGTGAATCTCCTCCACCACCGTCACGATCTTGCGAACGTTGAACAACATGAGAACCCCCTGCGTTGGAATCGCCGACGACACCGGCAATCCTGCCACTCGGTCGTTCGTCGTCGGTAACGCGCTCCCCCACGGCTCGCCGTAGCCTGACTTCATGACGACGGTCGAGCGTTCGCACTTCGCGTTCGACAACACCTACGTGCGCGAGTTGGGCGGGTTGTACGAGGCGTGGCGAGCCAACGAGGTGGCCGATCCGCGATTACTCGCCTTCAACGACGAACTGGCCGACGAACTCGGACTCGACCCGTCGTTCCTCCGCTCGCCCGACGGTGTGGCGGTGCTCGTCGGCAACGTGGTGCCGGAGGGAGCCGAGCCGATCGCCCAGGCTTACAGCGGCCACCAGTTCGGTGGATTCTCACCCCGGCTCGGTGACGGGCGGGCGTTATTGCTCGGTGAAGTGATCGACGTTCATGGTCGGCGTCGCGACATCCACTTGAAGGGTTCGGGTCGCACGCCATTCGCGCGTGGCGGCGACGGTAAGGCCGCCATCGGCCCGATGCTGCGTGAGTTCATCATGGGAGAAGCCATGCATGCGCTCGGCGTTCCGACCACGCGGGCTCTCGCGGTCGTGGCGACGGGTGAATCGATCGCGCGCGAGTCGTTGCTGCCGGGCGCAGTCCTCACACGAGTGGCGTCCAGCCATCTGCGTGTCGGCACCTTTCAATATGCCGCCACCACACACGACCGCGAACTTCTGAAACGACTCGCCGATTACGCGATCGCCCGTCATTACCCCGAGGTGACCGGTGCGAACAATCCGCATATCGCGTTCTACGAGCGTGTGGTCGACACACAGGCCACTCTCATCGCGCGTTGGATGAACATCGGCTTCATCCACGGTGTGATGAACACCGACAACATGACGATTTCCGGCGAGACGATCGACTACGGGCCCTGCGCGTTCATGGACGCGTTCAATCCCGAGACGGTCTTCTCGTCGATCGATCATCAGGGTCGGTACGCCTACGGCAACCAGCCGATGATCGGGCAGTGGAACCTGGCTCGGCTCGCTGAAGCGATCGTGTACTTGTTCGACGACGACACCGACGCAGCCGTAAAGATGGCCACTGATGTCTTGGTGTCGTTCAACGAGAGGTTCAACGGCTACTGGTTGACTGGTATGCGCGCGAAACTCGGGTTCCGTGACGCTCACGAGGGTGATGTCGAGATCGTCAATGATCTACTGGCGCTTCTCCACGCCGAGCGGGTCGACTTCACGTCGTTCTTCCGTGCGTTGTCGCGTTCGCTGCGCGGTGATTCATCGCGCCTCGATGCCCTGTTCCCCAACCGCTTGGGATTGCTCGCGTGGATGCCGCGTTGGCGGGCGCGTGTGAGCGGAGATGCAGGGACCGTCGCGGCACAGATGGACTCGGTGAATCCGGTGTACGTACCGCGCAATCATTTGGTGGAAGAGGCGTTGGCAGCCGCGACGCAAGGTGACTTGTCGGCGCTGTCGACGTTGCTCGACGTGTTGGCCGATCCGTTCACGGAGCGGTTCGAAGGTGACGAGCGGATGGCGCGGTACGCCGAACCGGCGCCGGTGGAATACACCGAGGGCTACGCCACCTTCTGCGGCACCTGATCCCCGTCGCCTCTACGGTGAGCGTTCTTGATCTCGATCGGGCCGAGTGACACCACCCCGCCCACGTCACAGGGTTCAGGGAATCCATCCGACTTTCCGCCCAGCTTCGATTGCGTCGTCGAGCGAATGAATTCGTCGGGCGCTCCCGATGCCGTGAAAGAGCGGATCCTCGATCGCATCGTGATCCTGAGGGCCAAGTCTGGTTGTTTCGAGACTCTCGAGTCCGAAGTCGATTCGCTCCTGGCCGAGATCGACGAAGTCGACACGACCGAATCCGTCTCGGCCGGCATCCTCTCCGACTGATCGTTGAAGGTTCCGGTGGTGCTGGCTAGCCGATCTTCACGAACTGCCAACCACTCGACTTGAGTCGTTGGATGATCGGGCCGAGCGCCGCTACTTGAGCGGCGCGCGATCCACTCCCATCGTGGAGCAAGATCACCAGTCCCCGGCGGTCTTCCTCGGCCGAACGGATCTGTCCGAGGATGCGACGAGCGATCTCCTTCGGATTCGTCTCGTCGATCGGGGCCGTGGCGTTCCACATCACACGCTGGAGCCCGAGCGCCGCAGCGATTGCGTTCACACGATCGTTGTGTGATCCATACGGTGGTCGAAAGGTCGTCGGCTTCTGGCCCGTCGCCATTTCGATCGCACTCGAACACGACGACAACTCGGCAGTCACCTTGTCGTTCTTGATACGTGCGAGGTACGGATGATTCATGGTGTGGTTCTGAACACTGTGCCCATCGGCGGCGATCCTCGACACCACGCTCTGGTTCTTCGAGATCAAGCGACAGATCACGAAGAACGTTCCGGGAATCCGTTCGCGATCGAGGATGTCGAGCACGCGGTTGGTCGTCGTCGGGTGCGGACCGTCATCGAACGTCAACGCAACGTGCCCCGGCCCGGGCCACGTCACTACGGGGGCACCGCGAATCGGATCGGCTGGAGGTGTCGCCTCTGACGACGGGGGGACCGATGCGTCAACCGACGACACCCCCTCCAAGCACACGAGACCGAGAATCAGACTGGCGGCCATGATCCGCGAAACACGAGACGAATTCGCCGCTCGGGTCACCAACTGGGTCACGCCGGTCAGAGGGTGTAGCGGTAGACGTTGGTGTCGCGTTGTTCGAACCCCATCCGCTTGTACAGCCGGTTGGCCGCCTCGCGCGACGGCCGCGACGTCAGGTCGACCGTGATCGCTCCATTCGCCCGCGCGTGATCGAGCGCCGCTCGATTGAGTGCCTCCCCCACGCCGTGTCCACGCGCGGCCTCGTCGACCACCACGTCCTCGATCCACGCCCTCACACCCGTCGGAATCCGGAACATCGCCAACGTGAGCGACCCTGCGATTCGTCCGTCCACCCGAGCCACGAACAATGTGGACGCCACCGACGACACCAGTGCCTCCAACTCGGCTCGTGTGGGCGCCGGATTCGACCGCGACAACTGCGGAATCAGAACGCCGAACGCGTGCACGACCTCATCGGTCACTTCACGGCACACGGAGACGTCAGCAGGCATCGATTGGTTCCTCGACCCGAAGTGTAGGTCGCACGTCCCGTACCCTCGCCCCATGGATCAACAGGAACTCTCGGCCAAAGGCCGCGCACTCGGCGCCGCGCTCGAACCCGTCATCGGTCAGGTGTACTTCTCACCCGAATGTCACGCCAATTACGTCGCACTCGGATTCCAACCGAGCCCGGGCGAAATGAATGGCGTCGCACTCCCCGAAGGTGTCGCCTACTTCACGAGCCGCGGATCACTCATGGGCCAGGTCCCGGGCGAACTCGTCGCCGCCGCCTTCGCCGTCTTCAATCCGGTCGTCGTCGTCCCGTCGGTGCAAGCCGGATGGAAGATCACCGATGCCGTCACCATCTGCGGTGCCCGTCGCGATGGTGCCATCGCACAACTCGAACGCATCCTCGGCGCCAAGCCCGGTGGTGTCGCCAAAGGGCGCGCGATTCTTCAACGAGCCGTCGACGTGCTGCGCCCCGAAGGCCGCCCACTCTTCGCCGGCACACTCAGCCAATCGATTCCGTCCACCGACCTCGGCGCGTGCTGGCACTTCGGCGACATGCTGCGCGAGTTCCGCGGTGACTCGCACACCGCGGCCTGGATCGCCGCTGGCCTCGACGCCACGGAAATCGGACTCCTGACCGAGCTCTACTGGGGCCTCCCCCTCAAGTCGTACAGCCGCACCCGTGGATGGAGCGAAGACGATTACACGCGCGCGATCGATCGCCTCGAATCGCGCGGACTGCTCGCCAACGGCGACTTCACCCCGGCCGGACGCGCCCTGCGCGAACAGGTGGAAGTGGACACCGACGACCAGATGCGTACAGCTCTCACGGCCATCGGCTCCGACTTCGACCAGTTGATCGAGATCCTCGGACCCTGGAGCCGCGCCGTTCAGCAGATGAAGGGATACCCCGCCTCGGGTCCGCACGAGTTGGCCGAGGCTGCGAAGCGACGCTGACACGCCGAACCTGTCAGACTGACCGCATGATCCTCACGTCGCTCACCACCTCTCGCGCCGACTTCGCGCGCGAAACCGGATGGGATCCCAAACCGGAAGGCTTGTGCCGCGGCGAAGTGTGCGTTCCCGCACCCGGTGCTCTCGACGGCGACGTCGTCGACGTGAAGGTTGCTGCTGCTCGACTCGGCATGCCACTCGTCCATGACGAAACTCACGGTGTGTGGTCACTCGGCCCGGCCACGCTCGGAGGTCGCGCACTCACCACTGCCGTTGCGGCCGATCCCGATCTCATCGACTTCTCCGGCAACAACTTCAAACTCTCGTCACTACGCGGCAAGAAGATCGTCTTCGTCGCGTGGTCGAGTTATTGAGGCTGTCGCACCAGCCTGCCCGGGTGGCAGGCGCTCCACACAGAAATCGAAAGCAAGAACGCCGTCGTCGTCACCGTCGCGCTCGACATCGAACCCGATCACGCGCGTCCGTGGTCGCAGGCCGGTCAGCCCACGCATCCGTGCGTCGTCGACACCACGCACGCCACTGGTTCGCTCTTCGGATTCACGAACATTCCGATGGCGGTCTGGATCGACGAGAACGGCAACCTCGTGCGGCCGGCCGAGTCGGCCTCCATCGAACGCAGCCCCCTACGCGACATGGAGGTTCCGCCCGGACTTCCCGAGCGCCTCGACGCGATGTACCGCGCGGTGAAAGCCATTCCCGACGACGCCGATGCGTATCGCGCCGCCATCCTCGATTGGGTCGACAACGGTGGCAATAGTCAATTCGCGCTCACGCCCGACGAAGTGATCGAGCGGAGCCAACCACACGGTGACGACGAGGCCCGCGCGGCCGCGTGTTTCCAACTCGGCGAGCATCTGCGTCGCACGGTCGGCCACGACGCCGCTATTTCATGGTGGCGCGAAGCACACCGTCTGCACCCGAAGAATCTCACCTACAAGCGTCAGGCCTGGACACTCGTCACGACCGCGCAAGGTGCCACGGAAAACGATCTGATGCAGGGTCCGAACGAGGTGTACGAGAGCAACCTGCTCGACGACGTCCTCGACGCCGGTGGATTCGGAGCCTTCCTCGTCCGTCCGCAACTCTGACGAGTAGCCTCGGTCCAATGGCCGAGCTCGAGCACGTCCGGTGGATTCGTCGACCGGAACTGCGTCGCCCGTACATGGTCGCGGCCTTCACCGGTTGGAACGATGCCGCTGATGCCGCCAGTTCGGCCGTCAAACATCTCGTCGAGTCGATGAACGCCACGCCGCTGGCCGAGATCGACCCGGAGGAGTTCACTGACTTCGCCACCATCCGCCCGCACGTGCGCCTGAACGACGGCGGCAATCGTCAGATCGTGTGGCCGACCGTGAGCATGTGGACCGCCGACGCCGGTGATCGTGATCTCATTCTCGTTCTGGGTCCCGAGCCGGCGCTCCAGTGGAAGTTGTTCTGCAAGCAGATCGTGGGCGTGGCGCAGACGTACAAAGTGAGCACCATCGTGTCGCTCGGTGCACTGTTAGCCGACGTTCCGCATCGTCGCCCCACACAGGTCCTCGGTACCGCCGCCGACCAAGCCGCGATCGATCGCCACGATCTTCGTCGCAGTCAGTACGAGGGTCCCACCGGCATCGTCGGCGTGTTGAGCGATGCCTGCCATCGCGCGAGCATGTCGAGCATCTCGTTGTGGGGAGCCGTGCCGGCCTATGCCGCGCAGATCGCCTCGCCCAAAGCCGCCCTCGCTCTCGTCGAACGACTGAGCGAGATTCTCGACGTCGATCTGCCCACGGTGTCGCTCGTCGAGTCGGTCGAGACGTACGACGCTCAGATCGATCAACTCATCGTCAACGATCCTTCGCTCACGCGCTATCTCGAGCGGATCGAAGCGATGGGTGACGACGATGATGACGACGAGTACGAATTCGACGACGATGACGACGACATCGAACTCTTGATCGACGAAGAAGACGGCGACGCCGCACTCCCACCCGACGATCGTCCGCGCGACGACACTCCTCTGCCCGACGGACCCGTCGACAGCGACGCGCTGATGGCCGAGGTCGAGCAGTTCTTGCGCAGTCAGCGCGACGACTGATTCGCGCGCGGCGTCAGTGTTCGCCGTTGCGCCACACCGGCGAACGTGGCGGATCGAACGTGGCTGGGCCACTGCTTCCGGCGATGGCGGCGAAGGCCATCGGACCCCACCACTGAGCACCCGCCGTCGGCTCGGGTAGCGCATCACGACCGAACCAGCCGATACCGCTCGTTTCGAGCGGGTGACCTTGCAGATCTCCACCCACCGCGCGGCAGTGGAACAAGAGCATGTACATACCGAAGCGGCTGAAGCCCATGCGTTGGCCGTCGACGACTCCGAGCAATCGCACCGGCTCGCATTCGATGCCGGTCTCCTCCTGCACTTCCTTGATGGCCACTTCCGATGGCGAGTAGCCCACATCGGCCCAACCGGTCGGGTACAACCACACACCCGAATCGGGTCGTCGCACGAGCAAGATCTCACCGGCGTCGTTGCCGACGATGGCGCCGATGGCAACCTTCGGCGTCACGTAACCCGGAACGCCTTCACCGATCGACTCCATCCATTCCTGGACGAAATGGTCTTGTTCTCGTCGAACTTCGAGTGCTTCGTCGGCGGCGGCTTTGATGTCGGCTGCGACGTGCAGGACTTCTTCGTAACGCTCGCGTTCGTACAGGTTCTGGGTGAAACCCATACCCGTGCGCGCGATACCGGCCAACGTCTCGCTCCAGCGCACGAGATCGCGCGTGAAGTCGGTGGGCATCGCGTCGGACATACCGACACGGTACTACTGGTTCAGCGCTCGGGCGAGGGCGACACGGTGTGCAAAATTGCCCGCTCGACCTCGGATCGATGGAAGGTGTCGACGAGTTTCGTCCCCGACGCCGTGCGCACATAGAACGAGTCGACCACTTCGTCGCCGATCGTCTGCACGGTCGCGTGGCGAATGTCGAGGCCCACCTCAGCCATGGCCTTCGTGATGCGATGCAGTACACCAAGTTCGTCGGGTGCCCGCACCTCGATCACCGTCGCGTTCGACGACGCTTCGTCGAAGAAGGTGACTCGCGGTGCCGCGAGGGCGCCCGCCGAGCGACGACGACGCTTGTACGTGAGGGCGCGTTCGGCGAGCCGCGCTTCGATCGCCAATTCTCCACGCAACGCTCGCTCGAGATTCTTCGCGATCGGGTCCCACTCGATCGGCCCATGCGCGGGAATCTGAACCGTGAAGCGTGATGCGGCCATGCCCTGTTCGTCGGAGTGCGCTTGCGCACCCAGAACTCCCAGGCCGTGCAACGCCATCACTCCCGCCACTCGACTGAACGTTCCGGGTCGGTCGGGTGACACCACCGTGACCGCGTCAGCCGATGTGGCAACACGAATCTCGCCCGTGGCCATCAAAGCCAACACATCGGCGTCGGGGAACAGCCGCCACTGGACATCGTTGACGTCATCGCCACCGAGAACCGCGTGAGTCCGGCTGACGAGTTCGGAGACCAATTCGGCCTTCCACGATCCCCACGCCGACGTGCCCGTGGCCAGGCTGTCGGCCTCGGTGAGCCCGTGCAACAGGTCGAGCACCAATGGTGACTTCACGGCCTCGGCGACGAACTTCGCGGTGGCCGGATCGCCGAGATCGCGACGAGTGGCGGCATCGGCCAGCGTGAGGTGATGCTGAACCATCGTCTGCACGATCACGACGTCGTCGGGCGACAGACCGATGCGCGGACCGATGCGCGCAACGAGTTCGACGCCGACGTCGGTGTGATCGCCGGGATACCCCTTGCCGATGTCGTGGAACAACGCGCCGAGCACCAGCAAGTCGGGTCGCGACACACGGTGCGCGAGATCACTCGCGTTGGCCGTGGCCTCCCACAAGTGCCGATCGACGGTGAAGCGGTGATACGCGTTGCGTTGCGGACGGCTGCGATTGGGTGCCCACTCGGGAAGGATCTTCACCCACAACCCGCGTTGGTCGAGCGATTCGAGAACCGGAATAGCGTCGTGGCCGGTGAGCAACAAGCCGACGAGGTCGTCGACCGCGCCAGCCGGCCACGGTGTGGTCATGGCCGGACTCGACTGAGCCAAACGATCGAGAGTCGGGCGATCGATCCGCGTGCGTTGGCGTGCCGCCGACGCCGCGACGCGGAGCAACAATGAAGGATCGGATGCCGGATCGACGTCGTCGGCCAGGTGGACCTCACCGTTTCGTAAGATCACACCCGGTGCGAGGAGTCGATCGGGTTCGGGTTTCGCGCCCGTGGCCGACACTCGCGCCCACACCTCGTCACCCACCCACGACACCGAACGACCGGCGTTCGACAGAGCAGCAGCCAGCGCATCGGCGTTGGGGTATCCGCAGGCCGCGGCGACCGCATCTTGATCTTCGAGATGAAGGACCTCCACCGCACGGCCGGCGTGTCGATGCAGGGCCACTCGAATCGACATCAACACGTCACGACCAGCGTCGAGTGACGCGCGATCGGAGCGAGAGATCTCCACCCCCGCGGCCTCGGCCCATACCAGTGCGTGAATGTCACGAAGGCCGCCGTAGCCCTCCTTCACATTGGGCTCGAGAAGGAACGCCACTTCGCCGTTCTCGGCCTGCCGCGATCGAACTCGCTTCATCAGTTCGGGCAGACGATCCTTGGATGTCTTCCAGACTCGCGTCGCCGCATCGAGGAGTTCTCGCGTGAGCTCCTCGTCGCCCGCGATATGGCGCGCCGAGAGCAGCGCCGTTGCCGTGTCGAGTTCGGACTTCGCAACCTCCAACAGTTGCTTGACGGTTCCGACCGAATGACCGAGCTTCACACCCGCATCCCAGATGGGATACCAGATCTTGGATGCGATCTCGTCGATGTTCTTCACTCCATCGTGCAACAACACCACATCGAGATCGCTGAAGGGAGCGAGTTCACCGCGTCCGTATCCCCCAAGGGCGACGAGGGCACAGCGCTTCGACAACTTCTGATCACTCGCGGCCGACGACCACACCTCAGCCAGCCATGCATCGGTCACACGGCAGAGTTCGCGCGTGAAGCGGATTCCTCGCAACGACAGATCATCGAGAACGACGCGCCGGGCCATACGTTCATTCTTTCCGTCGACCAACGTGATCACGCCACAGGATCGATCGGATCCGGTGTGAATTCACACCGGCGAAACACTTCAGGCGGCCACTCGATCGAGGAACGCCTCGAGCCCACGCAGATTGGCACCGAAGTCGGGGTCATGACGACGGTACCGAGCCGGACCGTAGTCGACGATGTCGAGGCTCACCCGGTCGAGACCCACCTCGGCGGCACGATCTCGCAGGAGCCACGCCTGTTCCACCAACACGACGTCGTCGTCGGCGCCATGAATCGCGTACACCGCCGGGTCGCGCGCATCGAGCCAGTCGAGAACCGAGCCCTGGCGCATCTGCGGAACCGAACACGCGAGCACGAACGGATCGGATGACTCACACCCGTACAACAAATTGATGATCCAGCCGGAGGCCCACCACGGATCGTCGCTGAAAGCAGTCACGTCGAGAATTGCCGCAATAGTCACCACCGCATCCGGACGCGACGATTGAGCCCGAAGTTCGGGCGGCAGCGTCGGATCGACCAGGAGGGGTCGCATGTCGCCGAGTGCGACGGCCGCGGCGAGATGACCACCGGCCGAGTGACCCGACATCACGAGGCGACTCGGGTCGATGCCCAACGAGGAAGCCTGCGACCGAACGAATCGCACCGCACGATCGACGTCACGGATCGGATCAGGAAAACGGACACCAGGGGTGAGTCGGTAGTCGACCGAGACGAAGACCCAGCCACGACGAACTTGAGCCTGTGCCAAGTACGCCGCGTCACGACGCGAGCCGCCGTGCCAACCGCCGCCGTGCACATGAACGATCACTGGACGACGATCGCTGGGCGACCAATCGGCCGGCGTGTACACATCGAGAACTTGTTCGTCGTCGGGGCCGTACGCGAGAGTCCGCGCCGGTGAGCCGACCTCGGTCATCCACGTCTCCAGCCGCTCGTCGGTTGAGGGATTGGAGGTCTCGCAGGCCGATGCCAGAAGAACCACGCTCAGCGCGATGACGACACGCGAGATGAGGCTCTGACGAGGCACTTCACAATCGAACTAGCACCCGGGCGGCTTCGGGATGTCGGGCTCCGCGTCATTCGTCACGATGGCCCGGCATGGGTCAGATCGGTCACGTTGCTTCGCGTCGGCGGGTGATCACCGCGGCCGCTTTCCAGGCTCCCCACTCGAGACCCACCTCGGCGAGAGATTCGTCGATGTCGACCCAGGCGGCCGGACACAACCCGAAATCGTCGTCGGGGAACGAGCGCTGCTGGAACTCGTCGCGCTCGATTGGTTGCGCACCGAGGTCACGGAGCGCGACGGTGACCGGGTCGGTCGCCGAACGCAGGATCTGCAGCGGGTTGTGGCGCTGCTCGAGGACATCGGTCTCGAACAGCTGGTGCAAACGTTCGATCGCCGTGCGGGCCGCGTCAGCAACCACCGCGTCACGTCGACCTACATCGACTCCGGCGCTCAGCCCTTGTTCGTCGACGACACGATCGAAGGAACCTCGCAACCACGGCTCGAGTGAGGCACTCAACGCGTCGAACAACCTCTGCGAGTACTCGTCCACTCGGTTTCAGACCTCTGTTGACTCGACGAAGGCTCGGCCACCCGATTCACGAACCACCCGCACGACGATCGGCGATGTAGCCGGCGCACAGCGATGCTCACCCGTTCGCACGTCGAACTGTGCGCCGTGAACCGGGCAGGTAATGGTGGTTCCGCGAAACCGGCCTTCGGAGAGTCGCGCATCGCGATGCGAGCAATTGTCATCGAAGGCGTGCAGCTGACCATTCACGCGACACACCACCACGCCGTGCTCTCCGACGTCGGCGAACACCCGCATGGTGCCGTCACGGAGATCGGTCAGATCGCCCAGTTCGACGTCGTTCATGTGGGATCGGCGGTGAAGCCACCCGCGCGCAGATGTTCCCGCACTCGCTGCTGCAGATGCCGGGCTCGTACCTCTTGGTAGTTACCGAGCGTCTGACCCTTCTTGCGGCTCGACCGGAACCCCCGAGTCTGGGCCTTCATGTTCGACGTGTCCTGGTCGTACACCCGACCCAACGGACCGAGGCCGGAGGCCACGGTGTAACTGTCGTCGACGTCGAGTTCGATCACTTCGGGCGGAGGCGGCACCTCGCCGTGAGCCGGACGCGGCCGCAGGATCAGCAAATCGAACCAACTGACGTCGATGTCGTCGGCGTCGGGTCGGAACCGATACACCATCGGCAACGAGAGACCCGGGAAGAAGAACGCGTTCGGGAACAAGAAGTACTCGATGGAGTCGAGAGTGATCGACTCGCTCAGATGGGTGAAGTCGTGACCGTAGCGCGAACTCATGTCGCGCTGCACGATCTTCGCCCAGGCGTCACGGGCCCGCATCCCGTCCGGCAATTTCGGTCGCGACTCGACCGGAACGCCACGCAGCATGTTCGCGAAGATCTCCTCTTCGGTTCGCGGTGCGGGTCGCTGCGGCGAATCGAGCGCGATGGTGTGAATGAACCGGCTCACGTTCGGAGGAAAAACGTCGTACTGAGTGGTCACCTCGTCGCCCAATTGGCCCGACGCGTGGGTCTCGCGCACGTGATAGGCCTCGAGAAACGCTTCGATCGCCGCTTTCCAGTTGCACGGCAACTTCTTGCGGACATGAGTTTCGATGTAGCGATCTTCGAAGCCGAACTCGGTGAAATGATCGGCCAACACTCCGACGTACGACGAGAGAGGTTCGGCATCGGGGTCGAAGTTGATCCAGACGAAGCCGGAGAACACTGCCACCGGAAGCCGAGGCAGACGATGCGTGTCGTCGCCGACGTGGGGAAAGTCCCAGCGGTCGGGCAGGTCGACGAGTTCACCATCGAGTGACCATGTCCAACCATGAAACGGGCACTTCAGTTGATTCGCGAAGCCACACGAGCCCGGCGGACGTAACTGCGTTCCTCGATGCATGCACGCGTTGTAGAAAGCGTTGATCGCGCCGTCTTCACCACGAACGATGAGCGCCGAATGCGGACCCACGTCGTAGACGTAATAGTCACCGGTCTCCGGAATGTGTTCGACGTGACAGGCCCATTGCCATGTCTTCGACCACATGTGATCGAACTCGGCCCGGAAGTGCTCCTCCGAGGTGTACACGGAGTACGAGATGTCGTCGTCCCCGAGATACGCCGGCGCCTCCACCAGCAACGGCCACGGAGGCCGCGTCGGATCGGCCAACAACTGCTCGTGGAGCGTCGGACCCGGAGCACGCGCCGATCCTTTCTCGTGGTTCACTCCCCCGTCAGCCACACGCGAACCCTAGGTCAATCCGAACGGCCCCGACGACCGCGCTCAGGCGTCGACGATCTCGACGCGCACCCGCTTGTTGCCCTTGCCCTTGTTCTCCACCTTCACGACCTTGATCCGGCCCACGTGCTTCGTGGAATGCACGTGTGTGCCGCCGTCGGCCTGCTTGTCGAGACCGACGATGTCGACCACCCTGATCTCGGGCACCGACTCCGGAATGAGGCTCACCTTGGTGCGAATCAAATCGGCATCCTGCAGAGCGGTGTCCCGCGGGAGGAACTCCACACGAATGGGGCGATCGGATGCGATTTCGACATTCACGAGTTCTTCGATGCGCTGTGCGAATCCCTCCGGTACGGGGTCGAACTCGAAGTCCATCCGGGCGCTGAGTGGTTCCATGTTTCCGCCGGTCACCGGAACCTTCCATTCGTTCCAGATCACGCCACACAGGATGTGCATCGCGGTGTGCGTGCGCATGAGTTGAAAGCGTCGCTCGTCGTCCACTCGTCCCGACACCGTGACACCCACCGCCGGAACCTCACCGTCGAGTTCGTGCCACACCCACGAGAACCCGCCATCGGGTGACGCGCCTTTGCGAACGTTCACCACGCGCGAACCGGCCAGGACTCCGGTGTCGTGCGGTTGACCGCCACCGGTCGGATAGAACGCCGTGCGATCGAGAGCCACCGACGAACCGTCCACACCCACCACGGCCGCGTCGAACTCCCGCAGATCGACGTCACGCAAATACACGAGGTCGGTGTCACCTTCGAATCCAGCCATGTCACAGTGTCGCCGATCCCGAGACCTGGATTCGACTCGGCTCGATGACGGCCGTCGTAGGCTGGGCCCGATGCGTCGATCGATGCGGTGTTCTCTCGCGGCGTTCGCGTGCAGCGTGGCTATGGCCGCCTGTGGTGGCACCACCACCTCCGCCCCGGTCGACTCGGAGCCACCTCGCACCACCACCATCGCGCCGCGCATGAGTGATGGGATCCTTCGTGTCGGACTCCTCGTTCCACGATCGGGTCCGGGCGCGACCATCGGCGAACCTCTCGTGGCGATCGTCGAAGCCGCCGTGCGCGCCATCAACGACAACGGTGGAGTCAATGGCGTACCGGTCGAACTGTTCGTCGAAGACGAAGGCGGCGACTCGGCCACAGCACTCGCGGCCATCGACACTCTGATCACCGGCGATTCGGTCGACGCCGTGATCGGCCCGTTCTCGTCGTCGGTCGCGCTGTCGACCCTTCCCACTCTGCTCACCGCCAACGTGGGTGTGTGTTCTCCGGCGGCCACCACTGCATCGCTCACCAATTTCCCCGACCGCGGAATGTTCGTGCGCACGAGCCCTTCTGATTCGCTCGCAGCTCTGGCCATGGCCCAAGAGGTGGCGCGCACCGGCATTCGATCGAGCGTGCTGGCCTATCCCGACGATCCCTTCGGCCGCGACTTCGCCACCGACGTGCGTCGCGCCCTCGGCCTCGAAGGAATCGCCATCGTGTCGGAGATCCAGTACGACCCCGGCGATGACGACTACTCCGAGGACGTCGCGACTCTGACCGATGGATCAGTGGTCACCCTGATCGGCGACGAAGAGAGCGGTGCCAGATTCCTGTCGACGACTCTCACGACCTTCGCCGATATCACGGTCGTCGTGAACGACGCGCTGGCCCGCGCCGACTTGTCGTCCGATCCGATCATGGAAACCGATGGTCGCGCGGCGATCACCGGGGTCGCGGTCGACGCCGCAGCCGGCTTCGACGACCTGTACGCAACTCTGCAAGAAGCCGGACTCGAACTTCCTCCCGCTCCGCTCGGTCCGAACGACGACCCGTTCGCCGAGCCCGATGTGGCGCCGATCCCGTTGGCAACTGCCGCTGTCGATTGTGTGAACCTCATCGCGCTGTCGTCGTTGGCCACCCAGTCGGATGACGCACTCGTCTTCATGAACGAAGCGATCCCGACCAGTCGCGGCGGTTCGGCCTGCATCACATTCGACGAGTGCTCCGCGTTGATCGCCGCCGGACTCAACATCGATTACAACGGGCCAACGCGACTCTTGGCTCTCAGCCCGAACGGTGACCCATCGATCGCCACCTTCGTGACCTTCGGATTCGACGACTCGGGCAAGGCCGTGTACCGAACGGAAATCGGAGTCGTCAGCGCACCTTGACGCTGCGCGCGAATCAACCCGGGCTGTAGCGAACGGCTTGCGGGCCGCGCGCGAATCCGTACAACACCAAACCGGCGCGCTTGGCCGTCTGCACCGCCAGAGCGGTGGGCGCACTCACCGAGATCAACGTGCCGAATCCGGCCGCCCAGGCCTTCTGCACCATCTCGAAACTCGCCCGACCCGACACGAACAAGCCGAGATCACCGGCCGGCAACTTCTTGTCGAGCAGAAGATGGCCTACCACTTTGTCGACGGCGTTGTGTCGGCCCACGTCTTCGCGCACCACGAGAACGTTGCCCGCCGCATCGAATGCCGCCGCCGCGTGCACCGCCCCGGTTTCGTTGAACAACGCCTGATCGCCCAACACCACATCGGGAATCGACAGGACCACGCTCAGGCTGATGCGCACGACCGAGCCCGATTCGAGTGGGGCCAAACGAGCACTCAAGTCGTCGATCGACTGCGATCCACACACGCCACAACTCGACGACGTGTTGCCGAGTCGCGGTGTCGGCACCGGAGCCCGACCGCCGGTTTCGACCGTGACCACGTTGAAGCTGCTGTCGACGGCCGAACCGTTGGCGCAATAACGAACACCAGTGACCGCGAAACCGGCGAGAAGTCCATCGCCGTGGCAGAAGCCGACAGCGAGTTCGTAGTCGTGACCGGGAGTGCGCATGGTGGTCGCCACCACGTTGCCGTCGAGCTGAATGGTCATGGGCTCTTCGACCACGAGTTGGTCGGGCACGCGGCGATCGCGATCACCGTCGATCTTCACCACGAGGACCGTGTCGGTCCGCTTCCGAGCCATGGGCCCAAGGCTAGGCACAGATTCGGGCTCAGATACCGCGGTCGAGCGCGGCACCGATCGCCCGGGCGATGTTCGACGGTGCAGCGGGATGCATGGCCAAGAACAAACTCGGCTCGGTGAGTTCGAGTTCGACGATCACCGGACCGTCGTTGGTGGGCAGCAAGTCGATGCGCGCATACAGCAACGTTCCGAACCGCTGATCGAGCCAGGCCATCGCACGTTCGCCCAGAGCCAGTTCGGCCGATGACGGCTCGCGCGGGTCGATTCGCTCGCGCGCGAAGAGATCGCCAGCCACGTCCTTCGGAGCCGAGAGCAACGGGCCCTTGGCGAACGCGTGGCTGAATGCGCCACCCATGAACACCAATCCGGTTTCGTCGTCGGAATCGACCCGTGACAGGTACGGCTGGACCATCACACTGCGAGTAGCATCGAGGAGGTCGCGCACGTGCTGAACCGCCGACTCCACTTCGTCGTGGCGTTCGGTGTCGTTGCTGCCCGCACTCACGCACGGCTTCACCACCACGTGACCCGACGAGAGAAGTGCCTCGACCTGCGACACCCACGAATCATCCGTGGACGGCTCGACGAACACGGTGGGCACGATGGGTAATCCCGCCGCTTGGGCCTCGAGCAAGTAGTGCTTGTCAATGTTCCAGCGCAACACGGCCGCCGAGTTGGCCAACACACTGAGCCGGCCGACGCGATCGATCCAAGCGCGGAAGTCGTCGAGGCGGCGGTGGTAATCCCACGTCGAACGCACCACGCTCAACGCACACGACGCCCAAATGGCATCGTCGAGATCGTCGTCCCACGCGAGTTCGCGCCACAAGATGCCGGCGTCGTCGAGTGCTGCCTTCAACAACGGCATGTCGTCGTCGATTCCCCACGCCGCGCGTGAGGTCACCAATGCAACAGGACCCCGGGTCGCCCCGGGGTCCTGCCGTGTACTGCTGTGAGAAGAAAGACTCAGAAGTCTTCCATGCCGCCACCGGGCATGGCCGGGGCGTCCCTCTCGGGCTTGTCGGCCACCACGGCTTCGGTGGTGAGGAACAAAGCGGCGATCGACGCGGCGTTCTGCAGAGCCGAACGCGTCACCTTGGCGGCGTCGATCACACCGAGCTTCACGAGATCGGTGTACTCACCGGTGGCCGCATTGAGGCCCTCGGCGCCCTTGAGGTTGCGCACCTTCTCGACCACGACGCCACCCTCGAGACCGGCGTTCTCGGCGATCTGCTTGAGCGGAGCCTCGAGCGACTTGGCGACCAAGCGAGCGCCGGTTGCCTCGTCACCGCTGAGCTTCTCGACAGCGGCGAGAACCGCGGCCTGCGAACGGAGCAACGCGACTCCGCCACCGGGCACGACACCTTCTTCGATGGCAGCCTTGGTGGTGCTCACCGCGTCTTCGATGCGGTGCTTCTTCTCCTTGAGTTCGACTTCGGTGGCGGCGCCGACCTTCAGCACGGCCACGCCACCCGACAACTTGGCCAGACGCTCCTGGAGCTTCTCGCGGTCGTAGTCGGAATCGGTGTTGTCGATCTCGGCCTTGATCTGGTTGATGCGACCCTTGATGTCGTCGTCATCGCCCGCACCTTCGACGAGAGTGGTCTCGTCCTTGGTGATGATGATCTTCTTGGCGCGGCCGAGCAGATCGAGCGTGGCGTTCTCGAGCTTGAGACCCACCTCTTCGCTGATGACCTGACCACCGGTGAGGATGGCCATGTCCTGCAGCATCGCCTTGCGGCGCTCGCCGAAGCCCGGGGCCTTGACGGCCACCGACTTGAACGTGCCGCGGATCTTGTTGACGACCAGAGTGGCGAGTGCTTCGCCCTCGACGTCTTCGGCGATGATCACGAGCGGACGGCCGCTCTGCATGACCTTCTCGAGGACCGGAAGCATGTCGCGGACCGACGAGATCTTCGACGACACGAGCAGGATGTACGGGTCGTCGAGGACGGCCTCCATGCGCTCCATGTCGGTGGCGAAGTAGGGCGAGATGTAGCCCTTGTCGAAACGCATACCTTCGACGAGATCCATCTCCATGCCGAAGGTCTGGCTCTCTTCGACGGTGATGACTCCGTCCTTGCCCACCTTGTCGATGGCGTCGGAGATCATGGTGCCGATCTCGTTGTCGGCGGCCGAGATGGACGCGACCTGAGCGATCTGCTCCTTGTTGTCGACTTCCTTGGCGAGGGCCTTGATGGACGCCACGGCCGCGGCGACGGCGGCCTCGATGCCCTTCTTCAGGCTCATCGGGTTGGCGCCAGCAGCGACGTTGCGCAGACCTTCGCGCACCATGCTCCAGGCGAGAACCGTGGCCGTGGTGGTTCCGTCACCGGCGACGTCGTCGGTCTTCTTGGCGACTTCCTTCACCAGTTCGGCGCCGATCTTCTCGTACGGATCTTCGAGATCGATCTCCTTGGCGATCGACACACCGTCATTGGTGATCGTGGGGGCGCCCCACTTCTTCTCGAGAACGACGTTGCGGCCCTTGGGTCCAAGGGTGACGCGCACCGCGTCGGCCAGCTTGTTCATGCCGGCCTCGAGGCCACGGCGGGCCTGCTCATCGAACGCAATCATCTTCGGCATCGTGAATCCCTTTCGGTAACTGACTGCTGGGGAGGTGTTCGCACTCGGGCGAACTGAGTGCTAGCACTCTACTTTTGCGAGTGCTAAGACGACAACTGCCACTCCGGGCCGGGACGCTCGACCCGCCGAGGAGCCCGACCGGCCTCTACCCTCACATTCGTGCAGGTCATCGTGGTGGGAGGCGGAGTATCCGGGCTGTCCTCGGCCCTCAAACTGAGCCGTCACGGCCACGCCGTGACCGTGGTCGAGCGGGACGACACCCCCATGCCGGCCTCGGCCGACGAGGCCTTCGCGTGGGACCGCCGGGGCGCCCCGCAGGTTCGCCACAGTCACGCCTTCCTGGCCCGCCTGGTGGGTCTGTTGAAGGCCAACGAGCCCGACGTGGTGGAGGCCCTCATGGCCGCCGGAGCCGCCGAACTGCGTTTCGGCGACGACCTTCCGCCCACCATGGTGGGCTTCGAGCGCGAAGCCTCCGACGACGAACTCACGATGCTCACGTGCCGGCGCACCACGTTCGAATGGGTGTTGCGTCGCGTCGTGCTCGACGAAGGTCGCGTTCACTTCGCCACCGGTGTGGGCGTGAACGGACTCACACACGAACGTGACGACGAGACCGGGTTGCTGCGCATCACCGGCGTGACACTCGAAGACGGATCGGTTCGCACGGCCGATCTGGTGGTGATCGCGAGTGGTCGACGTTCGGCACTCCCCGAGTGGCTCGAAGCGATGGGCGTCGGACCGGTGCGCGAGTTCGTGGAAGACACCGGCATCGTGTACGCGTCGCGTTTCTATCGTTTGAAGAAGGGCGAAAAGTACCCGCCGCGCAACGGCCCCATCGGTGGCGACCTCGGCTACGTCAAGTACGGCGTGTTCGTGGGCGACAACGACACGTTCTCCATCACGTTGGCCGCACCCACCGACGACAACGAGCTGCGTACACGTTTGGCCGATCCGGCGGTGTTCGATCATGCCTGCCGTCAACTCGTGGCCACCGAGCCGTATCTCGATGGTCGCGCCGAGCCGATTCACGACGGTGTACACGTGATGGCCGGATTGCTGAATCGTCATCGCGAATACGTGGTCGACGGTGTGCCGTTGGTGCTCGGTCTGTTGCCGGTGGGCGACGCCGTCCTCTGCACGAATCCGTTGTACGGACGCGGATGTTCGACGGGCTACTGGGGTGCGCATTTGATGAGCGAGGCCTTGGCCGGTCGCGAGCCGCGCACGGGCCGTGAGTTGTTCGACATCGCGGTGGAGTACGACGCGGCGATCAATCGCGAGATCAAGCCGTGGTACGAGTCGGGTGTTCAGCAGGATGCCGAAGCGCGTCGTGTGGCGGCGGCGTTGTTGCGCGGTGACGATCCCGATGATGATTCGAGTGATCCGAAGACGATGATGCGCTCGGTGTTGCGTGAGGGATTACTGCCCGCGTTGCGGACCGACCCGGTGGTGTTGCGGGCGTTCATGCGCAACATGAACTTGTTGTCGACACCGGATGCGCTGATGAAGGACACCGAGGTGATGAACCGAGTGTTCATGGTGTGGCAGGACCGAGAGAATCGGCCGAGCGAAGTGCCGATGGGCCCGAAGAAGCGCGCCCAATTCCTCGACCTCCTCCCCGCCTAACCATTGGGCGCGAAACCCCGGCAAATTTGCCGGTCTGGTTCCCCAAGCGGAGCGTGCTGGTGCTTCAGCCGCCGGCGACGGCCGGGATGATGCTCACGGTCTCGCCCGCCGGAACCGGCGTGTCGAGGCCTTGCAGGTAACGCACGTCGTCGTCAGCCACGAACAAGTTGACGAAGCGGCGCTGATTTCCCTGCTCGTCGAACAAGCGATCTTTGAAGCCGGGGTGCGTCGCATCGAGGGCGGTGAGGACCTCGCGCAGAGTGCCACCTTCCACCTGAACGGTGGCGTTGCCACCAGACAGCGGACGAAGGGTCGTGGGAATGCGCACGGTGACGGCCATGCACGAAACCCTACCGAGCGAGTCGGGAATTCACCAACCCTGAATGATCAGCGCCGACTGATCAACCCAGGGCGCACTTGTTCAACGCAGCGGTGAGCTTCTGCTCGACCGAGTCGTCGATGGCGGCGTACGCCTCGTCTTCCTTGGCGTAGTCGTACGCCTCATAGGCCTCGTACGCCTGAAGAAGAAGTGTCGCTGTTTCGTTGTCGACCTTCTTGTGCTCCTTGGTCACGCAGTCGGGATTCGACGGTGAATAGATGCGGATGTACGCCTCGGCTGCCGCGGCTTGATCGCCACTCGGCTCGGAGCCACCACCGCAGGCCGTCGCACCCGCACTGAACGCGAGAACTGCCACACCGAATACAACTCGAGACCGAACCATCACGACGACTCCCTTTCAGAAAGAAGATGTAGCCCATACAGTAGTCGCGGCACGACAGACTGGACCAGTGCGTGTGGTGGCCGCGGTCGACAAGTTCAAGGGAACGTTGTCGGCACACGACGCCGCCCAAGCGATCGGCCACGCCTGCTGGGATCTCGGCATCGACTGCACCGAGATCGCACTCGCCGATGGTGGCGAGGGAACTCTCGACGCTCTCGGCGGCGCCAACCGAGTGTCGCCGGTGACAGGGCCCCTCGGCGACGTGGTGGAAGCGGCCTGGCGATTCCACCGTGGCACTGCGATCATCGAAATGGCACGCGCATCCGGACTCACTCTCGTGGGTGGGCCCGAAGCGAATGACGCCGTTGCCGCATCCACCACCGGCACGGGAGAACTGATCGACAAGGCGCTCGACCTCGGAGCCGAACGAATCATCGTGTGTCTGGGCGGATCGGCCACGACCGATGGCGGCCTCGGCGCGGTGCGCGCAATCCACGCGCCCGCGAGACTGCGCAGTGTGGAGTTCATCGTCGCCTGCGATGTGGACACGCGATTCGTGGATGCCGCGCGTGTCTTCGCACCGCAGAAGGGCGCGTCACCCGCACAGGTGCGCATGCTCGAAGGCCGGCTCGAACGACTGGTGCAGATGTACAAGCAGAACCACGGCGTCGACGTGTCAGCGATCGAAGGCGCGGGCGCGGCCGGCGGTCTCGCCGGTGGATTGGTGGCGCTCGGTGCCACGCTCGTTCCCGGATTCGAGATGGTGGCCGACGAGGTGCAACTCACCGAACACCTCAAAGGTGCCGATCTCGTGATCACCGGCGAGGGCCAACTCGACATCACGAGTTTCGAAGGCAAGGTGGTGGGCGGAGTCGCCCAACTCGCTCACGAGAACGGAGTTCCGATCGCCGCCATCGTCGGCCGCGTGCATCCGAGTGCCCACGACGCCGACGACCATTCGATGATCACACGCGGAGTGATCGACCTCGTGAAATCGTTCGGCGAAGCCAAGTCTCTGGCCGAACCGAAGTGGTGCGTGGAACAAGCCGCACGCGAACTGCTCGCCCGCCGCTAGGGCAACTGCCCGAGAACTAGATCGTCATCTCCGGAACAGCCACTACCACGTCGACCGGGATCGAGATCAGGGCCGACCGCCCATTCGACAACACCACGCGAATACGCAGATCGTGGGCGCCCGTAATCTGGTCGGCCGGAACTTCGAACTCCGCGTCGACGCGTCCCTGTGGCGTGGTCTCCTTCACACCGAGCTGACGCGGAGCCGAATAGATCCACGTTTCGATCGGCGAACGCGCCGCCAAACCGGTTCCGATCAGTGCGACCGACTGCCCCACCACCAACTGAGGGCGACCATCCCGTACCGGCACGAACTCGCCGGATTCAAGACGCGATGCAACGGCCATTTCCACGCCGAAGTCGTCGTGTCCGACGACGATTCGATGATCGGCCGTCACGACTGCCCGGAACTCCTCGGGATACGAGTCGACGTAGACGATGACGTTCTCGAGCGGGATGTCTCCCTCGCTCAACAGTTCGGCGTCACCATCAACCGTCTCGTTCGGTACCGGTGACGGGCTCCACGAAATGGCTGAGAGCCCGATGGCCAGCGCCACGATCGAAGACAGCGCGCCGGTGGCGTACGACGCCCACCGATCGCGGTGGTGGACAACCCACCGCAGCGCCATGACAACGCCGAGAGCGACGAAACTAACGACAGTGGAAGTGCTGACCGTGCGATCGGTGAGTGTCATGAAGGCCACCGCTCCCAGGCCAGCCAACGACGCCCAGGCACTGCGACGCGGGGTGCGGCGTTCGTCAAGAGCCTCACCGGCCGCAACCGAATCAAGCAGAGCTCGAAGCATCGACACGATCGCCACGACCCACGCGAACTCGGTGACGAACTCGTTGGTGGTGGTTTCCACCCGCGTGTACACCGGCAGAACTTCGACGAGTGCCACGAACATCGATGTGCTCACGGCTGCTCGTACCGCGGCCGGGATCAACACGACGCGTGAGGACGTGATCCGACTCACCGTCGATCCAAGGAGACCCGGCAGGATCCACATCGCCGCCACGACGACGAGCGCCCGTAATCCATCGGCCGATTCGACACCCCCGCCAACGACCACACCGGTCACGAAGGCAAAGGTGGCAGCGGCCGCGGCGAACGGATCGAGAAGTGACACCACGAGCATGATCAACATCAGCAATGCCGATGGCGTCACCGGGGTCGCCTGCGTCGACGACGACGCCCATGCACCCAGAACGAAGCCCACGATCGGCAACAGCCATCGCGCCAGGCCGAGACGATGGACCCACTCGGCATCATCGATGAGAACCGACACTGCGTCGGGGGTTCGGCGTCGGTAACGGATCTGGCCGACGCGACCGACCGCGACGAACAGGATCAGGAGAAGGATCAGCCACACAACGACGAGCGACGACTGATCGGACGACAACGACACCGCTCGCACCGTGGTGGGTGCGGCCAACAACGCTGTGGCGGTCTCGTCGAGTTCGCCAGCGCGATTCATGGCCGCTGCTTCGGCGTCGAACACCACGATGCCGACCGCGATTTCGGTTTCGGTACCGTCCGACTCGGTCACCTGCAACTTCAGAGTGTGACCGCCGATCTCCACCGATTCGGGGACCACGAACTCCGCCAACACCTTGCCGTCAGCTCCAGCGATCGCAGCACCCAGGAAGGTGGGTTCGGAGAAAAGCCAGGCGTCCACCGACGACGACGGGGCCAGCCCGTTAGCCTCGACCTCGATCACCTCTCCTGTTTCAAAACTGATCGTTCCGTCAGGCATCAGCGGCTGCGGACTTCCATCCGACAACGCAACGATTTGGATCTCGACGTCGTTCCAGCCGGCGACCGCACCACCGTCAGAAGCCGGCGCCCAACTGAGAGCAGTGGGCTCGCCGTCGCGTGTCATCGAGGATGTACCTGGCGACATTTCGCTGACGGTCGCCGGAGCATTCGACTGCGCTGACTGCTGCGAACCGCTGGAGCCACCCGAACTTGTTGAACCCGTCGACGCCGAAGAATCTGACGACCCAGACGAGCCCGATGCCGAGGACGCAGGAGCCGACGAACCGTCGCTGGTCTGAGCAACCGACGACGTCACGCGTTGAGTGGTGACCGTGCTGGTGGAGGGAGACAGAGTCGTGGTCTGTCGAACCGTGGTGGTGACGATCGTGGTGGCCGTCGACGTGGACGGTCCAGTGGTCGAGGGAGCCGTGGTGGTCACGACAGTCGTGGTCACCACCGTGGTCGACGACGGGGTCGTGGTCACCACAGTCGACTCGACGACCGCACCGCCGCCGGGTGTCTGCGTGGCCACCGGTGCGGCTGGTGTCGTCACCGACATCTGGTTCGACTCGGCGCTCGCGCTCACCGTGGTGACTGAGCGCAACTTCACGTCGTACGTGGTCGACCGTCCGAGGCCGTTGATCACCAACGGTGATGTGATCGATCCGGCCGGGAAGGCCACCCAGGTAGTTCCGCCATCGAGCGAATACTCGTAGCCACTGATGCTTTGACCACCGTGCGAACCAGCGGTGAACGTGATGGCGATCCAGTCGTCGGTCGCAGTCAGAGCACTGATCGTCGGAGACGATGGTGCCACCGCATTCACGTTGAATTGCACCGGACCCGAAGTCGCTGACAGATAGTTGTCGCTCTGACCAATCGAGGCCACCAACTCGCACAAACCAGCGAACAGAGTGAGAACCTGGAATCCACTCACCGAGCAAACGCTCGTCGTGGTGGAGACGAGACCGACTGACAGACCCGAATCGGACGACGGTGAGAGCGTCAGCGGTGTCTCGGAGTACGACTGGTCACCGGGCGAGGCGAAGGTGATCGCTTGAGCTTTCTTGTTGATGGTGATGGTCAGGACATTCGACCGAGCAGCCTCGTAAGTTCCGTCCGAGGCCTTGTCGGCGATCAACGTACACGTGCCGGCCTTGAGGCCGACCACGGTGGCCGTCGCCGAGCCACTCACCGGCGTGATCGAACATGCACCGGCCGGGTTCGAACTCACGAGTGAGAAGGTCACCTCACCGGTCCCCGTACCTCCCCCGACCGAGACATCGGTCTGGTCCTGGAACACGATGGGATTCGTCGTGGCCGTCAACGTCATCGCACTCTGCGAAACACCTCTGACGGTGAAGGTGCCCGGATTGAACGTGATGTTGTAGTTCGGGTTGTTGAGCGATCCCTGGCTAATGGCGTATGTGCCAATGAGTTCGCCCGAGACACGTGTGAGCGCCCCACTCAGGTCGCCTGAGTTCGCCAGACTTCCCGAGGTGATCTGGTAGGTGAACTGCGCCGGATCGGCGGCCGGGAGCGTCTTCTCGGCGTTGTCGGCTGTGATCGTGATCGGCCGCTTGTCAATCGTGAACGTTCCGGGAACGAACACGATGGTGTAGTTGGTGTTGTCGAGGGTTCCCTGGTTGATCGCGTAGGTACCGAACGTCTCGCCCGCCGAGCGCGCCAATGAACCACTCAGAGAGTCTCCATCGGCGAGAGAGCCCGACGTGATCGAGT
>VFZC01000002.1 GCA_016871355.1 Actinomycetota bacterium
GTTGGTACGACGGCAACCCGGCGAATCTCCACAAGTTGCCTCCCAGCGAAGTGGGTGCCCGCTATGTGCGCCTCGCCGGTGGACCCGACGCCTTACTGCAGGAGGCTCGACGTTGTTTCGCCGAGGGCGACTACCGGTGGGTCGCGGAATTGGCGAATCATCTGGTGTTCGCCGATCCGTCGAACGTGGAGGCGCGTCAATTGCAGGCCGACGCACTCGAGCAACTCGGATACCAGAGCGAGTCGACCACGTTCCGCAACGCGTATCTGATGGGAGCACAGGAACTTCGTCAGGGTCCACCGCAACTCGGCAGTTCGGAAGTTCGTGGGCGCGGACTACTGAAGGCGATGACGATCGAGCAGGTGTTCGACACACTCGCGGTGCGTCTGAAGAGTGAAGCCGTTGCGGGCGTGAGGCTGTTCGTGAACTGGACGTTCCCCGACATGGCCGGAACTCCCGACGAGAAGTGGGTGCTCGCACTCTCCAATCGGACGCTCTATTCGGTGCAGGGACGACATCAGGACGAGGCCGATGCCTCGATTCGCCTCGATCGCTCGCTCTTGCTGCGGATCATTGTGCAAGAAACGTCGTTCGCCGACGAGATCGGGGCCGGCACCATCGCGCTCGATGGTGATGCGGGGGCGCTCTTGACGGTGTTCGGCAACCTCGACGTGTTCATGGGCAGCTTCCCCATCGTCGAACCCTGACCCCAAACAGTCTGAGGGTTGTGGTTCTGGGTGAAGAATTCGCTGGAATCCAGCGAATTCTTCACCCAGAACCACGAAGAAATCTAGGGTTGGGGGGTGGACACGTTGTCGAAAGTCTTGGCGATCATCCTCGCGATCGTCTGTGTCGTCACGGCCGTCGCCGACTTCAAGACCATCCCCCAGGTCATCCAGACCATGGAACGCCTCAAGCTTCCGTTGCGGATCATCCCCGTGCTCGGTGTGGCCAAACTCGCCGGGGCATTCGGCCTCGTCATCGGCCTGTCCATCGATGCGCTGCTCGTGTATTCGGCGATCTGTCTCACCGTGTACTTCGTGCTCGCCACATGGTTCCACTTACGCGTGAAGGACGACTTGGTGGAGACTGCTCCCGCCGCGACCCTCTCACTCGTGAGCCTGGCCACTCTGCTCACCGCCATCTAGGCGATGGAATCAGTGCGGGTAACGCGCCAACGCTGACGTGATCTCGGCCTCGGCGGCCGCTCGACCTTCCCAACCGCGAATATTCGTTTCCTTGTTGGGTTCGAGCAACTTGTACACCTGGAAGAAGTTGCCGATTTCACCCAAGAGGTGCTCGGGGAGATCTTCGATGTCTTCGTAGTCGGCGAAACGCGGATCGCGAGCCGGCACACACAACACCTTGGCGTCTCCACCGGCTTCGTCTGCCATCCAGAACACCGCTACCGGTCGAACCATTACGTGACAGCCCGGAAACGTGGGCTGGCTCAACCACACGAGCGCGTCAAGCGGATCTCCGTCGTCACCCAACGTATTGGGAAAGAAGCCGTAATCGAGCGGATACTGCGTGGCCGTGAACAGTGTGCGATCGAGCCAGATCGCACCCGAGTCGTGATCCATCTCGTACTTGTTGCGAGACCCTTGCGGGGTCTCGACCACCATCTCGACTTCCACGACGTCAGGAAGCGAGCATCGCGCGGATGGACACCAACGTGGCCTGCACCCAGTCGCTCTGATCTTCGCCAGTGATGTCGGCGTAGATGCGACCGAGAAGAAGCGACTGGAAGGCCGAGGCGATTCCCGGCAACGACACGGTCGGGCTGATGATGCCGCGATCCTTCATCATCTGCAGCGTCTCGGCGAGGTGGGCCGTTCCTTCGGACTGCGCGTTAGCCAGTGACGCGGCCAGGGCCTTGTTGTGTTCGCTTGCGGCGACGAGGGCGATACGGCGACGGCGGCGAAGTCGCGCAGCCTTGTCGTCATCGGCGTTCAGAGCGATCTCGATGTAACCCATCACTTGCTCGAACTTGTCGCTGCCCAACAGAAACGACCGCAAGATTTCCATTTCCTTGAGCGTGTCTTCGAGGCCACGATCGACTTCGACGGTGGCGATCAGACCACCACGGCTGCCGAAGTGGTGGTACACCGAACTGCGCGACACACCCGACTTCTCGAGCACTCGATCGAGGTTGAACTTCACCGCGCCGTACTTGTCGAGCTCGGCGCGAGCGAACTTCTTGACCAGAGCCATCGTCTGGATGCCGTCAGAACGCTTGCGAAGAGGGGTGACCATGAGGCGCTCCTAGGCAGTGTGTGCCGGCGCCCCGACAGCCGGACCGATGTACTTCGGTCGGAAGAACAGTGTGAACACCACACCGGCGGCGGCAATGCAGATCGTGGACACCAAAAGAGGTTGGCTCGACGTGATGCTGGAGGTGATGTAGCCCACCAGGATCGACGCCGGTACCTGAGCCAGGTTCTGCACACTCGAGAGAACTCCGAGGGCCTGACCCTGCTGGCCCGGCAACGCCGATCGGCTCACCAAACTCGACACGTTCGCGATCGAGAGTCCGTTCGACGCCGTGAAGAACGGAATGATCGCGTAGATCCAGAAGGTGGTCGATGTTGGCGTCACGAAGTACAGAAGCATCATCAACGCCAAACCGAAGAAACTGAACCGGAGCACCTTGTAGTCAGCGAACGACTTGGCGATACGGCCGACCAGCACGGCTTGCGAGAGTGCGATGAATAAACCGACGATGGCGAAGTAGTCACCCGTCTTCGAGGCGCTGTAACCGAATTCGTTGCGGAGATACACGCCGAAGAACGTCGTGAAGAACGTGAAGCCGGCGTTCCACAAGAAAGCCGAGGCCAGAACTACCCGCAAACGATCGGACGAGAAGCCTGTGACGACGTTCTGAACCGATCGCATCACGTTCAGCTTGGTCTGTGCACTCTTCTCGCGGAGTGTCTCGGGGAACGCTCCGAGTATCAAGGCGCAGTTGGTGAGCGACAAGATGGCCGCGAACCAGAAGGGCGTGGTGGCGCCGAACCAATCGGGCGTGTCGAACAGCCCGTAGAAGCTCGTGTTGGGAGAACTCAGTTTGCCGCCCAAGTACGGACCGATGATGAAACCGAGGCCGAACGCGGCACCGATCAAACCAAAGTTGCGCGCGCGGTTGGAGTCGTCACTGATGTCGCCAATCGCCGCTTGGGCAACGGCGATGTTGCCGCCCGTAAATCCGTCGAGGGCGCGGGCCGCGAAGAGCAAGGGAATGCTCGCGATGCTGATGCCAATGGCGAAGAGCATGTAACCGATCGCCGTTCCGAAGATCGACAGCGCCAGAACCGGACGACGGCCGAAACGATCTGATAACTGACCGAGAATCGGTGCCGCGACGAACGAAGCGAACGGGTAGGCGGCCTGCAGCCAGCCGAGCATGATCAGACCCTCGGTGAACGACCAACTCTCCGGGGTCACCCGAAACGGCGACCCCGGGCTGATGAGCAACGGAAAAACCGGAATCAGAATTCCGAAACCGAGCAGGTCGAGAAAGACCGTGAAGAAGACGGAGAGGAGGGGCTTACCGCGCACGAGACGACGGTAGTCGCCGAGCCCTCAGGCCGAGACCATCCGTTCACCGCGACGGTCGTACGCGATGTTCGACGCCATGAGGTGCTGATGCGACCCGACGGCATCGCGATACAAACGCGACAGAACGCTCGAGTTGAACAGCGCGCCCGCGCCGGCGAAATGGAACAGGTGCGTCACCGCGCCAACTGCAAGCTCGGTCGCGTAGGCGATGACGCCACCGAGTCGTTCGTTACCCGCCACCGTGAGGGTCTCGCCCCGCCGAAGCAGCGCATCCACCTCACCGAACTCGGACAGCCCGAAACCACGCGCGGCTTCGATCTGGATCTGAGCCTTGCCCACTTCGTACTTGAACGCTCCGCGATCGGCGAGTCGACCATCGAGTCCGCGTGCCTTGCCCCGCGAGTACGTCACGATCTCGTCGACGAAGCGCTGGCACACACCGAGGGTGAAGCCAAGGTTCTCGGCCGCCACGTAACCCTGATACGAGAGCGCGAACATCGGGCCACCGCGTTCGATCGGAGCGAACGGATCGATCGAGAGGTGATCGGGCACGAACACCCCGTCGGCGATCACGTCGATGCTTCCGGTTCCCTTGAGAGCCATCACGTTCCACTCCCCCGTGACGGTCACCTGTTCGGCCCGCACGATGAGGATCCGCGGGCGCGGCTTGTCGCCCTCGCTCAACGCTGTGAGGAGGATGAACTCGGAGTGCGGAACGCCGCTCGCGTATCTCCAGTGTCCGTTGAGTTGGTAGCCGCCATCGACTCGGATGAATCGTCCCGAGGGCGCCGACACCGCAGCCATGAACGGACACGCATCATCGGCGAACAACTCGGCAACTCCGGTATCGGCGAGCCGCGCACCAGCCATTCCACACGCACCAGCGTGATTGAAACCCGTCCACGCGGCCGTGGCGTTGCGGTACGACAGCGCCGAGAAGAAGCGAAGCTGATCGGCCAGTAGGAGAAGATCGCCCCCCACTTCCACCGGTGCCTTGATCATCGGAACCCGGATCTCACGCATCACGTCGACGAGTTCGATCGGTGCGCGACCGAGTGAGTCGGCTTCCTCGGCGAGCCGGTCGAGACGATCGGCACTCGATTCGATCTCCGACACGATTGCCTCCACCGAACGCGCAGAACGCATCAGAAGACTCCCTCGTAACTTCCGCCATCGAGCTGAATGCTCTGACCACTGAGATAACTGGCCTGCGCCGAACACACGAAGGCGAACGTGTCGCCCAACTCGTGAGCCTGACCGAGCCGACCGGCCTTGATGGAAGCGATCTGTTCGGCACGGGCCTGCTCGTACGAGATTCCCTTCATCTTCATCGCCACCTGAGCCATCTGCTCCTGTCGCGCGGTGTCGAATCGCTCGGGCAACAACTGATTGATCGTCACGTTGTGTTTGGCGACGTCCTTCGACAATCCCTTGAGAACGCCCGTGAGTCCGAGTCGAGTGCCGTGGGACAGACTCATCATCGAATTGGGCGACTTCACCATGGCCGAACTGATGGCCACGATGCGACCGAATCGACGCTCGATCATTCCGGGCAACACGCGTTGAACGAACGACAGCGGTCCGACGATTCCCTGCTGCACTGCCCGATCCCATTGCGACGAATCGAGTTGGCCGAACCGAACCGGTGACGGCCCTTCTCCGTTGAGCAACACGATGTCGGGGCTCTCGCAGGCAGCGAGTAGCGCATCTTGAACATCGGTCGTGGTGGAGTCGCCGACCACCGCGCGCGTTTCCACTCCGAACATCGACGCGATCTCGGCAGCGGCTCGCTCGACATCGGCCGCCGTGCGTCCGTTGACGACGACGTTGACTCCTTCACGCGCCACGCTGTCGGCGCAGGCGCGTCCGAGTCCACGACTCGATCCGAGCAGAATCGCCCAACGGCCGCGGATTCCGAGATCCATGGCGTCAGCGGAGCCCGAGTGCCTCGCGCGCGGCAGCGATCTGCTTCACGTCGGGTGGATTCAAGAACGCTTCGGGCGGATCCTTCGGGCCCCACACCGAGAAACCGGCCGGGCCATCGGCGCCTTCCCAATCGTCACGGCGATGCACGCGATCCCACTCCGCGTCATCGACGATCTGATCCATGTCGGAGAAGAACTCGAACATGTTGCCGGCCGGATCGGTGAGATACCAGAAGACGTTCGAGCCAAGGTTGTGCCGACCGACTCCGACCACGTTCGCCGAAGGATTCTCGGCGAGCACCGCCGTGCCGGATTGGCCGACGGCATCGATGTCGTCGACTTCGACGGCGTAGTGATTGAGGTACGACGTGGGCCCGGGCTGGATCAGCAGGTTGTGATGATCGGACTCGACGCGCATGAACGTGAGAGCGCCCTTGAACATGCGGTCGGAGACGCGGAATCCGAGGGTGTTCACGTAGAAGTCGGCGGACTGCTTGAACATCGGAGTGGCCAACACCACGTGTCCCACGCGGCGAGGTGCCGGCGGAGTCTGGCCGACCACTGCGTCAGCGCGCTCCGTGGTTCGGATTCGCTCACCGGGCCCGTTGAACGAGCGGCGCTGCGGCGGCACCAGCGGGTGTGGGGCACCGACATCGATCACGATCGCGTGACCGAACACGGGATCGACACACGAGAGTGTGGTTCCCGACACGGATGCAGCAACTCCAACGTCGGCCAGACGCGCGGACAAAGTGGCCAGGTCGGCTTCGGTCTCGCACGACATGTGCAGTTTCGACAGATGCCGATACGGACCTTCCTTCACAGTTATCTGGACGGGGCGGTCGGCCGTACCCAGAACATCGGAACTCGTCCGAGTCATGCCCCGGCGAATCCAGAAGTCGAACGTTTCACTCGGATTCGGTACCGAGAGCTCGATGTCGAGCAATCCATTGAGGGCCATCAGCTCTTCTCCTGCTGATCCATGGTCTCCCACACCTCGGCGAGCGCGCGCGACGCGCTCACGGCAACGGGCCAACCGGCGTAATGTGCAACGTGAGTGATCATCGCCTCGAGGGTGTCGCGTGAGATTCCGAGATTGCGCGCCCCACGGAAATGCAAGAACTGTTCGGATTCACGGCCGAGCGCCACCAGCACGGTGCACGTGACGAGTGATCGCTGCTCGAGCGCGAGACGCGAGTCCTGCCAGATGTCGCCGAAGAGATGGTCGATCGTGTGAGCCATCAGGTCGGGGCTCACCCCTTTGGTGGGCGGGGCCCCTTTGAACAGTCGGCCCGCCAGTTCACGTCCTTGTTCGCGCGTCATCGAATCCCCCTCTCGGTGAGATAGTACGATGTCGAACTAATTTGAGTCAACCGAACTTTGGGGAATCGACGTGAGCGCGAACGAGATCATCGACGACACCATCGCCACCTGGCGCGACACGCGCCCCGACCTCGACGTCACGGGCATGGACCTCGTTCTCCGCATGACGTCGGTGGTCCGGATCAGTGCGGCCCGCATCCACGAACAATTGAGCGAGTTCGGCATCACTCTCGCTGAATTCGACGTATTGGCGACTCTGCGTCGTTCGGGAGCCAAGGCCGAACTCACGCCGTCGCACATCGCCGAAGTCGGCATGGTGAAGCCGAGCGGCCTCTCCCATCGTCTCGGCCGCCTCGAGCGAGCCGGGCTCATTTCGCGATCCGTCGACCCCGATGATCGCCGGAGTGCTCTCATTCGCATCACACCGGCCGGACGCCGGATCGCCGACCGTGGCATCGAGATCATCGCCGATGCTCACAACCAGATGATCAGCGGTCTGAGCGCAACCGAACAGCGGACGCTCAGCCGGCTCGTGACTACGCTCGTCGACGACGTCAGTGCAGACATCGAGGTGGGGACGTGACTGCGAAACTCGAATGGAAAGCGCCCGGCCCGGGTCGGTGGGCGCTCGATCGCTCGCACATCAACCAGCCAGCCACGCTGATCAACCAGAGAATCCAAGCGACGGGGGTCATCGACGGAACTCGTGAAATGTTCGAGTTCATCGGCGCGCCACTCGATGCTCTCGAGTTCCGTTTCGTGAACGGACTCGTGTACTCGCGAATTCGACCGCTCATCGCCCCCGACAAACCAGCGGCCAAACTGCCGCCCCTCCCCCTGTTGAAAGTCGCGATTCGTCTGCACCCGCAAATGCGCAAGCGACGCAAGACGGCCGAGCGGATGCTGGTGGAGCGGCCGTGGCGCGCGGTGGTGGACGACTGGCGTCGCCCCGGAGGTCGACGCGATCAGATCATCGCCCGGAACCTCGAATTGCAAGACGTCGACCGAGCTTCTCTCAGCGACGAGCAAACAATCACCCACGCCCTCCACGCGATCGCCTGGGCCCACGAGATGATGCGCCTTCACTTCTGGCTGCACGGCTTCGATCTCGGCCCGATCGGCTTCCTTCTCTTTTCCGCTGATTCCTGGGGAATCGAGCGCAGCGAACTCGTCCCACTTCTCGAAGGTGCATCGCCATCCACATCCGAGGCCGAGCGCATCTTGCTCCGCATCAAGAAGATGGTCGATGCATCAGGCCGTCAACCTCACGATCTCGACGAGATGCAGGCGATCTCCGACGACATCCGATCCGAGATCGACGCCTTCCTCCGGGTTCGAGGCGCCTTGATCTTCTCCCGCTACGACATCGACGGGTTGTGCCTCAACGAAGCACCCGATCTCCTCTTCACGTCGATCATGGCCGCGCGCGACGAAAGCGAGCGGACCAACGAAGTGATCGAACGAACTCGCCGTCTCACAGAGCGCGTTCGTGAGCGCATCCCGGCCCATTTCCGTAACGACTTCGACGACAAGTTGACCGAAGCTCGCGCCGCGATGGATCTTCGCGACGACAACGGACCCAACACTCTCGAGTGGCCGAACGGTCTGATCAGACTCGCTCTCCTCGAAGTCGGCCGACGTCTGGCCGCGCGGGGTCTGGTGCACGAAGCACACCACGCTCTCGAACTCGACGAGTCCGAGGTAAGTGTCGAACTCTTCAGCGGTCGTAGTCCATCGGCCGACACGCTCGCTCAGCGCGCGCAATGGCGAACCACCGATGTCTCGGATGCGCCGCGCGTGCTCGGAACTCCCGAACCTCCCCCGCCGCTCGACGCGCTGCCTCCGGCCATGGCCCACATCGCCGGTGGCATGCAGACGATCCTGGCCGAGGCGGGTCTCGACGGAGAGGTTCGCACCACCGGACTCACCGGTGTCGGCGTCGGCGAAGGCGTGCACCGTGGTCGCGTGTGTCGCGCCGATTCGCCCGAAGACGCAATCGCCAACCTGCAAGACGGCGATGTTCTCGTCGTTCCGTGCACGACGCCGGCCTACAACATGGTGCTCGCCATGGCGGGTGCAGTCGTCACCGCCGAGGGCGGTGTGTTGAGTCACGCCGCGGTGCTGGCCCGTGAACTCGGGATTCCGGCGGTGATCGGTGCGCCCGAAGCGATGAACACGTTGCACGACGGCATGATCGTCGACGTCGACGCCGTCGCCGGCGAGATCCGCATCGTGGCCAACACCTGACGATGCGCATCGTCATCGTCGGAGCCGGAATCGGCGGACTGGCAGCAGCCGCCCTCCTCAGCCGTGAAGGTCACCAGGTCACGGTCGTGGAGACCGCCTGTGAACTCGGCGACGTGGGAGCGGGCATACAGATGAGTCCCAACGGAGTGGGAGTTCTCGATCGCCTCGACCTCGGCGATGCGGCCCGGGCGATCGGCTGTACACCCGATCGCATCGTGATTCGCCGTTGGCAGGACGACAACGAGTTGATGACGATGCCAATGGGATCGCTCGCCGAGCAGCGCTGGGGTCAGCCCTATTACTCGATGTATCGGCCCGACGTGATCGAGATCCTGGCTTCACGATGCGAGCACGTCGATCTTCGTCTCGGATCACGAGTGATCGCCATCGATCATGACGATCCGAGCATCACGCTTCTAGCCGGTGAGACTCTCGATGCCGACATCGTTGTTGGCGCCGATGGCATCCATTCGATCGTGCGCACGAGTGCCTTCGGTCCGCAGCCGACTCGTTTCAGCGGTTTCGTCGCCTACCGCGCACTCGTTCCGCGGGACGACGTGAACGATCTCCCGGTGGAAGTGACCAACCGCGTGGGGCCCGACGGTCACATCGTCAGCTACTTCGTGGGCCGCGAACGCCGCTTCCTCAATCTGGTGTGCATCTACGAAGACGCTTCGTGGGACGTCGAATCGTGGAACGAACCTGGTGATCCCGAGACGCTGCGCGCTCGCTTCGCCGACTGGTCGCCGTCGGTGCGTCGAGTTCTCGATCGGGTACGCGAGCCGGTGTTCCGGTGGGCACTGCACGACCGTGAACCGTTGCCTCGCTGGTCGCGGAGCAACACCACCCTGCTCGGCGATGCCTGCCATCCGATGGTTCCTTTCATGGCGCAAGGTGCGTGCCAAGCCCTGGAGGACGCGGCCGCTCTCACCGACGCGTTGTCACAGCACACCGACGTCACAGCGGCTCTCGACGAATACGAGCAGCGCCGTCGACCCCGAACGGCCGATATTCAAGGTCGATCGTTCGCCAACGCAACCACGTATCACCTACCCGATGGCGAACAGCAAGCACAGCGCGACGCCGTGTACACCACTGCGACACATCGCGGGGCCGATGGCCTGGCCGCGTTCGACTGGCTCTACGGCCCCGGCAAGACTGAAGGGGTCTAGAGTTGGGCTCTCATCACAACGACGAGGGACATCGTGTACGAAAAGACATTGATCACACGATCGGGCACTGCGCGAGATGCGGGCCTCGATGTCACACGCGTGATCGCACTTCTCGGAATCATCGTCGTCAACTACCACGGCTATCTCAACGGAGCCCAGGCTCTTGGCTACAACCAGAGCAATTTGCTCCTACGACTTCTTGATCCATGGAACGGAATCCTCGTCTTCAGCCCCGTGGTCTTCGTTGTAGCCGCCGGTATTGGTTGCGCACTTCTCACCAACGCCGCTCGGGAGTCAGAGGACGCTGGTGCTGTCTCGACGATGCGTTGGGTCCTGGTTCGTCGAGGGGTGACTCTTCTTCTCGCTGGTCTGATCTTCGATTGGATCTGGGCCGGAACGATCCTTCCCTACTTCGGTACCTACTTCCTGCTCGCCTCGATCATCTTCACGTGGCGGCCACGAGCCATCGTCACGCTTTCGCTCACTGCAACTTTGGGTGCCGCGGCTCTCTCGTGGTGGAGATTCGAGCGCGCAGTCGATGGATACTCCACGGCTTGGCTTTCACCTCGATGGATCGTTACTCCGAGAAATCTCGTCTTCCGACTCTTCATCGACTACACCCACCCGGTGTTACCCTGGTTTACGTACTTCTGCGCCGGACTTCTCGTCGGACGCGCATGGAAGACATTCGTCGATCGGCGGCGACTGATCATGGCCGCGTGCGCAGCGGTCGCCGCTGTTTCTTTCACGATCAGTGCCCTCGCTCTTCATCTTTCAGATGGACTTACTCAACACCTGTTGAGCACCGACCCCTTCCGGCGAGGCATCCTCGCAACCGTGGCGTACACCGCCATTGGCGTCGGATTTATTGCTCTCGTGGTCACCTTCGTTGATCGCCGCCGATCAAATCGCTGGGTCGGTGTTGCTCAGCGAGTCGGCGCGAGCACATTGACCATGTACGTCCTCCATGCATTCGTCTACAACGCGGTCGTCAACTGGTGGAGTTGGATCGATCCCACCGGTTTCGATGTCGCCGCGCTCTTTGGCCTCATCACGTGGACCTGCCTGGTGATCATTGCCTTTCTCTGGACCAACCGATTCGGACGTGCCCCGCTCGAGTACGTGCTCCGTCGCATCGGCGGCTAGCCGGCGAGAAGGTCACCGCAGAGGACAACCGTGGCCGACACCAACGCGTGCGGTGATTCCCACGGCACGAAATGTCCGCAGTCGCGCAACAGGAACGGCCCCACGTGATCGTCAAACACGTGAGCGGCCATCTGGTCGAACGCCGGGTAGATCACATGGTCGCTCGGCCCGAACATGATGAGCGTTCGCGTGCGAGCATTGCGTCCGAGCACCGGCGGCTCCGATCGCTTGGCCGCATCGAACACCGATTCGTAACCGCCGAATGAAGCGCGCAACGACTCGGCCCGCGCGAATGGCTCGGTGTGGAAGTCGATCTCGGCGGCGTCGAACGACCCCGGATGAGCCCAGAAGCGACTCGAGTAGAAGGTACCGATGTAGCGACGGCGTTCGGCTTCGGTGGACAGTTCCGCCGCCAGAGCGTCGGCATCGGTCCCCTGGCGGATGAAATAGTCGGCGGCCTCGCGCGGCGGTCGGGTGCCCACGATGCCATCCATGCGCTCCTTGTCGTACGGGAGCGGTGAGTTGAAGAGAACCATCCGCGACACGAAGTCGGGCCACCGCAACGCCATCTCCTGAATCACCGGGCCACCCAGATCACCGCCGAGCAACACCGCGCTTTCATAACCGAGATGTTCGTGTACGAGGGAGTGAAGGTCGCGAGCGTGTGACGGAGTGTCGTAGAGGCCATCGGCGGCGAGCCCGCTGTCGCCGAACCCGCGCAGGTCGGGCACGATCACGTCGAAGCCAGCAGCGGCCAGCGGCTCGATCACTTTCCAGAAAATCCGTTTCGACTCGGGCCAACCGTGCACGCACACCAAAGCCGGACCCGGCGTGCCCCGACGAGAACGCTCGAGTACGAAGGCCTGGTCGAATCCGCGCGCGTTCGAGCGATGCACCGCAAAGCGCGTCGGATCGAGGTGCTTGTCCATGCGGGCAAGGTAGCCCTGCATCACTAGCGTGACGAACATGGACGCCAAAGAATTCCGGACCCAGGGTCGAGCCGTGGTCGACATAATCGCCGACTACCTCGAAACGTTGGACGCACGACCCGTCACGTCCGACGCGCAACCCGGTGACGTTCGACGCGGTCTTCCCGAGCATCCCCCGAGTTCTCCCGAACCGTTCGACGCGATCCTCACCGACGTGCGCGACATCGTGATGCCCGGCCTCACCCACTGGCAGCACCCAAAGTTCTTCGCGTACTTCCCCGGCAATTCGTCGTACCCGTCGATCCTGGCCGATCTCTTGACGGCTGGTCTCGGTGTCCAGGGCATGAGTTGGGTCACGTCACCGGCCTGCACCGAAGTCGAAACCTTGATGCTCGACTGGATGCACGAGTTGCTCGACCTGCCGGCTCAGTTTCGATCGACATCCGACAACGGCGGCGGAGTGATTCAGGGTTCGGCCAGCGAAGCCACGCTGTCGTCCATCCTCGCCGCGCGACACCGCATCACCAGCGGACGCGTGAACACCGACGGCAATACGAGCAAACTCGTGGCGTACTGCACGTCCCAGGCTCACTCCAGTATCGAGAAGGGTCTACGCATCGCCGGAATCGGCACCGATCGTGTGCGCGTCGTTCCCCACAACGAGTCGTTCGCAATGAACGTGAGCGAACTCGAGCGAATGATCGAAGCCGACCGTGCGAACAAACTCGTTCCCTTCTGGGTGTGCTCCACTCACGGCACCACCTCATCAGGTGCCTTCGACCCCACCGCCGACATCGCCCCCATCACACGGCGACACGGAATGTGGCTGCACGTCGACGGAGCGATGCACGGCATCGCGGCTCTGGCCCCCGAGCACCGATGGGTGAACGAAGGTCTCGAACTGGCCGACAGCTACTGCACCAATCCGCACAAGTGGATGGGCGTCAATTTCGACTGCGATCTCTTCTGGGTCGCCGACCGCACCGCGTTGCTCGGTGCACTCAGCATCCTCCCCGAGTACCTCCGCTCGGCCGCTGCACAGTCGGGCCAAGCGATCGACTACCGCGACTGGCAGATTCCGCTCGGCCGTCGCTTTCGATCGCTGAAGTTGTGGTTCGCCATACGCGCCGAGGGCATCGACTACTTCCGGTCGATGATCCGTCGTCACGTGGGCCTCACGCAAGAACTCGCCTCGTGGGTGGCCGCCGACGATCGCTTCGAGATCGTCGCCCCGCATCCACTCAATCTGTTGTGTCTGCGCCTGCGGGCCGGTGATCAAGCCACCGACTCCCTCGTCGAACGGGCCAACGAAACGCGCGAAGCACTCTTCACCCGGACGGTGCTGGGCGACCGCAGCGTTCTGCGCGTCTCCATCGGCAGTCGCACGACCGAGCGACATCACGTGGCCGAGGCGTGGGAATTACTGCGGGTTCACGCGTAGGCTGGCCGGACAACTGAAACCACCTCGTGCGGGGTGTGGGTGAAAGTCCCAACCGGCGGTGAGAGCCCGCGAACCCGGAGTCGGCAGCGATGTCGACGCCGGGCCGATCCGGTGAAATTCCGGAGCCGACGGTCAGAGTCCGGATGGGAGCACGGGTGCGTCACTGCTGGCCGAGCCTGCTCGGTCGGTCGTAGCGTTCCGTCTCGTCTCGCACGAGCCGGAGACCACACATGACCGACCACACGATGATGCAACGGGCACTGGCTGCCGCCGCAACGGCGCGCACCGTCGCGTCGCCGAATCCGTGGGTCGGATGCGTGATCGTCACCACTGATGGACGCGTGTTCGACGGGGCCACCGAAGAGCCCGGTCGTCGCCACGCCGAACGCGTCGCGCTCGATGCGGCGCGCGCTGCCAGCGCCGATGTGCGCGGCGCGACCGTGTACACAACGCTCGAGCCGTGTAGCCACCATGGCCGCACACCACCGTGCCTCGACGCACTCTTCGAGGCGGGCGTGTCGCGAGTTGTAGCGGCGCTCGAAGACCCCGACTCGAACGTGGCTGGAAACGGTTTCGCCGCCTTGCGTGCGGCTGGTATCACCGTCGACGTCGGCTGTTGTTCCGATGAAGCGACCGAGCAACTGCTCCCCTATCTCCATCATCGACGCACGGGGCGCCCTTTCGTGATCGTGAAGTTGGCCGCCACCGTCGACGGCCGCACCGCCGCAGCCGACGGTACGAGTCAGTGGATCACCGGCGACCAAGCCCGCCGTGCGGCGCATCAGTTGCGTGCCGAGAGCGATGCGATCCTCGTGGGTGCGGGCACGGTGCGCGCCGACGATCCGTCACTCACCACCCGCCTCGTGCCCGGTCGATCGCCGCGTCGCGTGGTGCTCGGTTCGGCTCCGAAGAACGCTCAGGTTCATCCATGTCTCGAGTGGTCGGGTGAGCTCGAGCCACTTCTCGATCAACTCGGCTCGGACGGCGTGGTGCAATTGCTCGTGGAGGGCGGCGCCGCCGTGGCCGGCGAGTTCCATCGCCGCGGGCTCGTGAACCGCTACGTCGCCTACCTGGCCCCGGCCTTCATGGGCGGGAGCGACGGCACTCCTCTGTTCAGCGGGAATGGTGCGCCGTCCATTGCAGATCTCAGGCGCGGACGGTTCGTTCGCGTCACCCCGGTGGGCGGCGATTTGGAGATCGTCGTCGATCCGTCGATAGTGAGGAGTAGTCATGACTGATTTCGAGTTCGCTCCCATCGAGGACGTGATCGCCGCCATCGGGCGCGGAGAGATAATTGTGATGGTCGACGACGAAGATCGCGAGAACGAGGGCGATCTCATCATGGCCGCACAGTTCGCCACATCCGAGAAGATCAACTTCATCGTGCGCCACACGTCAGGAGTGGTGGTGGCCCCGCTGTCGGGTGAGCGCTGCGACGATCTGCGTCTGCCGCTGATGGTCGAGCACAACACCGAGAGCCACCGCACTGCGTTCACCGTGTCGGTCGATCTCATCGAAGGAACGTCCACCGGTATCTCGGCGTCCGATCGTGCGGCCACTCTGCGTGCTCTGGCCGATCCGCAGGTGGGTTTCGCAGCCTTTGCGCGACCCGGCCACATTTTCCCCTTGCGCGCGCGTGAGGGTGGAGTGTTGAAGCGAGCCGGTCATACCGAAGCCGCCGTCGATCTCGCGCGTATGGCCGGCCTCGAACCGGCCGGAGTGATCTGCGAGATCACCAATGAGGACGGCACGATGTCACGCCTGCCGCAACTCATCGAGTTCGCCAAAGAACACGGACTGCTGCTGTCGAGCATCGCCGAGTTGATCAAGCACCGCCGTCGTCATGAGAAGTTGGTGACGCGAATCGGACAGGCCCAAGTTCCCACCGAGTGGGGCACGTTCACCTGCACCGCGTATCGTAGCCAGATCGACGACATCGAACACCTGTCGTTCAGCATCGGCGACGTCGACGACGGAGAGCCGGTTCTGGTTCGTGTGCACTCCGAGTGCCTCACCGGCGACGTGTTCGGTAGCCGTCGTTGCGACTGCGGACCGCAGCTCGATTCGGCCATGCGTCTCATCGGCGAAGCCGGTCGCGGAGTCGTCGTGTATCTGCGCGGTCACGAGGGGCGCGGCATCGGTATCGGCCACAAGATCCGCGCGTACTCGCTGCAGGACAAGGGTCTCGACACCGTCGATGCCAACACCGAATTGGGCCTACCCATCGACAGTCGCGAGTATGGCATCGGCGCGCAGATCATCGCCGATCTCGGCGTGACGAAGTTGCGCCTCATGACCAACAACCCGTCGAAGTACGGCGGCCTCGCGGGGTACGGACTCGAAGTGGTCGATCGCGTCGCACTCGACACGCACGCGACGCCCGAGAACATCAAGTACCTCGAGACCAAGCGCGATCGCATGGGCCACCTGCTCGACCTGCCGTCGAGGGCGCCGAAGGGAGCGAACTGACATGACCCGCCTCAACCACGCCAACGCGCTCTCGTTCGATGGCTCAGGCCTGAGCATCGCGATCGTGTGCGCGCGCTTCAACGATCACATCGGCAAAGAATTACTGGCCGGCGCGTATCGCGGACTCGAGCGCTGCCAGGTCGCGCGCGATCGAATTGACGAGGTGTGGGTGCCCGGTGCCTTCGAAGTACCGCTGGCCGCCACCACACTCGCTCGCAGCGGAAAGTACGACGCCGTCGTCACCCTCGGTGCGGTCATTCGTGGCGACACCGCACACTTCGACTTCGTGGCTGGTGAGTGCGCGCGCGGAATCCAGAGCGCGCAGATCGACACGGGCGTGCCGATCATGTTCGGCGTTCTGACCGTCGACACCAATCAGCAAGCGATCGATCGTTCGGGCCCCGGTATCGACAACAAGGGCGACGAAGCCGCGGTGGGTGCCGTCGAGATGGCACTTCTGGTCAACGGCATCAACGACTCCGTCGAGTTCTGATCACACCCTGATCCTCTGATCGCGTCGCCGATGAGGCGGTGCTGACTCCACCTTTGGTCTCCGGCACGGGCCGGAAACCGAACGGAGGAGCGCATGGGCTGGGCCCTGGCCATCCTCGTGGCGGCCACGAGTCACCTGGCCGCTCCCCCTGTCGTCACGAATTCTGTCGACGACTTCCATCGTCTGGTGTTCGCCACACCGTTGCTGCAGTTCGCCGTGGCGGCCGAACGGCAACAGCCGCCGCAGTTCGACTGGACGACCGACTGGTGCTCGGCACCGTTGGTGGGCAGCACGGGGCGGTCGTTCGACTTCACGTTGCCGTGTCGGCGGCACGACTTCGCGTACCGCAACGCGAAACGGCTGCCCGGCGAGTGGCGCGCGCCGATGCGGCGGAAGTTCGACGAGCAGTTCAGGCGCGACATGACCGCGACGTGTGCGGTGCGGCCGATGGATCAGAAGGTGTCGTGCCGGTCGTGGGCCGAGATCTTCTTCCGTGCCGTCCGTATCGCCGGCGGCCCCTGACCCCGTGTGTGGATCCTCGGTGTTCTGGGTGAAGAATTCGCCGGATTCGCGCGAGTTCTTCACCCAGAAACGCGGGGTTCGCGGTGGTCGACGCCGTGAACCACGCACAGCAACTCATGAAGCACGCGGGCGGTGGCACCCCACACGGTTTCGTCGTGCAGATAGAAGAAGAACATCCGACGCTCGGGGTCGGTCAATCGATTGAACGACCACCACTCCCACTCGAACACATCGGGGGCAGCCAACTCGCACAACGGAATCCAGAACGCACGATCGACTTCGGCATCATGAAGTGACAACACAGGATTCGCATCGACGGTCGCAACTACCGGGACGATGTAGCTTTTGCTCACGAACGTCGACAACGAATTCAGCCGACCGTGAATTCGCGCCGGGTGAATATCGAGCCCCACCTCTTCGCGCGCCTCACGGCACGCCGCCGACACGACGTCTTCATCAGCATCCACTCGCCCGCCCGGAAAACTGATCTCACCTTTGTGGTTCGACAACGACTCCGAACGCCGAGTCAGGAGCACTTCGGCGCCGTGCGGGCCATCGGCGAGAGCGACCAGGACCGCCGACACACGTTCGTCCGTGCGCGGGGTGTGCGAATCGGCAAGTGCCGACTGATGTCGAGTCACCGTCGCGAGGACGTCGTCCAGCGCGAACGAGGCGGAAGCGGACGACCACAGGGGATTTCCACCGGGTCGGCGAACCGCCGGTGATGGAATGCGCTGTGTGCCACCCGGGCGCCGAGTGGCACTCATGTCATCAACGTGAAGCGGGCTTCCAGCCGGATTCGGCGAGTTCGCGCAAGATTTCAGCCAGGCCAGCGGTCTTCATGTTCGTGAGCACCTTGCCGGGATTCTGCTCGCCCTTCTCCCACTCCTCCCAGGCCGTGAGGATCTTCGACAAATCGGGGGCCGGGCGTTCGAACGTTGACGACATGACCTCAGCCTACGAGTGGCGATGCGACGTCGCTCAGCGGGAACGGCGCCACTTGTCGCGCGCGCGGGCCGCGGCGTGTCCGGCCACTCGGCCAGCCTGCCGGCCCACATCGTCAGCCCGACTTGGATCGGACGAAACCGAGCGTGGCTGCCTGGGCGAGTAATCGGTCCGCCACACGACGACCGCGAACACGACGACGATCATGATCATCACGATGCGTGTCGCGTCGTCGACGTTCGACACGGCCGAAGCGAGTATCGACACGGCGAGAACGAGCCAATCGAGAATGCGGTGAAGTCGACGCGATACCCGACGAAACGCACCGAGCGGCCCGTCGGCACAGGCGGTGTTCAACGCGATCAACGCGCCGACCATGGTGGGCACGAGGGGCTCGGGAGACTGAAGTCCCGTGGCAACGAGAGCGCCACCGATCACGTACTCAGCGGCCTGGTGCAACCAGAACGAGCGCTTTCCCTCGGCGACCACACCCCGTAGTCAACCCGACCCCGTGGATCTGGGTGAAAAATCGACGCGAATCCGGCGAGTTCTTCACCCAGATCCACAAGCAACTGGCACTCCCAACGGGATTCGAACCCGTGCCGCCACCTTGAGAGGGTGGTGTCCTAGGCCACTAGACGATGGGAGCAAGTAGCGGCCAAAACGCTACCGCCGGTCCCCGACCGAGCCACACCGACCCAACCAGCCCTAACCTGCAGCCATGGGGGAACGACGTGGTGGCGGGATCGTCCTTGCTCTGGCTCTCATCGGTATCGCGTCCGCCTGCGGATCGTCGGCAAACGGTGCCGTCGTCGTGCGCGACCTCGACGCGATCCAGGTCATGTCCCCCGCCGACGTGGTGGCCATGCGCTCGTCGATCCCCGAGTACTCGCCCTCGGCCACCACGCTGCCCACCGACGACCCGAACAACAGCACGCCACCCGATTCGAGTGACACCGCCGACACCATTCCTCTCAATGAGGACAACCGGCCACCCGAATTGAAACTCTTCGATGCGTTCGGGAAGTTCCGGTCGTGCATCGAAGATGCGGGTGAAACGATTCGTGGCAACCTCCAGGATCCCAACAACCCGGCCTACCAAGATCCGAAGTACCGCGAACTCGTCGAGAAGTGCGCGGCCCGAAGCAAGATCCTCGAGGCCCTACGCGAGGCCTCGACCGCCCGTGCCGAACTGACCCCCGAACAAATCGAACAGCGCAACGAAGCATTCAAGTTGTTGTCCGAATGTCTGAAGAAGCGGGGCTGGAACATCGACTCACGTGTCGACGAAAAAGGTCTCATCACACCGACCCGCTTCGCCAGTCCCGACGGCACACTCAACGAACGAGACCTCGAGCAGTGCTTGTCGGAAACCGGCATCAATGACGCCATCGAGAACGGAGCAGGATGAAACGGAAGGTTCTCTCAGCCGCCGGCGCAGTCGCGGTGATCGTGGTGGCCGTTCTCGTGGGTCGCATGTCGAGTTCTTCGTCATCCGACAACGATCTGCTGATCACTCCACGCGCGGTCGAGCGGCGCACACTCTCCGACATCCTCACGGTGAACGGCGAAGTTCGCCGCGACGAGATCCTTCGCGTTCTCTCCCCTCTCGACGGACGCGTATCCGAGCTCGGTGTCGAAGAGGGGCAGTCCATCGAAGCCGGAACCCGTGTCTTCGCGATCGATGGTCGCGCCTCCGTCGCCGTCAACGGCGACTTCGCCTTCTACCGAACACTTCAAGTTGGATCGGAGGGACGCGACGTTCAACAACTCGAGGAGATTCTCGTCGAGCTCGGCTACGAGATCAGCAATGTCGACACTCTCTTCACCGAGGAGACACGAACCGCTCTGGCGCAATGGCAGAACGAGCAGGGCTACGGCACCATCGCCGCCGAAACGGAAGAGACCGTGACGGCCACTCTTCTTCCGAACGCGTCGGGTTACACAGTCGGTCGCGCCAACTCGGCGGCCTTCACGATCGTTCCGAGCGAGCCACAAAGCCTGCGCGGACGCCCGAGCTTCGCTCCAACCGGCCCGAAGATCTCGATCTCCTATTCGAGCGACCGAACAGTCGAGGGTGAGTCGACCACGATCGGCTTCACCTCCGACACACGCCTCACCGAAGATCTCACGATCGACTTCTCGATCAGTGGTACGGCCACCGAAGGGACCGATTATGAACGACCGCCGCGCACCGTGATCATGCCCTCGAACTCGCAATTCACCTCGTTCGATCTGAAGACCTACACCGACGACGTCCTCGAGGGCGACGAGGAGATCGTCATCTCAGTGATGACGGGCACCGGCGGCAACTACCAACTGGGAAGCCGCAACAAGATCCGGCTCGTCGTCCAGGACGGCACCGCCGGTGGTGCCCGGGCCATCAATATCACGGCGGGCGACACCAAGACCGACGAGGGCAAGACGACCGTCTTCACCTTGCGAGCATCAGCAGCCGCCGACCGCGACATGACCGTCAAGTTGCAGTACGGCGGAACCGCCCAACCCGACGTCGACTTCGTCACGCCCACCAACGATCAACTCACGATCAGGGCCGGGACCATGAGCACCGACGTGCCCGTCAAGATCCTCGACGACGGCCGTTCCGAAACCCGCGAGACGCTCATCCTCACCGTCTTGCCCACCACGACCAACGACATTCGAACGTCATCGGTGCCAGGCAGTCAGCCCACCGCTTCGGTGGAGATTCGCAGTGGCGAGACACCCGAACTCACGCTCACCGGGGGTGGACGACTCTCGGAAGGCCGCTCGGGTTCGTTCGTGATCGTGGCCGACGAGGCGGTTTCTGAAAACACCTCGATCAACTACCAGATCGCTGGAACCGCGACCCCGGGTGTCGACTACCAGGTCCTCACCGGAACGGTGATCATGCGAGCCGGAAGCGATCGTGCCTCGATCCCCGTTCGTGCCCTCGACGACGATGTCGTCTTTCAACCCACCGACATGCTCGTCGCTCAGTGGCCCGTCGTGGTCGGCGATGTCGCCGTCGAAGTCGGCGATCAGTTGGTGCGCGGCACCCCGATCCTCGCGCTCAGCGAGTCGACGTTCACGATCGTTCTCACAGTCGGTGCCGCCGAGCGCGCCGAACTCGAAGTCGGCCAGGTGGTCGAAGTCGACCTGACGGTTGGTGATCAGATCTTGAGCGGGACCATCGCCACTCTCGACGAGTCGGCAACCCTTGGCCCCAACGGCGAGGAGATCTTCGAAGGAACCGTTCAAGTGAGCGGCGAGTTCGCCGGTGTCGACGGCGCATCCGTCACCGTCGACGTCACGTTGTCCGAAGCCGTCGATGTTCTCGCTGTGCCGGTGGCCTCGGTTCTGCGAACAGCCGATGGGGACGTCGTTCGTGTCGTCAACGACCAAGGCACGATTACCCGCGTACCGATCACGATCGGTCTGATCGACCGCGAGTGGGCCGAGATCGTGACGGGTCTGCGAGGCGACGAACTCGTGATCGTCGACGTGGAGACCGAAGGCCGAGTCGCACAGACGCCATGACCCCGTTCATGGAGTTGACCGACGTGTCACGCTGCTACGGCAGCGGCGACACCACCGTGTGGGCACTGCGGTCGGTCTCCCTGCGCATCATCCCCGGTGACTTCGTTTCGATCGTCGGTCCGTCTGGTTCCGGGAAGTCAACCCTGCTCGGGTTGCTCGGGTGTCTCGACGTACCAACCTCAGGAACCATCCTCGTCGAGGGCGAAGACGTCACAGCGGTCGCCGACGCGACCCGCACTCGCGTTCGCGGTCGGTCCATCGGCTTCGTCTTTCAGCAGTTCCACCTCATCCCCCACCTCGACGCGCTCGGCAACGTCGGAACCGCTCTGCTCTATCGCGGGCTGCGACCCGCCGAGGTGAAGGAGAAGTCAATGGCCGCGTTGGCCCGTGTGGGTCTGGCACATCGACACGATCACCGTTCGGTTCAGTTGTCTGGTGGCGAGCAGCAACGCGTGGCCATCGCGCGCGCTCTTGTCACCGAACCTCGCATCTTGTTGGCCGACGAGCCGACCGGTGCCCTCGACTCCAACAACGCCGCCATGGTGATGGACATCTTGTCGGGATTGCGTGATGAGAGCCGCGCCGTCGTCGTCGTCACGCACGATCTCGACATCGCCAATTCCGCGGCCCGCAAGATCTCCATGCGAGACGGCCAAGTCGTGAACGACGAGGTGTTGGTCCCGTGAACGAGTTCCGCGATCTCGCCCGAGTGGCGCTCACCGGTTTGGCTGCCCGAAAGGCCCGAACCCTGCTCTTGTTGCTCGGTCCGATGATCGGTGTGGCCGCCATCATCGCCGCGGTTGGTCTCACTGATTCGGCCAAGGGAGATTTGAAGGCCAAGGTGGCCGACCTCGGCACCAACTTGGTGGAGGCGTCAGCCGCCAGTTCGTTCGGCGGCGAAGACCCGACACTTCCCGAAGATGCGGTTAAGCGCACGCTCACGGTTCGGACCGTCGAGAAGGTAGCGGCCGTGCGTCAGTTGGCCAATGTCGTCGTCACTCCGTACACCGAAGCCCTCGAGCAGTTCGACACCGTGCCGATTCCGGTGGTGGCCGCCGACTCCACACTTCCCGACGTTCTCGAGGTCGAATTGGTGTCGGGACGATGGATCGATCGCTTCGACGAAGAGACCGGTGCGCGGTCCGCGGTGATCGGCCAGTCGTTGGCCCGTGAGTTCTCGTACCTTCCGGGAGAGAACCGAACCATCGAATTGGGCGGGCTCGCCTACACGGTCGTCGGTGTCCTGTCGCGCGTCGAACTCGAGCCTGGTTTCGACACCGCCGTCTTCATTCCCTTCCGCACGGCCGGTGACGACTTCTTGAACGAAGACGGAATCATCGCTCCCAACAAGTTGTACGCCCGAACCGCTGAGGGAGCCGAGAGAGAAACAGCTGATGCGTTGGTGGTGGCCGTGAATCTCGGCGGACCCGACGAAGTCTCCACCGAGATCAAGAGCGAAGCCCTCGAACTCGCCGCCGAGAGTGACCGCCAGCTCCAGTTGATCGTGGTCTCGATGGGTCTGCTCGCCATCATCGTCGGCGGACTCGGAATCGCGAACGTGATGTCGATCTCGGTCATCCAACGATCGGCCGAAATCGGAATCAGGCGCGCACTGGGTCATACCCGCCGGATCATCGCGATGCAGTTCTTGCTCGAAGCCATCGTCGTCGGAATCATCGGCGGAATCATGGGAGTTCTACTCGGCGTGCTCGCGATTCTCGTGGGCGTCTGGCTGGCGGGCTGGGTCTTCGTCCTCGCCGCCTGGCTCGTGCCGGCCGGAGTCCTCCTGGCCATCACCATCTCTGTGGTGGCCGGTCTGTTCCCGGCGACGCGCGCCGCGCGCCTCGAACCTCTCGAAACTCTGCGACTGGGCTGAAAAGCGAACGACCGGGCACGAGGCCCGATCGTTTGTGGCTGGGGAGCAAGGAATCGAACCCTGAATAACAGAACCAGAATCTGCTGTGTTGCCAGTTACACCACTCCCCAAGGAGCAACCGAAGTGTAGTGGCGACCCGGCCAGCCGCCACCGGGCTCACCCGATCCAGCTCTCCAACGTGCCGAAGCCCACGATCCGGCCCACCGCCACACCCGCCGCCTCGGCCAGGTGTTTGCGCGCCGCGGTCCAGCCCTTCACCGGACTCGTGGATGTGGCCGACACATACGCGGTGAGGCCGAGTTCTTCGGCCATCAAGCGCGCACGCAAACAGTGATACGGATCGCTCACGATGAGCACCGAGCCGACTCCCCACACCGATGCACGATCGGCCACGTTGGTGATCGACTCCCACGACGAGCGGCCCGTGTCCTCGGCGAGAATCACCGCCTCGGGTACACCCTTGTTCACGAGATACCGACGCGACGCTTGCGCTTCGGTGAAACGGTCGCCCGGCTGATTGCCACCCGTCACGATCACCACGCGCGCGATTCCGGTGGACCACAACGCCACCACGTGATCGAGGCGGGCCTGCAACTGCGGTGACGGGCGTCCGTCGTATTGCGCGGCTCCCATCACCACGATCGCATCCACCACACGGTCCTGCTGATCGCGACCGGTTGACCACACCTGGAACAGCGAGACCGCGTAATACACGACACCGAGGAGCAGAACGCACAGCGCACTGCCCACCACGCGTCGCCAGCCACCGCGTCGCCACCACCGCGGCACCCGGATACGACGGCGCCACTGCGGAACCACCACTCCCCCGACCGGCGTGTCGTCGGCGCTCGACACCAGCGGCGACAGCAACGGCTCGTCGGCGGGTTGCGTCATGTCACCCGAGAATGGTCAACGCGGCGTCGAGCCGCTTCATCACCGCATCGTGACCCAGCAATTCGAGCGCCTCGAACAACGGCGGACCGACGGTTCGGCCAGTGACCGCCACCCGAATGGGCGCTTGCGCCTTGCCCAACTTCAGACCCAGGGTCGATCCGGCTGCCTCGACCGCACCCTTCAACGCCTCGGCGTTCCAGTCGCACGACGTCAACGCATCGCGACCCGAACGCAGCATCGCGACACCGTCTGCAGTTCCGAACGTCTTCGACCACGACGCCTCGTCGACGAGAGGAGCGTCGAGGAACATGAAGTCGACGAGTTGCGGAACCTCACTCAACGTGACGATGCGGGTCTGAACGAGCGGGGCCAACGCGCGGAAGATCTCGGGGCGATATTGCGCAGCCGTCCACGGCACGTCGGGGCCGGTGAGCCACGGATCGCACATCGCGATGAAGTCGTCGAGCGACATCACGCGGATGTACTCGCCGTTGAACGCGGCCAACTTCTTGAGATCGAAGAACGCCGGCGAATGGTTGACGTCTTCCAACCGGAACTTGTCCTGAATGGTCGACCAGGGCACGATCTCGGTCTCGCCTTGCGGCGCCCAGCCGAGGGTCATGAGGTAGTTGATCATCGCCGACGCCAGGTAACCCTCGGCGCGGTATTGCTCGAGCGCCACCTTGTCGCGACGCTTCGACAACTTCTTGCGCTGCTCGTTCACCAGCACCGGAACGTGGGCCCACACCGGCGGCTCGTGGCCGAGCGCCTCCCACAGCAACTGCTGCTTGGGGGTGTTGGGCAGATGCTCTTCGGCGCGCACCACGTGCGACACCCGCATCGACACGTCGTCGATCACGTTGGCGAGCAAGAACATGGGCGAACCGTTGCCACGCAGAAGAACGAAATCTTCGATGGTGTCGTTCTGGAACTCGACCCGACCGCGTACCAGATCGTTCACGACCGTGACGCCCTCGGGCACACGGAAACGGAGAACGCGACCCGGACCGGGGCCCAACCCACGATCGCGCGAATACCCGTCGTAACCCGGCTTGCCCGACTGCTTGGCCCGCTCCTGGATCTGATCGGGCGTGAGATCGCAGTAGTACGCCTGACCGGCCGCGTGCAGACGCTCGGCCGCGGCCACGTGCTCGCTCGCGTACTGGCTCTGGAAGTACGGGCCCTCGAAGGCGGGGTCGTTGCGACTGATACCGATCCACTCGAGCGCGTCGATGATGCCCTGGGTCCACTCGGGCTGATTGCGGGCCTCATCGGTGTCTTCGATACGCAGGACGAACGTGCCACCGGTTCGCTTGGCCAACGCCCAGTTGTAGAGCGCGGTGCGCGCACCACCGACATGGAAGAAACCGGTGGGTGACGGCGCGAAACGGAAGCGAGGCGCGCCTAACACTGCGCAGCACACCATACGAAAGAAACGAGCGACGTCATGCGCGTCACACGCTACCGGTGACGCCATTGGCAGTAGCGTCGACCTCATGGGTCGACACTCGTTCACCACCGGCGCCGAACAGCATCCGGGTCACCGCAGTGTGGCCGGTGGGCTCGCACGTGCCGCCGTCTTCGGCATCAGCGACGGCCTCGTGTCCAACGTGTCGTTGGTAATCGGATTCGCCGGAAGTGGTGTCGACTCCACCTTGGTGCGTCTGGCCGGACTCGCCGGTGCCATCGCCGGCGGCGCGAGCATGGCCGCGGGCGAATGGATCTCCGTGTCGGCTCAGAACGAACTCATCACGCGTGAACTCGACATCGAACGCCGCGAGTTGCACAGCAACACAGCCGCCGAGACACACGAGTTGGCCAAGATCTACGAAAGTCATGGCATCGAACCGCAGCGAGCCGCCGCGGCTGCGGCCGACGTGATGAACGACCCCGAAGCGGCCCTCGCGGTGCACGCACGCGAAGAGCTCGGTGTCGACCCGGGTGTGCTTCCTTCGGCCTGGCTGGCGGCCGCTCTGTCGCTCGTGTGCTTCCTCTTCGGCTCGATCCTACCCGTCATTCCGTGGTTCATCGGCGAAGGAACCGGTGCGCGCTACGCGTCGATCATCATCGGTGTGTTCGCGGCCGCGATCGTCGGTGCCGTGATCGGCAAGTTCGCCGAGAGACGCATCGCCTGGAGTTCGCTCCGGCAGGTCTTGATCCTGCTGGTGGCCTGCGGTGTCACGTACCTCATCGGTCAACTTCTCGACGTCTCGGTCTCCTGAGCCACACTGTCGCCGTGACCCAGCGCAACGTCCTCGGCGGCGAACTCCTTCCGTGTTCGTTCGATCCGCTCACCGGTTACTACCGCACGGGCTGCTGCGAATCGCGCGGTGACGACCCGGGAATGCACGTGGTGTGCGCGATCATGACCGACGAGTTCTTGTCGTTCAGCAAGAGCCGCGGCAACGACCTCAGCACACCGATGCCGCAGTACGGATTCGCCGGCCTCACCAACGGCGATCAGTGGTGCCTGTGCGCATCACGTTGGCAAGAGGCGTACGAGGCCGGTCGCGCACCGCGCGTGGTTCTCGCCGCTACTCACGTGTCGGCTCTCGAGTTCTGCGATCTGGCCGCGCTCACCGAGCACGCCGTCGACGCACCGGCCTGATCGTCAGATCGACGACATCAACAACTGCGCGTCACCGGTGACGGCGCCCACGAGTCCGTCGGACGCTGGCATCAGTTGTTCGCAGAAGAAGCGGGCCGATGCGACGCGTTCGGCCACCACCGCGTCGCCCACCTCGGCGGCATGCTCACGCGCGATCAATGCCGATTCGGCGAGCAGGAAGCCGGCCGTGACGGTGCTCAGCATGCGCAGATAGGGAGTCGCGCCCGACAGCATCGACAGCGGATCGGTCGCGTGAGCCAAGAGCCATTCGGTCGCCCGCTGCGTGGCCTGCAAACTCGTCTCGAGAGCCTTGGCCGATTCCACCAGATCGGGATGCTTCCTCAGTCGTGTGGCCGTTTCGGCGATGGCGTCGAGATGACGCTTCACGACTTCACCACCACGCAAGCCGAGTTTGCGACCCACCAAGTCGATGGCCTGGATGCCGTTGGTGCCCTCGTAGATGGTGGCGATGCGCGCATCGCGATAATGCTGCGCCACTCCCGTCTCTTCGACGAAGCCCATACCGCCGTGAATCTGCACGGCGATACCCGTCATCTCCACTCCCATGTCGGTGCCCCAACCCTTCGACAGCGGGGTGAGGAGCGCGGCCAGATCGGCGGCCCACTCGCGCTCGGTCGCGTCGGGATGGTGGTTCGCCACGTCGATGCACGCGGCGTTCCAGTACGTCAGTCGACGCAATGCTTCGTTGGTGACCTTCATGGTGAGCAACATGCGCTTCACATCGGGATGATCGATGATGGGCGAACTCTCACCGGCCGGTGCACCCGGGGCACGGCCCTGACGACGCTCACGCGCGTACCGCAGAGCCTGCTGGTACGCCCGCTCGCCGAGCGACAGGCCCTGCAGACCCACCGACAACCGAGCCTGATTCATCATCGTGAACATGTACTGCATGCCGCGGTTCTCTTCGCCGATCAAATAGCCGACCGCGCCGCCCTGATCGCCAAACGACAACACACAGGTGGGGCTGGCATGAATCCCCAACTTGTGCTCGACCGACACGCACGTGACGTCGTTGCGCCGACCAAGCGAGCCATCGGCATCGATGAGGAACTTCGGGACGATGAAACACGAGATGCCCTTGGTGCCTGGCGGAGCATCGGGGGTACGCGCCAACACGAGATGGACGATGTTGTCGGCCATGTCGTGTTCACCGAAGGAGATGTAGATCTTGGTTCCGGTGATGAGATACGACCCATCTGCCTGACGAAGCGCTCGCGTGCGAACCGCGCCCACATCGCTACCGGCATCGGGTTCGGTGAGATTCATGGTGCCCGACCACTCACCCGTGATCATCTTGGGCAAGTAGGTCATCTTCTGTTCTTCGCTGCCGTGGTGCATGATCGCGTCGATCGCACCTTGTGTGAGCAACGGACACATGGAGAACGCCATGTTCGCCGAGGTGAGGATTTCTTGCAGGGCCACGCCGACCATCCATGGGAATCCGCCACCGCCGTAGCCCATGTCGAACGGCACCGCTCCCCAACCGGCGTCGACGTACGCCTGATACGCCTCGATGAAACCGGGCGCGGTGGTGATGGAACCGTCGGCGTTGCGCTTCACACCGTGCACGTCACCCACGCGATTGAGTGGCGCGACCTTCTCTTCCATGAACCGGGCCGCTTCGCCCAAGAGGTCGCGCACGACCGACGAATCGACCTCGATGTAGCCCGGCAACGACAGAATCTGATCGAGTCCGCAGACGCGATTGAGAACGAAGTCGATGTCGTGGAGAGGTGCGCGGTAGTCGGTCACACGCCCAGGCTAAACGCTGGTGCGCCGACGGGACAGTTGGTCAGGCGCCGGTGAGCAGACGCCACGAACCGGGATACGCCGCGGCGACCTGAGCCGGCGTGGATCGCAACGTGGATTCGGGAACGAGGTCGGCGATGAGGCGACCCTCTTTGTAGTGATGCACGTGACCCACCCCCTCGAACAATTCGACGCGACGCGCCACGAGATCGGCCGGCGGATTGGCGTTGAGAAAACCCCACATCGTGAAGGCGATCGTGAGATCGTGAACGACCGGTGCACGACCGAAGAGTGACGCTCGACGCAGCGCGATGTTCAGACAGCCGCGCACTGCGTCATCGGCCGACAACTCACCCGTGTGCAGCCGCGAGCGAAAGCGGTTGGCGAGAGTGAGTCCGTAGCCCTGATCGGGCCCCTGGTAACCCAGGCGCTCCCCCGATGGCTGACCGGCCTCGAGATCGCCGGGACGATCGGGTGTCCACGGAGTCGGAACGAAGTCGGGCGATGCGTACGAACGAACGTCGTCGAGCACCGGAGTGGGCGCGTGCTTGGGGGCAGCCATGTCTGGAGCGTAGTTGTACCGACGCGTCAGTTTGAAGCGTGCAGGAGTCCGTACACCAGCGATTCCTCGAGGGCACGCCACGAGGCTTCGATGATGTTGGGGCTCACACCGATGGTGGTCCAGGTGCGCTCACCATCGCTCGCGTCGATGAGCACGCGGGTGACCGCACCCGTTGCGGTCGCACCGTCGAGGATGCGCACCTTGTAGTCGGTGAGGTGCACGCGCGCGATCTGCGGGTAGGCCTGCATCACCGCGGCGCGGAGGGCCTTGTCGATCGCGTTCACCGGACCGTTTCCTTCGGCGGTGAACACGTGGCGGGTGGCCGAACCCTCCGGGCCGACCCACACCTTGACCGTTGCTTCGGTGCTGAAGGCACCAGTCTCCGTTTCGTCGGTGATCACGCGCATGCTCTCCACACGGAAGTACGACTGCTCCCAACCGGTCGCGCGGCGCATGAGCAATTCGAGCGAGGCGTCGGCCGCTTCGAAGTGGTAGCCCTCGTGCTCGAGACGCTTGAGGTCGTCGATCACCTGGTTGACCGCCGGACCATCCATGGGCAAGCCGAGTTCGTCGGCCTTCATGGTGATGGTCGCGCGTCCGGCCATCTCGCTCACGACGAAGCGAGTTCCGTTGCCCACCAGATCGGGGTCGACGTGTTCGTACGCATCCTTGGCCCGAGCGATCGCACTCACGTGCAAGCCGGCCTTGTGCGCGAACGCCGAAGCACCCACGTACGGCGCCTGCGGGTTGAGAGGACGATTCAGGACCTCGGCCACGTGATTGCTCACGGCGGTGAGGCGCTCGATGCGACCGGCCGGCAAACACTCGTAACCCATCTTCAACTGCAGGTTGGGAATGACGGTGGTGAGATTGGTGTTGCCGGTGCGCTCACCCAGACCGTTGAGCGTGCCCTGCACGTGGCGAGCGCCGCTCAACACAGCCGCCACCGAGTTGGCCACGGCGCAACCGGTGTCGTCGTGGCAATGGATGCCGATCACCGCGTCGTTTCCGATGTGGCGCTTCACGTCGGCCACGATGTTCTGAACTTCGTGCGGCAGGCTGCCGCCGTTCGTGTCGCACAGAACCACGTGCGACGCACCCTTGACGATGGCCGCTTCGAGCGCCCGCAACGCGAACTCGGGATTGCGCTTGTAGCCGTCGAAGAAGTGCTCCATGTCGACCAGAACACGACGGCCGTTGCCCACCAGGTACTCGACCGAGTCGGCGATCATCGCCTCACCCTCGTCGAGCGTGGTCTGCAGCGCTTCGAGTACGTGGTAATCCCAACTCTTGGCGACGATGCACACCGCGCTGGTGTTGGCGTCGAGCAGATTGCGCAACGTGGCGTCGTCGTCGACCTTGCCGCGCGGACGACGCGTGGAACCGAACGCCACCAACGTGCTCGTGGACAAACGAAGATCACGCGCGGCGCGCGCGAAGAACTCGATGTCCTTAGGGTTGGCTCCGGGCCAACCACCTTCGATGAAGTGCACACCGAGATGGTCGAGTTGTTCGGCGATGCGGAGCTTGTCTTCCACCGTGGCCGACACGCCTTCCACTTGCAGGCCGTCGCGCAACGTCGTGTCGAAGACTTCGATCATGTCGCTCATGTCGATGATTCCTTTTCGTTTCTCTTCGTCGTGGTTATCGGTTGGTCGCGGTCGTTTCGTGAGCGATAAAACGAAAACGCCGCCCACTGGGCGGCGTGTGCGCACGAGGACGACCCCGTGCGCTAGCGAATAATGATGATCGCAACGGCGGCGGAGGCAGACAGAGCGTTCATCGCCTTCCAGTCAACCGTTCCGCCGGCCGAAGCGTCAACGCGGACCCGCGAATGTCTGTGGACGACCTGTGGGCAACGGTGTGCATCACCGGTGAACAAATCCCCGATTTCTGTGGATTGACGGAAAAGTTAGGGGATAACCCTGTGAGTAGAAAAATATCCCTTGACCAGGACTGATGTGGATGGCACAGTCTTCTCACCGGGACGAAAACGGTGACGAGATCCAACGTAGGGCTCCGGCCCTCTAGTGGGTCCCGACCACACGAGCGGCTCGGGAGAGGTCATCGACGTCCTGTGGGTGACGGGGGCAACCCCGGCACACACATTTGGATCTCCGATCGGCCGCTTCGCGAGGGAGACCTCCCGAAGGGGCAAGGGGAGGTTCGCACGGGCGACCCGTGGGCAACCATGAGGGCGCCGGTGGGTTCGGGGTCTCGGAGGGCAACTTCCGGGGCACACGGATCGGACCCTGAAATGGCACTCGCCCGCCGGGGGCAACTCCGACGGGCGAGTCAAGTGAGCGAACGAAGGGTAACAACCCTCGATCGATCGCCGGTGGATGACCTCGATCTCGAGAGCCCCGATGGAGCGCCGGGTAACCGGCAGCACCACTCGGGGCTCTCGTCTTGTATCGGTAGCGTGACGCGCATGGCCTCAGCCGACGGGCGCGACACACCACGCCGCGAGCTTCCCGACGGACTTCGCGAGCAACTCGACCTCGGTTACAGCTTCGGTGGTCTGTCCACCTTCGGCCAGCGCCCATTCCTCACCGAACCATCCGATCTCGATACCTGGCAACCCGATGTGGCCATCGTCGGTGCCCCGTTCGACAACTCCACCACCAATCGTCCGGGGGCGCGTTTCGGCCCGCGCGCGATTCGCACGCAGGCCTACGAACCCGGCACGTACCACATGGATCTCGGCATCGAGATCTTCGACTGGCTCGAGGTCGTCGACTTCGGCGACGCCTACTGTCCGCACGGACTCACCGAGTTGAGCCACGCCAACATCAAGGCGCGCATCGCCGAAGTGGCGAATCGCCACATCGTCCCGCTCGTACTCGGTGGCGATCACTCCATCACCTGGCCGTCGGCCACGGCGGTGGCGGCCGCTCATGGTTACGGCAACGTGGGCATGGTGCACTTCGATGCTCACGCCGACACCGCCGACATCATCGGTGGCAATCTCGCCAGCCACGGCACGCCCATGCGTCGCCTCATCGAGAGTGGAGCCATTCCGGGCTCGCACTTCGTGCAGGTGGGTCTGCGCGGCTACTGGCCACCCAAGGACGTGTTCGACTGGATGGCCGCGCAAGGAATGCGCTGGTTCACCATGCACGACATTTGGGAGCGCGGCTTCCAGACCGTCATGCGTGAGGCGGTCGACCAGGCCTTGGCCTCGGCCGACAAGCTCTACATCTCGATCGACGTCGACAGCCTCGACCCGGCCTACGCACCAGGCACCGGCACACCCGAACCCGGTGGCATCGTGGCAGCCGACTTACTGAGGATGGTGCGCACACTGTGTCTCGAACACGACGTGGTGGGCATCGACATCGTGGAGGTCGCCCCGGCGTACGACGTGAGCGAACTCACCGTGAACGTGGCCCATCGTCTGGCGTTCGAGTGTTTGGCCGGTCTGGCCGCCCGCAAACGGTCTTCTGGTTAGGAAAATTGACCGTAGAGGTGAAAAATCCTCACCAAAACACCGGTTGGGGGGCTCGTTACTTGGCGAGTTCGCACCACGACTCGTACTTGGCCACTTCGCCGCGCACCAACTTGCCGTACAGCTGACCGATCTCGGTGGTGACCGGACCCGGGCACGGAACCTTGCGATCGTCGACCGAGTTGACGGCGCTCACTTCGGCGGCGGTTCCGCACACGAAGATCTCGTCGGCGATGTACAGATCGCTGCGCGCGATGTTGTCGACGCGCATGTCGATCCCGAGATCGCGCGCCAGCGTCATGACCGTGTTCTGCGTGATGCCCTCGAGCGCACCCGCCGACAACGGCGGCGTGAGCACGATGCCGTTGCGCTTCACGAAGATGTTCTCGCCGGTGCATTCGGCCACCAGGCCGTTGGGTGCGAGCATGATCGCCTCGTCGTAACCGGCCTTGAGAGCTTCCACTTTGGCCAGCGACGAGTTCACGTAGTTGCCCACCGTCTTGGCCGCCGGCGGCATGGTGTTGTGATCGTGACGAGTCCACGACGAGATCTTCATGCGCACACCCTTGGAGAGAGCGTCGTCGCCGAGATACGCACCCCAGGGCCAACAGGCGATGGCCACGTCGACCTTGCAGGGCAGCGTGTTGAGACCCATCTCGCCGTAGCCGTAGTACGCGATGGGACGCACATAGCACGACGCCAAGCCGGTGCTGGCGACGGTCTCCTTGGTGGCCGAGATCAACTCGTCGACCGAATACGGAATCTCCATGCCGAGAATGTGCGCGCTGCGGAACAGGCGCTCGATGTGCTCGGTCAGACGGAAGATGGCCGTGCCGTTCTTGGTTTCGTACGCACGAATTCCTTCGAACACACCCGTGCCGTAGTGCAGCGTGTGAGTGAGAACGTGTACCTGCGCCTGGTCCCAGTCGACGAGCTTTCCGTTCATCCAGATCTTGGGTGTCGGGATCAGGGTGGGCATCTTCTTCTCCGTTCGAGTAGTGGCCGTCACGGTATCCCCTGGCGGGACCGACGAGCACGGTGAATACTGCTCAGCGAGCGAGACGTCCGATGATGGTGCGACCGATGTCGGTGGTCGAACCACTGGCCGGTTTGGCACAGGCCGCGCGAATGCGATCGGCCGCCGACGACTCACCGAGGAAATCGAGCATGAGAGCCGCCGACAAGATCGCGGCCGTGGGATTGGCTTTACCCGTGCCCACGATGTCGGGCGCCGAACCGTGCACCGGCTCGAACATCGACGGACCGGTGCGCGCCGGATTGAGGTTGGCCGACGACGCCAGACCGATACCGCCCGACACCGCACCACCCAGATCGGTGAGGATGTCGCCGAACAAGTTGTCGGTGACGACCACGTCGTAACGATGCGGATCTTGAACGAAGTAGATGCACGCGGCGTCGACGTGGTTGTAGGCCGTGCCCACACCCGGGTACTGCGCGGCCACTTCGTTGAAGGTGCGCTCCCAGAGGTTGCCGGCGAACGTGAGCACGTTGGTCTTGTGCACGAGGGTCACGTGCTTGCGCTCGCGTTGCGACGCCAACTCGAACGCGTAGCGGATGCACCGCTCCACACCGAACCGCGTGTTGACGCTGCCCTGAGTGGCGACTTCGTTCGGGGTGCCGCGTCGCAACACACCACCCTCACCCACGTACGGGCCTTCGGTGTTCTCGCGGATCACGATGAAGTCGTGCGGCTTGGAGTGGCCCGGTGCGGTACCCACGAACGGCCGTTGGTTCACGAACAAGTCGAGTTCGAAGCGCATCTTGAGGAGAAGACCACGCTCGATGACACCGGGCGGCACCGCGGGTGTGCCGACGGCGCCCAGAAGAATCGCATCGAAGGCGCGCAACTGGTCGAGAGTTGCGTCCGACAGCACCTCGCCGTCGCGCAGGTAACGAGCACCACCGAGATCGAAATCGGTGGTGGCGATGTCGACACCCGTTGCCCGCACCACGTCGAGAGCGACCGCCGTCACTTCGGGTCCGATGCCGTCGCCGCCGATCACTGCCAACTTGTGCGTCATAGAGGACACATCGTACGGGCGTACACGAGTAGGCGGCCATTCCCGCCCCGCCGTCTCAACCCCGGAGAACCACCGTTACCCTGGGAGACATGGCGAAGGTCCATCACCTCACCAAGTCGGCATTCGAGCGTCTCCAGGCCGAACACCACGATCTCACGACCCGCGGTCGCATCGACGTGGCCAACAAGATCGAACGAGCCCGCGAACTCGGCGACCTCTCCGAGAACGGCGACTATCACGCCGCCAAGGACGAGCAGGGTCACATGGAAGGCCGTATTCGCCACCTCGAATCCATTCTCGAGAACTACGAGATCGTCGAAGCCGACGACGGCGACGTCGTGGGTCCGGGCAAGCTCGTCACACTGTCGATCGACGGTGACGAACCCGAGACCTACTACTTCGGTTCGCACGAAGAGCGCTTCGAGGGTGCCGCCACCATGACGCCCGAGTCGGCGCTCGGCAAAGCGGTCACCGGCAAGCGCGTGAACGAAACGTGCTCGTACACGACGCCCAACGGCCACACGCTCAGCGTCGTGATCGTCAGCGTCGAACTCCCGTGAGCAACGGATCGCCCACTCGGCAGAGCGAACCGCTGGCACCTCCGCTCCCGCCTGGGCGCGAGATCGAACTTCCGGGTCGCGGCACCACGTTCGTTCGCGAACTTCCGGGCCCGAGCCCCGACGCGCCCACGTTGCTGTTGCTGCACGGCTGGACGGCGACCGCCGATCTCAACTGGTTCGGCGCTTACGAGCGACTCGGTGAGCACTTCCGGATCGTCGCCCTCGACCACCGTGGCCATGGCCGCGGCATTCGCTCGCGCAAACCGTTCCGCCTGGCCGACTGCGCCGACGATGCGGCCTGTCTCGTCAACGAACTCGAACTCGGCCCGGTGATTCCGGTCGGCTACTCGATGGGCGGACCCATCGCTCTCCTCATGTGGCGCCGTCACCGTCCCATCGTGCGCGGACTGGTTCTGTGCGCGACGGCCGGCAGTTTCCGACACAGTCGGGCCGAGCGCATGAGCTTTCTCGGCCTCACCGGCCTGAGTGCAGTTGCTCGTCTCACTCCGAGCGCCACCAAGGAACGCATCACCGAGCGCGTGTTCCTGCGGCGCAAGGCCGAGAGTTGGGGTGGCTGGGCCATGAGTCAGGTCGCTCAACACGACTGGCGCATGATTCTCGAGGCCGGACATTCCATCGGGTCGTTCTCGGCCACCGAATGGCTGCCCGACATCGACGTACCCACGTCGCACGTGATCACTCTGCGCGATCCGGTGGTGCCGGCCTATCGGCAACTCGAACTCTTCACGAGTATCCCCGATGCCGATGCGGTGCGCATCGACGCCGAGCACGACGCCATCGCCGCGCATCACGACCGTATGTCCGACTTGATCATCGGGTCCGTCGCATCGGTGTTGCGGCGCGCACCGCATCGGGCAGGCTCGTGAAGAAGCTCCTGGGCGCTCTGGCCATCGCGGTCGGCGGGGTGTACGGCTGGTCGATCTGGAAGCGACGCGGTTCGCCCCTTCCGTCGGCCATCACACGCGGATCGATGGCGGCGCGCAACGGCGAACTCGCCAAGTTGGGTGTTCGCGTCGGTGCCACCTACGCCAGCGCTTCGGCGCGCAAACTCTTCGCGTCGGCCGAGCGACGTGTCCAGATCGATCACGAGACAGAACTGAAGTCAGCCGCACAGGTGGCCGATCGTCTCGGTCAGATGAAGGGTGCGTTGATGAAGCTCGGCCAGATGGCGAGCTATCTCGACGACGGTCTCCCCGCTCCCCTGCGCGCGGCTCTGTCGCAACTGCAATCGAGTGCGCCGCCCATGTCGGCCGCGTTGGCGGCCGACGTCATCGAACGCGAACTCGGTGCTCCACCCGAACAGCTCTTCGTCGAATGGGATCCCGAGCCCATCGCGGCCGCGTCCATCGGACAGGTTCACCGCGCCGTGATCATCGACCCCGACACCGGGGCCGAGCGCGCGGTGGCCGTGAAGGTTCAGTATCCCGGTGTCGATGCGGCCATCGACGCCGATCTGAAGAACGCCGATCTGCTCGGCTTCCTCCTTCAACAAGGATTCAGCGGACTCGACCCGTCAGAGATGGTCGACGAAGTCAAGACCCGCGTCCGCGAAGAGCTCGACTACACCACCGAAGCTCGCAATCAGCAGATCTTCGCCGACTGGTTCCGTGGCCATCCGTTCATCAAGGTTCCCGCTGTCGTCCCGTCGCTCAGCACGTCACGCGTGATCACGTCCGAACTCGTGGTGGGTCAGCCGTGGTCGTGGGTTCTACAGCAGCCACAGGAGTACCGCGACCGGGTCGCCGAAGTGTTGTTCCGCTTCGTGTTCCGGAGTCTCTACGGCATGCACAAGTTCAACGGCGATCCGCATCCGGGCAACTACGTGTTCCACGAGGACGGCACCGTGACCTTCCTCGACTACGGACTCGTGAAGCACTTCACCGACGACGAGATGACCACGTTCATCGCCATGGTGAAGTCGGCCGCCTACGAGAACGACGTTCCCACCTTCCGCGACGTTCTCGAGAACGCCGGAATGCTCAAACTCGACGCACCGGTCGAGACCGACGACGTGGGCACGTACTTCGGTCGCTTCTACGAACCAGTGCGCGCGAATCGTGAGATCACCTGGACCCCGTCGTACGCATCGGGCATCGTGCGTCACACGTTCGATCGTTCGAGCCCGATCGCGCAGTACGCCACGGTGCCGCGAGCATTCGTGTTCATTCAGCGCATCAACCTTGGCCTGTACGCGATCCTCGGCGAACTCGGCGCGACCGGCAATTACCGACGAATCGCCGAAGAACTCTGGCCGTTCGCCGACGGTGCTCCGAGTACCGCGCTGGGTCGGGCCGAAGCCGACTGGGCGGCGTCACGGCAGTAACCTCGGCCGAATGTCGTCACGCCGCTACTCCGCACTCGTCGCCGCTTCACTCGTCGTTCTCGCATCGTGCGGTGGCGACTCGTCGGGCGACGACGCATCGAATGGTTCCACCGAATCGGTCGTCGACGTGACCACGGGTGATCCGATGATCGACGCCGAAGAGCCCACGGTCAGTCTTCCGGCGACGCTCCCCACCGAACTGGTGATCACCGACGTCACCGAAGGTGACGGCGCGGCTGCGGCCGAAGGCGACACCGTGTTCGTGTTCTACGTGGGTGTGCTCACCAAGGACGGCACACGCTTCGACGGCAACTTCGGTCAGTCACCCTTCGCCGTCACTCTCGGCTCGGGTTCGGTGATCCAGGGTTGGGAACAAGGTCTCGTGGGCATCAAGGCCGGTGGCCGTCGCCAGCTCGACATTCCGGCCGATCTCGCCTACGGCGACACCGGCGCCGGCGACATCATCAAGGCCGGCGACGCCATTTCGTTCGTGGTGGATGCGGTCGCCGTGGTGCCAGCCACGTCAGCCGATGACGCGCCCACCATCACGGTGGACGCGGCCGACAACATCGACGAACTCGCCGTCACCGATCTGGTGGACGGAACCGGAACCGCCGCCGAGATGGGCATGACCGTCGTGCTGCAACTGCTCGCGTTCCGCGCCGACACCGGCGAACAGATCGTGAGCACCTGGAAGGATCCGCAGCCCGTCACGTTCGATCTGGAAGACGGCGGTACCTTGCCGGGTCTGCTCGACGCACTCGACGGAATGAAGGTGGGCGGACGTCGCCAAGCGCACATTCCGTTCGAAGAAGCATGGGGCGCCGAAGGTCAGCAGCAGATCGGACTTCCCGAGAAGACCGACGTCATCGTGGTCATCGACCTTCTGGCTGCCTTCTGACCGCGTCGAACGCCGTCCACCACACACGCAGCGCCTCGGGGAAGATTCCCTCGCCGCCATCGGCGAACGAATCGGTCTGGCCTTCGAGATCCCAGCGTCGGACCACGACCGACACGCCCTGATCGTTGACGGCCGCGGTGACCCGCACCCGCTCACGTGAATCGTCGAGCAATGCGTCGAGTTCGTCATCGAGTTCGTCACGGTGATCGTCACGGTGATCGTCGTCGACGTCGATACGCGACATCCAACCTGTCATCACGAGGCACAAGGCATCGACCGGTCGCCACACCGGAATTCGGGTGAGCAAGCGATACGGATCGGCGTCACTGTCGACCAGTTCGCGTTCGAGAAGGGCGCCATCGGAACGCACCGCGAACACGCGGGCGGCGCGATAGCGCATGGTCTCGGCCAGTGATTCGTGGAGATCGGAGTCGACCCATTCGGCGATCGACAAGGGAGTGACACGGGTGTCGGACATGCGGCGAGTGTGAGCGTCCGACGCTCGCCACGGAGTCGGGTCGGTCGACGCAGCCGGGTTGGTCGATGAAGTCGATTCAACCAATGAGAGCAACCAACGCGCTGGCAGCGTCCACCACGGCCGATCCGTACTTCTTGCCGGGGTCGGCCGACACTCGTTCGATCGGTCCGCTCAGACTCACGGCCGCGCGCACCACACCGTCACGAGTTCGCACCGGTGCACTCACCGAGGCCACACCGGCTTCACGCTCACCCACACTCGCGACCCATCCGCGCTTGTTGACAGCCGCGCCATCGAGCACGTGTCCGGCCGAACCAGCCGACAACGGAAACAGTGCTCCTTCGGGCACGATCCAGCGCAAACCGTGGGTCGATTCGAGCGACACCACGCAACGGCGCGCGTCGGCCTCGCGTACGTACAACTGCACGCTCTCACCGGTGGTGTCACGCAGACGTTCGAGGATCGGTCGGGCCAACGCCACCAACGGAAACGCGTTCTCGGCGGAGTGGCCGAGCGACACGAGCCACCAACCGAGGCAGAACTGGCCTTGCGGGTCGCGTCGGAGCAGACCCTGGCTCTCCATGGCCACGGCCAGACGGTGCAGCGTGGCCCGCGGAATGCCGGTGGCCGCGGTGAGATCGGCCAACGACAACGACCCGGCGCGTTCGAGGGCACGCCACACCGTGGCGACCTTGTCGAGTACTCCGACCCCCGATACCATGTCCATGATTCAGGAAGTCTATCCCACTATGTGAGACTCCCCACGAGGCTCGCGGTGGGGACGAGGGAGAACCCATGAGCCAACCAACCACCCTCCCGCAGAAGGTGTGGGATGCCCACGTGGTGCATTCGGCACCCGGCGAACCCGACCTGCTCTACATCGATCTTCATCTCCTGCACGAGGTCACCAGTCCGCAGGCCTTCGACGGACTGCGTCTGTCGGGTCGTCCGGTGCGGCGCCCCGACCTCACGCTGGCCACCGAAGACCACAACGTGCCCACCGAGAACATCCACCTCCCCATCGCCGACCCGATCTCGGCCAAGCAGGTGGAGGTGCTGCGCAAGAACGCCAACGAATTCGGACTCGAGCTGTTTTCGATGGGCGACGCGCGCCAGGGCATCGTGCACGTGATCGGACCCGAACAAGGTCGCACACTTCCCGGCATGACCATCGTGTGCGGTGACAGCCACACCGCCACGCACGGTGCGTTCGGCGCACTCGCGTTCGGCATCGGCACCAGCGAAGTCGAACACGTGCTCGCCACGCAGACTCTTCCGCAGAGCCGACCGAAGTGGATGTCGGTGAACGTCGACGGCACGTTGCCGGCCGGTGTCACGGCCAAGGACGTGATCCTCGCCGTGATCGGCAAGATCGGCACCGGCGGCGGCATCGGCCACGTGATCGAGTATCGCGGTTCGGCCATTCGCGCGTTGTCGATGGAAGGTCGCATGACGGTGTGCAACATGAGCATCGAGGCCGGTGCCAAGGCCGGACTCATCGCACCCGACGACACCACGTTCGCGTACCTCGAAGGTCGCGAGCACGCGCCGAAGGGCAAGAAGTGGGAGCAGGCCCTCGACGCCTGGCGCGCATTGGCCACCGATACCGGCGCACGCTTCGACAGGGACGTGTCGCTCGACGCCGGCGCGCTCTCGCCGCACGTGAGTTGGGGCACCAACCCCGGTCAGGTGGCGAGTATCGATGCCAACGTTCCGTCACCCGACGACTTCGCCGACGCCACCACGCGTCAGACCGTGGTGCGCGCGCTCGAATACATGGGCCTCACCCCCGGACAGCGCATTCGCGATGTCGCCGTCGACACCGTGTTCATCGGGTCGTGTACCAACAGCCGAATCGAAGATCTCCGTGCCGCCGCTGATGTTCTGGCCGGTCGCAAGGTCTCGGTGAAGCGCGCGCTGGTGGTTCCGGGGAGCCACGCCGTGAAGCAACAAGCCGAGGCCGAGGGACTGCACACGATCTTCACCGCGGCCGGCGCCGAGTGGCGCGAGCCCGGATGTTCGATGTGCCTGGCCATGAACCCCGACAAGCTCGCACCGGGCGAACGTTCGGCGAGTACGAGCAATCGCAACTTCGAGGGCCGTCAGGGTCGCGGTGGACGCACACATCTCGTGTCCCCGGCCGTGGCCGCCGCCACCGCTGTGGTGGGCCGCTTCGCCGCCCCATCCGACCTCAACTGACATCGGCCGAACCGAACGAAACGAGACGAACAATGAAGAGCGTACGAGTACTCACCGGGCGCGGAATTCCGTTGCGCCGTAGCGACGTCGACACCGACCAGATCATCCCAGCCGAATGGCTGAAGCGTGTCGAGCGCACCGGATTCGAAGCCGGTCTGTTCGCCACCTGGCGCGACGACCGCGACTTCGTTCTCAACGATCAGCGCTACGCCGGTGCGTCGATCCTGGTGGCCGGGCCGTCGTTCGGCGTCGGTTCGAGCCGCGAACACGCGGTGTGGGCCATTCAGCAATACGGATTCGACGCCGTGATCGCGCCGAGTTTCAGCGACATCTTCCGCAACAACTGCACGAAGAACGGTCTCGTTCCGGTCGCCCTCGGTCTCGACAGCGTCGAGAAGGTGTGGGCCGCCATCGAAGCCGACCCGTCCACCTCGATCGTGGTCGACATGGAGCACCTGGTGGTGGAAGTGCCGGCGGCCGGTGTGAAGGAGTCGTTCCCGATGGAACCGCAGAACCAACACCGATTCCTGAACGGACTCGACGACATCGGTATCACGATGCAGCACGCGAGCGAGATCGACGCTTTCGAGAAGAAGCGGCCGGCCTGGCTCGGCGCCTGACACATTTCTGATTCGGCGCGTGCCGCGCCGCGTCGCGATCAGTCGGTGAGGAACTCGCCGAGGTTCAGCAACATCGGATCGTTGCTAAACACTTCGATCGGCTTGGTGATGGGCATGCGCATGGTGCGCTGAAGGATCGTCACCTGCGTGTGCTGGTTGTACTCCACCAGCGTGACGGCCCAACCGTCACGACCCGCGCGCGCCGTGCGGCCCGATCGGTGCAAGTAGTCCTTGTTGTCCTTGGCCGGCTCGTAATGGATGACGGCCGCGATGTCGTCGATGTCGATGCCACGCGCCGCCACATCGGTGGCCACCAACACCTTCAGGTCACCTTCGGCGAATCGACGCAGGGCCTTCTCACGCGCGGGCTGCGGCAAATCACCATGAATGGCGGCCGCGTTCACGCCGAGCGCCTGAAGATTGTCGGACACTCGATCGCACACGCGCTTGGTCTGGCAGAACACCACCGTCTTGCCGGCACCGCGTGCGATGGCCGACACGACCTTGTCCTTGTCCATGTGGTGCACCGCGAGCCACAGGTGATGCATCGTGCCCACGGTGTCGGTGGCGGCGTCGATCGCGACCTCCACCGGATCTTTCAGGTAGGCGCGGATCAAGTGGCCGACGTCGCCGTCGAGGGTGGCCGAGAACAACATGGTCTGATTGCGACCGGTGCAGCGGCGCAGGATCCATTCGACCTGCGGAGTGAAACCGTCGTCGGCCATGCGGTCGGCTTCGTCGAGAACCACCACTTCGACACCCGACACGTCGATCTCGTCGGACTTCAACAAGTCGATGAGACGTAGCGGAGTGGCCACGACGATCTCGATGCCCACTTTCAACTTGTCGACTTGATGGTGACGGCTCGCTCCGCCGTACACCGGGAGAACTCGGCGACCCGAATGACGTGCCACCGGTTCGATGACCTCGGCCACCTGAATGGCGAGTTCGCGTGTGGGCACGAGCACCAAACCGAGCGGACGCAAGGGTTCGGCCCGCTCGGAGATGCGCGACAACATCGGCACACCGAACGCGAGCGTCTTGCCCGAACCGGTCTTGGCCCGACCACAGACGTCGTGACCGTTCAGCGCGACCGGAATGGCTTCTTTCTGAATGGCGAACGGCTGAGCGAAACCGGCCGCGGCCAGGCCGGCGTCGACTTCGTGCGGAACACCGAGAACGGCGAAGCCGGTGGGGGTGGGCACCGGGGGCAGGACGTTGATGGAGGTGAGGGGCTGCGTGGACGTCGGGGCTGGACTGTCGTCTGGATGACGTCGGCGCCGACGACCGCGAGGAGATCCCTGTCGGGGGGCGGGCTCGGTCATGGTCGGTACCGAGGGTACCGGGTGGCGGCGACGCTGGTGCAGACCGGGTGATGATCGGCGAGAGAAGAGAGCACCACTGATGCCTACTCTGTCGGCATGCACGTGCCCCTGACGATCAACGACCACATTCGCCGCGCCGAGCTCCTCTACGCCGATCGCGTGGCCGTGGTGGACGAACCCGACCAACCGGCCGAATCGTGGGGATCGCTCACCTACCGCCAGGTCGGCGAGCGCATGCGCGCACAGGCGGCCGGACTCGACGCGCTCGGAATCAGAGTAGGCGAACGAGTGGCGATGGTGAGCCACAACTCGGCGCGGCTGCTCACGAGTTTCTTCGGTGTGTCGGGGTCGGGTCGCATTCTCGTTCCGGTGAACTTCCGGCTCGTCGCCGAAGAAGTGAAGTACATCGTCGAACACTCCGGCGCGCGCGTGTTGCTCGTCGACCCCGAATTGGAAGATGCGATGTCGTCGGTCGAGTGCGAGCACAAGTTCGTGATCGGTCGCAATGCCGACGATGCGTTGATGCGCTTCGGCGTCGAGCCGAAGCCGTGGACTCCCGACGAAACCGCCACCGCCACCATCAACTACACGAGTGGCACGACTGCTCGCCCCAAGGGAGTGCAACTCACGCATCGCAATCTGTGGCTCAACGCCGCCACGTTCGGGTGGCAGATGGGTGTGAACGATCGCGACGTGTACTTGCACACACTCCCCCAGTTCCACTGCAACGGTTGGGGAATGGTGTACGCGGTCACCGGCATGGGTGGACGCCACATCATTCTGCGCAAGGTCGACGGGGCCGAGATCTTGCGCCGTATCGACTCGCACGGCGTGACGATGTTGTGCGGTGCGCCGGCCGTCGTGAACGCCGTCCTCGATGCCGCCGCCACATGGAACGGTCCGATTCCGGGCCGCGATCGCGTGCGCATGGTCGTGGCCGGAGCACCGCCGCCCACGCGCACCATCGAACGTATGGAGACCGAACTGGGTTGGGAATTCGCGCAGTTGTACGGGCTCACCGAAACGTCACCGTTCCTCACGATGAACCGCACACGTTCCGAGTTCGACTCGCTCACACCCACCGAGCGCGCGCAAAGGTTGTCGCGGGCCGGCGCGCCGGCTCTCGGTGTCGAACTGCGCACGTCACCGCAAGGTGAAGTTCTCGCGCGGGGCAACGTGATCATGGAGGGTTACTGGAACCAACCCGAGGCCACGAACGATGCAATTCACGCGGCGGCCGACGACCCGAACGGCCCGGCCTGGTTCCACACCGGTGACGGCGGTGGCATCGATGCCGAGGGTTACGTCACCATCAGCGATCGCAAGAAGGACGTGATCATCTCGGGTGGTGAGAACGTGTCGTCCATCGAAGTGGAGGACGCCATCTTCAGCCACCCCGATGTGGCCGAAGTGGCCGTGATCGGCGTGCCCGACGAGAAATGGGGAGAACTGGTGCTCGCCCTCGTCGTGAAGTCGGCTGGTTCGACACTCAGTGAAGACGACGTGATCGCCTACGCCAAGACCAAGTTGGCCGGTTACAAGTGCCCGAAGCGCGTGGAGTTCCGCGATGCCCTGGCCCGCACGGCCACCGGCAAGTTGCAGAAGTTCAAACTGCGCGAGCCCTACTGGGCCGGCCAGACCCGCCAGGTGAACTGACTCAGTCGATTCCGCGCAGGCCGACCGCGGTCGACACCTGCTCGAGATACCACTGATACGTCGAACGAATACCCGAGTCGAGGTCGTACGACGGCGACCAGCCCAGGTTGCGCAGACGGCTGACGTCGAGCACCTTGCGCGGCATGCCGTCGGGCTTCGACGTGTCGAACACCAAATCGGCGTCGGGGTGCACCACATCGCGCACCTTCTCGGCCAGTTCGCGGATGCTGAGATCGACTCCGGTACCCACGTTGATGTGCGAGTCGTCGCTGTAGTTCTCCATCAAGAACACACACGCGTCGGCCAGGTCGTCGACATGGAGGAATTCGCGCATCGGACTGCCGGTGCCCCAGATTTCGACCTCGGATCGACCGGCTTGGCGAGCGTCGTGGAACTTGCGGATGAGGGCCGGCAGCACGTGACTGGAAGCGAGATCGAAGTTGTCGTTGGGCCCGTACAAGTTGGTGGGCATGGCCGAGATGAAGTCGGATCCGTATTGACGACGGTAGGCCTGACACAACTTGATCCCGGCGATCTTGGCGATGGCGTACCACTCGTTGGTGGGTTCGAGTGGACCGGTGAGCAGTTGTTCCTCGGTGATCGGCTGTGTGGCGTGACGCGGATAGATGCACGAACTACCGAGATACAACAACTTGGTGACACCACTCAGATGGCTCGCGTGCACGACCGTGCCGTGAATCATCAAGTTGTCGTAGATGAATTCGGCCGGACGCGTGCTGTTGGCGAGGATCCCACCCACCGTGCCGGCCACCAAGAACACGTAATCGGGGCGGTTGGCCTCGAACCACGTGTTGACCGCACCCTGATCGCGCAGGTCGAGTTCGCGCCGTGTGGCCGTGAGCACGTTGATGTGGTCCGCAGCCTCGAGACGACGCACCACCGCACTGCCCACCAGCCCGGTGTGGCCGGCCACGTAGACACGGGCGTCCTTCGGCATCGGGTTCAGCACGACTGGCTCCTACGACTCATCGCGGTCGACGACCGCGAACAAACGATACCGACCGAACTCGGGTCGCACCTTTCAGTCCGCGCTCAATCGACCAAGGCCTGGTGCAGCAACTGCTTCAACTGGCTGCGAATCGGATACGTGCTGGACGGCATCAACTGCGTCATGAACGTGAGCGTGAGGTCTTCCACCGGATCGACCATGAACCAGGTGCTGGCCGCACCGCCCCAGCCGAAGTCGCCGACCGAGCCCGGGGTCTTGTTGGCCACCGGATCGAGTGTGACGCTCACGCCGAGGCCGAAGCCCACGCCGTCGAACGTGGTCTCGGCGAACAACGGACGACCGTATTCGGTGAGGTCGGCGTTGCCGGGCAGATGATTGCTCGCCATGTAGTGCACGATGCGCGGCGACAGGATGCGATGACCGTCGAATTCGCCGCCGCGTCGCAGCATTTCGGCGAAGCGAACGTAGTCGGGCATCGTCGACACCAAACCTCCACCACCACCGTCGAAAGCAGGTTCACTGCGCGTTCCGCGATCGGCGCCATCGGCCCGCACCGCCTCGCGTTGGCCGGGCATCTTCGTGTACAGCGCACTCAGGCGATCGACTTTGTCGGGCGGGCACCAGAACGCCGTGTCGGTCATGCCGAGCGGCTCGAAGATGCGCTGGCGCAAGAATTCGCCCAGGCGTTGACCGCTGATCACTTCCACCACACGACCGAGCACATCGATCGACGTGGAGTAATTCCATTCACTTCCGGGCTGGAACAACAGCGGTTGCTTCGCCAGCAGTGAACACACACCAGCCAGATCGAGATCGCGAGGGAAGCCCCACTCCATACCGGCTCGTCGGTAGATCTCGTCGACCGGATGCGAATACATGAATCCGTACGTGAGTCCGGCGGTGTGCGTGAAGAGATGCCACATGAGCATCGGCTCGGTCTGCGGTTCGAGAATGGGGTTCACGAACGTGCCGCCCCGCCACACTTTCGATTCACCGAACTCGGGGATGAACTTCGACACGCGATCGTTGAGTTCGAAACGACCCTCTTCCCAGAGCATCAACGCGGCCACCGCGGTGATGGGCTTGGTCATCGAGAAGATACGCCAGATCGTGTCGTCGGCGACCGGACGACCTTCTTCGCGATCGGCGAATCCACAGCGCGACGAATGCGCCACCTTGCCGTCGCGGGCGATCACCACCTGCCAACCCGACAGGCGACCTTCATCGACGTAGCGCGTGAAGTGCGCGTCGAGGCGCGCGAGACGCTCGGGCGACAGGCCGACTTCACCGGGACTCACCAAGGGCAGACCGTGATTCATGTCGTCACGTTAGGCACCCGAAATACAACGACCCGTCGGCGAGCCGGAGCTCGAGCCTTCGGGTCGTTGCGCCGCTGGCGGGTGCGGCAGACCGAATTTAGTGAGACGTGAACGAACGCTGAACTTCCACCGCGGGGAAGTTTTCTACAATCTCACGCGTTTCCGTAGGAAAGTTTCGGCGCAGGGGGCCGCCGACCCGGCCACGTCGATCACATCGATCACGTCGACTGGGCGTCGATCTCGGTGCGTACCGCATCCATGTCGAGCGCCTTGGCCTTGTCGACCAGATCGCTGAGCGCGTGCTCGGGCAACGCCCCGGCCTGGTTGTAGAGCAAGATGCCGTCGCGGAAGATCATCAGAGTGGGGATCGACTGGATGCCGAACTGGGCCGCGATCGACTGCTCGGCTTCGGTGTCGACCTTGCCGAAGGTGGCGTCGGGGTGAGCCGAAGCCACCTTCTCGAACACCGGGGCGAAAGCCCGACACGGCCCACACCAGGCGGCCCAGAAGTCGACCAGTACCAGACCCTCACCGGCGACGGTGGACTCGAAGTTGGCCGAGGTGAGTTCGACGGCGGTGCCCATGACTGGTGCCTCCTTGGTGGCGGACCGAGCGATCACGACGACGACTCGGACTGCCAAGACAACCACGCGGGGTCCGGATTCATTCCCATCGGGCGCGAGCGGGGGTGCGGCCGGTTTATTACATCCGTCACTCCGGGGCAGAAATACCCCTGGACAATGGACAGGTACCCCCCATGTTTGTAGGGTCCAACCGCTTTATCCATCCCTGTACGCAGGGAGACATCCGGGGAGGTCAGACCGATGAACACCCAGACCGCCGAGGCCCGCACCCTCACCATCGATCTCACGGAACCCCGCTACCCCGGTAAAGGCATCGGCTACGACTGGCGTTCGCTGGTCGCGGCCGCCGAGGCCGCTTCGCTCGACGACGACCTCGCGCACCTCGACGCGGTTCCCGTCGACTGACGACGCACGTTCACCGATCTCGTTGCACCCCTACCGACCGGTCGGTAGGGTCAGCCCTGTGACGAACCTGTTGGGCCTCCTCCTTATGTAGGGCGAGCGCCCCATATCGCGTTCGCCGAAGCCCCGTGCGCACCAGCGCCGGGGTTTTTTGTTTGTCCCAACGGCCGTCACCACACGAAAGGCGAGACCATGAATCGACACACGCAGTTCGAGAACAAGGCACCGGGGCGCATGCCCTTTCAGAAGTACGCGCCGTACATCCCGCTCGTGCTCCACGATCGCACCTGGCCGAACACCGTCATCACCAAGGCGCCGTTGTGGTGCTCGGTCGACCTGCGCGACGGCAACCAAGCGCTCATCGATCCGATGGACCCCGAACGCAAGCGCCGCATGTTCGATGCGCTCGTGAAGATGGGCTTTTCTGAAATCGAGGTCGGCTTCCCGTCGGCCAGTCAGCCCGACTTCGACTTCGTGCGTCAGATCATCGAACAGAACCTCGCACCCGACCACGTCTGGATCCAAGTGTTGGTGCAGAGTCGCGACGAACTCATCGAGCGCACGTACGAGTCGCTGCGCGGCGCCAAGAAGGCGATCGTCCACTTCTACAACTCCACCAATCCGCTGCAGCGCGAGGTGGTGTTCAATCTCGACAAGGACGGCATCAAGCAGATCGCGGTGCACGCGGCCGAGCGTTGTATCGAGCTCGAGGCCACGGTGCCCGGAACCGAGATCCGCTACGAGTACTCGCCCGAGAGCTTCACGCTCACCGAACCCGAGTACGCGATCGAAGTGTGCGAAGCCGTCATGGACGTGATCAAGCCCACGCCGGCTCGTCCTCTCATCCTCAACCTGCCAGCCACCGTCGAGTGCTACAGCCCCAACGTGTACGGCGACGTGATCGAGTGGTTCGGCCGCACGATCAAGAACCGCGATTCGGTCGTCATCAGCCTGCACCCGCACAACGACCGTGGTTGCGCCGTCGCGGCGGCCGAGTTCGGCGTCATGGCCGGAGCCGACCGTGTGGAAGGCACGCTCTTCGGCAACGGAGAACGTACCGGCAACGTCGACATCGTGAATCTGGCCATGAACCTGTTCGTGAACGGTGTCGACCCCGAACTCGACATCACCGACATCGACGCCCTGCGCCGCACCGCCGAGTACTGCAACCGCTTGCCCGTGCATCCGCGTCACCCGTACGTGGGCGACCTCGTGTACACCGCGTTCAGCGGCAGTCACCAAGACGCCATCAAGAAGGGATTCGAAGCGATCGACCGCAAGGCGGCCGCCGACGGACGCAAGCCTGGCGAGTACGACCAGTGGGGCGTTCCGTATCTACCCCTCGACCCCAAGCACCTCGGTCGCTCGTACGAAGCGGTCATTCGTGTCAACAGTCAGAGCGGCAAGGGCGGAGTCGCCTACGTCATGAAGTCGGAGTACGGATTCGATCTGCCCCGTCGCTTGCAGATCGAGTTCTCGAAGAACATCCAACACATCACCGAAGATCTCGGCACCGAGATCACCCCGCTGTCGATGTGGGACGCGTTCGAGCGCGAGTACCTGCCGGAGGCCCCGCGTTTCGTGCTCGAGAGTCACGAGATGCGCAGCCAGTCGACCAACGGTGGTCGCACGTCGATCACGGCCCAACTCGTCATCGACGGTGACCATCGCACCATCACCGGTGGCGGCAACGGACCCATCGACGCGTTCGTCAACGCGATGCGCGAGGGCCTGGGCGCCAAGATCGACGTGGTCGACTATTCCGAGCACGCCATCGGCAAGGGTTCGGAGGCCAAGGCCGTCGCGTACGTGGAGACGGTGTCGGGTGCGGGTGACGTGCTCTGGGGTGTGGGTACCGACGAGAACACCGTGACGGCCGCGCTGCGGGCCGTCCTGTCGGCCCACGAACGCCAGGAAGCCGGGCGCTGACGCGGGCCTTCGAGCCAACCGATCCGGTGGGATAGGGTCGGCCCGAGTCATCCGACAACGTCTTTCAGACAGGAGTCACCATGAAAGTGAAGGTCGACTACGACGTGTGCGCGTCGACGGGTTCGTGCATGCAGGTGTGCCCCGAAGTCTTCGAAGTGCGTAGCGATGGCTACCTCTACATCCTCAACGAAGAGCCGGGCGAAGAACTGCGCGAGAAGGTCGAGCAAGCCGCCGACCTCTGCCCCACCGCCGCCATCTCCGTCGAAGGCTGATCCTGGGCTTCCACGCCAAGCTCCGCTCGGCCTGGAAGTCGGCCGACTCGATGTTGTGCGTCGGGCTCGATCCCGACCTCGACAAGTTTCCCGACGGTGTCGAACGGTCGGCTCGCGGCGCACTCGACTTCTGCCGCCGCGTCGTCGACTCGACCGCCGAATTCGCCTGTGCGTTCAAACCGCAGATCGCGTACTTCGCCGCCCTCGGTGCCGAACGCGATCTCGAACAGCTCTGTGCGCACATCCGCGAACAGCATCCGAACATCGTTCTGATCCTCGACGCCAAACGCGGCGACATCGGCCCGACCGCCGAGCGCTACGCACGCGAGGCCTTCGATCGCTACGGCGCCGACGCCGTCACCGTCAATCCGTATCTCGGCACCGATTCGCTCGAACCGTTCTTCGCCCACTCGGGTAAAGGCGTGATCGTGCTGTGCCGCACGTCCAATCCGGGTAGCGGTGATTTCCAATCGCTCACCGTCGACGGTCAACCCCTCTACGAACGCGTGGCTCGCCTCGCGGTCGACGACTGGACGAAGCGCGGCGAGGTGGCCCTCGTCGTTGGCGCCACCTATCCCGACGAATTGGCACGAGTCCGCGCGATCGTCGCTGACCTTCCGCTTCTGGTGCCGGGTATCGGTGCGCAGGGCGGTGACGTGGCCGCCACGGTGACGGCTGGTCGTGATGCGTCGGGCTACGGGATGATGATCAACTCGTCGCGCGCGATTCTGTACGCATCGAGTGGTGCCAATTGGGTGGAGGCCACGACCCGCGCCGCCGAACGGACTCGCGACGAGATCCGCGCCGTCTAGGCGTGCAGAACGTGGACGCTCGTGATGCCGGGCGACGTGCGCAAACGATGGAGCACGTCATCGGCCACCGGGCCCGAGGGCGCGATCACCATGAGAGCCGAACCCGGCTCGGGGCTACGACCCACGTCCATGTCGCTGATGTTCACGCCGGCATCACCGAGCACCGTGCCGACGAGACCGATCACACCCGGGCGGTCGTCGTTGCGGACCACGAGCATGTTCTCGGCCGGCGGAACGTCGGTGGTGTGATCTTCGATCATCACCAGACGCGGATCGCCCCGGCGTCCCGTGAGTGTGCCGGCGATGCTGTGGCCACCGCCGCGCAACGTCACGAGGTTCACGTAGTCGTGCGAATCGCGAGACGAGAGTTCGCGCACTTCTACACCGGCCGACTTGGCCAACTGCGGAGCGTTCACGTACGACACTGGTTCGTCGCTGATGGCACTGAAGAAACCCTTCAACACACTGAGCGTGAGGATGCGGCTGTCGTACTGCGCGATCTCACCTTCGAGACAGATCTCGAGTTGCGACGGCGCCGACTCGCACAACGTGGCGAACAGTCGACCCAAGCGTTCGGCCAGCGGAAGGAACGGACGAAGAGTCTCGTTGGCCTCGGCCGCCGACACGTTGACGGCGAACGGGACGAAGTCGCCGGCGAGGGCGAGCTGCACCATGTCGGCGATCGTGTCACCGGCCTTGTCCTGTGCTTCACGCGTGCTCGCTCCGAGGTGCGGAGTGACCACCACTTGGTCGAGCGCGAAGAGCGGGCTGTCGGTGCACGGCTCGACATCGAACACGTCGAGAGCGGCGCCCGCGATCTGACCCGAGCGCACCGCTTCGGCCAGCGCCTCTTCGTCGACGATGCCACCGCGCGCCACGTTGATCACGCGAAGATCGGGCTTGGCCTTGACGAGGATGTGGCGGCCGATGATGCCCTTGGTCTCCTTGGTCTTGGGGAGATGCACCGTGACGAAATCGCTCTGGGCGATGAGGTCGTCGAGTTGAACCATGTCGACACCCATCTGACGGGCGCGATCGGCCGTGATGTACGGGTCGTACGCGATGAGACGCATACCGAAACCAGCCGCGCGCTGCGCCACCAGCTTGCCGATTCGACCGAGGCCGACGATGCCGAGGGTCTTGTCGGCGAGTTCGACGCCCTCCCAACGACTGCGTTCCCAGCGGCCGGCCTTCAGTGCGGCGTGGGCCTGCGGCACGTTGCGCGCCGAGGCCAGCAACAACGCCATGGTGTGTTCGGCCGCCGACACGATGTTGCTCTGCGGCGCGTTCACCACCATCACACCGCGACGAGTGGCGGCTTCGACATCGACGTTGTCGAGACCGATCCCGGCGCGACCCACCACCACCAGATCGGTGGCTCCGGCCAGCACCTCGGCGGTCACCTGAGTGGCCGAGCGGATGATGAGGGCGTGGACCCCCACCACGGCCTCGGGCAGGGACTGCGGCGTGAGATCGAGACGCACGATCACGTCGTGGCCGGCCGCCCGTAAACGATCGAGGCCTCCTTCGGCAATCTCTTCGGAAACCAGGATGCGAGCCATAGACGAGTTCCTATCGTGGTCGGCGGGCCCCCGGGCCACCCAACCCAATTGACATTTCGTTCAAAGAAACCCATGACCTCCGACACGTCCAAAGCTTCAGCTTCACCCGCGAACATCGACATCCGTGTTCTGCACGACCTCGACGAGATGCACGCTCTCCTCGCCGTGGCCGATGCGGTGTGGGGCATCGCTCCAGGCGGTCTGGTCGGGCCCGACTTCCTGTTGGCCCTGTCGCACGCCGGCGGCTACGTGTCGGGAGCCTTGGACGGCGACCGCATGATCGGTGCATCGTTCGGGGTGCTCGCTCGCCATCGCGGCGACTGGTGCCTGCACTCACACATCACCGGTGTGGTTCCCGAGCAACAGAACTCGGGGCTCGGGAGGCGGCTCAAGCGCCACCAGTACGACTGGGCCCGTCGACACGGACTGGCCGCCATCACGTGGACCTTCGATCCGCTCGTTCGACGCAACGCCTGGTTCAACCTCCACGTGCTCGGCGCGATCGCGACCGAGTACCACGAGAACTTCTACGGACCGCTGCGCGACGACATCAACGGCGACGATGACTCCGATCGACTGCTCGCGCGCTGGGACATCGATTCCGAGCGCTCTCGCTCCGCGGCCTCCGCTCCGCTTCCCGTGATCGAACCCCGACCGGGTGATCACCTCGTGCCCACACCGGCCGACATCGTGACGACACGACGCTCGGACGATGCCACGGCTCGTCGCTGGCGCCGATCGTTGCGAGCCGACCTACAGTCGTTGCTCGACGACCACGACGTGATCGGTCTCACCGCCGACGGCGCCTACGTCGCCCGACTCCGAACGGACAATTCATGAGCAGACTCGCCGATCTCTCTCCCATCGTCTTGCGTGGTTTCGAGTTCCGTCGTGTCGCCCTGCCGCTGGTGTCACCGTTCCGTACGTCGTTCGGCACCGAAACCGCTCGCGACATCTTGTTGGTGCGGGCCCTCACCGATGGTCCGGACGGCTGGGGCGAATGCGTTGCCGGAAACGACCCGCTCTACTCGAACGAATACGTCGATGCCGCCCAACACGTGAGCATCAATCACCTGATCACACGTCTTCCGATCGGCACCCCGATTCACGCGGTCGACGTCGCTCGCCTTCTCGAGCCGGTGAAAGATCACCGCATGGCCAAGGGAGCCATCGAAGCCGCTGTGCTCGACGCACAACTGCGGGCCAACGGTGTGTCACTGGCCGCCGCACTCGGAGCAGTTCACGATCGCGTTCCGTCCGGTGTGTCGGTGGGCATCATGGACACGATCGACGATCTCGTGAGCGTGGTGGGCGGATACCTCGACGACGGCTACGTACGCATCAAGTTGAAGATCGAACCGGGTTGGGACCTCGAGCCCGTGGGCGTGATTCGTCGAACCTTCGGCGACGCGATTCCACTCCAGGTGGACGCCAACACCGCGTACACCCGCGACGACGGCCCACATTTGGCCCGCCTCGACCAATTCGGCCTGCTCCTCATCGAACAACCACTCCCCGAGGACGACGTGACCGGCCACGCGCTCATCGCCCAGCAGGTGGCCACACCCATCTGCCTCGACGAGTCGATCGTGTCGGCCCGGGCCGCCATCGACGCGATCGAGCGCGGGGCCTGCCGGATCATCAACATCAAGGCCGGTCGAGTGGGGGGCTACCTCGAAGCCGCCGCCGTGCACGACGTGTGCCGCGAACGCGGTGTTCCGGTCTGGTGCGGTGGGATGCTCGAAACCGGAATCGGACGCGCCATGAACCTGGCCCTGGCCGCACTCCCGAATTTCACGATCACCGGCGACGTGTCGGCGTCCGAGCGGTTCTGGCGCCGCGACATCGTGACCGAACCGGTGCGCCTGCACGACGGCCACGTCACGCTGCCAGGAGGCTCGGGATCGGGAGTGAGCATCGACCACGATTTCCTCGAGTCGGTCACGACCTCGCGTGTCGTCGTCCCCCAGGGATAGGGTCGCGCCATGACTCATGAATTCTTGTCCGACGACTGGATGAACGCGGCCCGCGCCATCCGCGCGAAGTACGAAGGCCAGACGCCCAAGATCGCCGCGTCCATTCGTATCAATCAGGTGATCACCGAAGTCCCTTTCGGAAGTGGTGAAGTCAAGAGTTTCATCGACACGTCATCGGGCGACATGCAGATGGATCTCGGTGAACTCGAAAGCCCCGACGCCGTCGTCACCACCGACTGGGCCACCGCTCGCGCGATGTTCGCGCTCGGCGATCAGGCTGCGGCCATGCAGGCGTTCATGAGCGGCAAGATCAAGGTCACCGGCGACATGATGAAGCTCATGTCGATGCAGACCGCCGTTCCTCAGAGCGACATCACCCTCAAGATCGCCGACGAGATCAAGGGCATCACGAAGTAACGGTCGTCGGTTCAGGCCGTTCGCGGCGTCGACCGAACGAAAGCGGCGAGAATCACCGCCACACCGGAGACTGCGGCCGCCACTGCGAACGTCACGTGATACGACGTCTCGAGTCCGGCCCCCAACGTGGCCACCTGAATCGTGGTCATGACCACCGAGCCGAACACCGAACCCATCTGATTCACGAGTTGTTGCATGGCTCCGGCCACGCCGAGGTCGCGTTCGTCGACCGAGTTGGCCACCAATGACGTGAGCGCCGGTCCGGCGATGCCGAAACCGGCACCCGACAACGCGAGCGCCGCAACCATGAGCATCACACCACTCGATTCGTCGACGAACATGAAAGCGAGCATCGAGGCGAGGATGCACGACCAGCCGAACATGGCCGCCTGACGCTCGCCCACGCGGATGGTGGCCAGGCTGGCCAGCGGCGCGAGCAAGGCGAAGGTGAGTGGACGCGCGATGATCACGAGTGAAATGCGTCCGCTGTCGTAACCGAGGATCTCGCTCATGACGAGCGGCGAGAGCAACAGGCCGCCCATGTAGGCGAAGTTGGCGAAAGCCTGCGAGGCCACCGGTACCACGAAGTTGCGTGTGCGCATCCACCGCAATGGCATCAACGGATCGGACACCCATCGTTCGATGCGGACGAAGAGAATCAACACCGCCACACTGCCGGCGAGAAGCAACACGACGGCCGGACTGGCCCAGCCCCACTTCGGACTTTGGTTCACACCGGTGAGCATCATGAGCGCACCGAGTCCGAGCGTGAGCGAACCCCAGATGTCGAACCGAACGTCGGGCACTCGCTCGGTATCGGGCAACAGACGCCACGCGAGCAACACACCGATCACACAGAGCGGGGCCTGCACCGCGAAGATCGCCCGCCAACCGACGGCATCGACCAACGGGACACCCGCGACCACGCCGATCACCGGCGCACCTGCGTTCACGAAACTCCAGTAGCCGAGTGGGCGCACGCGCTGTTCGGGTGGGAAGAGCCGGTTGATGTAGGCCATCGTCGCCGGACCCGTGGCCGCGCCCGCGGTGGCCGACAGGATGCGGAACGCCACCATCGACGCCGCACTCCACGCGATGGCTGTGAGTGCGGCGAACAAACCGGCACCCAACAAGCCGAACACGAACACTCGCTTGTGTCCCCAGAGATCACCGGCCTTGCCGTACGCCGGACCCACCACGCCGAACGCCAACATCGGCCCGGTGATGGCCCACGAGATCACCGACACCGTCGAATCGAACTCGCGGGCGATCGTCTGTAGTTCGACCACGAGAATGGTGAAGGTGACGCCGATCGTGAACAGTCCCGACAGAACGACGATCAGCAGCGCCCAGTTGCGCTCGATCGGAACTCGATCGGCCAACCGTCGACGAACGAGGCTCGGCCAGGGAACGACACCTACCTCGTCGACTCCGGCGGAATCGACGTTGACGGTGCGCGGCGAGGATTCGCGGGGCTCGGCGCCCACGGGTCAGGACTTGGGCGCGAGCTTCGCCATCGCGACGGTGAGATCGGCGACCGACCAACGATCGTTCTGCTTGATCTCTTCGGCCATGGTCCACGACTGCACGCGCGTCACCTGACCACCTTGCACGTAGAACGTCTCACCGTTGAACTCGCAGGCGGCCGACGACAGATAGGCGACGAAGGGGCTCACGTTGGCCGGATCCCACATGTCGAACGCACCTTCCTTGGGCGCCATCACGTCTTCGAGACCCGGTGTGGCCAGAGTGAGACGAGTACGCGCGGCCGGAGCGATGGAGTTGCTCTTCACGTTGTAGCGGGCCAACTCCTTGGCGCAGATCTGGCTGAACGTGGCGATACCCGACTTGGCCGCGCCGTAGTTGGTCTGGCCGGGATTGGAGAACAGACCCGAGGTGCTGGACGTGTGCACGATGTTGCGCGGCTTGGTGACACCGTTCTTCGCCTGCTCGCGCCAATACGCGGCGGCATGGCGCGTGGGCGTGAAGTGTCCCTTGAGGTGCACCGCGATCACGGCGTCCCACTCGGCTTCGGTCATGTTCACCAGTACTCGGTCGCGAAGGATGCCCGCGTTGTTGACGAGGATGTCGAGGTCACCGAAGGTCTCGATGGCCTGATCGATCATGCGCTTGGCACCGTCCCAATCGGCGACGTTGTCGGTGTTGACGATGGCGTCTCCACCCATCGTCTTGATGTCGGCCACGGTCTGCTGGGCCGGAGTCTTGTCGGAACCGGTGCCATCGTTGGCCCCTCCCAGGTCGTTCACCACGACCTTGGCTCCTTCGGCGGCGAACAACAACGCGTGCTCGCGTCCGAGGCCGCGACCGGCTCCGGTGATGATCGCTACTCGCCCGTCCAGTGCACCCATGACCTACTCCTCGTCGAACTGTCGCGGCGTCACGCTCGCGAGCGACCGAACATCCCGCTCGGCCGCATCTCACCTTAGGCAGGGCGGCCCAACGACGTGAAGCCGCGCGGGTCAGCGACCGAAGTAGGCCAGGTCGACGGCAGCGCCACGGGGCAACAACTGGCCCGGTGTCACGATCTGACCGTTGTAGGCGAGGGCCACCAGGACACCGTTGGTGTTGCCGGTCACATTGCCCACCACGAGGCCGGCATCGGCGATGGCCTGCTTCACCTGTTCGAAGTTGAGACGGCGCAGCACCGGGATGGCGACCACATCGGGGCCCTTCGACACCACGACGGAGATCTCGGTGTCACGGGCGACTTGTTCGCCCGCGGCCGGAACTTGCGAACCGATCGCCCCGGCCGGCGCGTCGATGAAGAACTGATCGTCGAGACGCTTGATCGTGAGTCGCAACTCGGCCAACTTCGCCGTTGCCGACTCGAGAGTCTGACCCTTCAGATCGGGAACGATGCGCGGGGCCGGCCCTTGCGACACGTATACGTCAATGGTGGTTCCCTTGATCACGTCGTCACCGGCGGCGAGATTGGGTTGTTCGGGAACCACCCAACGCACGACCACACCCACCGCGACGTCTTCGCTGGGTTCTTCCAGCACGTTGGCCTGCAGACCCGTGTTACCGAGCGCGGTCACGGCGGCCACCGAATCGAGAGTCGCCAGATCGGGCAGCGGAACCGGCGGCGGGCCGCTCGACACCACGAGGGTGAGGACTCCACTCGACTTCAACGAATCACCAGCCGGTGGTTCGGTGCGAATCACACGGCCGGCTTCGATGTCTTCACTGAACTCTTCGATGCGCTCGATGTCCCAGCCGTACTCGGTGATGGAGTTGGCGGCTTGACCCTCGGTCAGATTGGCGAGGATCGGGATCTCACGACCGTTGTCGGTGATCCAGCGGTAGGCGAAGAAACCGCCGACGACCAACACCAACGCCGCCGTGGCGGCCAGGATCCACCGAGCCACCAACGGCTTGTCGTCGTCATCGTCGCCCTCGACAGCCGCGACCGGGGCCAACATCTCGGTGTCGGCCTTGATGACCAGATCGCCGACGGCGGTGGGAATGTCGCGGGAAATCGTCGAACTCGCCGTTGTCTCGGCGATGTGCATCGATGCGAACTCGCTCGGACGCGCGACGTCGATCGTCGGATCGACCTCCAACGACGGGATGAGGATTTCTCCGGTCGCATCGGACACGACGAGAGGAAGCACGTCGGGACGCGGCATGGTCGATGCCGACTGCACGAGAGCACGACCCATCTCGGCGGCACTCGAGCGTTCCTCGGGCTGAGCGCGACCGGCCTTCTCGAGAACCGAGGCCAACGCACCGAGATCGGCCGACACCGGGAACAAGCGATCGATGCGCGACGAGAGAGTGGCCACGACCGAGTCGGTCACGAAGGGAACCGAACCAGTCACAGCTTCCACCAGGATGAGTGCCAGCGCGTACACATCGGTCTTCTCGTCGAACGGCTGGGCGGCGGATTGTTCGGGTGATGCATAACGCGCGCGCTCGGGTGACACCCCCGACGGAACCGACCACGCCACCTCGGCCGACGGTGCGGTGATACCCAAGTCGGCCACCACGACTCGTTGATTCTCCGAGAACACGATCGCGGAGGGGCGCAGATCGAGATGCACGACGCCACGACGGTGGGCGCGGTCGAGAGCGCGGCACACGTCGACACCAATCACGACCGCCTGCGACGGAGTGAGCAAACGACCACGATCGAGCATGTCTTGCAGCGTTCCGCCGAGTGGTCGCTCGCTCGCCACGTACACCGTGCGCTGACCAGCCACGACGGCTCGACCGGCTGACAACACGGCGGCGACGGTGGGGTGATTGATCGACGCCACCATGCGCGCCTGTTCGAGAACCGCGTCACCGATGGACGTCGAGGTCTCGGGGGTGAAAAGTCGGACGTGAACCGAGCGCTTTTCCTGAATGTCGACCGCGACGAACGTGCTCGATTGCGTGGACGGCGACACCAGACGCTCGAGCCGGAAGCGGTCGTCGATGATGGTGCCGACGAGTTCGAGCGGATCGACGACCCCGGACATGGGGGGAGAAACTAGCCGTCGTGGCAACGCGTGTGACCAGCGGCGACCGAGTTCACGCTGGTGCGTTGTGGAAAACCTGGTCGTGACGGCGAAACTGATCGCGTGGCGAGCGACGAATCCACTGACGTCAGCACGACGCGTCGGCGTCGTCGACCCAACCGTGAATTGCTGTTCATCAGCATCGCCGCGGGGGCCGGACTGTTCTTGGTGATCGCCGGATTCCTGTCGGCCACCACGGGACGCGATCTCCTCGATTATCCCGATGCCATCATCGACATCTCCCCCGCCCCGAACGATCGACAGGTGCTCTCGCAAACCGAGATCTCGGTCGATCTGCAAGACGGCTACGAAGCGGTGCTCGTGCTCGACGACATCGAGATTCCGACGTCACGACTCGAAGACGTCGCCGGTGGTCTCCCCGAACCGGGTCAGCAGATCGACTTGCCACCCACGGCCATCTACGACCAGGGCAACTCGCTCATTCGTTTCGAACCACGCGACGGAGCCGTGATCGAGTCGTACTCGGTGGGACGCCACCAAGTGACGGTGATCTTCTGGAAGATCGAAGACGGTCGCAACACGGCTCGCTCGTACTCGTGGTCGTTCGAAGTTCTCTGACCGCTCGCTACGCCGGGAGTTCGCCCGTCTCGAGCACGTGCACGAAACCGGCTTCGTCGAGCATCGGCACGCCGAGTTCCTGAGCCTTGGTCACCTTGCTCGCACCGGGTTCACGACCCACCACCACGGCGAACGTCTTGGCCGACACCGAACCCGGACTCTTGCCACCACGATCCTTGATGGCTCGCTCGGCACCATCGCGATCGAAACCGTCGAGCGTGCCGGTGACCACCACGGCCTTACCCGCGAGGACTTGCGGCGAACGCGACACCTCCACGTTGCCGAAGTCGACACCAGCTCGACGCAACTTCTCAACGAACTCCTTGCTGTCGGACCGTTCGAACCACGAAGTGATGGACGCCGCGATCACGTCACCCACACCGTCGACGGTCGCCAGGTCGTCCTGCGATGCGTTCATCACACCATCGAGCGAGCCGAAGGCTCGGGCCAGTGCTTCGGACGCCGACGGGCCGAGATGCTTCACACCCAGTGCCGTGAGCAACTTGGGCAGAGGCCGCGTCTTCGAGCCGTCGATAGCCGCCAGCAATTTCTCGGCGCTCAACCGACCGAAGCCTTCGAGAGTGAGAAGTTGCTCGACATCGAGGAAGTAGATGTCGCCGGGATCGGACACCAAACCGGCATCGGACAACTGGAAGACCGTGCGTTCACCCAGACCTTCGATGTCCATCGCTCCGCGTGACGCGAAGTAGATGATGCGCTGGTCGCGCTGATTCGGACAACTCGGTTCGATGCATCGTGTATCGGACTCACCCTCATTACGACTGAGAGTGCTCTGCAACGGACACGGGCACTTGGTGGGGAACGTCCACGGCTTCGACGCCTTGGGTCGCAACGACAGGACCGGCCCGACCACTTCGGGAATCACGTCGCCGGCTTTGCGAACGATCACGGTGTCGCCGGGGCGGACGTCTTTCAGACGAACCTGATCTTCGTTGTGCAGAGTGGCCATGCCGACGGTGGATCCACCCACGAACACCGGCTGCAGAACCGCGAAGGGCGTGGCTCGACCGGTCCGACCGATCGACACCTGGATGTCGTCGAGGATCGTGGTGCGTTCTTCGGGTGGAAACTTGAACGCGATGGCCCACCTCGGTGCGCGAGCCGTGAAACCGAGGGCCTCGCGCTGAGCGAGATCGTCGAGTTTGACCACTGCTCCGTCGATCTCGTAACCGAGTCGATGGCGCTGCTCCTGCCATTCGCGGCAATACGCCTCCACGTCGGCGAGTGAATCGACCACGCGAATGTTCGGATTGACCGGAAACCCGAGTGCCGACAGGAAGTCGAGTGTTTCGTGATGGCTCGCGAACTCGGGACCACCCACCACTTCGCCAACTTGGTACGACCAGAACGCGAGCCCGCGTGACGCCGTCACCGACGAGTCCTTCTGGCGCAGACTGCCGGCCCCGGCGTTACGCGGATTCACCGGCACCGGCTCGGGCTTCTTGCCCGCGCTCACACGTTCGGCGTTCTCGAGTTCTTTGGCCGCGCGCAGTTTCTCGAACGCGTCGATGGGCAGGTACACCTCGCCGCGCACTTCGAGAATGTCGGGGAGATCGAGTCGTGAGGGCAACGACTTCGGAACGTTGGCAATGGTGGCGACGTTCGCCGTGACGTCCTCCCCCACCCGACCATCACCACGAGTGGCCGCCTGCACGAGTCGGCCTTGCTCGTACCGCAGACTCACGGCCAGACCGTCGATCTTGAGTTCGACGCAGTAACGAACATCGGCGTCCTCACCCAGACCCTTGAGCACTCGCTCGCCCCAGGCGCGCAATTCGTCGACGTCCATGGCGTTGTCGAGGCTCGTCATGGGGATGCGGTGCTCGACCGGGGCGAACGCTTCGCTGATCTCGCCACCCACGAGCAGAGTGGGCGAATCGGCGGTCGCCAACTCGGGGTGTAAAGCCTCGAGCTCTTCGAGTTCGCGCACCATCTGGTCGTACTCGGCGTCGGCGATCTCGGGTTGCGCGAGCGTGTGATACAGCCGGCGATGACGGTTGATGGTGTCGCGCAAAGCGATCATGCGATCGCGGACCGACGAGTCGGCGCTGCGCTTCTTCGCGGCCATACCCGGATTGTACGACCGGGCTGTGGTGCGACCTAGGCGCCGACCGAGAACTGAGCGCTGAGCGCTTGGGTGCGCACCCGCTCGCCCACTTCGGCCACGTGGCGCATGATGATGGCCGCGCTGTCGTGGCTGTGAAGTGCGAGACCGCATACGGGTGTCACGAGCGCCTGGCGACGCAGTTTGAGTGGATCGCAGCCGGCTTCGGTGAGCGAACACCACACCGAGGCCAACTTCTTCCACCAACGCTCCGATGTAGTGCCGATCGGGCCGTCGGTCGGAACCACGCCCCACGCCACCCAACCGCCGCCGTTGACGAAGCGAGTGAGTTCGATGGCCGACTCGGTGATGCGTTCGGAAACCGGGACACTGAGGATCTGTGGTCCGGCCGCGAGCAGCGGTGACAACGGAACGTCGGCACAACTGTGCAGACCCACCAAGGCATCACGCTCGACGACGGCGAGTGCGCCCGACATCAAGTCGATCGCGGTGTCGGGAGCGATGGGGAACGTCTCGTCGTACAAGTCGCCGAGGTCGGGCTCGTCGAGAACGACCACCTGCGGGCAGTCGGGCAACGCCGAACCGATCGTGTCGGCCACCACGCGCACATGATGTCGAACCGCGCGCACGGCCACGTCGAAAGCGAGGTGCGCCGGCACACCGAGGCGCATCAGCGCTTGTCCCACGGTCACGGGTCCCGTGAACTGCCACTTGATCGGACCCGAGTGATCGGTCATCCGCGCGAGGAACGAGCGCAAACCACCGAACGAGTCGTTGTTGGTGTCGGTACGAACGGCCGCCAGCGGATCGACCAACGACGTGTCGACTAGAAGCGATCCGTATTGGCCCAGGCTGATTCCGCGAATGCCCACGACAGCCTGAGCGATCATTCCTTCGGCCGGCGACCGGCGCGGAACGGTGGGAACGCAGGGCAGGTCAGGGCAGGTGGCGAGAGAGAACTCCGCTGCTTCACGGGCGTCACGATGCGGCAGGCTGCCGATCATCGTGGCCACGCCACCGCTGAGCACGTTCAACGTGCTGGATCCAGACACTTCGTTCTCCCCTCGGGGTATGTCGTATCAAAGTGGGAGAAGTCGTCACGAATCGGATCACACGGTTTGGTCATGGCGTCGCCGACGGGCCACCCTTGACGACGTGGACGGTCAGCACGACTCGATCACGAGCGAACGATCTCCGATCCTCGTGGTGACCCGCGTGTTCACGTTGGCCCTCGGCCTGTGTGCGCCGCTGGTGTCGAATCGGCTTCAGACTCTCGATGCCGCCGAACGTCTGACCGTGCAGATCACGGCCTGGGCGGCCTGGGCGATGGTGCTCTTGTGCGTTCTGGTGCCATCCACGATGTCGCTCACGGCGCTGCGACTCGTGTCGCCGCTTCATCTCATCGTCTTCTTCGTGCTCGCGGTGTCGAACCCCGACACCGGATCGATGGTAGCCACGGCCCTCAGTGCGATCGTGGTGGTGTTGGTGCTGTCGGCCGAACTCGGTCATGTGTTCGTTCAGACGTCGGCGTACGGCGACGAGAAGCGAGTTCTATTGCGGTGTCCGCGAGCGCACCTCGTCGTCATCGTCACGATGTGGGCCCTGTGGGTCGCCAGCGGAATCGTGGGCGTTTCGGCTCTGGTGAATCGCAGTTGGGTGTTCGGTGGGATCCTGACCGCCCTGGCGGCTTCGGGACTGGTGGCTCTGCCGCGCCGATTCCACCGCTATTCACGTCGTTGGCTCGTCTCGGTACCGGCTGGCATCGTCGTGCACGATCACGTGGTCCTGGCCGAAACGGCGATGTTCACGCGTACCGCGATCGGCACCACCACACTCGTAGCCGAGCCCGGTGAGTCGGCCGATCTCTCGGGTGGAACGGGTCGACCCTGGGTCGAGATCACGTTGAGCGACTTCGACACCGTGGTTCGTGCGGCCACCCCGTCGACACCGGGCGGTTCGGCCATTCACGTAAAGTCGTTCCGCATCAGGCCGTCACGACTGACGGCGGCTACCGAATTGCTGACGTCGTGAGCGACGCGGTGGTGGCGCCTCCCACGACCCAACCACCATCGCGGTCGTAGAACACGAGTGACTGACCCGGCGACACACGGCGCTGCGGTTCGTCCCACACGACGTCCACCTGGTTGCCGTCGACACCGTTGGTTCTGATCGACCCGGCGCGCGGTTCGCCATGAGCACTGCACTGCACCCACACCCGGCCGTCGACCGGACCGTGGGTCCAGGTGGGTGACGAACCGAGTTCTCGATCGACGAGAAGGAGCGACTCGGGACCCACGACAACTCGCCGTTGCGGCACATCGACGTCGACCACGAACCGCTTGTTGCCACCGCCACCGGCGACTCCGCGTCGTTGACCGAGCGTCACGAGTTCGACCGCATCGACCCGGCCGATGTGCTCGCCGGCATCGTCGACCACGTCAGCCGCGTGCAGTTCGATACGGCGCCGCAAGAACGACGAGCGACCCGTCGCACCATCGGGCGACTTAGTGGACGTGATGAAGCAGACGTCCTGACTGTCGGGCTTGGTCGCGGTCCGCAAGCCGAGGCGAGTCGCGTGCGCGCGCACCTCGACTTTGGTGAGTGTGCCGACCGGCAACAGCGTGCGCGACAGCGCATCCTGGTCGAGCATGTGGATCACGTAGCTTTGATCCTTGGCGTCATCGGCCCCACGCAGGAGACGCCACACACCGTCGATGTTCTCGATGCGGGCGTGATGGCCGGTGGCCACGGCGTCGAAACCGAGAACGTCGGCGCGCTCGAGTAGACGATCGAACTTGAGGTGACGGTTGCACTCGATGCACGGATTGGGAGTGATGCCCCGCGCGTGATCGGCCACGTACGGGTCGACGACGTGGCGGTGGAAATCGTCGGTGAAGTTGAAGACCAGATGATCGATGCCGAGTTGCTGAGCCACGCGTCGCGCGTCGTCGACATCACTCACGCTGCAGCAGCCGGTGTCGCTCTCGCCACCCCACAGCCGCATGGTGACGCCCACGACCTGATGCCCCTGCTCGAGCAGAAGGGCAGCGGCGACCGACGAATCGACACCTCCGGACATGGCGACAAGAACTTTCACGGCGTTTCTCCGTGGGTCAGGCTACGGCTGTCGAGTCGACGAGACGTTCAGCGACCCTTGGTTGCCGAGCGAATGCGCTCGATCGCGCTGGTGACCACGGTGGCCGCCTCGTCGACATCCGACTCGGTGGTCGTGTGTCCGAGCGACAGGCGCAGGGCCCCTTGGGCCAAGCCGCGATCGACACCCATCGCAGCCAACACGTGCGACGGCTCCATGGCGCCACTCGCGCAGGCCGAGGCCGCCGACGCGCACACTCCCCCTTCGTCGAGGAGATACAGCAGGGCTTCGCTCTCCACGTCGGCGATGCACACGTGGGCCACACCGGGCACCGCGCGATCGGCGGGAATCGTTCGGTGGACCCCACCCACCGACATCAGCCGCGCGACGAGTGTTTCGCGCAACGCCTCGACGCGCGCGCACTCGGCCGCTCGCTCGCGATCGGTCGACTCGAGCGCACGAGCCAGAGCCACGATGCCGGCCACGTTGTGCGTGCCGCTCCGTCGGTCGCGCTCCTGCCCACCACCGAGGATCAGCGGCGCCACATCGGAACCCGCGCGCACCGCCAGCACCCCCACGCCCTTGGGGCCGCCGAACTTGTGGGCCGACAACGCCATCGCGTCGACGAGCGGCCAGATCGTGCGCAGGTCGAGCCAACAAGCGGCTTGCACGGCGTCGGTGTGCAACAGCGCACCCGGAGCGAGTGAACGCACCAGACGCGACACCGCCCGCATGTCGGTGATCGCTCCGGTCTCGTTGTTGACCGCCATCACCGACACGACGGACACGTTTGATACGTTCGATACGGTGCGCAACACACGTTCGAGATCGGCGAGATCGATCACGCCCGCCGAGTCGACCCCGACCACGTGACCCTTCTCGTGCTCGACGCAGTGCAGAACCGCGTGGTGCTCGGCCGCCGAACACACCACCACACCAGCGCGTCGTTCGATGGCGCCGCGAATGGCCGTGTTGTCACCTTCGGTCCCACCACCGTTGAACACCACTTCGCCGGGTAGACAACCGATCACGCCGGCCACCACATCACGGGCTTCGTCGATCGCACGTCGCGCCTCGCGGGCGAAGCGATGCGAACCCGAGGGGTTGGCGTAGGTCTGGGTGAGGAACGGCAACATGGCCTCGACTGCATCCGGACGCATGGGCGTGGTCGCCGCATGGTCGAGGTAGACGAGGCTCTTGCTCACGCCGTCACGGTAGTGGCGAATCGCGAAACGCGTGGTGGACTGAGGGCATGCAGGGATACGGCGAATCCTCGTACGGAGACGGGTTCGCCGACGTCTACGACGACTGGTACCACGACGTCAGCGACGTGGATTCCACAGTCGCGCTCCTCACTTCACTCGTGGCGCCCGACCGAATGCGTGACGGGCGATACCTGGAACTGGGAATCGGCACCGGGCGCATCGCGTTGCCACTGGCCGAGACCGGAGCCCGCGTGACCGGGATCGACGCCAGTCGCGCCATGATCGAAAGGCTGCGCGCCAAGGATCCGAGCGGCAAAGTGTCGGTCATCGTCGGCGACATGTTGCGCGGCCTCCCCGACGCGTCGTTCGACGTGGTGTTCGTGGCCTACAACACTCTCTTCGCGTTACGCTCGAACGAGCGACAGCACGAGTTGTTCGCCGAAGTGTCGAAGCGACTCGTACCCGGTGGCTCGTTCGTCGTCGAAGCCTTCGTTCCCGACGTGGGTCGACCGGCGGGCGGCAACGTGGGTGTGCGCACGATGGCGGCCGATCGCGTGGTCCTCATGGCCGACGTTCACGATCCCGAGTCGCAGACCGTCGACGGACAGTTCATCGAATTCACCGACGGTGCCGCGGTTCGGCTGCGACCTTTCAGCATTCGCTACTCCACCACCACCGAACTCGACCGCATGGCGACCGACGCCGGCTTGAGCCTGGCCGAGCGATGGGAAGACACCCGCCGGACACCTTTCCGACAGGATTCCGTCACTCATGTTTCGGTGTATCGGCAAGCGTCGGTGTCCCGAGCCACCTGATTCCGTATCCTGACCACCACCGTGAGCCAACTTCGACTGAACCCCCTCACCGGCCGCTGGGTCACCATCAACGCCGAGCGGGCCATGCGTCCCACCGATTTCGCCACGCGCATCCAGACGGTCGAGTCCGACCCGAGCCGTCCGTGCCCGTTCTGCCCCGGCAACGAAGATCCGTCGGCCCCGCCCATGCTCACCATCGGCAACGGCGACGACTGGAAGATGCGTGTCATCCCCAACCTGTATCCGGCGTTCGACGGCGAAGATTCGTTGGCCGTGCGCAACCTCGGTCCGGTGCACGTGATGGCCGAAGCCAGCGGAACCCACGAAGTGTTCGTGTTCACGCGCGATCATCACGGTGGCATCGACACGTTCGACGATGATTCGTGCGGACAGATCATGTCGGTGCTCAAGCAGCGTCTTCTCGAGCACGCCTCCACGCGCAACATTCGCTACACCCAGGCGATCGTCAACCACGGTCGTGAAGCCGGCGCGTCGTTGTCTCATCCGCACGGGCAGTTGCTCGGCCTGCCGTTCGTGCCGGGCGAAATCCTCGACGAGGAGCGCGCGTTCGTTCGATTCGAAGGCGGCTGCATCCTGTGTGCCACGGTCGAGAGCGAACTCGTGTCGGGTGAGCGCGTGGTCCTGGCCACCGACGACGCCGTCGTCGTGTGTCCGTTCTGGAGCGGCGGCCCGTACGAAATGCTCGTGATTCCCCGCCACCACGATCAGCACCTCCCGGACGCGTCCGACGAATCGCTGGCCGGTGTGGGTCGCGCCATCCGCGATGCCCTGGCGCACCTCAACGCGGTGTTCCCCGACGTGTCGTTCAACCTCGTGTTCCACACGGCCCCGCATCAGCATGACGGCCCGTTCCACTGGCACGCACATCTGTGGCCCAAGCTCACCACCGTGGCCGGTTTCGAACGCGGCACCGGCGTCATGATCAACATCGTTCCGCCCGAGCAGGCGGCTGACGAGTTGCGTCGCATCGGCGCGAACGCCTGACGTGGCCCGCATCACCGTCTCCATCGACCTGAACGCGTCGCCAACGCGGGTCTGGGAAGTCGTCGAGCCGATCGAACGTCACATCGACTGGATGGCCGACGCGGTCGCCATTCGATTCGAGACCGATCAGACACGCGGCGTCGGCACGAAGTTCTTGTGCGACACCAAAGTGGGCCCCATTCGTCTGACCGATCACATGGAGATCACCGAGTGGGTTCCGGGTGAGGCGATGGGTGTGAAGCACACCGGTCTGGTCACCGGTTCGGGCATCTTCACATTGGCTCCCCTCGACGCAGGCCAACGCACCCGTTTCACCTGGAGCGAAGAACTGCGCTTCCCGTGGTGGCTCGGTGGTCGCCGGGGTGAAGCAGTTGGCGGAGGCCTCGTGATGAAGGCCATCTGGAAGCGCAACTTGAAGCGCCTCCAATCACTCGTCGGCTGACGAGTCGGTCAGGAGATCAGACGCACCAGTGCGGTCGCGGCCGCGCCGAGAACGATCACCGCAATGAGTGGAACTCGTCGCCACGCCGCCACCACGGCAACGGCGATTCCGATCGCTCGCGCGTCGAGCACCAGATCGCGCCCGGTCGAGAACGTGTCCTTCATGACGAGTGCGGTGATCACCGCGGCCGGGATGAGTGCGAGGCAGCGGTCGACCACCGGCGGCAACGTTCGACCGCCCAAGATCACGAGACCCGTGACTTTGAACGCGTAGGCCCCGGCGGCCAGAACGAACACCAGCGTCCAGGTCATGATGCGACCTCGCGCGGACGTCGCACGCCCACCAACACGGCCAGGGCCGACAGAAGAATCGGGACGCCGACCGGTGTGATGGGGATGGCGACGACGCACACCGCGCCACCGAGCAGTGCGGCCAGACGCGCTCGCGCGTCGGTGAGCAACGGCCACAACATCGCCACGAAACCGGCCGGGAAGGCGACATCGAGGCCGTACGTGGTGGGATCGAGAGCGTTACCGGCCAGCGCGCCGATCAACGTGCCCAGATTCCAGAAGAAGTAGAGAGCGACACCGGTGAACCAGAACGCGATTCGTTGCGCTCGCGGATCGGGTTGCGCGACCGACATGGCGGTCGTCTCGTCGATCGTCATCTGAGCCGCCAACATTCGCAACCCGAGCGAACCTTCGATGCGCCGCGACATCGCGAGCCCGTACACACCGTTGCGCGCCGCGAGCAGCATTGCTCCTCCGAGGGCCGAACCGAACGAACCGCCCGAACCGATCACCGACACCGCCGAGAACTGCGAGGCGCCGGTGAAGACGAGGAGTGAGATCGCACACGTTTGCAGCACCGACGAGCCGGCCGACACCGACGCGACTCCGAACGAAACACCGAAGACACCGACCGCAGCACTCAGCGTGAGGCAGGCCACCATCATCGGGCGAAGCGACTCGTCGCGCCACCACAACGGATGCTCATCGCGCGACATGCTCGAGACATTACGGGGCGGCGCTTGCTACGGTCGGTGTCCGTGCGCGTCCTGATGCTCGCGTGGGATCTCCCACCTCATCAACTCACCGGTGTGTCGGCACACGTGGAGGGCTTGTCACGAGCACTCGCCCGCGCCGGTCACGACGTGGTGGTGCTCGGCCGCGCCGATGGTGACGCCGACGCGACCGTCGACCAGACGGTTCTGCCCGGTGTTCGCGTGTTGCGTGCGTCGGTCGATCTGCCGTGGCTTCCCGACGACGATGTCGTTCTCAACACGGTGTCGGCCAATCATCATCTCGTCCGTCTGCTCGCCGAGCTCGGCGATTGGCGGCCCGACGTGGTGCACGCCCACGACTGGAACGTCGCCTGGGCCGCCGATGCGGTGTCGACGCTCACGGGTGCTCCCCTCGTCGCCACCATCCACGCCACCGAACGCGGTCGTCACGGCGGCCATGTTCCACAGGGTGTTCCCGCGGCGATCAACTCCGTCGAGTGGTGGCTCGCCTGGCAGGCCCGATCGGTCGTGTGCTGCTCACGGTTCATGATGCGCGAGGTTCTCGACGGCTTCGATCTCGATGCCGAGCGGGTTCACCTCATCCCTCACGGTGTCGACACCGACTCATGGCGACCACCCGACACCGCGTCGGTGCGAGAGCCACTCGTTCTCGCCTGGGGTCGCGTTCGATACGAAAAAGGATTCCAGGTGCTCGCGCAGGCGATGGCACGACTGCGCGGACGCGTACCCGGGATCTCGTGCATCATCGCCGGACGCGGCTCGTACCTAGCCGAGTTGCAGAGCCAACTCGACCTCGAAGGTGTGGGGGACATCGTGCAGATTCCGGGTTTCGTGCCCGACCACGAACTGCGAACGCTGCTGCATCGCGCGGGCTGCGTGGTGATTCCGTCGCTGTACGAGCCGTTCGGCATCGTGGCCCTCGAAGCCATGGCGGCCGATGCACCACTGGTCGCGGCGCGCACGGGTGGTCTGGCCGAAATCCTCGAGGGAACCGACGCCGGACTGTTGTTCGAACCAGGTAACGCGCTGCGCCTGGCCGAAACGATCGAAGGGCTCCTCAACGATCGTCAACTGGCCGACCAACTGCGCGCCAATGCACAACGGCTCCTGGCCGCGCACTACTCGTGGGACGCCATCGCTGACACCACGTCGGCGCTCTACGAACGCGTGATCAGCGGCCGGTGAACTGGGCCTTGCCGGGCCCGTTCTCGAGAAAGCTCTTCACACCGATCTGACTGTCGTGCGAGCGGAACGACTCGACGAACAGATCGCGTTCGAGCAGGAGTCCGTCGGTGAGAGTCGACGACATTCCTTCGTCGACGGCTCGCTTCACGAGCGACTGCGACACCAGAGCACCACGTGCGATCTCGGCGGCGAGAACTCGCGCACGTTCGGCCAACGACTCGTGAGCGACCACCTCGTCGGCCAGACCGATACGGAATGCTTCGTCGGCCTTGACCTGCCGACCCGTGATCATCATCTCTTTGGCCCGACTCGGACCCACCACGCGCGGCAACCGTTGCGTTCCGCCACCACCCGGAATGATGCCGAGCAGAATCTCGGGTTGGCCGAACACGGCCTTCTCGCTCGCGATGCGGTAGTCGCAGGCGAGGGCGAGTTCGCAGCCGCCGCCGAGTGCATATCCACTCACGGCCGCGATCACGAAGCGCGGAATCGCCGCCACGGCATCGAGCGTGCGATGGAACGCCGGTCCGATCACCTTGGCTTCCTCGGGTCCACCGAACTCGGCGATGTTGGCTCCGGCCGCGAAGATTCGCTCGCCACCGGTGATCACCACGGCACCGGGAGGGTTGGCGGTGAGATCGGCGGCCACCTCACCGAGTCGCGTCAACACGGCCAGGCTCAAGGCATTGACCTTGGGATTGTTGAGCGTCACCACGGCCACGCCGTCGTCTCCTCGCTCGACGAGAACCAGATCGGCATCGCTCATGATGTTCCTTTCGTCAGGCCCCGACCGACTTCAACATCTCGTCAGCCGCTGACCACGGATCGACCGTTCGTTCGACCACGCCGTCGGTGAGTTGATCCCAACGATCACCAGTGCAGATCTCGCGAGCGCGTTGTTCGAGTCGCCGAGCCACGATCTCGCGCAACTCTTCGCGCAGACGGAAACGGCGGCGGCGTTCGAGTTCGCCGTTGGCCGTGATGAACGCGCGGTGCTCGTGAACCTTCTCCCACAGTGCCGCAACGCCCTCACCGGTGGAACCGATCGTGGGCACGATCGGCGGACGCCACGAACCATGGGGCATGTCGGACAGGTCGAGCATCTGATCGAGGTCGCGTCGCGTCTCGTCGACGCCCTTGCGATCGGCCTTGTTGATGACGAACACGTCGGCGATTTCCATGAGACCGGCCTTGTTGGCCTGAACCGAATCACCCCAACCCGGGTTCACGACGACGACCGTGGTGTCGGCCTTGCCGGCGATCTCGACTTCGACCTGACCCACACCCACCGTCTCGACCAGAACCCACAAACGACCCACCGCATCGAGCAAGCGAATGGCTTCGGGAGCCGCGAGTGACAGACCGCCGAGGTGGCCGCGGGTCGCCATCGAACGAATGAACACACCGTGATCGGTGGCGTGATCTTGCATGCGCACGCGGTCGCCCAGGATGGCCCCACCGGTGAACGGCGAGGACGGGTCGATGGCCAGCACCGCGACCTCGATGTCCTGGCGGCGAAGGTGCCCGATGATCGACGACGTGAGCGTGCTCTTGCCCGCGCCCGGAGCGCCGGTGAGTCCGACGGTGTAGGCGGTGCCGCCCTTCGGGTAGGACAAACGACCGATGACACGAGCGGCATCTCCGCCCTGTTCGATCAGCGAGAGCAAACGCGCGAGCGCGCTGCGATCGCCTTCCTGCGCGGCTTGGAAGAGGGTCTCCGGAGTCCGGTCGCGCCGGTTCACACGTTCACCACTTCAGTGACGCCGTCGACGCGATCGCGCATGATGCGCTCGATTCCCTGCTTCAGGGTCTGCGTGGACGCCGGGCAGGTGCCGCAAGCGCCCACGAGCGTGACGGTGACGACACCCGTGGTCGCGTCGACTTCCTTCAACTCGATGTCACCACCGTCGGCCTGCAGCGCCGGACGGATGACTTCGATGGTTTCTTCGACCTGTGCGCGCATCGTGCTCATGATGAGTCTCCGGACACCGAGGGGGTCTCCAGTGGTCGTAGATCGTAGAGTCAGAAGCCGTGGGAAACTCCGACCCGAGCCACAAGTCATGAGCGGGTTCGGTGCACTCCTCGCCCATCAGGGCGGCTGGGACGAAATCCTGTTGGTGGCCGGGCCCATCGCCGTGATCGTGGGCCTGCTCGCGTTGGTGAAGAAGCGACTCGACAAACGCGACTGATCGTCAGACGGCCAGTTCGATGTGGGCGCCCAGAGCGCCCAATCGGCCCAACAAATCGTCGTAACCGCGTTCTACGTGTTCGAGACCCGAGATGACCGTGCGTCCGTCGGCCACGAGCCCGGCCACCACGAGAGCGGCACCAGCACGAATGTCGGGAGCCACCACCGCGGCACCGCGCAGTTGTTCGACACCGTGCACGATGGCGTGGTGGCCATCGGTGCGAATGTCGGCCCCGAGTTTCGACAGTTCTTCCACGTAACGGAATCGGCCCGGGTACAGGTTCTCGGTCATCACACCCACACCCTCGGCCACCGCCATCATGGTGACGAGGAGAGGTTTGTAGTCGGTCGCGACACCCGGATACGGAAGGGTCTGCACGTCGACGTTGCGCAGGCGACCGCTTGAGCTGACGCGCACGCCGTCGGAACTGGGAATCACGTCGACTCCCATGTCGGAGATCTTGCGCAGGAACATCTGCATGTGGTCGGCCCGCGCTCCGCGCACCATCACGTCACCGCCGGTGACCGCGGCGGCGGCCATGTAGGTGGCGGCTTGAATGCGGTCGTTCACCACCGCGTGCGACACCGGACGCAACGAGCCGCGCGCGACACCTTCGATCGCCACCACCGACGAGCCGATGCCGTCGATACGCGCACCCATCTCCACCAAGAGGTCGCACAGATCGGCCACTTCGGGTTCGCGTGCCGCATTGCGCAACGTGGTGACACCATCGGCGTGCACCGCGGCGCACACGATGTTCTCGGTCGCACCGACCGACGGAAAGTCGAGCGAGATGTCGGCGCCGTGAAGGTGTTCGGCCACGGCTTCGATGTGATCGACCGCGGTGTCGAACTCGGCTCCCATGGCGCTCAAACCGGCGATGTGCATGTCGATCGGCCGTGATCCGAAATCGTCGCCACCGGGCATGTCGAGTCGAACCCGACCGCAGCACGCCAGCAACGGACCGAGCACGTTGATGGATGCGCGAATGCTCTCCACCTGTTCGGACGGAGCGTTGAAGCCGACGCCACCGGCGTTGACGAGAACCAATTCGTGCGACTCGGGGCGGTACGTGACATCGATACCGAGTGACAGGAGCAACGATCCCATGGTGCGCACGTCGGAGATATCGGGAACGTTGGAGAGGCGGTGCTCACCCGTGGCGTACAGCGAACCGACCATCAACTTGAGGACCGAGTTCTTGGCACCGGGTACGACGACCTCTCCGTGAAGAGGCCCGCTGCGGTGCACCTCGATGCGGTCCATAGACCTCCCAGTATGCTCGCCCCGTGGGTGGCGCGAAGAGGCATCTGACGCGCCCGATTGCGAGCGACGACACACTCGCTCTCCAACCTCGGCACGACGTGCTGATCGAGGAAGCACGGCCGATGGCCGAATCGCGTGACGGTGTGGTGGCCCACTTCGTGCAGTCGACCGGACCGTTCACCGAGTACGAGCGCACGATTCGATCCGACGACGGTCGTCTCGTCGAGACCACGTCGTACCGACTGAACATTCCGTGGTTCGCGTGGTTGTTCGGACCGCTACTGCGTCGCACGCTACGCCGCTCGGCCACACCGGGTTCGGCGCCGTTCTGGGCCCCACCCGACGTTCTCTCGGCGCGTCAGGTGAGCATTCTCGGACTACTGGCCGCGGCCAGTCTTCTCTCCGCGTTCACCAACACGCTCTTCACCCAAACCGTCGCGTTTGCTGGCGACGATCTCGGTGTCGGCGATTGGGGCCGCGGTGTCGGTGGCACCGTGGTGCGCCTCGGGATCATCGTCGGTTTGCCATTCGCACTGGCCGCCGATCGCATCGGTCGGCGACGGGTGATCGTGGGTCTCGCGTGGGCCGCGCCGATCATCGCGTCTCTCGGTGCGCTCGCGCCCAACTTCCCCGTCCTGGTGGCCACACAGTCGATCAGCCGACCACTCGGGTTGGCGCTCGACTTGTTGGTCGCGGTGGTTGCCGCCGAAGAGATGCCTCGGAGTTCACGCGCGTATTCGGTGAGCATTCTCGCCATGGCCAGTGGCCTCGGCGCCGGACTGGCGGTCGTGAGTCTGCCGCTGGCCGACATCGGTGACGGCGGTTGGCGACTGGTGTACGTGTTGGCGCTCGTCTGGCTGTTCGTCGCGGTCGATCTCACGCGTCGGCTACCCGAGACGCAACGTTTCGAACGACACGTGGCCGAACAAAAGCACGTCGACGCACCCATGCAGAGTCGACGGCTCGGCATTCAGATGGCGGTGGCCTTCTTCGGCAACCTGTTGCTCGCACCGTCGTCGTTCTTCCAGAACGGCTATCTCAAGGACGAACGCGGATTCTCGGCTGGCATGGTCGCGGTGTTCACGTTGATCACCACGACACCCGGTGTGCTCGGACTCGTACTCGGTGGTCGGGCCGCCGACAAACGAGGGCGGCGGCGCATCGCCACCATCTGCGTACCGATCGGTGCGGCTCTGATCGTCGGATCGTTCTGGTTCGGCGGTCCACTCATGTGGTCGTTCGCCGTGAGCGGCTCGATCGTGGCGGCGATGGCGTACCCGTCACTCGCGGTATATCGCACCGAACTGTTCCCCACCGGTCGGCGCGGTCGCGCCGCGTATCTGATTCTCGCCAGTGCGCTCGTGGGCGGCAGTTTGTCTCTGCTCGTCACCGGTGCCCTTCTCGACAACGACGTGAGTCATGGCGCGATCCTGAGTGCGCTCTGGACGGGTCCGATGATCGTCGCACTGATCGTGTGGTTCACCTACCCCGAGACCGCGCATCGCGAACTCGAAGAGATCAACCCGGAAGATCTCGATCCGAATCCGCGCGGGTGAGAACGGAACCCGTTCGCGGCGATCAGCCGGTGAGAATTCGGCGGGCCTCGCTCAGGTCGCCGATGATGCCGCTGGCGGCCGACTCGTCACCACCGTGATCGGGGTGAACCTCGCGCAAGCGAGCACGGAACTGACTCATCACGTCGCGTTTGGATGGTTTGGTGGTACCGGCCGGAAACCCGAGTACGTCGAGCGCCCACGCGCGTGGATCGGCGAGTGAACGCAACGACGCCGTCTTCGAGCCGGCCAGATGGGCCACGAACGCGGCACCGAGCGGACCGCGCCACGACATCGACTTGAGCAACACCGGTTCGAGCGACAGACGACTTTCGCGATCGAGGCGTTCGAGGGCGTAGATGGCGCCAAGAACCTGCTGCATCGGACTGCCGTTGGTGTCGAACTCGAACTCGACCTCGTCACCAGTACCCACGACGCGATGACGACTGCACGCGAGGCCGTGTCGATCGACTTGGTAGCGATGACGCAGACGCGGTTGAGCGATGCGTTCACCACGCTGGACCTGTGAGATGAGGCGATGCGTATCGGGGACCAGGTCGTCGTCGATTTCGGGAACGTGACGAGCGATCACGGCACCGAGCAACAACCCGCCGAAGCCGGGGGCCGGGTCGACCGGCAGCACCATGTGGCCGAGCGAAATGCGTCGCGTGGGTGTGAGAGGACGCGTGTGCCACACCTCGAGTTCGGCGAGCAGCACGGTCATGACGACGCCGTCAGACCGAGTCGTCGTCGAGCTCGACGTCGTCGTACTCGTCGAGGATGTCTTCGACCATGTCTTCGGCGGCCGTCGGCACGACGAGCGTGTCGTCGATCCAACGGTGCGTGATGCGGGCCGCGACCAGACGCTCGGTGATTTCGCGACGCTCGGCCATCGAGTAGTCGTCGAGTTCGTATTCGGTGACTTCGTCGCCGTCGCCCACTCCACCGGCCACCGCGGTGGACCCGATGCCGAGTTCCTTCTCGAGCCGCTCGAAAATGCGATCGACCACATCTTCGAACTCTTCGGACACGACGAGTTCGCTTTCGACCCACGCGTGAGCGATGTCGGCGTTGGCGAGCAACGCCGTGAGTTCGGCCTGCTGATCGGACGACCACGACGACAAGTCGTAGAAGACGTTGGCGGCCTCGGGATCGAGCGGGTTCCAATCGGTCACGTCGGCGACGCTATCCGCCCTCAGGAAGAGTGGCGAACCAGGAACTCTTCGGTCCGGCGATACTCGCCACGCCGATGTTCGGGATCACGAAAACCGTGACCCTCCCCCGCGTACTCCACGAGTTCGGCGTCGCCGCCCGCCGCACGCACCGCACTCACCAAACGCCGGCTCTGATCGATCGGCACGACCGGATCGGAATCACCGTGGAAGACGAGCAGCGGCACACGCGCCAATTCGTCGGCGTGATGAATCGGCGAACGTTCACGCGACAGTCGTTCGGTCGTGGCCCGATCACCAACGAGTGAACGGTTGTAGTGCGCTTCGAATCGATGCGTCGTCTCGTCGAGGCCGGCGATGTCGGTGACGGGATACGCGACAACGGCGCCGGCGATCGAGCGACGTCGCGCGAGTCCGAGAGCGGTGAGCCCACCGGCCGACGATCCGAACGCGAACACTCGCCGGCCGTCAGCGACCTGATCGACGATGTCGGCGACGTCATGCGCGTCGACGTCTCCCCAACGACCGTGCAGTGCCGTGGTGAATGCACGACCGTGGCCCGTGCTGCCGCGATGATCGGGAACCAGAATCGACCAGCCGCGATCGAGCCAGTAATTGAAGCGAGGCATGAAGGTGACCTGCCACTGATCGGTTGGTCCACCGTGCACCCAGCAGATGAGCGAGCCGTTCGGCTGCGGGCTCTCGAACAAGCGTGCGTAGAGACGTGTGCCATCACTCGCCGTTGCTTCCACCAGTCGCGGTTCGACGAGCGAGGTTTCGCCCTCCCATGTGTGCGACGGGCCGATGGCGAGTGTGCGGCGCGACCATTCGTCGGCCGACGTGTCGTACGCGACCACTTGCGTCGGCGTCTTGCCGCCGGTGCGCAGCGCGACGAGATGATGGCCGCGCCACGACAGCTGACCGTGCACTGCTTTGGCCCGCTCGATCACCTCGCCGGTGGCGAGGTCGTAGGTGCACAGGCGACCGAAACCGTCTTCGTTGCGCACGAACGCGACCGATCGACCATCGGGGCTCCAGCACCACGAACGCTGACGCTCACCCCACGACGGACCACCGTGTTCGTGCGGCTCGCTCACCCGACGGCCATCGGCGAACACCACGTTCAGCCATCCCGATACGTCGTCGAGCCACGCCAACGTCGAGCCGTCGGCAGCCACGCGCGGTTGCTGCATCTGACGTCCGGTATCGGCCATCACACCCGTCGGTGTCACGAGCGCGCTGCGATCCCACGGCATGTCGGGCCCGTTCCAACCCATCCAGAGCGGACGATCACGCCACCACACCGGATCGATCACGAAGTCGTGTTCTCCACGATCGACGCGTTCGGTGTGGCCGGTCGCGACGTCGAGCACCACGACCTCGGCTTGATCGACCACGAAGGCGATGTGCGACCCAGTTGGTGACGACCCAGTGGGTGACGACACAGTTGGTGACGACACAGCGGGTGACGACAGCGTTCGACCGTTGGCCGCGAGCAACCGGGTCGTGCGGCCATCCACGAACACGCGCACGAGATCACCGGACTTGTCGATCGCCACGACCGACCGCGAGTCGGACCACCAGTCGATGACACCCCCGCCCAGCGCGCGGCCGGCCCGCACCGGATCGGTCGTGACGACGCGTTCGGGTCCTCCGTCGACCGGCACCACCACCACGTCGGCGCGAGAACCGTCCGGGCCGGATGTGGTGGCCACGAAGGCGACCGTGCGCCCATCGGGCGACAGACGCGGCTCGGTGAGGTCTCGTCCGGCCAGACAGGCCTCCAGACTCAATCGACCCGCCATGTGACCAGCGTAGGAGCGATGCCGCCGGCTCGAGCCACCCCCGGCCGGAGCGGGCCGAGGACTACCGTTGAACCCATGCCCGAACAGCCCTCCCGCAACCTCGCCATGGAACTGGTGCGTGTCACCGAGTCGGCGGCCCTGGCCGCCGCCCGCTGGGTGGGGCGCGGCGACAAGAACGGTGTGGACGGTGCGGCGGTCGACGCCATGCGCACCGTGCTGGCCACCGTGCCGATGGACGGTTTGGTGGTCATCGGCGAGGGCGAGAAGGACGAAGCGCCCATGTTGTTCAACGGCGAGATCGTGGGCGACGGTTCGAGCACCAAAACCGATGTGGCGGTCGATCCGATCGACGGAACCACACTCACCTCACTCGGTCGCGGCAACGCGCTGTCGGTGATCGCGGTGTCCGAACGCGGCACGATGTTCAATCCCGGGCCGTGCATGTACATGGAGAAGATCGCGGTGGGTCCGGCCGCGGTGGGTCACATCGACATCACGGCGACGCCCACGCAGAACCTGAAGTGGATCGCCAAGGCCAAGGGTGAAAGCGTGCGCGACCTCACGGTCGTGATCCTCGACCGCGATCGTCACGAGAGTCTGATCGAAGAGGTGCGCAGCACGGGAGCGCGCATCAAGCTCATCAGCGATGGCGACATTTTCGGTGCGATGGCCGCGGCCTGGCCCGACGCCGGGGTCGACGTGTTGTTCGGGATCGGCGGAACTCCAGAAGGAGTTACCGCGGCGGCTGCACTCAAGTGCATGGGTGGCGAGATCCAAGGGCGTTTGTGGCCGCGCAACGAATCGGAAAAGCGTGCGGCGATCGCGGCGGGTTACGACCTCGATGCGGTGCTCACGACCGATGATCTGGTGAAGGGCGACAACTGCTTCTTCGCGGCGACGGGCGTGACCGACGGTGAGTTGTTGAGGGGTGTGCGGTTCTACCCGGGTGGTGCGTCGACCCAGAGTTTGGTGATGAGGTCGCGATCGGGAACGGTGCGCATGATCGAGGCGCGGCACCGCCTCGACAAGCTCCGCGAATTCTCCTCCGTCGACTACGCCTGACCCCACCCTCCCCTACCCGAATGGGTGCGAAACCCCGGCAAATTTGCCGGTCTGGTTCCCCATACGAACTCGCCGCAAAGTCATGGGAGCGGGAACCGGCAAATTTGCCGGGTTTCCGCGCCCATTGAATTCAGGTCGGGACGAGTTGGTTCGTCTCGGGTTACATCATTCCGGGCATGCCGCCCATACCACCCATGCCGCCAGCGCCACCCGCGGGCATCGCTGACTTCTTCTCGGGCTTGTCGGCCACGAGGCATTCGGTGGTGAGCACCAAGGCCGCAATCGACGCCGCGTTCTGCAACGCCGCGCGCGTGACCTTGGCCGGGTCGATGATGCCGGCCTTCACGAGGTCGATGTACTCGCCAGTCGCGGCATCGAGTCCGATCGCACCCTTCTCGCTCTCCACGCGCTGAACCACGAGGGCACCCTCGAGTCCGGCATTGTCGGCGATGTTGCGAGCCGGGGCCTCGAGCGACTCCCACACCGTGCGAGCACCCGTGGCCTCGTCACCCGTCAACGTGTCGAGTGTCTTCTTCACGGCCGCGCGAGCGCGCAACAGAGCGGTTCCACCGCCGGGCACCACACCTTCTTCGATCGCCGCGCGAGTCGCCGAGACGGCGTCCTCGATGCGGTGCTTCTTCTCCTTGAGCTCAACCTCGGTTGCGGCGCCCACCTTGATGACGGCGACGCCACCGGCCAACTTGGCCAGACGCTCCTGGAGCTTCTCGCGATCCCAATCGGAGTCGGTGTTCTCGATCTCGGCCTTGATCTGATTGATACGACCCTCGACGTCGGAGCGGTCGCCCGCACCGTCGACGATGGTGGTCTCGTCCTTGGTGACGATGACGCGCTTGGCGCGACCCAACAGATCGAGCGTGACGTTCTCGAGCTTCAAGCCCACTTCTTCGCTGATGACCTGACCGCCAGTGAGAACGGCCATGTCTTGCAGCATCGCCTTGCGACGATCACCGAAGCCGGGAGCCTTGACGGCCACCGAGTTGAACGTGCCGCGGATCTTGTTGACGACGAGAGTCGCCAGAGCCTCACCCTCGATGTCTTCGGCGATGATGACGAGAGCCTTGCCCGACTTCATGACGGCCTCGAGCGTGGGCAACACCGCCTGCACGGTCGAGATCTTCGAGCCGTACAGCAGGATGTACGGTTCGTCGAGAACGGCTTCTTGACGCTCGGCGTCCGTGACGAAATACGGCGACAGGTAGCCCTTGTCGAAGAGCATGCCTTCGGTGAAATCGAGTTCGATGCCGAAGGTGTTGCTCTCTTCGACGGTGACCACACCGTCCTTGCCGACTTTGTCGATCGCATCGGCGATGACGCCGCCGATCGCTGCATCAGCCGCCGAGATGGTGGCGACGCTGGCGATCTCGGACTTGTCTTCGACCTTCTTGGCGAGATCCTTGATGGACTCGACCGCGGCCGCGACTGCCTTCTCGATACCGCGCTTGAGCCCCATCGGGTTGGCACCCGCGGTGACGTTGCGCAGACCGTGCGACACCATCGACTGAGCGAGCACGGTGGCCGTGGTGGTGCCGTCACCCGCGACGTCGTTCGTCTTGGTGGCGACTTCCTTCACGAGCTGCGCGCCCATGTTCTCGAAGGGATCTTCGAGTTCGACTTCCTTGGCGATCGACACACCGTCGTTGGTGATGGTCGGTGCGCCGAACTTCTTGTCGAGGACGACGTTGCGACCCTTGGGTCCGAGTGTCACGCGCACCGCATCAGCGAGCTTGTTGACACCGGCCTCGAGGGCGCGCCGCGCTTCCTCGTCGAACTTCAGTTGCTTGGCCATGTGTCAGCGACTCACTTCGTGACGATCGCGAGGACGTCGCGGCTGGTGAGGATGAGAAGATCCTCGCCCTGCACCGACACCTCGGTTCCGCCGTACTTCGAGTAGAGGACGGTGTCGCCGACCTTGACGTCGAGAGCGAAGTGCTTGCCCTCGTCGTCGCTCCAGCGACCGGGGCCGACGGCGAGGACGGTGCCCTGCTGCGGCTTCTCCTTGGCGGTGTCGGGGATCACGAGACCCGACGCTGTGCGCTCCTCGGCCTCGTTGGGCCGGACGACGATGCGGTCGTCGAGGGGCTTGAGATTCATGTTGGAGCCTCCGATGTCTTGGAATTGTTCCCGTGTGACTGGTTATGTGGTCTCGCCCCGGGCGGTTAGCACTCGGGGCGAGCGAGTGCCAAGACTACGGGCGCGGGACGCCGTCTAGCAACCGGGCGCGGAGAGTGCTAACCGTCAGCGCAGGGGCGCCCCGAGGCCCGAACAGACCTCGATGATCCGCTCGGTGGGCAGGCCGATCACGGCCGTCAGACTGCCCTCCAAACGGTCGAGGAACGCCCCCGCCCCGCCCTGGATGGCATAGGCCCCGGCCCGGTCGAGGGGCTCCCCCGACGCCACGTACGCCTCGATCTCGGCCGCCGACACCTCGCGGAACCGCACCGTGGCCGTGGTGACCTCGACGTGGCCCTCCCAGTCGTTGCCTCGGCAACCCGGGACGGCCGCGGCCACCGCCCACCCGGTGTGGACGAAGTGAGCCCGGCCCGACAGCGCGCGCAACATCCGGCGCGCATCGTCGGCATCGAGAGGCTTGGCGAAGATCTCACCGTCGACGTCCACCGTGGTGTCGGCCGCCATCACCACGGTGCCCACCGCAACCGAACCGACCTGTCGCATGACCGCATCGAGCTTGGCCGAGGCCACACGGCGCACGTACTGATCGGGCGACTCGCCGACGTAAGCCGATTCGTCGACGTCGGGCACCACCACGCGCGGTTCGACACCGATCGCGCGCAACAAGTCGAGTCGGCGTGGCGAACCCGAACCGAGGATCACATCAGCCATGCGCAACCACCAGAGCCATCATCCGCCAGATAGAGCCATCACGTCGTTGTCGTCGGGTACGCACATGTCGTCGAGGTGGTCGAGATACCCGTCGGGAAGGGCGACACGAATGGGCCCGTTCGTCTTGCCGCGACGAATGCGTTCGCCACCGGCCACCACCGTGAGATCGGAACCGTTGGCGGCCAGCATCTCACCGAGCAGATCGTCGACTTCGCTCACCGACGACGCCATGGCCAAACGCGCGCGAATCTCGCCACCCACCGGATAACCGGTGAGGTACCACGACACGTGCTTACGGAAGTCGCGCACACCTCGATCGATCCCGGCGTCATCGGTCGGAAAGTGGGCCGACAACGAGCGAACGTGCTCGGCCATGATCGCGGCGACGAATCCGAGATCGCGAGCCGCCGGCACCGTGCCACCGTCGAGCGCCGCGACCAAATCTCCGAACAACCACGGACGACCGAGGCAACCGCGGCCGATCACCACACCGTCGCATCCGGTTTCACGCATCATGCGCGCCGCGTCGTCGGCGGCCCAGATGTCGCCGTTGCCGAGAACCGGAATGGACGACACCGAACTCTTGAGTCGCGCGATCGCCTCCCATTGCGCCTCGCCCGAATAGTGCTGCTCGGCCGTGCGCGCGTGTAGCGCGACCGCGGCGATTCCTTCGTCTTCGGCGATGCGACCGGTGTCGAGGTACGTGATGATCGAGTCGTCGATTCCCATGCGGAATTTCGCCGTCACCGGAATTCCGTACGGCGTCGCGGCGCTCACCGCGGCGCGCATGATGGCCCGCAGAAGGTTGGGCTTGGCCGGTACGGCCGCGCCTCCGCCCTTACGCGTGACCTTCTGCGCCGGACAACCGAAGTTCATGTCGATGTGATCGACCGCACCGGCCGACGCGAGTCGATCGACCGCGGCGCCGATCATCGTCGGGTCGCTGCCGTACAACTGCAGACTGCGCGGTGATTCGTCGGGTCCGAACGTGACCATGCGCTCGGTCTTGGCGTTGCCGTGAACCAGCGCCGTGGCCATCACCATCTCGTTCACGTACAACAGCCTCGGAGCGAAACGTCGGCACAGCGCCCGGAACGGAGCGTTGGTGACGCCAGCCATCGGTGCGAGCACCACCGGACTCGGCAGCGTGAGCGAGCCGATTTTCAACCGACTCATGACACCACCGTGAGTCGCAGATTGGGAAACGCACCGGTGTCGAGCGGCATGGCACCGTCGCTGCGCAAGCGATACCACGCAGCCGCACCGATCATGGCCGCGTTGTCGGTGCACATCTCGCGACTCGGCAGGAGCGCGCGTCGTCCGTCGGCCGCACCGGCCGCGGCGAAACGCTCGCGCAGCAGCGAATTGGCGGCCACCCCGCCACCGAGAACCATGGCCTGCGCTCCCACGTGATCGGCCGCGCGACGTGACTTGGCCACGAGTACGTCGACCACAGCGGCCTGGAACGATGCCGCTACGTCGGCCGTGGCCACCGACGGGTTCTTGCGCACGTGGTTCATCACCGATGTCTTGAGTCCGCTGAAACTGAAATCGAAACCGTCGTGGAGCATGGCCCGCGGGAAGTCGATCGCGTTCGCATCGCCCTCACGCGACAGGCGATCGATGGCCGGACCACCCGGGTAACCCAACCCGAGGAAACGCGCCACCTTGTCGAAGGCTTCACCGGCTGCGTCGTCGATCGTCTGACCGATCAGTCGATACTCACCGGGCCCGCGCATCTCGATGAGCATGGTGTGTCCACCCGACACGAGCAGCACGACCACCGGCATCGGCAACGTCGGATCGTCGAGCAAGCCGGCGTACAAGTGGGCTTCGAGATGATTGACACCGATGAACGGCACGTCCCACGCGAAGGCCAACGCTTTGGCCGCCGACACGCCCACCAACAGGGGCCCGACCAGACCCGGTCCGTACGTGGCCGCCACCGCGTCGACGCGCGACGGGTCGACGTTCGCCTCGGCCAACGCACGAGCAACGATCGGATTGAGCAGTTCGACGTGGGCGCGGCTGGCGATCTCCGGAACCACTCCCCCGAAGGCGGCGTGGAGATCGATCTGACTCGACACGACGTTGGAGAGAACCTCGGTCCCACCCATGACCACCGCGGCCGCGGTCTCGTCGCAGCTGGTTTCGATGGCCAACACGACGGTCGACTCGTTCACGCGAACATCGGTGTTCAGACCGCGCACGACTCACCTCCGGACTCGACCCGAGTGACGATGCGCTCGAGTCGATCGAGGTATTCGGGTGAACGGATGTCGTGCGCCCACATGACGATGGCATCTTCGGTGTTCTCGTAGTAGCGCTGACGAACCCCGGCCGGCGCGAACCCGAACTCGCGATAGAGACTCTGTGCGGCGGTATTGCTCACGCGAACTTCGAGTGTCAGCGCGTCGCAGCCGGTTCGAATGGCTTCGTACGCCAACGCACACATGAGCAGACGTGCATAACCGTGACGACGATGATTCGGATCGACCACGATGTTGGTCACGTGAGCTTCGTCGACGGCGAACATCAACCCGGCGTAGCCGACGATCTCGCCCATGACCGACAGCACGATGTAGTAGCGCTCGCCCTTCTTGGCCAGATCGATCTCGGTGTTGAACACCGACGCCGACCAAGGCTTGCGATGAACGGCGGTCTCGATCGGCATCACGTGCTTCACGTGGCGTTTGCGCATCACTTCGATCACCGGAGCACTCATGCCGACTCCCTCGTCGACCAGTTGATCTCGGCGTCGGGCTTGCGCAGATACAACGCGGCCACGTCGTCGGCAGCGACCCACTTCTCGACCCGTGCCTCCTTGTCGGCGATGGCCACCAGAGCCGAGGCCGACGGGAAGGCCGCATCGGCGATGTCGCAGCGATAGCCATCGACGATCTGCTCGCGATAGCGAAGTGCACCATCACCCACGCAGACGGTGGCCTGTTGCCGGCCCACCAAGTCGGAGACGAGTTCGTCGACCGATCCGCACCTTGGTTCGGTGAGAGCCTGCACGCGATCGCCCGCCGCCCGGAAGAATCCGTAGAAGATCTCGCCCTTGCGCGCATCGACCACCGACACGATGGTGCGCTCGTCGTGTCGCAGCGGGTGGGCCAGCACTTCGAGGCTCGACAACGGGACGACCGGAATTTCGAGCGCCTGAGCCAACGACTTGGCCGTCGCGATACCGACCCGCATACCGGTGAAGAGTCCGGGGCCGACGTCGACGGCCACCACGCCGATTTCGGGCAACGTGACATCGGCGTGCCGACAGGCGAACTCGATGGCCGGCACGAGTGTCTCGGCGTGACGACGTCCGGCGTCGACCTCGATGAGGGCGACCACGCCCTCGTGATCAGCCAATGCGACGCTCACACGCGGAGTCGCGGTCTCGATACCGAGAACGATCATGCCAACGCCGCCTCGATACGCGACCACCGGGCGTTCCAGCGCGGGCCGATCGGCTTGATGGTGACGACGCGCGCGTCATCGTCGTCATCGACGCGCGACAACACGATTTCCAGATGCTCACCCAAGGACGACGCGACCACGTCACCCCACTCGACGAGAAGGATGCCGTCGTCGAGTTCGGCCAACGAAAGATCGTCGAGTTCGCCGGTGCGCTCGAGGCGATAGACGTCGGCGTGGTGCAATCTGACCCGCCCAGTGTCGTACGAATGAATCACGTTGAACGTGGGCGAGGTGACCGGTTCGGTGACCCCCAGTGCACGACCGAAGCCCTGTGCGAACGCCGTCTTTCCGGCACCCATCTCGCCGGCCAACACGATCACGTCGCCGATCCGCGCGAACTCGGCGATACGCGCGGCCAGAGCATGCGTCTCGGCGAGCGACCGAAGGGTGCGCGTGATCACGCGACGATGCTACCGACGAGTGACTGACCGGAGTCAGACGACGACACGCGGCACGCGCGCACTGATCGCGCACACCACTTCGTATCCGATGGTTCCGAGGAGACTGCCCCACTCGTTGGCGTCGATCGACTCGCTTCCCTGACGGCCGATCAACACGACCTCGTCGTCGACCCGAATCTCGTCGTCACCGCAATCGACCATCAGTTGGTCCATCGTGACCACACCCACGATCGGCCGACGCCGTCCGGCGACGAGAACCTGTCCACCCGACAAGCCGAGGCCACGGGGAACACCGTCGGCGTATCCGAGCGGAACCGTCGCCACGGTGGTGGCGGTGGCGAAGCGATGACGCAATCCGTACGAGACACCCTCACCCGCGGCCACTCGCTTCACGTACGACACGCGACTGCGCAATGTGAGTGCCGGACGAAGTCGTCCACACAGCGGTGTCATCGACACATCGGGTGCGATGCCGTACAACGCGATGCCAGCACGCACCATGTCACGCCGAGCGTCGGGGTGGGCGATGGTGGCGGCCGAATTGGCCGCGTGCACCCAACCCGGATCGACGCCCGCACGGTGCAGCTCGGCGAGTGCGAGGTCGAAACGTGAGAGTTGTGCGCGGGTTTCGGTGGGATCAGGGCTATCGGCCGTGGCCAAATGGGTGAACACTCCCCCGAGCGACAACTGCGGCGAGCGCGCGATGATGCGGCCGGCCAGTTCGACCGCATTCGACGGCGCCGCCCCCACGCGGTTCATTCCGGTGTCGATCTTCAGATGAACTTCGTGACCCACCACGTCGAGTCGCTTGGCCTCCGACGCCAGTGCATCGATGTAACGCGTCGAGTAGGCGGTGGCGATGAGGCCGTGCGCCACCAGATCGCCCACCTGTTCGATCGGCTGTTCGGACAGAACGAGGATCGGCGCTTCGATTCCGGCTCGGCGCAACTCGACACCTTCTTGCACGAGGGCCACGCACAGGCCGTGAGCACCCGCGGCCAACGCCGTCTCGGCCACCGGCACCGCACCGTGGCCGTAGCCGTTGGCCTTCACCACGGCGAGCAAGCGAGCATCGCCGGCGAACTCCTTCATCACACCCACGTTGTGGGCGACGGCACTCAGGTCGATTTCGGCGACGGTCGCGCGTTGCGGTCTCATGCGTCGACCTCGTCGATGTGAGCGAGTACGTCGGCCACCGCCACCGGTAAGTCGCCGGCCAGAAGTCCTACGGCGCGCTCACGACGAGCGGCGCGCGCGTGGACGAACGCAGCCGAGTACGCGGCTTCGAAAACGGGCGCGCCTCGAGCGATGAATGCAGCGACGACTCCGGCGAGCACGTCACCACTGCCGGCGGTCGCCAAGCGTTCGTCACCTTCGTCGACCACGGCGACTCGTCCGCCGGGTGCGGCGATCACGGTGGCTGGGCCCTTCAGCAAACACACACTGTTCGCGTCGGCGGCCAGCGATCGCGCCGACGAGATGCGATCGGCCGTTGGTGCGGTACCAGTGAGTTGGGCGAACTCGCCGTCGTGCGGAGTGAGCACCGTCGCTCCGTGACGTTTCGCCAGCAACGACACGTCTCCACCAAGAGCGAACAGCGCATCACCGTCGATGACCATCGGCAACGTCGCTTCGGCCACGACTCGACGCACATCGGCCACGGTGGAGTGTTCGCGACCGAGCCCGGGGCCGATCAGCAGAGCGGCGAAGCGACTGCTCGCCATCTCCACCACGTCGGACGCCCACGCGAGTGAGCCAACCGAACGGCGTACTATTTCGCGAGGAATCGCGCGATCGGACGACGTACCCGGCGACACGAGATGGACGATGCCGGCCCCAGCGCGCAACGCCGCTTCGGACGCGAGCGATGCGGCGCCGACCATGCCCGGACTCCCGGCCACCGCGAGAACGGCTGCTTTCCATTTGTGAGCATCGGTCGCGCGCGCCGGCACCGCCACATCATCGGCATCGACCGCGAACGCCCGCGATGACGACACGTCGAGGCCGATGTCGACCACGTCGACGTCACCGGCGTACTGGGCGCCGTCACCGAACAGCAAACCCGGCTTCAGCGCGGCGAACGTGACGGTGGTCGTCGCGGGCAACGGACGCCCGTGAGCGCATCCGGTCATGCCGTCGATTCCGGACGGAATGTCGACCGCCAACACCGGTGCATCGGTGCGCGGAGCATTCCAGACACCGCGAAAGCCGGTTCCGTACGCGGCGTCGATCACCAAGTCGCAGTCGGGCAACTGCTCGGGAACGTCAGCCGCATCGATCACGCGCACACTGGTTCCGCGCTCGGCGAGGAACCGCGCGGCCACGCGACCATCGGCACCGTTGTTGCCCGGGCCAGCGATCACCACCACGCGACGACCGTACGATCCGCCGAGCATGCGTCGGGCCCGACGAGCCACCGCCCAGGCCGCCCGCTCGATCAAGACGTGTTCGGCCGTTCCGGCCGCCACCGCGGCGGCGTCGACCGCGCGCATCTCGTGCGGGGTGAGAATCGGCCTCATGCTTCGAGGCTACGGACGGGCTCAGCGGTCGGCCACGACGTAGGCGATGGCCACGTGGTCGGTGTGCGTGAGGGACAGGTGCCACGCGCCCACACCCAGGCGATCGGCGTGTTCGCGCGCCCGACCCGACACTCGCAACACGGGTCGACCGCTCTCTTCGCGTTCGACCCACACGTCGTGGAACTCGAAGGCTCCGAGCCCGAGGCCCATGGCCTTCATCACCGCTTCGCGCGCGGCGAAACGAGCGGCCAGCGACGGCACCTGATCGGCCTGACTCGACACGTCGTCGAGTTCGCGATCGGTGAACACCCGTCCCCGCATGGTGGGTGTCCGTTCGAGCGACGCGCGGAAACGATCGATGTCGACCGCGTCGATGCCGACACCCACCACCATCAGCGTCGCCAGCGGTCGGCTACGTCGCTAATGGGCACGATCAACAGATCGGCCACCGAGATGTCGCTCAACAACTCGTCGCGCATCTGACCCTCAGTCTCCGACACCCAGTCGACCAAACGGTCGTAACGCCGGTCGTAACCCTGGAGCACTCCGCGCATCACGGCCACCGGTAGACGATCGTGGAAACGAACGTGCAGCAAGAGCAAGCCGACGGTGAGACCAGCCTTCACTTCGGGCACGAAGATGACGGTGCGACCATCGGAACGACCACGCGCGACCAACACCTCTTGTTGATCGGCCACTCGACGCTTGGTACCCATCAGAACCGGGTTGCGCTCGACTCGACTCGGGATGTCGCGCGACAGTCCACCTCGATCGACCACCGAAATGGTCGCTGCCGACACATCACCTTCGATGCGGTAGCGCGTGAAGCCGACCACCGACTCGACGGCCGGATCGAGTTCGGCCAGCACCTTGAGTGTGCGGTACGACAAGACATCGCGCCCCGTGCCGGTCTCGAGCACGGCCTGCACGAGCGCTCGATCGAGAATCCCTTCGTCGCTGCGCGAGATACCAACGGTGACCGTCTTGGCTTGATGTTTGATCGCGTCGATCGGGCGCGTGAGTTCTTCGATGGCTCGGGTGAGGGCCTGCGTGAGATCGTCGACGAGAGCAGCCGGGCTGCCGACCTTGCCGGTTTCTTCCTGGTAGGCCTCCACCGGGGATCGATCGAGCACGATGCGGAACATGGCGGCCAAGCGCACCGCCGTGCTGGCCTCGAGATGACCGTCGTACGTTCCGGCGCGCAGCGTTTCACGGAATCGCTCGGATGCCGACGCCAAGGCCGACCGCAGACGCCCCACGACCAGATCGCCGTCGTCGGTCGCGAGCACGGTGTCTTCCACGATCTCCCGCGCTTCGCGAAGGGCCCGGGCCAGATCGTCGATCGCCCGGGCCGCCTCGTAACCGAAGAGGTGACCCACCATCGCACTCAACACGAACGCCAGCGCCGCATCGGTCGACGGAACGTCGACCACGGCCGAGGCTCCGCTGAATCGCTTGTCGTCGCGGTCGGCCACCACGATCGGTGTGGCCTTGTGCGCGCGATAGATCGCGATCTCCTTGGCCACGTCGTCGGCCGTGCCACCCACGAGACCGGCCGCGCACACCAGGATGAGCGGTTCACACGACAGGTCGATGTGCTTCTTGTCTTCGGTGATGTCGCAGGAGATCGACTTATAACACAGCTCGCTCAACTTGATGCGCACCTCGTGGGCGGCGATCGCGTTGTAGCCGTTGCCCACCACGGCCCAGTAGCGCTTGGAGGGCGCATAACGCCGGGCGATGTCACCGATGTCGGCTCGTCGGCCGATCACGTCACGCATCGCGTCGGGCAGAGCACGCAGGGCTGCGAGCAACTCGTGGCGACGGCGATCGGACCCGAGTCCCATATGTGCGGTGATGGCGCAGGCCAGCAACACACCCGCCGCCACCTGCGCGTAGAAGGCCTTGGTGGAGGCCACGCTCATCTCCACGTCGCGTCCATCCGACGTGAACAACACGCCGTCGGCCTTGTCGCACAGATCGCTACCGCGACGATTGACGATGCCGATCACGAGCGCACCGCGCGACCGAGCGAGGTCGACCGTGCGGTTGGTGTCGGTCGTGGTGCCACTCTGGCTCACGGCGATCACGAGCGTGTCGGACATGTCGAGGCGCAATCCGAATCCGGACAACTCGGTGGCCGTGACCGGATCGACGTCGAGACGACCCTCACTCAACTCGTCGAGAAGATTGGCGCAACTCTGACCGGCCACCGCGGCCGTGCCCTGGCCGATCACTCGGATCTTGGTGATGGCCCCACTCGTGAGCCGCGACACCACCGCGGCCGGAAGAGCGCGCGATCCGGGTCGAGCCATCAAACGACCGTCCACCTCGGCGATCTTGCCGCGCAAGGTCTTGCGCAGACTCTCGGGCGCTTCACCGATCTCCTTCAACAAGAAGTGCGGAGCGTCGCCGCGATCGATGTCGCGCGTCGTGACTTCGGCGCGTGCGAGTTCGCCGGAAACAACCGGCATCTCGGTGCCGTCGTACGACAACCGCGTGATGCCCTCGATCGTTCCGGCTCGCTCACCGTCGAGCACGACGATCTGACCCTTCACATCGGATGCGGGTGATTTGGTCTCACCGTCGAGACGCAGATAACGCGTGGTCTCTTCGACCACTCCGTACGGCTCGCTGGCCACCACGAAGCAGTCGTCGGCGACACCCACGAACAAACCCTGACCACTGCCGTGCAACGCGACGAACAGTCGATTGGGATCGTCGCTGGCCGCCGCGGCGATGGCCACCGAGCCTTCGAACGATGCGACCGTGCGCCGGAAGGCTTCCGCCGGTTCGGCGCCCTTGGCTCGATGCGTGGACACCAACGAGGGAATGACCTTGGCGTCGGTGGTGATCGCATGGGCGAAGCGCAGACCGTGCTCGATCCGTAGATCGCCGTGATTGTCGACGTCACCGTTCAAGGCCGCGATCACGTACGGATCGGGGGACGAGTCGACGAACTCGCTGTTGACCGGATGGGCGTTGGGTTCGGAGATGATGCCCACACTCGCCCACCGTGTGTGGCCCACCAACGACGTGCGCGCGGCCGGGTTCGACAACGCACGACGCAACAGATCGTCGTCGGCCACCGCGGCGCGCAGGGCACGCGTGTTGTCGCCGAGCTCACCGATCTCGGCCGCCGCCTTGTACACGAACGAGAGAACCGATCCGTCGGCGACCGAACGCACCGAACGGTTCTGGAAGAGCGGATCGGTTCCGCGCTCGTCGAGCGCCTGACGCAACGTCGGATCGTCGGCCGCCAGACCGTGATTCCAGACGAACACATGAATGCCGGCCGAATCGCGACCACGCACTTCGAGCCGATCGAGCACCGACAACGACTGCTGGATCATGAGATAGCCGGCGACAGCCGCCGTGCTCGCCTCGCGACCGGCCAGATCGGCCACCGCGCGCGCGGTGCGCAAGCGATCGTTGCGAATCGACCAGACCACGTCGCGGGCGGCGATGACCCGCGACGACAACCGCTCGAGTTCGTCGTCGTTCAGATCGCCGGCTCCATCGTCGAGGGTCCGCTCGACGAGAGCGGTGGCGGCGTCGATCCGATCGAGGCGGGCTTCGATCCCGACTTCGAGTTCACGCTGGTCGAGCAACGCTCGACAGCCCGGTACACCCTTCAGGATCTCGTTGACCCCACCCACCAGATCGGTGATGTCCTCGAGCGACGACGACTGCGCGGCGCGGTCGAGCGGCGTGAGGATCGAATCGACCGTCGGGACCTCACGGGTCGACGGACGGCTCACCAAGGCGATGATGCCGCACATGTCGAACAGGTTACCGAGGGGTTGGGGACGCTGATGATCAGGCGAAACGCTCGGCGGCCACGGCGCAGAGCCGATCGACCACGGCCTGCGCTTCGTCGTGAGATGCCGCTTCGGCCATCACGCGCACCAGTGGCTCGGTTCCGCTCGAACGAACCAACACCCGGCCTTCGGAACCGAGGCGCTGTTCTTCGGCCGTGATCTCGTCACGCATCTCAGCGGCGGCATCAGCCGGACGACGACCCACGCGAACGTTGCGCAACACTTGCGGATACGTGGTCATGACGGCGGAGGCCAACTCGGACAGACTGCGCGCACGACGACGCGCCAACACCGACACGAACACCGCCGCCACGAGACCGTCGCCGGTGGTGCCCATGTCACGATGGATGATGTGACCGCTCTGTTCGCCACCGAGCACGAATTCACCGTCGTCCATGGCATCGAGAACATGACGGTCACCCACGGGTGTGGTGACCACCTGGATACCGGCCGCTTCCATCGCCCGATGGAATCCGAGATTGGCCATCACCGTGGCCACCACCACGCCACCGGCCAGACGACCTTGTTCGCGTCGCTCGAGAGCCGACAACGCGATGAGCCGATCGCCGTCGACCACCTGTCCGCGATCGTCGACCGCGATCACACGATCGCCGTCCCCGTCGAATGCGAACGCGAAGTCGACACCGCCCATCTGACGCACGAAGTCGCACAACTGGCGCGGAGCGGTGGCCCCGCACTCGCGATTGATGTTGGTTCCGTCGGGTGCATCGTTGAGCACGATCACATCGGCTCCGAGCGCGCGGAACACGCGCGGTGCCGCTTCGTACATCGCGCCGTTGGCGGTGTCGAGAACCACGCGCGCTCCAGCCAGACACTGCTCGGCGAACAACGACACCGCGTGATCGACGTACCACGACAACGCGTCGGTGCGCGGAACCACACTGCCCACACGACGGGGGATCGATCCACTCGGCTCGGCGGCCAGGATGGCGGTGAGTTCGGCCTCGATCGCCTGTTGCGTGGCGTCATCGACCTTGCGCCCACCGGCAACGAACACCTTGATCCCGTTGTCGGTGTACGGATTGTGCGACGCGGTGATCACGACACCGGGAATGCCGTCGCGCGCAGCCAAAGCGGCGATGGCCGGCGTGGGCACGACGGCGACGTCGTCGACATCGACCCCTTCCGCCGCCACACCAGCCGCCAAAGCGGTCTGCAGAGCCGGTCCTGATTCGCGTGGATCTCGGCCGATCACCAGACGCGACGGCGACAACACCCGACCAACGGCACGACCGAGCGCCAGGGCGAACTCGGGAGTGATCTCTTCGATGGCGACACCGCGCACGCCGTCGGTTCCGAACCGCGGGTGCGCCACTGCCGACATGCGGCGCTCGCTCAGCGCTTGGTGTACTGCGGCGCCTTACGGGCCTTCTTGAGGCCGTACTTCTTGCTCTCCTTACGACGCGAGTCGCGGGTGAGCAGTCCGGCCTTCTTGAGGGCGGGGCGCGCTTCGGGATCGAGTTCGGCGAGCGAACGAGCCAGACCCATGCGCATCGCGCCGGACTGACCGGTGACGCCACCGCCGATGACGGTGGCGTCGACGTCGTACTGCTCGGCGGTGTTGGTGACACGCAGTGCCTCGACAGCAGAGTTGCGCTGTGTGGCGGTGCCGAAGTACTGATCGATCGGCTTGCCGTTGATGACGACCTTGCCGGTGCCTGGACGAACACGCACACGTGCGATGGCGGCCTTGCGGCGTCCGGTTGTCTGAGTCAGGGGCTTGCTCATGATGCGATCCTTCAGCGGGCCTTGGCGTGGTCGATGTTGCGAACGGTCGGGTTCTGCGAAGAGTGCGGATGCTCGGCGCCGCCGTACACCTTCAACTTCTTGATCATCTGACGACCGAGAGGACCCTTGGGCAACATGCCGCGAATCGAGTTGCGGATGGCCTCATCGGGACGGCGCGCCAACAAGTGAGCGAAGGTTTCGCTCTTCATACCGCCGGGGTAACCCGAGTAGCGGTAGATCATGTGGCGATCGGCCTTGCCCGAGGTCATGACGATCTTGTCGGCGTTGATGACGATGACGTGATCGCCCATGTCCCTGTGCGGTGCGAACACGGGCTTGTGCTTGCCACGCAGAAGGATGGCGGCTTCGGTGCACAGACGACCGAGCACCATGCCCTCGGCATCGAGGACATGCCACTCGCGCTTCACATCGCTGGCCTTGGGTGAGTAGGTGCTCATGAGAACTTCTTTCGACGAGCTGGCGCGGTACACCGACCGCACACAGGACCCTGGAATGATACGGGCCTAGTACCCGACTTCCCACAGGCACAGACCCTCGGGAGGGGCCACCTGACCTGCGGCTGACCGGGAACAGGCGGCCAGGATCCCGGTGATCTCGCCGGGAGTGATCTTGCCGGTTCCGACGTCGACCAGGGTGCCCACGATCGAGCGGACCATCTGGTGGCAAAAGGCCGTGGCCCTGATCTCGAAACGCAGCAGTCGGGCCCCGTGTTCGGTGCGCTGTTCGGTCCATTCGGCCGACAGGACCCGCCGGACGAGCGAGTGCTCACCGTCTTTGGGACGGCGGCAGAACGACGAGAAGTCGTGCTCCCCCACCAACGGATCGCAGGCCATCTGCATGAGCGGCAGGTTGAGCGGATGGCTCACGTGCCACGACGTCGCGGCCATGAACGGGTCGGGCGTCTCGTCGTTCAGCACGAGATAGCGATAGTGCCGCCAGGTGGCCGAGAAGCGGGCCGAGAAGTCGGAGTCGGCCGGTGCGGCCTCGCGCACGACGACACCCGGAGCACACATCTTGGTGAGGCGTCGGGGCAACGATTCGAGATCGAGATCGCTGGGCAGGTCGACACTCACCACTTGGCCCCACGCGTGAACGCCGGCGTCGGTGCGGCCGGCACCCTGGACCTCGATGTCGCTCTGCGCGATGGTGGACAGTGCGTCGTTCAGCGAACCGGCCACCGTGCGCACACCCTCATTGGTGGCGAAGCCGTGGAAGTGCGAACCGTCGTAGGCCAACAACAGACGAACCCGCCGTGAGGCGGGTTCGTTCGAAGACATGAGCGTGGTGGTGAGGGAGCCCGGTGGCGGACTCGTTCGAATCAGACGAGTTCGACGCGCGCCATGGGGGCGTTGTCGCCCTGACGCGGACCCAACTTCAGGATGCGCAAGTAACCACCGTTGCGGTCGGCGAAACGCGGAGCGATGTCGGCGACCAACTTGTGGGTCATCTCCTTGTCGCCCAGGTACGACTGGAGCTGACGAATGCGGTGCAGGCTGGCGGCGTCGCCGTCCTGAGCCTTCTTCGCCTTGGTGATGAGCTTCTCGGCGATGGGGCGCAGAGCCTTGGCCTTGGCCTCGGTGGTCTCGATCGCCTCAGCGGCGAACAGCGATGCCGCGAGGTTGGCCATCATCAACTTCTGGTGGGCAGCGCTGCCACCGAAGTTGCGAGCGCGTCGGGGTGTTGCGGGCATGGTCGTCGTCTTTCTTCGTTCTGTTCGTTGTTCGTCAGCCGCGCAGCGAGAGACCGCGCTCGTCGAGCTTCTGCTTGACTTCGTCGAGGCTCTTCTGGCCGAAGTTGGTGATGTTGAGGAGATCGTCTTCGGTCTTCTGCAGGAGCTCACCGATGGTGTTCACCTGTGCGCGCTTCAAGCAGTTGCGCGGACGCTCGGACAGATCGAGTTCTTCGATGGCGATGTCGAGATCGGGGCTGGACGCACCGGCCTGGATGACTTCACCGAGTTCGAGACCCTTGGGCTCGTCGGACAGATTGGCCACCAGATCGACGAGCGAGCGAAGCGTGGCGCCAGCCGACGCGAGGGCCTCGCGCGGGCTCATGGTTCCGTCGGTCTCGATGTCGATCACGAGACGGTCGTAGTTGGTGGACTGCTCCACGCGGGTGGGCTGCACATCGAACATCACGCGGCGAACCGGCGAGAAGATCGAGTCGATCGGGATGACGCCGATGGTACGGGTGCCGGCCTCACGGTCGGACGAGAGGTAACCGCGACCCTGCGACACGGTGAGATCGATGGCCAAACGGCCCTTCGCGTTCACGTGCGCGATGACGAGGTCCTTGTTGAGGATCTCGACTTCGGCCGGGCACTTGATGTCGCCAGCGGTGATGACGGCGTCACCACGCACGTCGAGACGAAGAACGACGTCGTCTTCCGAGTCGGAGCGAAGAACGATGTCCTTCAGGTTGAGGATGATGTCGGTGACGTCCTCGGAGACACCGGTGATGGTGTCGAACTCGTGCAGCGCCTCGTCGAACTTGACGGTGGTGATGGCGGCACCCGGGATGGCCGAGAGCAGTGTGCGACGCAGCGAGTTGCCGATCGTGTGGCCGAAACCCGGCTCGAGCGGTCCGATCGCGAAACGCTGGCGATTGTTGGACTCCTCGTTGTCGGCTTCGACGGTGGGGCGCTGAATGACGAGCATGGACACTTCCTTGTTCGGGCCTTGGATTACTTGGAGTACAACTCGACGATGAGCTGTTCGCGCACCGGCACATCGATGTGCTCGCGCGACGGTTCGGTGCGAACGGAGACCTGCTTGCCGCCGTCGCCCGTCTCGAGCCAACCCACGACCGAACGGTCGAGAGTGTCGAGGTTGTGCTGGATCACGATCATGTTGCGCGCCTTGGGCGACAACGTGACGACGTCGCCAGCCTTCACGCGCGCGCTCGGGATGTTGAGACGCTTGCCGTTGACGAGCACGAGACCGTGGCTCACGAACTGGCGAGCCTGCGGACGGGTGCTGGCCCAATTGGCGCGGTAGACCACGTTGTCGAGACGCAGTTCGAGAAGACGCAGCAGGTTCTCACCGGTGGGACCGGCGAGACGGTTGGCCTCTTCGTAGGTCTTGCGGAACTGACGCTCGAGAACGCCGTAGATGTACTTGGCCTTCTGCTTCTCCTGGAGCTGAGTCAGATACTCGCTGCCACTCGAACGACGACGTGTGCGGCCGTGCTGGCCGGGAGGGAACGGGCGACGCTCGAGAGCCTTCGAGCCCTTGGCGTTCTCGAAGACGTTGATGCCGAGGCGACGCGACAAGCGCACCTTGGGTCCGGTGTAACGAGCCATGACTCAGTTCCTCTTCCGCTTCGGCAGCTTGCAACCGTTGTGCGGAACCGGCGTGACGTCCTTGATGCCCGTCACTTCGATTCCGGTGTTCTGGAGCGAACGAATAGCGGTGTCACGACCCGAGCCCGGGCCCTTGGCGTGAACTTCGACGCGACGCATGCCTTGTTCGAACGCAGCCTTGGCTGCCTTCTCGGCCGCCAACTGAGCAGCGAACGGGGTGCTCTTGCGCGACCCCTTGAAACCGACGCCACCGCCCGACGCCCACGAGACCACATTGCCATCGGGGTCGGTGATGCTGACGATGGTGTTGTTGAACGAGCACTTGATGTGGCACACACCCACGGTGACGTTCCGACGTTCGCGCTTGCGGGGGCGGCGTCCGCCCGGCTTCGGCTTGGCCATGACTTACTTCCTCACTGCCTTCTTCTTGTTGGCCACGGTCTTCTTCGGGCCCTTGCGGGTACGAGCGTTGGTCTTGGTGCGCTGACCGCGCACGGGCAGGCCGCGGCGATGACGCACACCCTGCAGGGACTGGATTTCAATCTTGCGCTTGATGTCCTGCTGCACTTCACGGCGCAGGTCACCTTCGACGGTGATGTTCTGATCGACCCACACGCGAATGCGGTTCACTTCGTCTTCGGTGAGGTCGCGCACGCGAGTGTTGGCGTTGAGACCGAGGTCGGAGCAGATCTTCTGAGCAGTCGGACGACCGATGCCGAAGATGTAGGTGAGTGAGATCTCCAACCGCTTCTCGCGGGGGATGTCGACACCGGAAATACGAGCCATTGAAAAACGTCTGCTTTCTTCTCAGCCCTGGCGCTGCTTGTGGCGCGGGTTCTCACAGATGACCATGACCCGTCCGTGACGACGGATCACCTTGCACTTCTCACAGATCTTCTTGACGCTGGGTCGGACCTTCATCGGTCGTCTCGCTTCTTGTTGTTCACTTGTATCGGTAGGTGATACGACCCCGGCTGAGGTCGTACGGAGTGAGTTCGACTTGCACCTTGTCGCCGGGGAGGATGCGGATGTAGTTCATGCGCATCTTTCCGGAGATGTGCGCCAAAACTTTGTGGCCGTTCTCCAACTCGACCCTGAACATGGCGTTCGGGAGCGACTCGAGGATCGTGCCTTCCAGAAGGATGGCGTCGTCTTTAGGTTTGGCCAGAACTGCCTCCTTGGCGTTTCAGGGTTCGACTGACTGATGCGTGACAGAGGTCAGATCAGGGCCGGTTGACGATGCTACCGGGGGTTTTCCGCCACCCCACCGGGCCAGTTTTCGGTCGCTGCGGCGACCCGGCCGGGTCAGGACTGGGCCCGTTGGGCCACTTCGATGGCTGCCGTCATCCGGGCGAACACGGTGTCGGGACTGGCCGAACCGTCCACCACGGTGAGGCGACCCCGCGACCCGTAGTACTCGAGCAAGGGTGCGGTCTGGGTCTCGTAGAGGTCGAGGCGGCGGCTCACCAACTCCTCGGTGTCGTCGTCGCGCTGGACCACGTCTCCCCCACAGGTGTCGCAGGTCCAGGGATGGCGCTCCCGGCCACTGGCCGTGTAGTTGGTCCCGCAGTCTCGGCAGACCCGCCGTGACGAGATCCGGGCCAGCACCCGATCGCGCGGTACGTCGAGGTCGATCACGGCGTGCACCGGCTTGGTGGCGGTCAAGGCGTCGAGGGCCTCGGCCTGAGTGACGGTGCGCGGGAACCCGTCGAGGATGTAGCCGCGGGTGGTGGCGTCGTCCTCCGACAGTCGATGGCGGACGAGTTCGATCATGATCTCGTCACCCACCAAACGGCCGGACTCGATCACTTGTTTGGCGGCGTTGCCCAACTCGGTGCCCTCACGCACGGCAGCCCGCAGCATCTCTCCGGTGGAGATGTGCGGAACCACGTAGTGACGCGACAAACGCGAACACTGAGTTCCTTTACCGGCGCCTTGGCGACCGATGAGGATGAGCCGGACGCCCTGGATCATCGGTCAGCTCCGGCGCGAACGACGACGCCGGCGGCGCATCACTTCAGGAATCCCTCGTAGTTGCGCAACATCAACTGGCTGTCGACCTGGCGCATGAGTTCGAGAGCGACACCCACCGCGATGAGCACCGTGGTGCCCGCGAACGGGAAGGACTGCACGTCGCCGACCCACAGCACGATGTACGGCAGGATGGCGATGAACGCGACGAACAGCGCACCGGGAAGTGTGATGCGGTTGACGACGCGCGCGAGGTAACCCTCGGTCTGCGGACCGGGACGAATGCCGGGGATGAAGCCACCCTGACGACGGATCTGGTCGGCCTGACGAATGGGATCGAAAGCGATCGAGTTGTAGAAGTACGCGAACGCGATGATGAGCAGAGCGAACACCACGATGTAGAGCAGGCCCTGCGAACTCACCAGGTTGCGATCGACCCACTCGGTGAGACTGCGACGCCAACCGCGATCGGAACCGATCACGTTGGTGAGGAGCACCGGCAGGAGCATCACCGAACTGGCGAAGATGATCGGAACCACGCCGGCCTGGTTGACCTTGAGCGGGATGTACGTGCTCTGGCCACCGAACATGCGACGGCCCACCACGCGCTTGGCGAACTGCACCGGAATACGGCGTTGGCCGAGTTCGACGCGGACGACGGCGACGAGGATGGCCAGCGAAATGGCCACCAGCACACCGAAGACGAACCACTTCTTGCTCTGCAAGATGGAGTAGTAGCTGAACGGGAGCGACGACACCACCGAGGCGAAGATCAGAATCGACATTCCGTTGCCGATTCCGCGCTGGCTGATGATCTCACCCATCCACATGAGCAACGCCGTGCCAGCCACCAGAGTCATGATGACGAGCAGGCCACGAGGCCACATGCCGTCGGGCAACAACACGATGTCGGGAGCCGTGGCCGAGGCGGTGAAGAACGCCGAACCACGACCTTGACCGAAGATGAACGTGAGACCGGCCGCCTGCAACAACGCGATCGCGATGGCCACGTAACGCGTCCACTGCGTGATCTTGCGCTGACCGACCGCACCTTCCTTCTGCCATTCCTCGAGTTTCGGAATGACCACGGTGAGCACCTGCATGATGATGCTGGCCGTGATGTACGGCATGATGCCGAGCGCGAACACCGCGAAGCTCGAGAACGCTCCACCCGAGAACAGGTTGAGGAAGCCGAGTGCACCCTGCTGACGAGCCGACTCGCGCAACTGACGCACGGCCTGATCGTCGATACCGGGAACGCGGACGTACGCGCCGAGGCGGTACAGCGTGACCATGAGCAACGTGAACAAGATCTTGTTCCGAAGGTCGGGGACCTTGAACATGTTCTTGAGATTCGAGATCACGATGCTCCTCTACCGGTCGCAGTGACGAGTCGGGTTCGACTCAGCGGTTGGTGAACTGGTTGCCGTTGGCAGCCGGACGAACCTTGTACGGCAGCGGGATGATGGTGACCGATCCGCCCTTGGCTTCGATCGCGGCCTGGGCCGCCTTCGACACGGCATGTGCCGACACGTCGACCTTGCGGGTGATCTCGCCACGAGCCAGAACCTTCACGAACGCACCCTTGTGGAGCACACCGCGGGCCAAGAGGACCTCGGGGGTGACTGCCGACTCGGTGAGTTCGTTGATGGAGTCGAGGTTGACGGCCTGGTACTCGACGCGGAAGGGGTTGTTGAAGCCCTTCAACTTCGGAACACGCTGCTTGAGGGGCATCTGTCCACCTTCGAAGCCGCGAGCAACCTTGCCGCGACCACGTGCGCGCTGACCCTTGGTACCACGGCCGGCGGTCTTGCCGCCCTTGCCGCCGATACCACGAGCGACACGCTTCTTGCGGTGCGTTGACCCGGGTGCGGGTGAGAGTTCGTCGACGCGCATGCTCAGCTCTCCTTCGAGCCCGAGGTGGAGACCTCGATGAGATGAGGGACCCGGGCGATCATGCCGCGGATCTCGGGACGGTCGGGCAACGTGTTGGTCTGGCCGATACGGCCGAGACCCAACGCGCGCAGCGTGCCACGAGCCTTGGGCTTCACGTGTGCACCCGACTTGATCTGCTTGACGGTGATGGTGCCAGACATGGTCAGTGCGACTCTCCTGCTGCGATCGAGCGCTTGCGCTCGGTGTACGCCTTCAGCAGACCCTTGGGCACGAACGAGTCGGCGGGGATACCGCGACGCGCCGCGACTTCGTCGGGACGCTGCAGAGCCTTGAGGCCTTCGATCGTGGCGCGAGCCACGTTGATGGCGTTCGACGAACCGAGCGACTTGCACAGAACGTCGTGAATGCCGGCCTCTTCGAGAATGACGCGAGCGGCACCACCGGCGATCACGCCGGTACCAGGAGCAGCCGGCTTCAGCATCACGCGGCCAGCGCCGAGAATGCCGATGATCGGATGCGTGATGGTGCTACCGGCCAACGGAACATCGAACATGTTGCGCTTGGCGTCTTCGGTGCCCTTCTGGATGGCCAACGGAACTTCCTTGGCCTTGCCGTAACCGAGACCGACGCGACCGTTGCCATCGCCCACCACGACGAGCGCGGTGAACGAGAAGCGACGACCGCCCTTGACGACCTTGGCCACGCGATTGATGTGAATGACGCGCGATTCGCGACCACCATCACCCTGCTGTTGGCCACCCTGGCGCGGGTTACCGCCATATGCGGGAGCGTTCGACATCAGAACTCCAGTCCGGCTGCTCGGGCCGCCTCGGCGACGGCGGCGACGCGACCCTGGTAGAGGTATCCACCACGGTCGAACACGACTTTGTTGACACCAGCGGCCTTGGCGCGCTCGGCGACGAGCTGGCCCAGGCGTGTGGCGGCGGCGACGTTGCTGCCTCCACCCGACTGACGCACCGTTGCTTCGACCGACGAGGCCGATGCGATGGTGACACCGCGATCGTCGTCGATCACCTGAAGGATGAGGTGCTTGTTCGAGCGGTACAGCGACAAGCGCGGACGCTCGGCGGTGCCGTGAATCTTCTTGCGCACGCGCGAGTGACGACGGAGTCGTCCGGTTCGGCGCTGATTGGCGATCTTGGTCATTGCGTCTCCCTACCGCGCATCACTTCTTGCCGGCCTTACCGGCCTTGCGCAGGATCTTCTCGTCGACGTAACGCACACCCTTGCCCTTGTAGGGCTCGGGCTTGCGGATCGAACGAATGTTGGCGGCCACCTGACCGACCAGTTCTTTATCGATGCCCTTCACGATGATTCGTGTCTGGACCGGAACCTCGAAGGTGATGCCATCGGGACCCGGGAAGTCGACCGGATGCGAGAAGCCGAGGTTGAGACGCAGAGCGCTCGGTCCCTTGGCCTCGGCGCGATAACCGACGCCGACGATCTCGAGTTCCTTGGCGTAACCCTCGGTGACACCGACGACCATGTTCTGGACGAGTGCGCGCGACAGACCGTGAAGGCTGCGCGACTCGCGCTCGTCGTTGGGACGCTCGACCAGAAGAGCCGACTCGTCCTTGCGAACCGAGATGCCACCTTCGAGTGTGCGCGACAAGGTGCCCTTGGGGCCCTTCACCGTGATGGTGGTGCCGTTGATGGAGACATCGACTCCGGACGGAACCGTGATGGGGAAATTGCCGATACGTGACATGTCAGGCTCCTCGGCTCACCACACGTAGCAGAGGACTTCACCACCGACCTTGCGCTTGCGCGCTTCACGGTCGGTCATGAGCCCTTGGCTGGTTGACAGGACGGCCACACCCAGACCACCGAGCACGCGCGGCACGGTGTTCGACTTGCGGTAGACCCGCAAGCCCGGTGTGGAGATGCGCTTGATGCCGGCGATGGTGCGACGGCGATCAGACGAGTACTTCATGGTGATGGAGAGGATCTGGCCCGGGCCCTTGGGATTGGGCGCGACCGAGAAGCCGGAGATGTAACCCTCCTGCTCCAGGATCTTGGCGAGCGCGACCTTCTGCTTGGAGGACGGCATCTTCACCTCATCGTGCATCGAAACGTTGGCGTTTCGGATGCGCGTGAGCATGTCGGCAATGGGATCAGTCAGCATCGGTACCTCACCAGCTCGACTTCGTCAGACCAGGGATCTCACCAGCGTGCGCCATCTCACGAAGGCACAGGCGGCAGAGTCCGAACTTGCGGTACACCGAACGCGCCCGACCGCACTTGCGGCAACGGGTGTAAGCGCGCACCTTGAACTTCGGCTTGGCGGCTGACTTGTTGATCAACGACTTCTTGGCCATGTTGTTCGGACCTCTCGATTACTTCTTCTTGCCGGCCTGAGCCGGACCGCGACGCACGGACTTCTTCTTCGGAATGGCTGCCGCCTCGGCTCCACGCTTGAACGGGAATCCGAACGCATCGAGCAGCGCCTTGCCATCAGCATCGGTGGTGGCGGAGGTGACGATGGTGATGTCCATGCCACGGGGCGCGTCGATCTTGTCGTAGTCGATTTCCGGGAACACCGTCTGGTCGGTGAGACCGAACGTGTAGTTGCCACGGCCGTCCCACGAGTTGGGGTTGAGGCCACGGAAGTCGCGGATACGCGGGATGGCCACGGCCAACAAGCGATCGAAGAACTCCCACATGCGATCGCCGCGCAGCGTGACCTTGCAACCGATCGCCTGGTTCTCGCGGAGCTTGAAGTTGGCGATGGAGTCACGCGACTTGGTGACTATGGGCTTTTGACCCGAGATCTTGGTGAGGTCGGCGACGGCACCCTCGAGCAGCGACGGCTGCTGAGTGGCCTTGCCGACTCCCATGTTGATCACGATCTTCTCGATGCGCGGCACCTGCATGGTGTTCGCCATACCGAGATCGGCCTTCAGCTGATCGCGAACGACCGACTGATACTTGGCCTTGAGGCGGGGCGCTGTTGACGTAGCCATCAGATCTCTTCTCCGGTGGACTTGGCGATGCGCACCTTGGTGCCGTCGGATGCGGTCTTGAATCCGACGCGGGTGGGCTTGCCGTTGTGAACGACCATGACGTTGGACGCGTCGATGGGCATGTCGCGGTCGATGATGCCGCCCTGCTCGTTGGCCTTGCGGGGCTTCTGGTGCTTCTTGGCCACGTTCACGCCGTCGACGATCACCTGGTTGGTGGTCGGCATGACGCGCGAGACGACGCCTTCCTTGCCGCGGTCCTTGCCCGCGACGACGACGACGAAATCACCCTTACGAATCTTCATCTCACAACACCTCCGGGGCGAGCGACACGATGCGCATGAACTTCTTGTCGCGCAGTTCGCGACCGACTGGTCCGAAGATTCGCGTTCCGCGCGGCGTGAGGTCGTCCTTGATGACCACGGCGGCGTTCTCGTCGAAACGGATGTAGCTGCCGTCGGGACGGCGCTTTTCCTTCTTCACACGGACGACGACGCACTTGACGACTTCGCCCTTCTTGACTCCTGCACCGGGAATGGCGTCCTTGACGGTGGCCACGAAGATGTCGCCGATCGAGGCGTAACGGCGGCGAGTACCACCGAGCACCTTGATGACGAGCACTTCCTTGGCACCGCTGTTGTCGGCTACCCGGAGGCGGCTTTCCTGCTGGATCATCGTGACTCCTGTTTCGATCCCCGGCCGATCACTTGGCCCGCTCGACGATTTCGACGAGACGCCAGCGCTTGGTCTTCGACATGGGACGGGTTTCCATGACCCGAACCTTGTCGCCTTCGCGCGCGTCGTTGGTTTCGTCGTGCGCGTACAACTTCTTGGTGCGCATGACGAACTTGTTGTACTTCGGGTGACGGACGCGCTCGACGACGGCGACCACGATGCTGCGGTCCATCTTCGAGGAAACCACGACTCCGTCGCGGACCTTGCGCACGTTGCGTTCGGTGTTCTCGGTCATGTTCACTCTCCGGCCTCGGCGGCAGCGATCTCGCGCTGACGGATGAGGGTGTTGATGCGGGCGATGCGACGACGAACCGCGCGCAATTCGGCGTGGTTGTCGATCTGTCCGGTGGCGGCGCGGAAGCGCAAGTTGAGCGCCTCCTGCTTGGCGGCCTTCAACTGACCGGCCAACGACGCCAGATCGAGTTCGCGCAACTCGGCGCGCTCCTTGGTGATGCGATTGGCCATGATCAGATCGCCTCCTCACGCGAGATGATGCGCGCCTTGATCGGAAGCTTCTGCACGGCCTTTTCGAGGGCTTCGTGCGCCTGCTTCGGATCGGGGAACGACAACTCGAACAACACGCGACCGGGCTTGACGACGGCCACCCAGAACTCGGGGTTGCCCTTGCCCGAACCCATGCGGGTTTCGGCCGGCTTCTTGGTGACCGGCTTGTCGGGGAAGACGTTGATCCAGACCTTGCCACCACGCTTGATGTGGCGGGTCATGGCGATACGGGCGGCTTCGATCTGACGGGCGGTGAGCCAGCAGGGTTCGAGAGCCTGAATGCCGTACTGACCGAAAGCCAATGCGCTTCCGCCCTTCGACATTCCCTTCATACGACCGCGATGGTGCTTGCGGTGCGCGACTCGACGAGGCATCAACATGATCGATCAGTCCTGTCCACGGAAGTGAGGGGTCTCGGACCCCTCGTGGGTACGGCGCACGATCTCTTCTTCTTCGTCGAGCAACTTCTCGAGTTCGGGATCGGCTTCCTTGATGAGCGGTGCGGCTTCTGCGGTCTCTTCGGCCTTGCGACGACCACTCGACGACACGACGCGCTTGGCACCGGCCGGGCCCGAGGTCTCGCCGACGGCCATGGCGGCTTCGCGAATGATCTTGTCGTCGTTCAGCGGCTTGTACGGAAGGATGTCGCCGCGGTAGATCCAGACCTTCACACCGACCCGGCCGCTCGAGGTGCGAGCCTCGCGGAATCCGTAGTCGATGTCGGCGCGCAGCGTGTGCAACGGCACGCGACCTTCGCGGTACCACTCGGTGCGGCTCATTTCGGCGCCGCCGAGACGACCCGAACACTGCACGCGGATACCGAGTGCGCCGGCCTTCTGCGCGTTCTGGACCGCGCGCTTCATGGCGCGACGGAAGGCGATACGACCGACGAGCTGGTCGGCCACACCCTGAGCGATGAGCGCGGCGTCGAGTTCGGGCGACTTGATCTCGACGATGTTGAGCTGCACCTTGTTGTTGCCGGTGAGCTTGGTGAGACCCGCGCGGATCTCGTCGGCCTTGGCGCCCTTACGACCGATCACGATGCCGGGGCGCGCGGTGTGGATGTCGACCTTGAGGGTCTCGCCACGCTTGCGCTCGACTTCGATGCGACTGATCGCGGCGTCGCCGAGGCTCAGCATGATGTAGTCGCGGATCTTCCAGTCTTCGGTGAGGTATTCCTTGTACTGACGCTCGCTGAACCAGCGGCTCTTCCAATCGGTGGTCACACCGAGGCGGAAGCCGTACGGATTGATCTTCTGGCCCATCAGCTGTTCTCCTCGGCCGAATCGGGGGTGTTGGTCGTCTCGGGTGCTGCCGTGGCCTCACCGGACTCGACCGTGGTCGACTCGGTGGCTTCCGCGGACTCGGTGCGAGCCTCGCGGCTCTTGGCCACGCGAGCGCGACGGTCGGCGACTCCGCCACCGCGCGCGGCGCGACGGCCGGCGATGGCGCGATCGCGACGAGCCTGCACGATCTTCAACGCGTCGTCGTCGAGGGTGTCGACCACGATCGTGATGTGGCAGGTGCGCTTGTTGATGCGCGTGGCGCGACCCTTGGCGCGCGGGCTGAAGCGGCGCATCGTGGGGCCTTCGTCGGCGTAGCACGCGCGGACGAACAGCGACTCGGCATCGAGATTGTCGTTGTTGATCGCGTTGGCCACGGCCGACGCGAGAACCTTGCGAACCACGCGAGCGGCTTCGCGCTCGGTGAACTGCAGAACCTGATCGGCGCTCACGACATCGAGACCGCGGATGAGGTCGAGGACCACGCGGGCCTTCGACGCCGACATACGCGAACCGCGCACGCTCGCGCGCGTACCGGTGCGCTCGCCGCGAACGAAGTCGCGCTCGTTCAACTTGGGACCAGTCATTAATTCTTGCCCTTCACGTTCTTTTCCTGACCTGCGTGGAACTTGAAGGTCCGGGTGGGTGAGAACTCGCCCAACTTGTGGCCGACCATCGACTCGGTGACGTACACCGGGACGTGCTTGCGACCGTCGTGCACCGCGATGGTGTGACCGACCATGTCGGGGATGATGGTGGAGCGACGGCTCCAGGTCTTGATGACCTTCTTCTCGTTGGCCTGATTCAGTGCGTCGACCTTCTTGAGCAAGTGGTCGTCGATGAACGGGCCCTTTTTGAGACTGCGCGACATCTTGGTTCTCTCCTAGCGACGGCCCTTGGCCGTACGACGACGACGGACGATCAACTTCTGCGACGCCTTGTTGGTGTTACGAGTACGACGCTCGGGCTTGCCCCACGGCGACACCGCCGGGCGTCCACCCGAGGTCTTGCCTTCGCCACCACCGAGCGGGTGGTCGACGGGGTTCATGGCCACACCGCGGGTCTGCGGGCGCACACCCTTCCAGCGATTACGACCGGCCTTACCGATCTTGATGAGTTCGTGTTCGGCGTTGCCGACTTCGCCCACCGTGGCGCGGCAGTCGATGAGCACGCGGCGCATTTCGGTGGAGGGCAGACGCAACGTGGCGTGCGCACCTTCCTTGGCGACGAGCTGAACACCCGTGCCGGCCGAGCGACCCATCTTGCCGCCCTGACCCGGACGCAACTCGACGTTGTGCACCATGGTGCCGACGGGGATGTAGCGCAACGGCAACGAGTTGCCCGGCTTGATGTCGGCCTTCGGGCCGCTCTCGACCTGCTGGCCGACCTCGAGTCCCTTCGGAGCGAGGATGTACGCCTTCTCACCATCGGAGTAGTGGAGAAGTGCGATGCGGCAGGTGCGGTTGGGGTCGTACTCGATGGCGGCGACCTTGGCGGTCACGCCGTCCTTGTTGCGCTTGAAATCGACCACGCGGTACTGCTTCTTGTGTCCGCCACCGCGGTGACGCGCGGTCTTGCGACCATAGGCATTGCGACCGCCGCTGCTCGACTTCTTGGCGAGCAACGTCTTTTCGGGAGTGCTCTTGGTGATCTCGGAGAAGTCGTGCGAGGTCTGGAAACGACGACCGGCCGATGTGGGCTTGCGCTTACGAATAGCCATGAGTGCCTCAGTTGTTCTCGAACAGCGGGATCTCGCTGCCGGCTTCCAGGGTGACGATGGCACGCTTGGTGGCCGGACGCTGACCGATCCGGTTGGTTCCACGCGTGAGCTGACGCTTGCCACGACGGTTGAGAGTGTTGACCTTGAGAACCTTCACACCCCAGATGGCCTCGATCGCATCGTGGATCTCGGGCTTGCTGGCGTCGGGGTGAACATGGAACGTGTACACGCCGCGCTCGACGAGGCCGTAGCTCTTCTCGGAGACGACCGGCGCGATGATGATGTCGCGGGGATCCTTCATCACTGACCGTCCTTGCCTGCGCCCGGCAGCGATGCCTGGGTGAACACGATGTAGTCGTTGCACAACACGTCGTAGGCGTTGAGTTCGCCCACTTCGATGAGCTGCACGTCGACGAGGTTGCGGAAACTGCGAATGGCGTTGATCTCGTTGCGCTTCACGACGACGAGCGTGCGACCCGACACGCCGAGTGCGGCCAGTGCGGCCTTGGCGTCGGACGTCTTGGGCGCATCGAAGTTCCAGCCATCGACCACGACGACCTTGCCCTCGTTCGCGCGATCGGAGAGAGCCGACTGCAGCGCGATCTTGATCATGCGCTTGGGTGTCTTCTGCGAGTACTTGCGGGGCTTGGGGCCGAGGGCCACACCACCACCCGAGAAGTGCGGTGAACGCGTGGAACCCTGACGAGCGTTACCGGTGCCCTTCTGCTTGAACGGCTTCTTGCCACCACCCGACACTTCGGCGCGGGTCTTGGTGCTCTGCGTTCCGGCGCGACGGTGCGCCAACTGCGCGGTGACCACCTGGTGCATCACCGGAACGTTGGGCTGACGACCGAAGTCGTCGTCGCTCAGTGCGACGGTGCCGACTTCTTTACCGGACTGATTCTTGAGCTTCAGCGAGGGCATGACTCACTTCCCCTTCACTGCGTTGCGCACGATCACAACGCCGCCGTTCGGGCCCGGAATCGAACCCTTGATCAACAACAGACCACGCTCGACATCGGCATCGACGACTTCGAGGTTCATGGTCGTGACTTGCTCGTGGCCCATGTGACCGGCCATGCGCAAACCCTTGAGCACGCGGCCCGGGTAAGTGCACGAACCGATCGAACCCGGAGCACGGTGGTGCTTGTGGTTACCGTGGCTCGCGCCCTGACCGTTGAAGTTGTGGCGCTTCATGCCGCCGGCGAAGCCCTTACCACGGCTCACCGCGGTGACGTCAACCTTCTGGCCCTTGGCGAGAACGTCGACCTTGATCTCCTGACCGACTTCGAATCCGTCGACCGAGTCGAGACGCAGTTCGACGAGACGACGACCGGCGTCGACGCCGGCCTTCGAGAAGTGGCCAGCCTCGGGCTTGCTCAATTTCTTCTGATCCTTGTGTCCGTAGGTGACCTGAAGCGCGGCGTAACCGTCACGCTCGGAGGTCTTCACTTGAACGATGCGAGCCGGTTCGACACGAAGCACGGTGACGGGGACGATTCGATTGTCGTGCGCCCACACCTGTGTCATGCCGACCTTTTCGCCGACGATCGCTGTCTTGGCCATGAGGCAGCCTCTTCATCCGGTCCAGGTCTCCCTGGCGCTGAGTTGACTGTTGTGAGTGGCGGTTGCCATTCACGCAGATGCTCCGCAGGTCGAGGACCGGCGGAGCACCAAGTTCGGTTGTTGCCATGTGGTCCCCGGCGGACCGGGCTCACACGGACATCAGTTCTTGCTGTCGGGCTGGATGCCCGTCAGACACGAGTTGCGAACGCTACCGCTGACCAGGGAACTCCCCAACCCGGTCACCACCGGTGTTCTGGTGAGGTTTTTCGACCCCCTGGGTCGAAAAACCTCACCAGAACACCGGGCAGGAGCGCCGTCGTCGCAGCCGATCCTGGCCAGACTGGGGTCGTGGATCCGGTGATCATCGAAGTGGCGCTGAACGGGGCGACCCGGCCCGCCACTCAGCCCCATGTGCCGATCAGTCCCGAGCAGATCGCCGCGTCCGGGGTCGCCTGTGTGGAGGCCGGGGCCAGCATCGTCCACCAGCACGACGACCTGCGGGCCATCCGGGCCGCCGGGGGTGGGCCAGACGCCATGGGGGCCCTCGGATTAGCCGCTTACGCTGGGCTTTTGTCGGCTCACCCCGAGGTTCTGGTGTATCCCACGGCCAATTTCCTGGGTTCGACCATTCACCAACGCTGGGATCACCACCGGGTCCTGGCCGAGCGGATGCCGGCGGCCGGGCTCGGGCCGCTGCGGATGGGGTTGGTCGACCCCGGCACGGTCACCCTGGGGTCGTACGTGTACGGGTTCACCCCCGACGAGGTGGCCTACAAGTGGAATTCGTGCCGTGAGCTGGGGCTGGGGGCCTCGATCGCCTGTTTCACTCCCGCCTACGTGGACGCGGTTCTGGCCGAGCACAGCAGGCGCGGACTCCCGCCCTGGTCGCTCGTGAAGTTCTACCTGAGTGACGGGTTCGGCCTGCCGCCCACGGTCGAGTCGCTCGATCGCTACGTGTCGATGCTCGCCGGCTCCGGACTGCCCTGGGCGGTGGCGGTGCTCGGTGGCGACGTGGTCGGGGCGGGTCTGGCCGCCGCGGCGATCGAGCGGGGTGGTCACGTGCGGGTGGGGCTGGAGGATTTCGCGTCGACCTCTGGTCGTCAGCCGACCAACACCGAGTTGGTGGCCGAGGTGGCCGAACTCGCCCGGCGATCAGGTCGCGGAGTCGCCACGTGCACGGCGACCACCCGCATCCTCCAACTCCCCTCCAACCGATGATCTGGTGAGGGTTCTTCACCCTCAGGGTGAAGAACCCTCACCAGAAACTCACGCGGCTCACCAGTGATTCGGCTTCGGGTGCGGCGACCAACCCCGGGCTTCCAAGAGACTCTCAGCGGTCGTGTACACGTACCCAGGCCGACGAGCGATGTCGCGCCATGTGAGGTGAGCCACCGACCAACCACGCGATTGAAGGAAGTTGTCGCGTCGCGACAAACGTTCGAAGTCGTCGCGGCTGCCGAACTTGCCCCACCCGTCGGCCTCCAATCCGACCTTCCACTGCGACCATCCGAAGTCGAGGCGATACGGACCCACTTCGATCTGAGTCTCGAACGGTGGCAGCGCTGTGTTACCCAAGATTCTCTGCAGGTGATACTCGAGTACCGATTCGGACGCCTGTTCTTCGTACGGCCATGAAATCAGGATTTCGCGCAACGGTCCGATACCGGCTCGGCCCTGCTTCGAATGTCGAGCGACCGTGGCCGCGATCCGACGACGCGTGATCAACCCAGCCATCAACATGCGCTCGATCACGAAGTGAGTTGCACCGGGATTGATACCGGCGATGTCGAGAAGAGTTCGCGCCGGACCGGTGACTCGCACATCGTTGCGCCGTAATGGCGCCAATTCATCGAGGTCTCGCGGAACGTGGGTGATGACTCCGGGCATGATCGGACGTCCCCGACGACCTCCGGCGATCACGTCGATCGGATCGTCATCGTCCGCATTCCAGACTCCCCAGATCTCTCCGGCGGATCGGTGCGAGACGATCGCTTGGTCACCGATCGACAGAACTGCGGCCATCATTCGCTGGGATCGAGTCTCCGGGTGACCCACGAGAACAGCGACTCCCTTCTGGACGGGCCGCAACACTCCTGATGCCTGCAATCGGTACCAGACGCGATCGGTGATCCCGAGGGAAAGAGCCTGGGCACGCGAGATCACACCATGTTGAGATTCGGCACGAGAACGCAGAAGGGTGATGTCCACGCCACATCTGTGGGCGCGTTCGTGACACTGACGGCGAATCTGGTGGCGAATCTTCACCCTCACGGTGAAGATTCGCCACCAGAACACCATTTAGGGGAAGCGTTTGGCGAGCCAGTCGGCGACGTGGGCCAAGGCTTCCTTGCGGTGGCCCTCCAAGTAGTGCGGGGCGCCCTTCATCTCCACGTACGTCTTGTCAGCCGCGCCACTGTTGTCGACGATCTCCTTGGCCTGCCACACCCGAATCTCCGTGTCGGCCGTCGGGTGGATGAGGATCGTCGGCACCTTCACCCTCGGCATCGTGTCGGCCAACTTGGCATGGCTCGACAGACCACTCCAGGTGCTGAGCCATCCACGCGCCGTCATGGTGCGCGCGAGACCACCACGCCCGTAGTTCGCATCGAGCGGATCGGGAAACGCGAACAGCGAGCCCATTGGCCGTTCGTCGGGGTCGATCGACAGATCGAGATACGCCGGATCGGCGAGCGTGCGATAGATCGTGAGGTACTTCGTGAACACACCACGTCGGCGTAGTTCGCGCCACTGCCTCGGATCGGCCTGTGCATCCACACCGCGCAGCCGACCGAGTGCGTCGGTCGATTCGGCGATGCTGGCCTTGGCGATCGCATCGATGCGCGCGACGCGCTCCACCTGCGCCGCGCGGTAACGGGTGAGCCATTCCTTGTCGTACACGCACGGTTCGGGCCACGGCCGCCAACCGTTGTCGGGGTTGTACATATCGAGCTCGGGAACAGTGGAGAATGGATCGTCTTCTTGCGCAACGCTCGGGTCGATCACCTGCAGCATGAACACGCCTTCACCAGGATGCGCCGCCATGCCCACCCATCCGTCGCCGATCCCGCGTTCGGCATGAGCCAACGCCATGAGCGAGCCACCACCCGAGTTGCCGAGCAGCACCACAGCTTCGGCGCCACGTCGCTTCATCTCATTGTGCACCGTCTCGACGTCGATGGTGCACGACTCGTGCAAGCAGTCGGTGTCGTTGTTCATGTAGCGAGTACCGAAACCCAACACGGCGTAGCCGGCAGCGGCGAGCAACGGGGCTGCGTAGTGCACGCCGAAATCACCACGCGGATGCGACAGGATCACCGCGGTCTTCCACTTCTTGCCGGCGGGCGGAGTCCACAAGATGCCGCGCACCAACGCGCCGTCGGGCGACACGAGGCGAATCGACTCGCGTGGGATCTCGGCACCCGGATCGTCGTCGGGTAAGGGCCAGTAGTTCAGGCCGAAAGGCCGCCGTCCACCGAGATGTACGTCGAGGAAAGACGAGTCACTCATGTCCGAACCCTAGCCCTCGTGTTTCTGGTGATGATCTTTCACCCATGCGGTGAAGAATCCTCACCAGAACAACAGGTCATCGGTACGAGGGGTCAGCCTTGGGGGCGTTCGATGAGGACGGCGGTCAGGGTCAATCTTGACCCGCCGCGCAACACCTCCAAGTCGATCGAATCCCCCGGCGACTTGTCGCGGATCGCCGCAATGAACGCCGGTAGACCATCGATCGGCGTCCCATCGGCCGCCACCACCACATCACCCACGTCGATCCCGGCGCGTTCAGCCGGTGAACCGGGTGCCACCTCGGCGATGAGCGCACCGCGGCCACCATCCACGCGCGGCTCGAGACCCACGCCGAGGTAACCCTCCACACGATCAGCTCCACCGGCTTGCTCACGCAACGCCTTGATCACCGGAAGTGCTTCACCCACCGAGATCGCGAATCCAACGTTGTTCGCTGCAGTTCCCATCGAGCTCGTGAACACCGCCGTGTTGATACCGATGATCTCGCCGCGCGCGTTGAGAAGCGGACCACCCGAGTTACCCGACGAGATCGCGGCGTCGGTCTGGATCAATCCATCGAGTGCACCGTCCTCGTTGGCGATGGTGCGATTGAGAGCCGACACGATGCCGCGCGTGACCGTGGGTCCCCCGTCGAGCGCCAAAGCGAATCCGACCGCCACCACTTCGTCACCCACATCGATCGCCGACGGATCGGCGAACACGGCCGGCTTCAAACCGGTCTCGTCGACCTTCAGCAACGCGAGGTCGTTACCCGGATCGCGCGCCAGCACCACGGCCGGAATCGGATCGACGGAATCAGCGAACAGCACGCTCACTTCCGTCGCACCGTCGACCACGTGGGCGTTGGTGAGAATCTCACCATCGGATGTGATGACCACACCGGTGCCGGTGGATCGCCCGGAACCGAACTCCGAAGCCCTCGTCGCATCGATGGTGACGACGCTCGGGCCGATGCGATCAACGATCGCGCCGACATTGAGCGCACCTTCGTCGTCGTCGTCGCCCGGAGGTGCGGTCTGCACCGGCTGATCGGACGGTTCGGCGTCGACATCGGACGACGGCGCGGCGTCGTCACTCGACGAATCGGACTCGACCTCCGGGGCGACGTCGACCGAATCGGATTCGTCGTCGCGCTCGGTGGCGATCTGAGCGCCGGCGAATCCACCGAGGATCGTCGCCACGAGGAACAGGATCAGACCCAGGCGCCAGCGAGGACGGGGGCGCACCGGAGCGGGAGCGGGCGCCGGGGGCGGAGGCAACTGCTCGAAAGGTTCCATCGAAAAATGTCTACCGCCCGCAACGGGCCGAGGGGAACCGGAAACGGTGAGAAGTTGGTAAGTGAAGAACGACCGAGGCCCGCCGTTTCCGGCGGGCCTCGGGAAAACTCAGGTTGGTGAGTTCGGCCTCAGCCGTTCCGCACCTTGATCTCGACCTCGACACCGGCCGGCAGGTCGATGCGCTGCAGGCTGTCGATGGTCTGCTGCTTCGGATCGACGATGTCGATGAGGCGCTTGTGAATGCGCATCTCGAAGTGCTCGCGCGAGTCCTTGTCGATGTGTGGTCCGCGGATGACCGTGTAGCGGTGCTTGTCGGTCGGCAACGGAACGGGACCGCGCACGGTGGCATTCGTACGAGCGACCGTCTCGACGATCTTGCGCGTCGACTGGTCGATGATCTCGTGATCGAACGCCTTCAGGCGGATTCGGATGATTTGGGCCATGGTGTCACCGACTCACTTGATGATCTTGGTGACGCGGCCGGCACCAACCGTACGCCCACCCTCACGAATAGCGAACCGCAAACCCTCGTCCATCGCGATCGGCTTGCCCAACTCGACCTTCATCGTCACATTGTCACCA
>VFZC01000003.1 GCA_016871355.1 Actinomycetota bacterium
GCCTCGGTTTGCGTCAACTCGATCTGTCCGACTGGATTCAGATCGGCGACGACTACGACCACGAGATGAATCGCAAGGCCGATGTGTTGCGCGACAACTACCACACCGCTGTTCGTGTGGTCCCGGAAATCGAGTCCGAGTCGACGGAGGTTCTCGACACTCTGGTCGATCATCTCTGCGCTCAGTGGCCTCAGTGGTTCGTTCGTTCAGGTGACGACGTAGTGAATCTTCATCGCGACGAGCGGTTCCGCGTGGTGCCCGACGCGAATGGTCAGTGGACCGAACATCCGATGTCGATCGCTGGTCGTCTCGTACAAGAAGACCTGGCTCTTCTCGTCGAGCGCGAGGGGCGTCTGGTGTTCGGGGGTGGAACCGTGTGCTTCCCCAACCGCTGGGACCTCGCGTCGAAGTTGGGTCAGTCGATGGCCCAAGTTCACGCTCCGGTCTCGCGTCTCAACGATCAGCTCGAGTCGACCATCGACGACTTCTTCTTTCGGCTCATTCCCGACCGTCCGTTCTGGCGTCTGGGGTGGGGAGTTCTCGACACCGACGAGTTGTACCAACCGCTCGACGGTACCGCACCGGCCGCTCCGCCGATTCCTGATGTGGGCGACCCCACCACTCCCGACCGATTGTTCTTGCGCGTCGAACGCGAAACGTTGCGTCGATTCGCTCGCACCAACTGCATCTTGTTCACGATTCGCACCTACATCCGACCGCTGCGGCACCTGGCGCAGCGCCCCGACGATGCGGCCCGTCTGGCCGATGCACTCGTGAATCTCCCCAACGACGTCGCCGATTACAAGAAGATCACCGAATTGTCCGAGTCCGCTCGTCATTGGCTGTCGTCAGTCGCGACCGATCGATCGACCATTTGAGGAGGTAGCGATCATGGCAATCAATCCGAAGCAATGGACCCACAAGACGCAAGAAGCGGTGGCGGCCGCTCTCGATCAGGCCAAGGCCCTCTCCAATCCTGAGATCACACCCGATCACGTGATGGCGGCCATCGCCCGCCAGGACGACACGATCGTTCCGGCCGTTCTGTCGAAGCTCGGCTTGGCGCCGTTGATGGTTCGCAATCAGGCCGACGAAGCCGTGGCCAAATTGCCCAAGGCGTACGGCGGTGAAGAGCCGCGCATGAACCGCGAACTCAACAACGTGTTCGACAATGCTGAGCGTTACCGCAAGGACTTCAAGGACGACTTCTTGTCGGTCGAGCACTTGTTGTTGGCCATGAACCAACGTCTCGGTGTCGGCAGCGAAGAACTTCTGCAGGCGTTGCGCGACGTTCGCGGTAGCCACCGAGTCACGAGTCAGAACCCCGAAGATCAGTTCCAGGCTCTCGAGAAGTACGGACAAGATCTCACCAAGCGCGCGCGTGACGGCAAGATCGATCCGGTCATCGGTCGTGACGAAGAGATTCGTCGCGTGATCCAGGTGTTGAGCCGTCGCACCAAGAACAATCCGGTTCTCATCGGCGAACCCGGGGTGGGCAAGACCGCGATCGTGGAAGGTCTGGCTCGTCGAATCGCTGACGGCGACGTCCCCGAAGGTCTCAAGAACAAGCGACTCATCTCGCTCGACATCGCTGCTCTGCTGGCGGGAGCGAAGTACCGCGGCGAATTCGAAGAGCGACTCAAGGCCGTGCTCAAGGAGATCACCGACTCGGCCGGCGAAGTGATCACGTTCGTCGACGAGCTGCACACCATCGTGGGTGCGGGCGGAGCCGAAGGTGCGATGGATGCCGGCAACATGATCAAGCCGATGCTCGCGCGAGGCGAGTTGCGCATGATCGGCGCCACCACTCTCGACGAGTACCGCAAGTACGTCGAGAAGGATCCCGCTCTCGAGCGCCGTTTCCAGCAGGTGTACGTGGGTGAGCCCACCGTCGAGGACACCATCGCAATTCTTCGTGGCTTGAAGGAGCGTTACGAAGTTCACCACGGTGTTCGAATCCAGGACTCGGCGCTCGTGAGCGCCGCGGTCCTCTCCAACCGGTATCTCACCAATCGATTCCTGCCCGACAAGGCAATCGACCTGGTGGACGAATCGGCCAGCAAGTTGCGCATCGAGATCGACTCGCTACCGACCGAGATCGACATCGTCGAGCGGCGCATCCTCCAGTTGGAGATCGAGAAGGTGGCGCTCGAGAAAGAGACCGACTCGGCCTCCAAGGAGCGGCTCGGTGCACTCACCGACGAACTCGTTCTCCTGCAGCGTCAATCGGCCGAGATGCGCGAGCACTGGCAGCAGGAGAAGGATGCCATCGCCGCCATCCGGAACCTGAAAGAAGAGCTCGAACAGGTTCGCGGCGCGATCGAACGTGAGACCGACCTCAACAAGGTGGCCGAAATGCAGTACGGGCGTATGCCCGAGATCGAGCGCCGCATCGCCGAAGCGACCACGCATCTCGATTCGCTGCAGACCGGCAACAAGATGCTGAAGGAAGAAGTCGACGCCGAAGACATCGCCGAAGTGGTGAGCAAGTGGACCGGTGTTCCGGTCACGCGTCTCATGGAAGGTGAGATGTCGAAGCTCGTTCACCTCGAGGATCTTCTGCATCAGCGCGTGGTGGGTCAGCACGAAGCCGTCGTCGCGGTCTCCAACGCCATCCGTCGCAGTCGCGCCGGACTCTCCGACCCGAATCGCCCCATCGGATCGTTCCTGTTCCTCGGCCCCACGGGAGTCGGCAAGACCGAGTTGGCGCGAGCCGTGGCCGAGTTCTTGTTCGACGACGAGCGAGCGATGGTGCGCATCGACATGGGTGAGTACATGGAGAAGCACTCGGTGTCGCGCTTGGTGGGTGCGCCCCCGGGATACGTGGGATACGACGAAGGTGGTCAACTCACCGAAGCGGTCCGCCGTCGTCCGTACAGCGTGGTTCTGCTCGACGAGATCGAGAAGGCCCACCCCGACGTGTTCAACATCTTGTTGCAGGTGCTCGACGATGGCCGCCTCACGGATGGTCAGGGTCGCACGGTCGATTTCACCAACGTCGTCGTCGTCATGACGTCCAACCTCCCGGGCGAGCCGATCGAATACTTCAAGCCCGAGTTCGTGAATCGCATCGACGAGATCATTCGCTTCCGTCCGCTGGACGAGAGCGATCTGTCGAAGATCGTGGAGATCCAGGTGGAACGGCTCCGCAAGCGTCTGGCCGATCGTCGCATCACGCTCAACGTGAGTCCGGAGGCCATGGCCAGATTGGCCCGCGAGGGTTACGACCCGTCGTTCGGCGCTCGACCGCTCAAGCGTGTGATCCAGAAGGTCATCGGCGACAACGCGTCGATCCTCATCCTCGAGGGCAAGGTGGCCGAGGACGGAATGATCAACGTCGAAGTGCAGGACGACCGCATCGTCCTGCATTCGTGACGTCGGTTGTCTCCGCACCGAGGTTCGAGTGGCGCAAGGGAGTACAGTCACATCACGTTCCAGTCGTGAAGGAGCGTGAACATGCCGGTCACCGTGGTCGTGGGTGCCCAATGGGGTGACGAGGGCAAAGCGAAGGTCATCGACCTGCTCGCGCGTGATCATTCGGTGGTCGCTCGATATCAGGGCGGACACAACGCCGGCCACACCGTGGTGGTGGGCTCCGAGAAGTACGCGCTCCAGTTGATTCCCTCCGGAGTTCTGTACGACCACGTCACTCCGGTCATCGGTAACGGAGTGGTGGTCGATCTCCCCACGTTGTTCAGTGAGATCGATCGCCTCGAAGCGCGTGGTGTGCCGTGTTCGCGTCTGCGTGTGTCGAGTCAGGCTCACCTGATCTTCCCGTGGCACCAGTCGTTCGACGCACTCCTCGAGTCACAGCGGGGCGGCAGCAAGATCGGTACGACCCTGAAGGGCATCGGACCGGCCTACGCCGACAAGGCGCTGCGTGTGGGCATTCGCGCCGGTGACGTGCTCGACGCGGCCGCGTTCGCATCGGTGGTTCGTGCCCGCGCCGTCGATGCCAACGCCGATCTGCTCGCAGCTGGTGGCGAACCCGTCGATGTCGACGCCGTGGTCGATCAGTTCACCGTTCTGGGTCGCCGGTTGGCCCCCTACGTGGCCGACACCGTCGACCTGCTGCATGCCGCTGTCGAGGCCGGTGAGACCGTGTTGTTGGAAGGTGCGCAGGCCACGTTCCTCGACCTCGATCACGGCACCTACCCGTACGTGACGTCGTCGAACCCCACCGCCGGCGGAGCGTCGGCCGGTTCGGGTCTCGGTCCGCGCCTGCTCGACCGCATCGTCGGAATCATCAAGGCGTACACGACCCGCGTGGGTTCGGGTCCGTTCCCCACCGAGTTGCTCGACGCCAAGGGAGAGGCGCTGGTCGACATCGGGCGCGAGTTCGGCACGGTGACCGGCCGTCGTCGTCGCACCGGCTGGATCGACTGCGTGATGTTGCGTCACGCCGTACGGGTGAACAGCCTCACCGAGATCGCGCTCACCAAGCTCGACGTGCTCGACACCTTCGACGACGTGAAGGTGTGCGTCGGCTATCGGCTCGATGGTCGGGAATGCACCGCCTATCCCGATCGAAGTGATCTACTGGCGCGAGTGGAACCGGTGTACGAAACGCTGCCGGGTTGGCAGACCACCATCAGCGGCTGTCGTTCGGCGGCCGACCTTCCGGTGGCGGCTCGCCAATTCGTCGCGCTCGTCGAAAAGCAGGTCGGCGTTCCGATTCGCATCGTGGGCGTGGGCCCCGAGCGCGATGCGGTGCTGGAGTGGGACGGGGCCCCGGCATGATCTCGCGTTATTCGCTGCCCGAGATGGAGCAGGTGTTCTCCGACGAATCGCGCTTCGGTCGTTGGCTCGAAATCGAACTGCTCGCCACCGAGGCGCATGCTTCGCTCGGAATCGTCCCGGCCGCCGACGCATCGGCCTGTCGTGCGCGAGTACCCCAAGTCGACTCGGCGTTCATCGAGGCCGTGCTCGAACGCGAGCGAGTCACCGACCACGACGTCGCGGCGTTCGTCGATGTGGTGCAGTCGCGGATCGGTGGTTCGGAGAGTTCGTGGATCCACTACGGCCTCACCTCGAGCGACATCGTCGATACCGCTTGGTGCTGGATGCTCCGTGACGCTTCCGACCTTCTCATCGAGGCGTCGACTCAGTTGGTTCGCACCCTCGTCTCCATCGCGCAACGTCATCGTGGCACGGTCATGATCGGCCGAACCCATGGTGTCCACGCCGAACCCACCACGTTCGGGATGAAGGTTGCGTTGTGGGCACTGCAGGTCGATCGCGATCGTGAACGTCTGCGTCGGGCGCGTGAGGCCGTCGCCGTGTGCAAGTTGTCGGGTGCGGTTGGCACCTACTCGAACATCGACCCGCGAGTGGAAGCAGCCGTCGCCGAGAAGCTCGGCCTCGTTGCCGTTCCGGCCACGCAGGTGATCGCGCGTGATCGACACGCCGAGTATCTGTGGGCCTGTGCGTCATTGGCCGCGACGTGCGAGATGATCGCGGTCGAGTTGCGACACCTGCAGCGCACCGAAGTTCGTGAAGTCGAAGAGGGATTCAAGGCGGGCCAGAAGGGTTCGTCGGCCATGCCGCACAAGCGCAATCCCATCTCGGCCGAGACCATCAGTGGGCTCGCGCGCGTGTTGCGCGGAAATCTCCAGGCCGCTCTTCAAGACGTCGCGTTGTGGCACGAGCGCGACATCTCGCACAGTTCGGTCGAGCGAATCGTTCTTCCCGACTCGTCGCTTCTCACTCACTACATGGTTCACCGACTCCGCCGTCTTCTCGAAGGTCTGCAGGTTCATGCCGAACGCATGCGCGAAAACCTCAACGCCACCCGCGGTCTGGTGTTCAGTCAGCCGGTGCTGTTGGCTCTCGTGAAGAGTGGCATGTCGCGTGACGATGCATACCGCGTGGTTCAAGAAGCGTCATCGGTGTCGTGGTCGCGGGGTGAGCAGTTCCGCTCGGTGCTCGACGCCGACCCGCGTCTTCAGAAGGTTCCAGCCACCGTGCTCGACGAAGCGTTCGATCTGCGACGTTCGCTCGTCCACGTCGACCGCGTGTTCGATCAGCTGCCCGACGCATGAGCACGAACCTGCCGCCTCTCGACCCGGCGCGTGGTGCACTGCGCCAGCACGTTCTCGCGCACTCGTTGAAAACGGGCGACTTCACCTTGAAGTCGGGGGCGAAGAGCACGTGGTTCCTCGACACGAAGCAGACCGCGTGTCGTCCTGACGGCATCGTGTTGGTGGCCGACGTCGCTTTGTCGTTGTTGCCTGGTGACGCCACCGCCATCGGCGGACTCACGATGGGAGCCGATCCGGTGGCGTTCGGTATTGCGGCCGTGGCGGCCACTCGTGGTCGCCAACTGCGCAGTTTCAGCGTGCGCAAGGAATCGAAGGATCACGGCGTGACCGGACGGGTGGCCGGTGCACTTCAACCGGGTGATCGCGTGGTGATCACGGAAGACACCGTCACACGCGGCACGAGCATCATGGAAGCCGTCGACGTGGTTGAAGGCTTCGGCGCGATTGCGGTTCTGATCACGGTGATCGTCGATCGTGGCGGCACGTGTGGTGCGATGGCGGCCGAGCGGGGCATCCCGTTCGTTCCGATGCTCACCGCACCCGACCTCGGTTTCGGCTTCGGGACCTGATCGCTCGCCGGCTCGGTGCCGAGCCGCGACATTCGTACCTGGGTCGTTAGTCCTTCGTACCGAATGACCTTGTTCGCTGTTCGTGGTGTGCTCGATCGTTCGACAATGACCACATGAGCAACGCTTGGTCCTCTCACATCGACGCCTCGACAGACGATTCGTTCCCCGTTCTCGTGGGGTACGACGGATCGACCAATTCGGAGATGGCGGTGCGGTGGGCCGCCGATGTGGCTCGTGCGTCGAACCGCACACTGCGCATCTTGACGAGTTACGCACTACCCACGATGGTGGCCCTCGGCGTGAGCGCGGGCTACGTGGTTCCGGCCTTGTCGTCGGAGGAAGTGCACGAGATCGACCTTCGTCATCGCACGATGCTCGACGAACTGGCCGATCGCGTTCGCAAGCAGTTGCCCGACCTGCCTGTCGACACGTTTCTCGAACAAGGAGCACCCGCGACGGCGATCCTGAAGTCGAGTGACGATGTGGCGATGATCGTGCTCGGAACACGTGGTGTCGGATCGGCCCAGGGTCTACTCATGGGCTCGGTCAGTTACGCCGTGGTCCACCGGGCCAAGTGTCCGGTGATGCTGGTCCCGGAGTCGAGCAACCGATCCGTTCCGGGCAAGGTGGTGGTGGGAGTCGACGGCTCGAGTCGCTCGACCCAGGCAGCGCAGTGGGCGCTGTCGTTGGCCACGTGCATGCATCGTCCGCTCGAAGTGGTGACCGCATGGCACTACCCGTACCAGGCGATGGTGCCGGAGGCCGGGATGATGATGGGCCCGAACATCGAAGAACTACGCCTCGCGTTGTTGCGCGACGCGAAGCAACTCGTCGAGCGCGAGAAGCATCGTCTCGAAGGTCCGCACGGAACATCGATCGACGCCAATGCCGTGGAAGGTTCGGCCGCCGATGTTCTGTCGGAGGAAGCCGGCCCGCAGGACGTGATCGTCGTGTTGTCGAAGAGCCACAGCCTTCTCGCGTCGGTTCTGTTGGGAAGCACCGCGGTGTCACTCGCTCATCGCAGTCGTGGGCCGGTGGTGATCGGTCATCCGGTGTGATGTGGGTCAGGAAGCGACCTGATGCGAAGTGAGATTCACTGCGTAGCCTGACGCCCGTGTCGATCGCCCGCCTGTTCTCACTCGAGCACCACGGCCCCGACACGTTCGTCGGATCGGGCTACGAGTACCCGTGGGGCGGCTTGTTTGGCGGCCACATCGTCGCCCAGGCGTTGGTTGCCGCGGCCAACACGGTCGATGCCTCGAATCTCGAGCATGTGATGGAGGCGCACTCGCTGCGCGCCTACTTCATCCGCCGTGGCGACACATCCGAGCCCGTGCGTTACGAAGTCGATCGCATTCGCAACGGCACGAGTTTCTGCACTCGACGCGTGGTCGCTCGCCAGTCGTCCGGCGCGATCCTCAACATGGAGGCCAGTTTCCAGATCCGCGAAGATCAACGCGACGTTCAGCCGATCGAGTTCCCGGTGGGTCTCCCGACTCCCGAGTCGATCGAGAACTCGTCGTGGTCCGAAGGTTTCGACCGTCGCTGGATCGAACCCGGCTCCACACCGCGATCGGGTCGTGAAGGTGCTGGTCGAGCCATGTCGTGGTTCCGCGCCACCGAAGATCTCGGCGATGCCCAGACGGTCGAGTCACGACTGCTGCATCTGTGCGCGCTGTCGTATCTCAGCGACGATCTCCCCACCGATGCCGTGGTGCGCGCGCATCCCGACATCTCGCGTCGTCCCGACGGTCAGCGCAACTTCCAGGGCGCGAGCCTCGATCACTCGATCTGGTTCCATCGGCCCGTGCGCAGCGATGAGTGGCATCTGCACGACTTCACGTGTCACTCCATCGGCAACAGCCGCGGGTTGTCGCTCGGTCACATCTTCAGTCAGGACGGTGTGCTGGTTGCCACCATCGCTCAAGAAGTGCTGATCCGCGACCTCACACCGTTCACGTAAGGCTCGATCGCCGCCGCGAACACCGGCTTCAGCCACTGCGCGTATGCGGTGGTCACATGATTCGAGTCGCGGTACACCAGCAGATTGCCCACGATCACCGGGCAGGCCTTGTCGGTGCACAGCCAATTGATCACGTCGAGATACTGCACTCCGTTGCGCAGGGCCGAATCGATCACCGTCTGCTGACGCGATGCACGCACAGCCTTCTCGCGCGATGCGACGCATGACGACACGTCGCGTACCGCTTTCGACAAGCACACCGGAACGTCCTGGCCGGGGTACGGCGTATCGGTGACGAGCACGGGAATCACACCGATCGACGCGAGTCGAGCGATGAGCACGTCGTACCCCTTCGACCACACCGAGTCGGCGAACGGTTGCTTGGTGTCGGGATCGAGCAGTCGGTTCGAGGCGGCCACGAACACGACATCCACGTCTTGTTCGGCCAGGAGAGCGAACACGTTGTCGCGCCAGGGCTGACAGGCCGGATACGTGGGCCCCACCAGACTGTTGTACGTGATCTCGTCGATGGGCGGGCAACCCGACTTGCTCAGTGGAAGCAGACGCCAGCCGTTGTCGACGGCGATCGATTCGAGAATCGGGAACCACTGGGCTGCGTGACTGTCACCGAACAAGCCGACCGTGAACTCGGATGCCGGATCGCCGTACTCGCACACCTTCGGCTGAGTGGCTCCGAAGTCGACGTGGCAGTCGTTGTCGTAGATGATCGGCTTGTCACCGGCTGCGCCACCGATCGACGGTTCGAGATTGGCCGGCACTTCATCGGTGTCGACGGCGGCGTAGAGAGCATCGAGTGGTGCCGTCGCGTTGGCGATGGGAGGGGGTGGTCCATCCGGCACCGGAGCGACCGTGGTCCCGACGGTCGTTGCCGTCGACTCGGACGCACCCATCACCACCGTCGTCGACGTGGTGGTGACGAGCGTCGGTGTTTCGGCCACCACATCGGTGGACAGTTCGACATCAGCCGAACGCACGACGAGTCCGGTGCCCACACCGGATGCGATCAGCACGGCACCGAGCGACAGTGCGAGTGCGGGTCGCGCTTGCAGTCGTTCGGAGTGACGAATCGGATTCTCTACGTAGCGATACGACAGCGACGCGCCCACCAACGACACGGCGATGAGGCCGACGCGCTCGAGAACGTTGAGTGATCGGCCGGCCCACGCTTCGCCGATGATGAGCGCGGGCCAGTGCCACAAGTAAATGGAGTACGAGCGCGCACCGATCCACTGCAAGGCCGGATGACGCAAGACGATCGACGGACCCCAGCGCGAGTCGTCACCACCAGTGAGGGCCGCCACGGTACCGAGAACGGGAATGGCCGCCAGCCAGCCCGGAAAGGCCATCGTCTCGTCGAGCCAGAACGCGGCGAACACGACGGCCGCGGTACCGAGCCAAGCCACTGCGTTGCGAACGTCGCCGGCGATCACACGAACCCATGGCCAGGCAATGGCGAGGAGCGCGCCGATACCGAGTTCCCACGCACGGGTGTGCAGGCCGAAGAAGGCCCATGGTTGCGACGCCTCGGTCTGCCAGATGCACAACGCGAACGACGCGATGCTGATTGCCGAGATGGCGAGGGTGGCCCGCGTTCGTGAGCGACCGGCGCGCCACAACAGAACGAGCAGAAGAGTGGGCCAGATTACGTAGAACTGCTCTTCGACCGAGAGCGACCAGAAGTGCTGCAGCGGTGACGGAGGAATGCCGGCCTGCAAGTAGTCGGTGTTGCGTCCGGCGAACACCATGTTCGACACGAATCCGGCCGCTGCGATCGAGTCGGAACCGAGATTCTTCAGACGAAGTGGTTCGAGCCACACCCACGATGCGAGGGCGGTGAGCACGATCACGAGTGCCGAGGCCGGTAGCAGGCGTCGTGCGCGACGCGCGTAGAAGTTGCCGATGGAGATCGCGCCGGAGTTGTCGTGCTCGCGCAACAACAAACTGGTGATCAGGAATCCGGAGATGACGAAGAAGACGTCGACGCCGATGAATCCACCGTCGAGACCGAGGAAATGGGCGTGGTAGAGAACCACGAGCCCGACGGCAAGCGCACGCAACCCCTCGATGTCGCGTCTCAACATGCGGTGGTCGAGACCGGCGTCGATCCGGTGACCCCACGCTTTTCAGGCGTGTGCTCTGCCAACTGAGCTACTCGACCGTGTGCGTTCGGCGAACCGAATGCACTGGCGGTCCCGACGGGACTCGAACCCGCGACCTCCGGCTTGACAGGCCGGCGTGAACTCCAACTTCACCACGAGACCAGAACGAACTGGGCACCCCCAACGGGATTCGAACCCGTGCCGCCACCTTGAAAGGGTGGTGTCCTAGGCCACTAGACGATGGGGGCTAGGTACTTGTCCTGCTGAGAGCCTGACCAGCCTAGCGGAGGGTCACCGATGCCACACCGGGGCTCCCGATACCAACCCTGCCGCTTGCATGCTCCCGTGTCTTGAACCTGGCTCCCTGGGGAATACGGTGTCGGCTCAGGGCAGATGGATGGTGCTAGCTGGAACTATTCTAAGGATGTGGTCCCTGAAGTTTTGGTCTGTCATTGCGTTGATACTGAAGGCCCTCTTAACGAGACTCTGCAGGGGACTATCGAATGCCTGCGGAAGACATTTGGGCTGCAAATTAGCGAGTCCCCCGAAGCTCTTCATGATTTGCAGACTGGGGGGAACCTGCAAGAACCTCTCAGGTCTGAGGTGATTGCGTTTCTCTCTCGACGGTCGTTCAAGCGGGACTGGGCTGAGTTGGATGAAATGCTTGACGTCCTGATGTCTGCCGAATGGAGGGCGTCATTCAGAGATGACTTTGGAATGGATTATGTGTTCAGCTGGTTCGTTGTTGATCTAGTCGGCAACTTCCTGAACCCGCGCTCCCGAAGTCTGGGATTCCATGAAATCTACGAAAGATATCGAAGTCGGTTGGCCGATTCGGTCTGCCGACGAGATCGTCTTTACTGGCACCATCACCCGCCGTCGTTCACGCGGGAAGCTCACAAGACCTCAAACAACTTTTCGATGTCGAATGAACATTTACAAATTCTCGCTAGGAGGATTATCGATTACCTTGATTTTCCAGTTGCGTTCCGACCAGGTAGTCACTGCGAGAGGCCGGACATCAACCTTTTTCTTGAGCAATGGATCCCGTTTGACTTTGGAAACCAGGGCCGCGAAGAATCCTTGGGGGAATCTACTCAGCGGGACATTTCCTCAGGGCGATTCGGCGATTGGCGGAGAGCTCAAAGACAATGGGGGTTCTACCACCCCGACTTCCATGACTATCAGGTGCCGGGTTACATGAATCGTTTCATCGTGAGATGTCTCAACATTGACAGTCGCCTTCGTGTGCTTGACGAGGAAGAAATAGGGAAGGCTTTCACCCAGGCCCGCGAGCGCGGAGTCAGTCTTTTGTGCTTCACGAGTCATGACGAACGTGAAATGCGCCCTGCGATTCAGACAGTCGTGAATCAGATTCGTAACTGTCGGGACTCCGAATTTCCTGAGGTGAAGATCCGGTTTGTCAACGCTGTTGAGGGAATCAGAAAAGTTGCAGGGCTTACTCGACAGGATCCCATGAACCTCGAAGTTGCACTCGTGGGCAACCAGCTCAAGGTTTGTGCTTCAAAGCAGACTTGGGGTCCACAACCCTTCTTTTGTTTTAAGTTGAGAAACGGTCAGTATTTTTTCGAAAACTTAGACTTTGGACTTCAGCCTCAAACTTGGAGTTTTACATTTGACGAGGATTCTGTCGAGCCGCATGACGTGATAGCAGTTGGTTTGGCTAGTCACGACAAGGTCGGAAACACCGTCGTCGTTCGGGGCAAGCCGTTTGAAGACGCTGCTTCGTGGGAGTTCAAACAATTGAATTCCGTTGATTGGCTTGGGTGACTAGGCGAGTGGGGGGGAGATGCGATGGCCTGGGACGAGGCTTGGGAGGAGATTCACAACACCGAAGATCTCGGGCGCTATCCAAGTGAGCACTTGATCAGGTTTGTCAGGAGGACATTTGGCCCCCTGGAGTTGACGCGTCCGTTGAATGCACTCGAGGTTGGATGTGGACAGGGCGCCCAAGTTGCATTCTTGGCCCGCGAGGGTTTCTCGGTGGTTGGGGTTGACGGAAGTCGGGCAGCGATCGCAAAGGCGAACCGGTTTATGCGCTCTAGTGCACTTCACGCTGACCTGAGAGTGGGAGACGCGAATCAACTGGACATAGCAGATGAAACGATGGATCTGGTTGTTGACGTGGAGTGCACGATGGGCTGCACGTTCTCAGCGGCGTCTCAGTTGATTGCAAACTGCTACCGGATTCTGAAGCCAGGAGGATGGCTCTTTTCGCAGACGTTTTCTGACGAAACCACCGTTGGCTCAAGTTTCGAAACTATTGATCGTTTGACGTACAGGAACATCGTTGGCGGGCATCTTGCTCGGAAGCGGTTGCTAAGACTTACTTCCAGATCCGATATCGACCTGTTGTACGCATGTTTCCCGTCGCGAGAGGTGAATACGAGTTCGTACACAAGTGACTACGAAACAGCGCAGTCTGTTGAGTGGTTGATTGCAGCGAGGAAAGAACTTGTCAATTGATTTCAGAAATGTGCGCATCGCCGAGATACCTCTGGTTCGTGATCTCTTCGAAGGTTTTTATGGGTCTAATTATTGCGAAGTAGAGGACACCTACTTTCGGTGGCTTCACCGCGAAAATCCTGACCTGGGTCCGACGGTTGGAGATGATGAAGTCACAGCCTTTGGTTGTTTCGATGGCAAAGACCTTGTTGCGTGCATCAACTACGTTCCCTTCAAGCTCTTCGTCGGCGGAGAGTCCGTGAGTGCTTGTTGGTCAGTTGGCTGGCGATCGAAACCTGGACACGGCTCTTTGACAGGGTTACAACTGAGAAAACACCTTAGGAAATTCGACGTTTACATGAGTATGGGTGCAACCGATTGGGTGAGATCGATATATCAGTCAAGGTTCGGATTTGAGTACTGCAACAATATTGAACGGTTCTTGGCCGTGATCGATCCTCAAGCCTGTTTCGAATTGCTCGGCCGGAACAGGTGTCTTGCGGAAGCCGATAGAAGTTCGTTGGCGGAACTAGGTGCCAAATCAGACCAGGCGCAAAGCACGAGTTTTTTTGAGTCTCAATGGGATAGTCTTGCCAACGAGTGTTACTGGTCAGATCATCTTTCTCGAACATCAGCCACTTGCTCCCGTAGATTCGAATGGCTCAAGTGGCGTTACAAAGACCATCCCCATTTGAAGTACGTCCCGATTTCTGCGGATCAAGATTCTGCAACTGGCGTTGCATTTGTCCGTGTTGAGCAGATCCGAGACTTGGATTTTCGAGTTCTTAGGGTTTTAGACTTCCTTCCCACGTCAGGATCCGAAGCGGAACTTGCCTCCGCGATTGTTGCTTACGGTTTCCAAGTGGGAGCCTCGTTTGTTGACTTCTTCTGCTCGTCGACGTCAGTTGCTGATGGTTTAGGTGAGGCCTTCTTTCGTGGTTCCGTGCGCCGAGATCTCGATTTCCCGAGGCTCTTCTTCCCTCTGGAGTGGCGGGAGCGTTGGAGCATCAACGCGTCTCTGAGGGATAACAGGAATAGTCCTGAATCCCTCAAACTTTCGGACGTGTACTTTACTAAGGCAGACCCCAGTCAGGATATTTTGCTCAATCGTGAGTACGTGACGAAGGGTTTGTGATGAAAGAAGGTCCCGCTTTCGATTTGGTCGACACGATCATGTCGACTTTGGCAGAGATGGCGCCCCTCGATGATGAGTTTTCCTCGCGCACTCACTTGTTATCAAGTGGGGTCATGGATTCAATGTCGGTTTTGGAGTTCGTTGAACGTCTTGAAAACCTACTTGGCGTTCACATTCCGGATGAACTTTTGGTTGAAGACTCTTTTGCTAGTGCAGAGAGGTTGGCGGAAGTGTTGAGAGCCCTTTTGTGAGTTTTGACCTGACCATCTCGGGTGTCTTGGAAACCTTCGCGGAACCCTCGCGAGCCGAATCAGCTGCCGTGCGTACGCGAGATTTCTGCTACAGCCGCAGCGACCTTCTTTCGAATGTGGCTCTATGGCAGGCCGACCTTGTCAATGTGAACCTCAAGAAGGGTGCCCGAGTGGCGGTCTACCTTCCGCGAGGTTTCGAAGAGATCTGTGTGATGATGGCTGCCTGGTCCCTTGGGATGATCGTGGTTCCTGTGAGCTCACGTCTCAGAGGGCCACAGGTTCGACATGTTCTTGCGGACAGCCGCGCCTCGGTCCTGGTGACATCAACTGAGTACCGGAGACGGATGGGGTTTGAGACTGACGACTTCGGCGGTTTGTTCTGCTTGATTGACGAGGTGATCGCTACGAGAAATGTTAGTCGGCCTTCGGTAAATCTGATTTCTGGTCCGAGTTATCCAACGAATGCAGATGATGTCTCGACACTTCTCTATACCTCAGGGTCGACTGGCCTACCCAAAGGGGTGGTGCTGTCACATAGAAATCTGGTTGAAGGAGCTGCAGTTGTTTCCGGGTATCTGGGCCTAAAGCCTTCCGATTGCATTGCGGGTGTCTTGCCTCTGTCTTTTGATTACGGATTGAATCAACTGATTTCCTCGATACTTGTTGGGTGTGGATACGCGGCAATCGACTATTTCTTGCCACGCGACTTGGTCAATGCTGTAACGTCTCTTGGGGTGAGTGTTCTTGGTTTGGTCCCTCATCTCTGGAGTCAGATGATTGAGGCTTCGCTGAATGCTGGAATTTCGTACCCTGAAGTCAGAGTCGTAACTTCAAGTGGGGGTCACGTTCATGAGAAGGTGTCGGCTCAGATGGCTGACCTCTTTCCGAACGCTGAAATTTTCTTGATGTATGGATTGACCGAAGCCTTTAGGTCGACGTTTTTGGATCCCCGCAAGGTCACACTGAAGCCACGTTCAGTTGGTCGTGCAGTCCCTGGTGTTGAGATATCTGTGATGGACCAGAACGGGGGTGAGTGTCCCCCGGGAGAGGTAGGGGAAATAGTTCATCGCGGAGCGCTGATCTCACTTGGTTATTGGAACTCGCCAAAGGAGACTGACGACCGTTTTCGACGCCGGCCAGATGTGCCACCAGAGGTTTCTCGTTGCCCGCTCGAAGTGTGGTCGGGAGATCTTGGTTACAAGGATAAAGAGGGCGATCTCTTTGTGTTGGGCAGGAAGGACGGCTTGGTCAAGCATAAGGGATTCCGGTTGAATGTGGGAGAAGTTGAGGAACTAGTTGCTTCTTGTCCGTCAGTGTTGGAATGTGTAGTGGTTCCTCGGGAGTCTCAGGATCTCCAAACGGAGTTGGTTTGTTTTTTGAGGGTTTCTGATGGATTTGGTAGAGACGAACTAGTGAAGCTGTTGCGTGGTAGTGCGCCCGATTACATGATCCCAGACCATTTTGTGGTTCGAGAGTTCTTCCCCGAGACATCGTCCGGAAAGGTAGATCGCGTCGCCCTAGGTACGTCAAGCTTTGGTTGACTCTGACGCCCCGAGCATGTGGACACCGACGGTCATCTCTCCAGAGTTCAGTCGGTTTCTAGGCGTGACGGCCTTTGTAAAGACGGAAGAGGATGGCGAGGTTCCGTATCAGTCCACAAAGTCGCGTCGTCTGATTCCCTACCTCGAAGCTGTCCAACGAAACGGACTTCCTCACATCGTTACCTACGGACCCGTGTGGTCCAACCAGATCTTCCTCATTGCAGAGTTTTGTCGGATGGCAGGCATGGGGTGTTCGGTTCTCCTCCTGGATCCGGCGCCCCCTCATCTCTCAGATGCAGTCAATTTGTCGCCGTTGGTAGAACCAATAGAAGCGGGACTTGTCTCCTTAGGTGCCAAGGTTGAGATCGTTCCTCTTCCCAGGATGAAGTTGCTGCAGGTATTTGTCAAACGACACCTAAGGAGGATTGAACGAGATTCTGGGAGTTGCCACATCGTTGAGTACGGATTCGTGCCACCGGAGACAGCGCAGAGTGCATCACTCGTCAAAGAGGTCCTCAGACAATATCGAGTCAATGGAGTCAACGGGCCGGTTGTCGTTCCTCGCGGTACGGGAAGTACAACTGAATTTCTCAGGTCGGGATTGGCAAGCTCAGGAATCCCAGTCGTAGGACTACCTCTGGTCGGAGAAGGAAACTCGCAATCGCTGGTGTCACTTGGGCCGAAGCGTCTCATTGCTGAACCTTCGGTTTACGTTGGCAGGGGTGACTTGGAGTTGTGTGCGTCAGGGACGCTCACCAACATTGATTTGTTCTACCACCTTGGTGCTCTGAAGTCTTTGAGGGTGCTGTCCAGTGGGAAGGACTTCTCTTCTGTTCTCTTTTTGAAAACTGGAAAGCAATCATTTGCATCGACGCTGCTGTTGAGGCAATTCGAAGAAGGACACGTGCGTTTGGACCCGGATGAAATGCAACCCAGTCCAGATAACACTTACACCGCTTGGAAGGAGCGCCCAAAGCCTTCGCACCTGTATAGGCAGCTTCGATTTTTGAAGATCAGTAATCAATGGACAAAAGAAAGATTGGAAGAGTGGCAGCTCCAGAGCCTCAACCGACTTCTTGTGCATTGTGTTAATAGTGTGCCGCACTACTCGCGGCACAAAGTTTTCAGGGACGCTGCTCATTCCGGGCTCAGCTGTTGAGCTGAAATCTCAGACCTACCCACCATTGATAAGTCGATGATTCGGGCCGATCCGGAATCGTTCGTTGACCAAAGCTACGAAGGAATTGTTCGAACACTGACAAGTGGAGGAAGTACGGGAGATCCTCTAGTGGTCACGTTTGATCATGGAGCTTTGGCCCGTGACAGAGCCAACACCTACTTTTACCTTTGGCTTCGCGGTCATAGTCCTAATCGAAGCAGATCCATCAGGCTGCATGGCGACGTGTTACCACGAGAAATTATTCGTTCAGGGAACTATTGGTTTGCTGCAACAAGGCGCAAACTCGTCATGTCGAATCAGCACATCGATTCTTCAACTATCGCCTCGTATCTGAGCGCAATCGACAGTTGGAGGGCTGACTACATCCATGCTTTTCCATCGACGGCCTTCCTACTAGCCAAGACCGCTCTGGACTGCGGTGTACGTTTGAAAACGCGAGTGCCCTTCGTCTATGTCGATTCAGAAAATTTATACCCGGGTCAGCGTCGTCTGATCGAGGATTTCTTCGGTGGCGAGTTATGCCATGTGTACGGGCACACTGAAGGAGCAACGGTTGGTGTGCCCTTCCCTGGGAGTTCTGATTTTCATTTCTTGTCGCAGGTTGGTTTGGTGGAGATTGTCAAAGGTGACTTGAGTCAGCATTGGGAGCCAGGTGTCAATGGTGAATTGGTAGTCACCGGGCTAAACAACAAGATCTTCCCCTTGATTAGGTACCGAACCAACGATTTCGGGACGGTTTCAAATGCGCTAGACCCGTTTTCTAGGTATCCGAGACTGTCCTCAATTGAGGGCAGAGAGCAAGATTTTGCTGAGGATCGGCATGGCAGAAGAGTCCCGGTGGCTCCCCTTCTCTTTGACTACAACATTGACTGGTCGGGGGTGAGCAGGTTCCAGGTTTGCCAAAAGTCGGTTGGGACCTTGGAAGTCAAGATTGTGGCTGAACAGAGCCACTCAGACTCGATCGGTCTGGTTAAGAGAGTTACAGAACAACTTGACACCGCATTCGGAAACAACTTCTCAATTAGCGTCCAGCCCGTTAAAACTCTAAGTGCGACAGCAAGGGGAAAGTTTCGTTACTTCGTCAACGAAGTTCCGCTACAAAAAACGAGCCGTAACTCGGGTTGACCGTTGGGCTGTTGGATGGTCGAAAGAAAGATGCTGCTTCCAGGTACTTAAGTTGAAAGTATTCGAGAATCTCGTCGTGAGTGGTGAAGAACTCGGTCCCGTACCCCTGCTCTCCCGGGCTATAGGTCGCCAGCATATGAATCAGATAGAGAGGTTGGTCTCTTGATTGAGCTTCCTTTTGGAGATTCCTCAGTACTGCCGCCAACTCTGGCAGGATGTACCACGTTATTTCGGCCATCACAATTACGTCTGGCTTCAACCGGTGAAGCAATTGTTCGTCACAAATGTTTCCGATGATGAAGCGGTTAGAACGGTGTGTTCTTCGAGCCTTACTGATCGCGGTCTTTGAAATGTCAACGCCCCAGGCATTGAAACCTAGATCACGGAGTCGAGCCGTCATGAAGCCGAAACCGCACCCAAACTCAACAACGCGTAACCGCTGGCCACCGACTTTTTTGGCGGCCAATTTGCGGCACCACTCGACGGTCAGAAGCCGTCTTGACTCGTTAACGATCACATCCTCTGACTGATTCCAAGGATCTCCAACGTTGTTGTAGAGGTCTTCGAACCGTCCTACAAACCGGCCTGCTGAGATCACGTAGAGGTGGTTCTCGCTGGGTTGATCTAAGGAATTATCTCGAGAGTTTGGATCGTTCATGATTAGTTGGACCTAGCCAGTTTGGAATGTAGTCGTCGTCAATCCGTGATTTGAGGTATCCACCGATGCCACACCGGGGCGATTGTTCCGCTGGTCAGCGGGTCATGAGTGCGTTCACGGCACTGTCGACCAGCCACGAGAGGTATTGATAGAGCGCGAAGTCGGGACTCGTTGGGTCGTTGGGCTCGTCGTCATCGGCCACGCCAAGGAGAGTGCCGAGGATCAACCGCACCGCGTTGAGGCAGGACGCGAAGGCCTCCACCTCGGCCGTCGACATGGCGCGCCCGTCGGTGGCACCGAGGAATTCGTCGACCATCGAGATGGAACTCAAACGGCTGGCCACGAGTTCTTCGCGCATCAATCGCTGGTACTCCGAGTCGAGTGCTTCGTCGTCGGTGTAGGCGGGTGGAAAGAGCCGACGCGTCTTAGCGTCGTCGTTCGATCCGGTGGTGATCAACTCGCGCACTTCACCGATGAGGCGGCGCAACAAGTGACGCTGATCGTCGTCGAGGTTGAGCACGAAGCCCGACGACGTTCGGTACACGGGCTCGCGTCGGCGGCGAATCATTCTGACGAACCCTTTCCGTTCGCTCCGTCCTTTTGCATGGTGGCCCACAGACCGTGTTCGTGCAGGCGGAACACGTCCATTTCGGCTTTCTCACGCGATCCGCTGCTCACGACGGCTTTGCCTTTGTGGTGCACGTCGAGCATGAGTTCGGTGGCCTTCTGCAGGCTGTAGCCGAATAACTTCTGGAGCACGTACGTGACGTAGCTCATGAGGTTGATCGGGTCGTTCCAGACCAGGACCACCCACGGATTGTCGGGCGCAACGGTTTCGTCGTCACGCTGATCGGGTTTCTCGATCGTGGAGGGTGCCGCGGCGACCAGAGTCACGAACTCGATGCCCACAGTTCCATTGTCGCGGTTGGCCAGGGGTTTCGCACCCCCGTACCATCACGGTGATGGCAACGCGCCCCCTCGTCCCGTCCCGGTTGGCTCCGGGTGGCGTGGCAGCCCATGGTCCTCGTCGCGCGCCGCGCTCGGTTCTGGGCGGCTATCTCGCTCTCACCAAGCCCCGGATCATCGAACTGCTCCTTATCACCACCGTTCCCACCATGGTGCTGGCCGAGCAGGGTTGGCCGAGTTGGGGTCTGCTTCTCATCACCTTGTTGGGCGGGAGCCTGGCCGCCGGTGGCGCCAACGCCATCAACATGGTCGTCGACCGCGACATCGACCAGTTGATGGAACGAACCCGCAACCGGCCCCTCGTCACGGGCCTCATCGCCCCGCGCTCGGCCCTGGTTTTCGCCCTGGCCCTCGAGGCCCTGGCCTTCGCCGTGTTGTGGGCCGGAGCCAATCTGCTCTCGGCCGTGCTGGCCCTGTCGGCCACCCTCTTCTACGTCTTCGTCTACACCTTGTGGCTGAAGCGAACCAGCCGTCAGAACATCGTGATCGGCGGGGCGGCCGGGGCCGTCCCGGTGCTGGTGGGCTGGGCGGCGGTCCGAAATTCGCTCGATTGGGAGCCATGTGTCCTGTTCACAGCTATTTTCCTGTGGACCCCGCCGCACTTCTGGGCCCTGGCCATCCGCCACGCCGACGACTACCGGGCGGCCAAGGTGCCGATGCTCCCGACCGTCTCCACCATGGCCACCACGGTGCGTCACATGTTCACATACACCGTCGTTCTGACCGCCAGCACCCTCGTTCTGGCCCCGGTGGCCGACCTCGGACCCGTGTATTGGGTCTCGGCCCTGGTGCTGGGTCTCGGGTTCATGCTCGGCACCATCGACCTCGGTCGGAACCCGACTCCGGCCCGATCGATGCGCCTGTTCGCCTTTTCGATCTCGTACGTGACGGTTCTCTTCGTCGCGATGGCGGCCGACGTTCTCATCCGTCACGGGGTGTGACTCTCGCTTCTTTGCCCTGGCAGATGGGGTCGTGATTTCGGTCTGACCTGGGGTGGGTGGGTAATCTTGGGGTTCGGATTTCTTTGTCCACCCCTGTCACCCCGGGAAGCCTCGGCATCCCTCCGTGCGCGAGAAGCGAGCCATCTCGAATGACATCCACCGAGACCCACCATGCGGCTGGAGCAGCGTCGTCGTCCGACGCGCCTGCCATCGCTGCGTGGCTCACCACCGCCGATCACAAGCAGGTCGGTCGCCTCTTCATCGGCACCGGTCTTTTCGGCCTGCTCGGCGGACTCGTTCTCGCCGTGCTCGTCGCGTCCGAACGCATCGATGCCGAGGGCTTCCAACTCCTCGACTCCGGTTCGGCCACACAGGTGTTGTCAGCGGCCCGACTCCTTCTCACGTTCGGTGCGGTTGCGCCTCTCGTGATGGGTCTGGCCGTGGCCATCGTTCCGTTGCAGTTGGGTTCGCGTTCCATCGCGTTCCCGCGGGTCGCGGCCAGCGGTTTCTGGATGTGGCTCACCGGTCTCACGCTGTCGGTGGTCGCCATCATCGGTAACGGTGGCCCGTCGGGTGGCGAATCCGAAATGGTCGATCTGTATCTGGCCGCGTCGGTAGTGATGGTTCTCGGTCTGGCTATGGCTGCGCTGTCCATCGCCGTCACCGGGCTCACATCGCGCACTCCCGGCATGGGATTGCTGCGCGCACCGTTCTTCTCGTGGTCGTCGTTCGTCGGATCGATCGCCCTGCTCATGAGCTTGCCGGTGTTCATCGGAACATCGGTGTACCTCTACGTCGATCATCGGTACGCACGAGCCGCGTTCGGTGGCAACTTCGGTGTGAACAACTGGGTCGGTTGGGCCATCTCGCAGCCGTTCACCTATGTGCTCGCCATTCCGATCCTGGGCTTCGTACTCGACGCGGTGCCGGTGCTCGGTCGCACACGTTTGGCTCAGCGTCCGGCCGCCAACGTTGCCGTCGGCCTGGTGTCGGTCGCGATCTTCGCGTCGCTCACGCATCGCGCGGTCACGTTGCCGTGGGACGGTGACGGATTCTTCTCGGGCCTCGGCACCAAGATCGCCGACCTTCTGCCGTTCGGACTCGTCAACGTGATTCCGCTGTTGGGTCTGCTCGGTGTGCTCGGTCTCACCCTGCTCACGCTCAAGAGCGCCAAGCCCATGCTGGCCGCGCCGCTTCCGTTCGCCGTGCTCGGCTTGCTCATGATTCTTCTCGGCGCCACATCGCACCTTCTGTACACCGTCGAAGACGCCGCACTCGGCGGCACCATCTTCGAAGCCGGCTCGTACGTGGCCGTCACGTTCGGCACCGTGCTCCTGGCGTTCGGTGGCCTCACTTACTGGGGTCCGAAGTTGTGGGGTCGTCGCATCCCCGACAAGGCGGCGCTTCCGCTCGCTCTGCTCGGTTTCGTGGCCACCGCCCTCGGCTCGTTGTCGTACATGATCGCGGGCTTCGCCGATCAGCCGGCGGGTGTGGTCGACGGCTTCGCGTACAGCGGTCCGCAAGAACTCTGGAACGTCATCACCACCGGCGCGTTCGCACTCATGTTGCTCGTGAGTCTCGCGTTCGTCGGCCTGGCCGTGCGAAGTTTCACTGCGGGTGAAGCCGCGGGTGACGACCCGTGGGATGGCACCACTCTCGAGTGGGCGACGTCGTCGCCGCCGCCCGCCGACAACTTCTCCGATCTGATCGTGGTCGGTTCGGAGTATCCGCTCGCAGACATCAAGAACTCAGGGAAGGTTGGCTGATGCTCACGCTGCCCCCCTCACCTCAGCCGGCTCCGAAGCGTCAAGTCTTCGTGGGCACGGCGTTGGTCTCGGCCGCCGCAACGATGCTCGTCGGTGGAATGCTCGCCATCTGGTCGCAGTTCCGCGCCGATGCGCCGTTCCGCGAGTCGCCGCGTCGTGGTCCCATCAAGGACTGGATGCCCAAGGACATCGTGGTTCCCGAAGTGGCCGCCAACATGATGCTCATCGCGTTCTTCGTGGTGTGCGTCATGGCTCAGTGGGCCGTGTGGTCGGCCAAGCGCAACGATCGTCAGCACGCGGGTATGGCGCTCGGCATGACGTTGCTCATGGGCCTGGCCACACTCAACGCTCAGCTCTTCATCTGGTCGCAGATGGGTGTCGACGTTCGCGGTGGCGCTTTCAATTCGATGTTCTACGCGATCACCGGCGTGATGACCTTCTTGGTGATCGCCGGACTCGTGTACACGGCGGTTGCCACGTTCCGTTACCTCGGTCGCGGCAACTCCGATGTGCCGACTCTGTCGGCACATGCCCTCTATTGGTACTTCCTCACGGTGGCCTTCACCGCCGTGTGGTTCGTGGTGTACGTGCAGAAGTGACGAGGCGACATGATGATCACCACTAGTTCCAAGCTTCTCTACGGGCTCGGAGCGGGTTCGCTCGCGGCCGGCTTCGTCTGGTTCATCACCAACGAGGGTCAGCAACTCGGCTCGGTGATGTTCGCGTTCCTCGCCGTTGCGTTCATCTTCATGGGTGCCATCGCGTCGTACACGCGCGACGGTCATATTCTGTCCACCGACACCTCTGCACATGGTTCGTCCGCGGCCGCCCAGAAGTCGGTTGGCCGCAGCCTGTGGCCCTTCGGCACCGCGGTGTCGGCTGGCGTCACGGTGGTGGGCCTCATCAGTTCACCCGGCATCTTCAAGGTCGGTGTGGCTCTGCTCATCGCGATGTTGGCCGAGTGGATGGTCAGCAACTGGGCCGAGCGCGCCTCGGCGAGCAACGAGTACAACATCAAGGTTCGCGACTACATCGTGCACCCGCTCGAGCTGCCGATTGCCGGTGCGTTGTTGCTGTCGGTGATCGTGTTGTCGATGTCGCGGGTGTTCCTTGCGCTCGATAAGTCGGCTGGGGCGATCGTGTTCGCGGTTGCCGGCGCCGTCATCTTGTTCTTCGGCACTCTCATCGCTCTTCGTCGTGACGTGAACCGTCGCGTGGTCGGCGGGATTCTTGGCGTGGTTCTCCTCGCCTTGGCCGGAACCGGTGTGGCTACCGCTCTCGATGGTGAGCGCGAGCAACTCGTCGAGGCTGCCGAAGAAGATCACTTCGCCCATCGCGGTTGCACGGAGGAAAAGGAGTACTCCGACAAGAAGGCATCGCGCGCGGTTGCCATGAAGAGCAGTGTTCAGGCCGCGGTGATTCTTTCCGATGAAGGTGTGCTCTACGCCGAAGTCGATGGATACGAAACCGCTCAGACGGCCATCACCCTTCAGCGGTCCAACCCGTCCACCATCTTGTTCATCAACGAAACCGACGATGCCCGACGCATGGTGTTGAGCTACGGCAAGGTCGTCGAAGATCTCGGTGGAGGCGTCGAGAAGGAAACCGCGCTCGAAGCCTGCACCTCCAAAGTCGAAAAGGGTGGCCAGCAGGCTGTCACCGTCGTGATTCCCAAGCCGTCGTCGGCCAGCGACGAACCTTTCACCATCACCGTGCCCGGAGTCGACGGCGCCAAGATCGACGTCTTCGTCCCGTGAGTGAGAACACCATGTCAACCTCGTCGCAACCATCTTCCGGAGATCCGATGAACAACCCCCGTCGTCGTCGTGTTCTGACTCTTGCTGGCATCGCCGCTGGCCTGCTCACCCTGGCGGGCTGCGCCAAGGACGCTCCGCAGGACACCTGGCAGCCCGCTGGCCCCAACGCCGAGATGATCGACAACCTCCAGCAACCGGTGTTCCTGGTGGCAGGCATCGTCGGAGTGATCGTCATGGCCGCCGTCGCGTGGGCAGTGTTCCGTTATCGCGATCGTGGTCAGGCGATCCCTGAGCAGACGCACGGTAAGCCCGCCATCGAAATCACGCTCACGATCATTCCGGTCCTCATCCTGATTGGTGTGGCCATCCCGACTACCAGCACGATCTTCGATCTGGCCAAGACCGACGACACCGAGATGGTCATCAACGTGACCGGTCAGCAGTGGTGGTGGGAGTACGACTATCCGGCCATCGGTGACAACGCCGACAAGTACGGGCTCAGCCAGCCGATCGTCACCTCGGGCCAGTTGGTCATACCGGAGAACACCAAGGTGCTTCTCCGCGTCACCAGTCGCGACGTGATCCACTCGTACTGGATCCCCAAGTTGAACGGCAAGAAGGACGGTGTACCCGGTCGCGTGCACCTGCTCCGCCTCGAAGGGTCGAAGCCCGGTATTTACGCCGGCCAATGCACCGAGTTCTGCGGTCTGTCTCATTCGTACATGCGCATGGAGACGATCGTGTTGAAGCGCGCCGACTTCGATGTGTGGGTCGCCAACCAGTTGGCCCCGTACGAGTCGCCGGCCGAGGGCACCTTGGCCAAGGAAGGCGAATCGCTCTACATCCAGCAGTGCAGTCGTTGCCATCAGGTGAACGGACTCGCCGATGCCGAGGGCAACCTCATCGTGTCGGCCCCCGAGCAGTACGTGGTGTCGGGAGCCGCGCCCAACCTCACCAATCTCATGACTCGAATCACGTTCGCCGGTGCGTCATGGGATCTTCTCACTCAGCAGTGTCGTGACGACGTCTGGAAAGCGTCGGCTAATGAGTTCGGCGCGAAGTACCTCAGCGGTGTGAGCGCCGATTGTCTCAACCAAAAGGACCTCCGCGAGTGGCTACGCAACTCACCGGAGAAGAAGCCCATGTATGTCGACCCCACCAAGTTGCAGGAGACCAACGGTAAGTACCGCGGTATGCCCGCACTCGGCTTGACCGAAGATCAGATCGACGCCCTCGTGGCCTATCTGCTCGAGCGGAAGTAAGGAGAACAACGAGATGGCCATCATCGAACGTCCCTCCACCGAGATCGCCGTTGCCGGCGGTGCCACAGTGGGTGTGAAGCCAAGTGAGGCACTGGGTGTTTTCAAGCGCCCGGCGGCCAGCAACTCGTGGCGCGACTGGATCGTCACGGTCGACCACAAGAAGCTCGGCATCATGTACGGCGTTGCCGCCTTTGCGTTCTTCATCATCGGCGGTGTCGAGGCCCTGCTGATTCGTCTGCAGCTCATGGGCCCGGACGGCAAGGTGCTCAGCGCCGACCAGTACAACCAGATGTTCACGATGCACGCCACCACGATGGTGTTCCTCTTCGTGATGCCGATGGTGTCGGCCTTCGCCAACTACTTCATTCCCTTGCAGATCGGTGCCCGCGACGTGGCGTTCCCACGCATCAACGCCTTCGGCTTCTGGTGCTGGCTCTTCGGTGGCATCTTCCTCAACACGTCATGGTTCTTGGGTGGTGCAGCCGATGGTGGCTGGTTCATGTACGCTCCCAACTCGAGCACACTGTTCTCGCCCAGTCACGGAGTCGACTTCTGGGTGCTCGGTCTGCAGATCACGGGTATCGCGTCCCTCACCGGTGCCATCAACTTGATCGTGACCGTGCTCAACATGCGAGCCCCCGGCATGAAGCTCATGCGCATGCCGATCTTCACCTGGATGGCTCTGGTGGTTCAGTTCCTGCTGCTGTTCGCCATGCCCGTCATCACGGTCGCCTTGTTCTTGCTCTCGTTCCAGCGAACGTTCGATGCGACGTTCTTCGACGTGGCGGCTGGTGCCGACCCGCTCTTGTGGCAGCACTTGTTCTGGATCTTCGGTCACCCCGAGGTGTACATCTTGATCTTGCCGTCCTTCGGCATCGTGTCCGAAGTGATCCCGGTGTTCTCGAAGAAGCCTCTGTTCGGTTATCCGATCGTGGCCATGTCGGGTGCGGCCATCGGTTTCGTCGGATGGGGTGTGTGGGCTCACCACATGTTCGCCTCGGGCCTCGGACCGGTTTCGGTCGCCGTGTTCTCGATGGCCACCATGGCCATCGCGGTTCCCACCGGCGTCAAGATCGTCAACTGGGTCATGACCATGTGGGGCGGCAAGTTGAAGTTCTCGGTCGCCATGCTCTTCGCCATCGGTTTGGTGGTTCAGTTCACCATCGGTGGTCTGTCGGGCGTGACCCACTCGGTGGCTCCGAGCGACACGCAGCAGACCGACACGTACTACATCGTCGCCCACTTCCATTACGTGTTGTTCGGTGGCGCGATCTTCGGTCTGTTCGCCGGCTTCTACTACTGGTGGCCGAAGATGTTCCGCAAGCAGCTCAACGAGGGACTGGGCCAGTGGAACTTCTGGCTCATGGTCATCGGTATGAACATGACCTTCGGACCCATGCACATCCTTGGATTGCAAGGTCAGCCGCGTCGTATGGGGGTCTGGACCGAAGCCCGCGCCGGAGAGGGTTTCTTCAACATCGGCTTCTGGAACATGATCGCCTCGATCGGCTCGCTGATCCTCGCCGTGGGTGTTTTGTTGTTCATCATCAACATCGTGTACACCCACAAGTCGAAGCGCGTTCCGATCGCGCCGCTCGACCCGTGGGACGCCCGTTCACTCGAGTGGATGACCTCGAGCCCGCCGGCCGAGCACAACTTCGACGCGATCCCCGCGATCAACCACCTCGACGAGTTCTTCCACCGCAAGTACGCGGAAGATCCCACGACTCACGAGATCAAGCAGGTCGCCACGGCCGAAGAAGTCCTCGCCGACATGAATGCACATCCCGATGAGCACATCCACATGCCGTCGCGTTCGTATTGGCCGATCCTCGTCGCCTTGGCGCTTCCGATCATCTGCTACGGCCTCATCTACAACCGTCTCCTGATGGCTGTGGGTGCGGCGTTCTTGTTGCTCACCATGTTCGGTTGGGCCATGGAACCGTCGACGGCACCCGATGACGATTTCGATCCCCCGGCACCTAGTGAAGGTGGCGGTCACACGAAGGAGTTGGCACCCCTTGGCTGACACCGTAGTTGCCCACGGCGCCGATCACGGCGCGCATCACACCACGACGGGCTTGTCGAACAACAAGCTCGGCATGTGGGTGTTCCTCGGTTCCGAGTGCTTGCTCTTCGGCGGACTCATCTCCACCTACATGCTGTACCGCGGTCGTGCCAACGCAGGCCCGCAGCCTGATCAGATCTACGACATCCCATTCACCTCGGTGAGCTCGTTCGTTCTTCTGATGAGCTCGCTCACCATGGTGTTGGCGGTGTCGGCGGCCAACCGCAAGGACGATCGCAACACCAACTTGTGGCTCACCGTCACGGCCGTCCTGGGCGCAACGTTCGTGGGCGGTCAGGTATACGAGTTCACCGCGTTCTACCGCGAGGGTCTGGGCTTCACCACCAGCCTCTTCGGCTCGAGCTTCTACACACTCACCGGTTTCCACGGTGTGCACGTGACCGTGGGCATCATCATGCTCATGGCGTTGGTCGGCATGGTGCGTCGTAATCGCATCCCGGGCAGTAAAGCCGAGACGGTCGAATTGGTCGGCCTGTACTGGCACTTCGTCGACATCATCTGGATCGTGATCTTCACGCTCGTCTACCTGATTCCGTCCTGACCTCCGAGGAACCCTCATGAGCACCGCAACCGAACAGCACACTGGTCACGACGATCACGCACACGAAGAGAGCCACGGCGCCTCCGACAAGCAGTACGTGATCATCGCGCTCATCCTGGCTGCGCTCACGGCCATCGAAGTGTCGACCTATTACATTGACTTCGGCCCGTTGTTCATGCCCACGCTCTTCGTTCTGATGATCGTGAAGTTCGTGATCGTGGTGTCGTACTTCATGCACCTGAAGTTCGACAACAAGCTGTTCAGCTACCTCTTCTATTCGGGTCTGATCCTGGCCGTTGCCGTTTACTGCGGTGCGTTGGCCACCTTCAAGTTCTTCCTCCAGAAGGGCTGATCATGCTCGCAGCCGTGGCGGTCGATCCGTGGCGCTTCCAGTCGCACATCGAGGTGTGGCTTCTGGTGGCGTTCCTCATCGGTTCGTACGTGTATGCCGTACGAGTTCTCGGGCCCCGCGCCGTCGGTCCGGGTGAGGTGGTGGTGACGGCCGAGCAGAAGGCCGCGTTCGTCGGCGGAATCTTCGTTCTGTGGTTGGGCTCCGATTGGCCGATGCACGACATCGCCGAGGAGTATCTCTATTCGGTGCACATGTTCCAGCACATGGCGCTCACGTACTTCATGCCGCCGTTGGTGGTGCTGGCCACGCCCGAGTGGTTCGTTCGCACGCTCATCGGTGATGGTCGTGTGTACAAATTCGTGCGGTTCATGGCGCATCCGGTGCGCGCCGCCTTCTTCTTCAACGTGGCCGTGATGGTGAGCCACGTTCCGGGTGTGGTGAACGCATCGGTGTCCAACGGCGCCCTGCACTACAGCGTGCATGTCTTCTTGGTTCTGTCGTCCATCCTCATGTGGCTGCCGGTGGTCGGGCCGTTCCCCGAGTTCCAGATCTCACCCATGGGCAAGATGATCTATCTCTTCATGAACAGCGTAGTGGCCACGGTCCCGGCCGGTTGGCTCACCTTCGCCGAAGGCGTCGTCTACAAGCACTACAACATCCCGTGGCGCGTGTGGGGTTTGTCGGTTACCGACGATCAGCAGATCGCCGGTGCGATCATGAAGATCGGTGGTGCCGCGTTCTTGTGGTCGATTATCATCGCGATGTTCATTCGACGGTTCGTGCGTACCTTCCGGACCGAGAACGATTCGTCGTACGTGCGTCAGCCACTCACCATGGCCGATGTGGAGAAGGCGTTCGCCGAGAATCCACCGGCCCGCGAACCCGAGCCGCGCTGACTATTCCCAGCGGAACGTGAGGGCGGCCGCGACTGGCGCGGCTAGGGCCCACGCACCCAGAACGATCCACGACGTATCGGGCTGTGATCCGGCGCCTACCAGTGCATCGCGCAGGACGTCGGCCAGTGCTCCCGAGGGCAGGTACTGGGCCACCGCTTCGAGGCCACGGGGCAGTTCGTCGAATGGAACCACCATTCCTCCGAGAAGCAACAACACGATGTATAAACCGTTCTGAGCGGCCAGGTTCACTTCGGCTCGCAGGCGCCCGGCGATGAACAACCCGAGTCCGGCGAAGGCGATGGTTCCGGTGCCGACAGCTCCGAGTGCGAGTAGCCAGCGCGCATCGTCGGCGTTCCAGTCGAGGGAGAGTGCGATCGGTACGAGAAGCGCCAGTTGAACGACCTCGACCACCATCACCGTGAGCGTCTTGGCAGCCAACCATCGTGGGCGACCGAGTGGAGTCACCCCGAGCCGCTTCAGCACCTTGTAGTTGCGCTCGAATCCAGTGGCGATGCCGAGGCTCACCATCGAGGTGCTCATGATGGCGAGAGCCACCACACCGGGGGTGAGGAAGTCCATGTGATCGTCGAGGTCGGACGGCAGAACATCGGTGAGCCCGAAGAACACGAGTACCAGCACCGGGATGATGATCGTGAGCAGAAGTTGTTCGCCGTTGCGCATCAGGATGCGTAGTTCGGCTCCGAGTTGGGCGCGCAACGGGCCGCTCACGACTCGCCTCCGGTGAGTTTCTTGAACACGTCTTCGAGACTGGCCACACCGGCGCGTAGTTCGATCACCTCGATACCGTGCTCGCTCAACCACACGGCCAGCGCAGCCACCAGGCCCTGCGGGGCGTCGTCGATGGTGTAGTGGCCCGGTTCGACTTCGTGCAGCCAGTCGGAGATGGACGCCGGCATGTCGGCCTGCGGAAGCGGGCGAATGGTGCGGAGACGAACCGCCTGTCGCGCTTTGCGTACGTTGTCGAGAGTCCCCTCCACGAGAACCTTGCCGCGATCGAAGATCACCACACGATCGGCGATGCGTTCGGCCTCGTCGAGTTCGTGCGTGGCGAGGATGACACCGCAGCCACGGTCGATGAGCGAGCGGATGATCGAGCGAATGGTGTCGCGGCCGTTCACGTCGACACCGCTGGTGGGCTCGTCGAGAAACACGACGTCGGGTCGTGAGGTGAGAGCGAGGGCGAGTGAGAGGCGTTGCTTCTCACCACCGCTCAACCGCCGCCACGGTGTGCGCCGGTGTTCGGTGAGGCCCACCAACTCGAGGAGTTCGTCGGGTGACGACGTGGCCGAGTCCGAGTGGATACCGCAGTACTGGCGCACCGTGTCGATGGGTCGGGCCGAGGGGTAGATGCCACCCTCTTGCAACATCACACCGACGCGACGGTGCAGTGCGGCGCGGTCGGAACGTGAGCCAGCCGGGTCGAGACCGAGGACGCGTACGTTGCCGGTGGTACGGCGACGCAGCCCTTCGCAGACTTCGATGGTGCTCGTCTTGCCGGCTCCGTTGGGGCCGAGAACCGCGGTGACCTGTCCGGCCCGCGCCGTGAACGACACACCGTCCACAGCGGTGACGGCTCGATCGCCGCGGCCGTAGCGCACGACGAGCCCGTCGACTTCGACCACGTTCTCGATGTCTTTCGACACGAGCCGCGTTCCGCGGAAACTCGGGGTGTCGTCGGTGGTCATCGCTTCGACATTAGTGGCGGCGTATTGACGAAGGGTCGGCTGAGGGGGTCGGGTAGCCTCATGTCTCTGTGATCGACGTCCGACTGTTCCGCAACGACGCCGACCGAGTTCGTACGGCGCTGGCCCGTCGTGGCAAGCCCGACATCATCGAACAACTCGATCGTGCGATTGCTCTCGATGTGCAGGCGCGCGAGATCTCGACCGAACGCGACAACATCCGCGCCAAGGTCAATGAACTGTCGAAGAAGGTGGGCCAAGCGCGTCGCGATGGTGATGCTGCAGCGGCCGACGATGCTCAGGCAACCAGCCGCGCACTCGGTGACGACGAACAGCGTTTGGCGGCGCAGGCCGACGAGGTGCAAGAGCAGCTCCGCGAGGTGCTTTTGCGCATTCCGAACCTGCCGCACCCCGACGCCCCCGATGGTGCGGGCGATCACCACAATCCGCTCGTGAAGGGCCCCCTGCAGATGCCGGCCGAGTTCGCAGCCCATCAGCGGGTTCCGCACTGGGAGGCCGCGGTCGAACTCGGAATTCTCGACAACGATCGCGCCACCAAGATCGCGGCCTCGATGTTCACGATGCAGCGCGGAGCCGGTGCGGCCCTGGCTCGTGCGTTGTGCCAGTTGGCGCTCGACCGCAACGCCGACGCGTTCGAAGAAGTTCGACCGCCCACCATGGTGAGCACGGCCACGCTCACGGCTACTGGACACCTGCCCAAGTTCGCCGACGACGCCTACGCGATCGAGCGCGATGGGTTGTGGATGATCCCCACCGCGGAGGTTCCGCTCACGTCGATGTACGCCGGCGAGATTCTCGATGAAGCCCAGATGCCGCTCCGCCTCATGGCCTACACGCCGTGTTACCGGCGCGAAGCCGGTTCGGCCGGTCGTGACACTCGCGGCATGCTGCGTTCACACGAGTTCGACAAGGTCGAAATCTTGGCCCTGGCCACGCCCGAACAGGCGCCGGCGTTGTTGCACGAGTTGGTCGAGCGCGCCGAGAAGACGATTGCGTCGCTCGAACTGCCGTACCGCATCATCGAGATCTGCACGGGCGACATGGGCCAGAGTCATCACCGCAGTTTCGACATTGAGGTCTATGCGCCCGGTTGCGACAGTTGGCTCGAAGTGTCGTCGGTGAGTTGGTTCAGCGACTACCAGGCGCGCCGCGCCGACATTCGCTTCCGTCGTACCGGTCAGAAGGGCACCGAGTTCGCCAACACCCTCAATGGTTCGGCTCTGGCCGTGCCGCGCGTTTGGGCGGCCATCGTCGAGAACCATCGTCAGGCCGATGGCAGCGTGGTCATTCCGCCCGCGTTGCGTCCGTACATGCGCGGCCTCGAGCGCATCGTCCCCTGACATGAACGCACGCCGCGACGACCATGTGCGCGAGCGACGAGTGCAGTACGAGACGGCCGGACTCGAACGGTCCGATCTCGACGCATCGCCGGTGCAGCAATGGCACCGATGGTACGACGCGGCCGTCGAGGCCGATCTGCCCGAACCGAATGCGATGGTGCTGAGCACGATCGGAACCGATGGAGTTCCCGATTCGCGTGTGGTACTGGCTCGTGGGGTGGACGAGCGGGGCATCACGTTCTTCGGCAATTACACGAGTGCCAAGGGTCGCGAACTCGATGGCGTGAGCGCGGCGAGTGTGGTGTTTCCGTGGTTGGCCTTGCACCGTCAGGTGCGCGTGCGTGGGCGAGTGGAGCGGCTGTTGAATGTAGAGAGCGACGAGTACTTCGCGTCGCGACCGCGTGAGAGCCAGATCGGTGCGTGGGCGTCGCCGCAGAGTGAGCCGATCGGCGATCGAGCCGAGTTGGAGCGACGCGTGAGTGAGATCGCGGCGCGCTTTGCGGGTGTTGTGCCGCGGCCCGAGTTCTGGGGCGGCTGGCGTTTGGTGCCCGAGGTGTGGGAGTTCTGGCAGGGACGGCCGAGTCGGTTGCACGACCGCTTCGTGTATTCACGCGACGGCTCCATCACCCGCCTCGCACCGTGACGGTCACGGGCTCCAGGTGGAGGCGGCCAGCGCCAGGGCCGACACCAACGATTCGGTGTGAGGAGTGAGGCCGGGGCCTTCCCAGTCCCACCACAGCGGACTCGAACCGCGCACACGTGGTGGCAATTCGATCTGCACACCGGCGTGAGGTGGCAAGTTGACCGGGTTACGCGGATGCATGCCGCGGAGATCTTTCGGGATGCGATCGATGTCGGTGACGATGTCGTACGCCGGCAAATGATCGCGAAGATGTTGACCAACGTGTTCGGCCAAGTCGCGATGGCGACCACCCACCAACAGTGACGAGAAGAAACCCCAACGGCCGAAGCCGTGAATGGTGATCACACAGTGCACGTGATCGACGAACGAACGCAGTTGATCGGAATGCTCGGGCGAGACCTCGATCGACGGAATGTGTCGCTCCATGCCGGTGGGTTGATGCACGCCGTAATAGCTCACCCCGGCTCGCTCGGCGGCCGCCTGAGCGATCACCTCGGTCATTTCTTCCAATCCACCACCGTGGTACGCCATGAAGCCCAAGCGATGATCGCGTTCGTGTCCGCGCAGAACACACACCTCTTCCACCTCGGGATGATCGAGAAGTTCGCGAAAGGCCGACATGTCAGGCTTCGACGCTCTGACGTCGCCGCTGTTGCACTGCCACCACTGCGGCCGCCAGCACCACCGTACCGAACACCACCGCGAGGAGAGCCCGGTTGTCGTCGATCCACTGCTGGATGCGTTCTTGCCAATCGAGGACGTTGCCGGTGAGTTGGTCGTCGTAACGCTCGCGAATGTCGTTGTACCAGTACCACGCGAGGTACAGGCCCGACACGATCATCACCACGGCCGAGGCCAACTCGACGTACTTCATGCCGGTGCGCAGGAACTTGAGCAGCCCGCCTTGGGCGACCGCGAGTGAGACGGTGAGCGCGGTGACGAGCAACGACATGGCCGATCCGTACAACGCGATGGCAACCAGCCCGGTGGCGAATCCTTCGGTATCGATGGTTCCGAGCACGGTGGCCGAGAACGGCCCGATGGTGCAGCCGATCGACGCCACGGCATAGGCGATGCCGAACAGGAACATCGAGAACACCGTGCGGTCCTTGGCCCGACCGCCCACGTCGAGTTTGGGTGTGGTGAGCGGGAGTCGATAGCCGAACAACATGGCGATACCGAGTCCCACCATCGCCAAGCCGATCACGAGAGACACATACTTCGCGTTCTGGTTGATCCAGTCGGTGAACAGACGACTGATGGAACCCACCACCAGGAACACGCTCATGAACCCGGCCGACAACGACAGACTCACCACGAGTGCGCGACCCACCGCACCATCACGTTGCTCGGCCGATCGACCGTTGATGCCGAGGTAGTACGTGAGATACGTGGGGAGCAGAACGAACCCGCACGGGTTGACCGCAGCGAGCAGCCCGCTGCCGAAGCTCAGCCAGAGCCGATCGGCAGACGATGCGAGCAGGCTCATGGCCACCATCTTGTCAGCCCGTCAGCCGAGAAGGATCGAGACGGCGTCGCGAATCTCGTCGTCGGACAGCTCGCCGGCGATCTGATCGATCACGAGGCCGTCGCGCGAGACCAGAAGTGTGGTGGGGTAGGTGGCGATCCCGTTGGCCACCGTGAACGAGCCGTTCGGATCGCGGAACAACTCGTACTCGACACCGACCTCGTCGGCGAACGACGTCATGGTGGACGCGGAATCCTGCGGGTTGATGCCAATGAAGTCGATGCGATCGCCGAATTCGGCGAAGGTCGCCTGCAGTGCTGGCATCTCGCGCTTGCACGGCTGACACGTGGAGTACCAGAGGTTGATGAGCACCGGTCGGCCGCGCGACAACAGATCGTCGACCGTGACTGCGGTGCCGTCGGCCATTTCGAGAACGGCTTGGCTCAACCGACTGCCGGCCAGATCTTCGTTCACCGCGATACCGGGCTCTTGGTAGACCCCCGGCTGGTCGAGCACCACCGAGTCGACGTCGTCGTCATTGCCGCGTGCGATGAGAGTGACCGCGACGAAGAGAACCACCGCACCAGCGGCAACGATCGTGAGGACGCGGCGCAGATTCGTTCGCGAGGACGGCGAAGTCACACGATCAGGTTAGGGAGAGATGTCTCGCGGCGGAGTTTCGATGGAGGAGGTCCGGTCGTGACCCGCGTCTCCTGGGGGGAGGAGAGACACGGGCCCCGACCGGATGCTCCCGGCAATCACGGGCTCGTCTGAGCGTCACCCGCGATCGAGAACTATGTGAACCTGAATGGGCGAACTGGATCAGGCGACCCTGATGACGACCTCGTACTCGGTCTTGTCGTCGAGGTTGGCGATGGAACGAATGGTGCGGTCTTCGTCGATCACGAGCGTGGGCCGCGGCAACACGGCGGGTCGTCCGCGTGGCCGCTTGTTCACGACGATCACGCCGTTCTCGAGAAGCTCACCGCCCCACACGCCCCACGGCTCGGCACGATCGAGTGCACCTTGCAGACACGAGGCGCTCAGCGCACATCGTGAACAGATGGCCTTGGCGCGTGCGATGTCCACCAGGTCGTCGGAGAAGAACAGCGGCGTGAGGGTGCCGTGTCCGTCGCCGCAACGCGCGACCGGAGCCGCTGCGCTGGCGGTGATCTCGTCGATGTCGTTGATCTCGATGGTTGTCATGGTGATCTCCTGGTTGGTGTGCGTTCGTGGCCGGAAAAACAAAAGGGCCGCTGGGATTCGGATCCCAGCGGCCTCGGTGCCTTCTCAGTGTGATCTTTCGATCTACGTGAGTGACTCCCCGAGCCGCTGGGGCGGACGCTTCGTGGTGAAGTACTTGGGTGCACATCCCACGGCGGCCGTGACGGCGTTATTCGCGAACATGGCCGACATGAAGTTCGACTGCCACGAGGACGACGACGAATGACCGGCTGAGCCGGCATGCATCGAAGCGGAGTGGGTCAACGTCGTCATAAGCGGTTCCTAGGAAACCAGGTCGGGCCCGACTCCGCAAACGAATTAACGCAAATGACCCTCTCAACTGGGGGTTCGTGGTGGACGCGGGGGTCGGGGGCGAGCCAGTTGGCGCCGGCCCTGGGCCCATTCGTAGCGCTCGGAACCCCCGGTGACGGTGTAGCCACGGTTCTCGAGCATGACCCGGGTGAGCGATTCGGCCTGCAAGGCGGCCTCTTCCGAAAAGAAGGGGCCCTTGGGTCCGATGTCGGGTCGCCAGGCCCGGAAGTAGCGGTGGGCCTCACGGGAATACAAGATGCCCGAACCGCGGCGTACACCGTGGCGGTGCTGTTCGATCCGCTCGACGACCGGCTTGGTGGTCTGGCCCACGTAGAAGTAACCGGGGCAGCCGGGTCGATGGCTGTTGTCGAGTTCGATCACGTAGATACGCCAGGTGGTCGTGTCGCCGTTGACCGTGAAACCACGAGCCATGAGCCGCTTCACCGTCTCGCGATAGCGGCGATCGGCCTTGGCTTTGTCGATGGTCGACGCGGTGCTCATCAAGTCGTAGCGAATCTCGCCGTACTGTCCCGGATTCTTCGCGCGTCGGTGATTCCAGCGGCGCTCGAGAGCGGGCCCGGGTTCGACGATGGTGACTCCGACGAAGAGTCGAGGGATGGTGTGGTGTCGACGCCGAATGTTCGAACGTTCGGTGTCGAGCATCTCGACCACCTCGATCCAGTGACGATTCGGAGCCTTCTTCTCGTGTGCATGTGTATGTGTACGCATGCGTTAATTCTCCCGGCCGTCGCAAATGCAACGTTGGGAAGACGTCAGGCGGCGGCGCGAAGGAAGCGGCGACCCGACAGCAAAGCCGCTGTGTAGAGCAACAATGCGACGAGCAGAAGATTGCGGTAACCGAGCACGAGTGCGGTGTACTCGAGAACACCACCGACCATGGCACCGATGAGGTTGGTCGCGAACGCGGTGGTGGAACTGCTCGTCGCTCGGAAGCGCTGCGCGAAGATCACGTTGGCGATGAAGATGGGCGCGAAGGCGATGGCGCACGCAGCGATCAGACGCGGCACCATCGGGAGGCCGAGCAGGCTCGATTGCGGAATGAGCCAGCCGACCACGATGGCCAGACCGAGTAGTGCGTAGGGAATGATCAGGTTCTTGACCGTGAACTTCTGCGAGGCGATCACGGCCAGGATCACGGACACGAGAACACCGGCGAAGACGAGTGCGTTGACGAACCAGGTGGTGCCGAAGAGCAGCGCGAACTGCACGACGTTCTTGGTTTCCAGCAGCAGGAACGCCACACCCATAAAGAAGAGGTCGAGGTAGTTGCGCATGCCGCGCAGCGGACCACCAACTGCTCGCACCAACAGCAGCGACACCAACAAGATGAGCCCGAGGGCCACGAGATAGAAGGTCGGGATCGACGGGTTCTTCAAGTAGGGAAAGGGACGGTCGTCGCTGACCGGATCGGGCGTGGTCGATGTGCGGGCCCATTCGTCGTTGGGGGGACAGTCGACGTTGGTCGGAACTTTGCCGACCGTGAGGACCGCCAGCGATGTGCCATCGAGTCTCGTGACGCACGGTGCATGTCCGAAGGCGTCGGCCAGCGTGGCGGCGTAGCGGTCGACGAGCCAACCTTCGCGATAGAGGTTGTACATCGCGAAGACGCCGTCGTCGGCGAGGTGATCGCGATAGGCCTCGGCCGCTTCCTTCGTGAAGAGGTAACTCTCCAAGCGGATCGACGAGGCGCCTTGCACGAGGGTGAGCGAATCGGGCAGGGCGAGAAGGATCAGATTCCAGTTCTTGTCGGCTCGCTCGAGGTAGGCCCGGCCGTCGTCGACGTGGGTGTCGACGCGCGGATCGTCGTACGGACGATTGGGGTGGTTCTTCTTGGCCAAATCGAGCAGGCGGTGATCGATCTCGACCGCGTCGACGTGTTGCGCACCGTTCTCCAACGCAACGGCGATGTCGTTACCGCTGCCGGCGCCGATCACGAGGAGGTCTTCCACCGGAGCGTCGGAAGCCAAGTGGTCGTACACGGTCTCGTACACCGGCCAATCGGTGGATCGCGTCTGGAACCAGTGCGGCACACCGTTGACGAGAACCTGTGCGCCGTCGTCGTTCACGCCGTAGTTGGCCTTGTAATAGGGAGTCCAGAGCACGTTGTCTTCCCGCGACTCGATGCCGAGCGTGCCGAGAAGAACCAAGAGTGGGATACCGACGAGGGCGATGTTGCGGATACCCCGTGGCCAGATGGTCCACACCAGGATCGCCGCCGCGATGAGCGACCACACGATGGGCGGCGTGCCGATGAACGACAACGCCGTGAAGCCGATGATGCCGAGCAGTGAACCGATGAGGTCGAACTTGTAGGCGTCGAGGTTCTGCAGTTGACGGAACGTGACGGCGATGCCGTTGCCGATGCAGGCCAACACCAACGCCACGGCGAGGAACACGGCCGGCAGCGCGAGTTCGCGCGGTGGCCCCGACGGCTTGAGTTCGGCCCCGAAGAAGATGAGGTCGCCACCAGCCGACTTCACCGTGACCGGGACGTTGTGGACGAACACGATGAGCGCGCCCAGCGCGAGCGGCGTGAACTTCAGCAGTTCGATCTTGCTGCGGTCGGCCCACAGGAAGCCGAGGCCGATGCCGAGGAAGCTGCCCAACAAGACGATGTTGGAGAAGTAGGCGAGGTAGAGAACGTTGCCCCCGAGCCAGCGAATGAGTGCCAACTCGACGAACAGCATCAGGAAGCAGAGCGCAACCAGTCGGATGCGCAACTGACGGGGCGAAGTCACGGGGACGAAGGTACCCGATTTAGGGTCGCGCGCATGATTTGCATCAACTCAACAAAGCGGCGATCTCCGAGTACAACGGTATGCCCACCACGAGGTTGAACGGGAAGGTCACGCCGATGGCGGCACCCAAGCTCACACCGAGATCGGCTTCGGGAAGCGCGACGCGAACAGCAGCCGGTGCCGCGATGTACGACGCGCTGGCCGCCATGGCACCGAGAACCATGGCCCCACCTTCGGAGAGACCAGCGGCGGTGCCGGCCGCGACGCCGAATGTTCCGAACACCATTGGCAGCACGACGGTCAGAACGATGAAGCGAATTCCCGCTCGTCGTACGAACTCGAACCGCTCGGCCGCCAACGACCCGAGGTCGAGAAGGAAGAGACACAACACTCCGGGAAACAGAGTGATGAAGAACGGTTCAACGGCGGCTTGACCGGAGTCGGAGGCGATGGCTCCGATGATCAAGCCACCGATGAGGAGCAAGATGCTCTTGCCGGTGAGGACTTCGTGGATCGCCGACTTGATGTCGGAACCGCCGAGTTTGCGGTTGGCGATCACGAGAGCGATCACGATGCCAGGCACTTCGAGAATGGCCACGAGCGCGGGAAGGAAGCCTTCGTTCAAGGTTCCGGCCGATCGCGCGAAACCTTCCGCCGCCGTGAAGGTCACGGCCGACACCGAACCGAAGTGAGCCGCCAACGATGCCGAGTCGACCACCGACAATCTGACCACTCGGCGAGCCGCCGCGAACGTGACGATGGGAGTGACGCAGCCGATCGCGACCGTGGCGATGATGGGCCCCCACATGTCGCCGAAGTCGGCTTCCTGGAGTCGCAGGCCTCCCTTCACGCCGATTGCCAACAACAGATAGGTGGACAGCAGCCCGGTGACCTGCTCGGGGAGGCGCAGACTGCCCCGAAAAGCAACGGCCACGGCACCGAGGGCGAAGGCGAGGACGGCCGGCGAGGTGAGGTTGTTGGTGACGAGTTCGCCGACGGACATTTGGGCGAGGTTACCTGCAACCCATTACAGGAAACAAATTACATATGAATTCTCAGGTGGTGCCTTCGAGCAGGTCGCCCACCGTTTTGTGCGACTCGAGCGGATGCCGCAATTGAGCCGATCGATCGATGGTGTACGAGTTTCGACGGCCCACCTTGGTGACGGTGATGATGCCAGCCTTTTCGAGGTCGGCGAGGATTCCGTTCACCCGTCGCTCGGTGATGCCGACCCGGTCAGCGACGTCACGCAAACGAGCATCCGGATCGAGCGCCAGACACACGAGAACGTGGGCGTAATTGCTGAGAAACGTCCACGGTCCTTTGTCTGGCATGTGGGTGAGAGTAACAGTCTGAGCGATATGGCGAAGTGGCAATCTTGTCGTGGGCTCAATTGGTGCATCCGTTGCGCCCGAGGAGGATTGATGAAGATTCGTGGTCTGCTCCTCGTCGTCGCATTCACGTCGATGGCCTGTGGTTCGAATTCTGATTCCCAGTCCGTTGATCCATCGGTGGTCGAGCCTGTCTCTTCGTCATCGGTTGAATCGACAACGACGACGATTGTCGAGGTGACAGAAGATCAGCCGCGTGAGATTCCCTCCTCACCAGTCTCGACGGTCGCCGAGTTGCTCGCCCTCGGCCGGCCCATCGTCCTTGCCCACGCCAGCGGTGAAGAGTCTCACCCGCATAGTTCGATGTATGGCTACGTGTCATCGGCCCGGCTCGGCGTGGATGTTCTCGACTTCGACCTTTGGTTGACCACCGATGGAGTTCTCGTCGTTCATCACGACTCGGACACTGGTCGGACGGCGAACGAGAACCTGGTGGTAGCCGAGTCGACTTTCGATGAGTTGCACGCTCTCGACAACGCCTATTGGTTCACTGAAACGTGTACCTGTACCGATCAGGAATCGAGTGCCTATCTCTGGCGGGGCGTTCGCTCCGGCGAAAAGGCACCGCCGGAAGGTTTCACGCCGGAGGACTTTGCGATTGCGTCGTTCGAAACAGTGTTGCAGACGTTTCCGGGCTGGATTCTGAACATCGAGATCAAGGGCAAGGCTCCCGATGCATTCGCCGCCGCCGATGAACTCGCCCGGATCTTGACCGAGTACGAAGCTCTCGATCGTGCAGTTGTCACGTCATTCGACGACGACGTTGTCGCTTACTTTCACGAAATCGCTCCGACCGTCGCCATGACACCTGGCCTCGACATGTCCACTCAGTTCGTTCTCGGCGGAGTGACTCCTCCGGATTGGGCTCGCATCATGCAAGTGCCTCCGGTCTACGAAGGACTGGAAGTGTTCACCCCGGCCTACGTTGAGGCGGCTCGCAAAGCCGGACTGGTCACGTGGGTCTGGCCCAATGGTGGCGAGAGCTTTGAGCTGTACCGGAACTTGCTCGACATCGGAGCCGATGGGATCAACGCGGCCCGGCCGGCTGAAGCTCTCCGCGCATTGAACGGTTGATGGGACAGTCATCCCGTCGATTCGGAGTGACGAACGGTCGTGACTTGGGGATCGGCTGTCGCCCTGTCTTTTCGGTGTGAGCCGACAGCGTCAGAGTTGCGGAATGCCCTTGATCACCAAGAAGGCCGGTGACTGTCGCGGAACCGAACGCGATGGCGGAAAGAGCAACACGTGGTGCTCACTGTGTTACTGGGACGGGGCCTTTGGCGACCCTGATTGCTCTCTCGAGAAGATGATCGAGATCGTCGACGATGCGCTCGCTGAGAACGGGAGCGCACGGCTCATACGTTGGATGGCCCGTCGACAGGTCCCGCAGCTGGCCCGCTGGCGCCATTCCTGATCAGGGGCACGGCCAGAGGCGTTGCCAGGGGATCTCCTGCATCGGTTGTTGAGTAGTTCTGTTCTGATGGGTGACGAAGACGAACATCGTCGATGAAGTATCACCCGGCATGATCGTCGAGAAGCCCCATGCGTTGTAACGGAGGAATTGGAAATAGAAGCCGCACGGCCAACCGGGTCGGGGTTCCTTCTCGTACAACCTGAGTTGCCAGGTGGGCTCCACGTGGTCCCAGTAGTTCCCGTCGAGCCAGCTCTCGATTTCGGGTCCGCTTACCGGGATCTCTGACTTCCAGATCTGGGAGACGTGCCCTTCGATGCGGTTTTGGCGGCACGGAATGGAGATGTCAGGACAGATGTAGGCGTGGTTCCACTCTCCTAGGAGTTCCCAGTTCAACCCCGGGATTCGAGCGAACGGGTTCTCGACAGCACCCTCGAGGTTTTCCGCAGTTTGGATCTGAAAGCAGGTTTCGGAATCCTTGCAGAGCGGAGGTCGCAGGGCTCCGGTCTCGCACGAGTTCGGTCGGGGCGAACCGTCGAGCACATCGCTCAACCACTCGAGGAAGAGTGGTTCATCTGCCTGTGTGGACAGCCCGTGTTCCAGGTTGAACCAGCGCAACTCGATCGATTGGCCGTTCGCACAAGCTTCTTGGAAGTACGAATCGATGACTGCGGGCGCGGCTATCGTGTCGAGTCTCCCGCCACTGATGAGAAGCGGCAGATCGGTGATCTGCTCCGCGGGGCCGACAACACCCTTGGGTAGAGGATCGTCGAGGCCGATCTTGAACACTTCGTCGCCCGACAGGCTCTGGAATGCATCGAGGACAGAGCCGAGGCATGTGCTCTCGAGAATTGGTAAGCGGCTAATCGCCTCGGGAGTCAAGATGTCGCTCAATTCGTAGTACTTGTCGCCCCATGCGAGTGAGACTCCATAAAAAGCCATGACGACCAATCCCTTGAAGGGAGAATCGCGGAGTGTCTTCCACAGTGTTCCTCCCTCAGCGATTCCATCAACTCCGGGTCGGAATGCCGCGGAGCCGCGAACGTCGAGTTCCGGCGCGTAGGTCTGGGAGATCTTCTGCGCAAAGATGGCACCTCGACCCCCAATCGAGAAGCCGGCGTAGATCACCGGTCCGTTCGACCCTGTGAACTGTTGAGCAGCCACAGCGGCGTCGATCATGGAGTACGCCATCGTCGCCGCGTCGTAGTAGGGATGGTGTCCTGGTGTACCGAGGTAGGCGTAGTCGCTCGCCACCACGATGTAACCAGCATCCAATAAAGCCTGGAAGAAGGGTTCGCTCGCTGGTGACTCTGCGCGTGTCGGTGCACAATCGTCGGCCATGCCGGTGGTTCCATGGCCCCAGCTGACGATCGGTGTGTTCTCATCGAATTCCTCGGGAGTACCGAGCCAGGCAGTAACCCCAACTGGATTTCCGAATGTGTCGCTCGAGTGGTACATCACGCGTCGAGCGTCTCCACCGAACACGAGGCGGGATGAGGACGACCAGATCACGTTCCCGGGAGTACCTGGAAGCGGGTCAGGAGGAGTCCAGAAGTCGTCCGCCAGTTCTGGTGCAGTGAGGATTGACTTCCCAACTCCAACGTCGTCGATTCGAGACGGCGCCCAGTCGTCACCTGGTTCGGATGGTCGAGACTGCGATATTGAAGTAGTGGTCGTGACCGCGGCGTCGCTATCGGGAGCCTCTTTGGAATCAGCGACGCCAGTACAACCCACAAGGGTGAGCACACCGATGACCACCGCGATGCGCATGAGCCACGATACGACAGAGCGAAGGTTGACCATGGCGATTCGGTCAGACTGTTTGGCGCGCTCGAAGGGACTCGAACCCCTAACCTTTTGATCCGTAGGTTCCGCACCAGACGTTCCCCACCTACGTGGGAATGCGTCATACCAGAAACCTACCGTCTTGGGACGACCTCCAATTCCACTCTTGTGTCAGGTTGTTCCATGGACATGGCGCCTGAAGGACACCTAGGGACAAGACATGCCAGGAGAAAGTCAAACCCTGTTAGCACCCTCGTATTGCATATTGATGTTGTGTACCCAGTTGGCGAAGGCTGGAGCAGAAACTGAGTCTTCCCCGGCGAGGCCTGACTGCACGATCGTGCCACCTCATATCCACGATTGCTGGCGTGAATTCAAGGTCTGAAATGGACGCAAGAATGACCTAATGGAACTCACCTATGCTCGCCCACTCGGTCTGTGTCTGCTCCTGTCACTCTCGACGATCACCGCCTGTTCAGAGGGCGAGACGTCGGAGCCATCGAGTCCGCCCGTCGAGAACGTTGTGCCGTCGGGGCCGTCGACAACCGAGATCGCCGGCATCAACTTTCCTCCTTCGTGTAGCGACGGCGACGGTGTTCGAGCGTGCTTGCTTCCGTTCCCGTCTAATCGTCTCACGGTGGTCGATGACTCCACTCCGACCGGACTTCGTGTGTCGATTCCGGCCGATGCGGTTCCGGTGAACGTCGACGGAGTGGCGATGGATGTGAGCGATCAGAATCGGGCCGATGGATTTTCGCCGTCTTCCGTGATCGTCTTCGCGGCCGATGGGGTCGACCTGGTTTCGTCAGGCGTTCCGAACGTCGATGACATCGGAGCGTCGATGTCGCCCGATGCGAAAGTTCGGCTCTTTGAAATCGAGTCGGGGGAGCGGTGGCCTTTCTGGGGAGAACTCGACGCGCAAGCAGGTCTCGTCACGATTCGACCCGCGCGTCTGCTCGCCGAGGGCCGTACCTACCGTGTCGAGGTCGACGGTCTCGTCGACACGCAGGGACAACCCCTGACTACCGCTGTCGACGAATGGGAGTTCACCGTTGCGAGTTCCGAGTCGACCGCCGGACGACTGCTCGACATGCTCGACTCGGCGTACGAGAGAATAGGTGAGGGTGCTCCGGACTTTTCGGTCGATTCAGTCGTGACCGATGGCGGTGTTCGGGTCATCGATGGGACGTTCGAGATACCGAACTTTCTCGACAATGACGGGAGTCCCGGAGGTCGACTTCTTCTCGATGGTGATCGACCAGTGGTCAACTCCGACCACTCGTCGTGGCCGGCCAGGTTCCATTGTGTGGTGCCGAACGCCGTCGACGAGCCGGCCCCAACAGTCGTGTTCGGGCACGGACTTCTGGGCGATCGTACAGAAGTGGATTTCTTCGGCGGGTTCGCTTCGTCGGGCTCGGTCGCGGCCTGCGCAACCGATTGGCTCGGGATGTCAGCGGAGGACGTGCCGAATCTGGCGGGAATCCTCGGCGAGATGGGTCGTTTCGGAGAACAGGCCGATCGGATGCTGGCGGGACAAGTCGCCTTCCAGTTGCTCGGCCGGTTGGTGAACCACCCGCTCGGGTTCGCTGCTGACGAGGCCTTTCAGAACGCTGATGGAAGTCCGTTGTTGCAAGTCGACGGGGCGGTATTCGTCGGCAACAGCCAAGGCGGCATTCTCGGGGGAGCAGCTTCGGCGGTGTCAACCGAATGGTCTCGTGCGGTTCTCGGTGTTCCCGGGGTGAATTATTCGTTGCTACTTCCACGATCGTCCGACTGGCCACAATTCCAGACGGTGTTCGAGGCGGCCTACACCGACGTGGACGATCGTCTCATGGCAATCGTCTTGGCGCAGATGCTGTGGGATCGTGGTGAGAACGCCGGATACGTGCAACACCTGACGTCGGATCCTTATCCCGGGCGACAACCGAAAACGGTCTTGCTCGTCGGAGCGTTCGGAGACCATCAGGTCACCAATGTTGCAACTGACGTTCTCGCTCGAACGATCGGAGCCCGAGTGCACACTCCCGCCCTGGAGGATGGACGTGCGACGGCGGTCGAACCGTTCTGGGGAATCGATCCCATCGAGAGTTACCCCTTCGATGGCTCGGCGTACGTCATGTGGGACTACGGAACTCCAGCTCCTCCTTCCGGTCCGACTCCGCCATTTGCCCCGGATTACGGCAGGGACCCCCATGGTGCCGGGAGCAGCGAGCCGCTCGTTCTGGCTCAGGCATTCGGGTTTCTTCTCGACCGGACGCTGATCGATGTGTGCTCAGGGCCGTGTCGCGGCACCCGGATTGACGGTTAGCCGGCTCGGTGGGCTAGTGGTGGCCAGGAGGTAGTAATCACCCCTGGTCAGGGGCAATTTCAGAAAATCTTCAAGATGTCTTGAGAAAAGTGTGAGACGAGGCGTGATCCGGGCTCTTGTCCGGCATGAACGCCACGAAAATCGCCCGCCACTTACTCTCACTCGCTGGCCTGACCGTCCTCGGTCTGTCCTCGGTCGCCTGCCAGGTCCTCGACACCGGGTCGAGCGAGCGCCTGATCGGCGAAACCGTCGTGGCAGGTGCCAATGTCGCTGCTGGCGAGGACGTCACGGTGGTCAGTGGCCGCAAGGTGTTCGACCCGCAGGCCGGTGACCGCCGCATCGTCGAGACCTACACCGCCCCGGCCGCCACCTTCGCTGGCTCGTACGGTCCCGACGCCCACCAGCTCTACAAAGTCTTCACCCCCGCCGGCTGGAGCAGCTCGGACCGTCGTGACCTCGTCGTCTTCTCGCACGGTGGTGCATGGAGCTTCGGAACCGCCGACGAAGTCGAGTCGGTGTCCATGGACCTGCTGGCGCAGGGAGCGGTCGTCGTGTCGATCGAATACGAACTGAGCGTGCCGGCCTTCGAGCAGACCGCCGACATCGTCGCCGCCGTTCGCTGGGCCCAGGCCAACGCCGACCAGCTCGGTGTCGACCCGAACCGCACGTTCCTCTCGGGCCACTCGGCTGGTGCTCACCTCAGCCTGCTCACCGCCGTTGCCCCGGCCGATCTGCGTGGAGGCGAGTTCATCCGCCCGGTGGTCGGCGTGATCGCCATCGCCGGCCCCTACGCCGTGAACGAGCCGACGTACGATCCCGCGATCATCGGCATTCGCGTGCATGAGATCCTGGCCACCGTGAACGGTTGCGGAACCACCGACTGCTCGGCCGATGTTCTCGATGCCATCTCACCCGCCACTTACGTGGATGCCAACGATCCGGCCGTGTACATGGTCGTCGGAGAGATCGACGACTTGGCTCCAGTGTCACACGCTCTGCTCGTCGAAGACTCGTACGTCGCCGCTGGCGCGGGCGATCGAGTGTGGGTCGACGTGGTCGAGGGGGCCGGACACCAGCCCGGTTTCGGAGCCAACGCCACATCGATCGAGATGTTCATGAACAGCGTGGAGATGATCTGAGTTGACCACCTAACGCTCCGCCTCGCTCGATGGAATTCGCGGTATCGCCCTCGCTTGTCCGATCGTCTTCCACTTCGGCCTCGTCGTATCCGGCTTTGACAATTTTCTTCCTGGTCCTCTCGTCAGGGTCTTGGGAGATTTGATTCCAGAGGCTCGGACGTGGATCATGTCCTCCGGTGTGTCCTTGTTTCTTGGGGCACATCCGCGTCCCGGGGGATGGGTTACACAGTCGCAAAGGACTCATATGCCCCTCCTTCCGACCAAACCACTGACCGAAAAGCAAACGACCAGCGTCTCCGTCAGGAAAACGCTGGTCATCTAGCGCGCTCGAAGGGACTCGAACCCCTAACCTTTTGATCCGTAGTCAAATGCTCTATCCATTGAGCTACGAGCGCTTGCGCCCTCGAGTGTACGGGGCCGTGGGCGGGGCCGAAACCTGGCCCTGACCAGGATCTCGAGTCAGATCGGCCGTCAACTGGTGGGGCACCACGAACGGGTGCACCACGGCTTCCACGATCCGGACCGCTCCCAGGTGATGAGAGCCATGCGGGCGTTGGTGACGGGGTCGAACAACTGGGCCGGATCGGTGATGCCCTGATTGGCGAGCCATCTCTTGTGGGCCGACCAATTGATCTGGAACACGCCGATGCAACACGCGCTGCGCGAACCGGGATTGAACTTGCTCTCGCGCTGCGCCACGAACATCGCATCGTTCTCGAGATGGTCGGGCCACACGTCGCGAATGATCTGCGCTACTTCATCGCGTGAATACAACTGGGTCGGGTTGTACGGCACGTTGCGCATGTCGTTGGAAGATGTCGCACCCGTTGAGGCACCGTTCGACGAACTGTTCGTTGACGGTGCCGTCGTCGGCGCAGTAGTGGTTGCCGGACGCTTCGCACCGTCGGGCAGACAGATCGTCTGGCCGACTTTCAACGGCGACTGAATCGTCTTGCCGTTCACCGATGCCAGCGGCCCGGCCTTCACGCCGGCGCGCTTGGCGATCCCGAACCACGAATCACCGCGCTGCACCACGTACGAAAAACCACACGATGGTGCGGTGCGCGTGGAAACTTCAGCGGGCTCGCGTGTCGGTTCGGTGGGCGGCGGAACGCTCGCACCCGGTGGCAAACAGATTTCCTGACCAGGAGTGAGTCGCGACTTCAACGTCGCGCCGTTCGATCCGGCAATGAGTCCGGGCGACACACCGGCACGCTCGGCGATCCCGAACCACGAGTCACCCGGTTGCACCGTGTACTTCTGCGGACACAGGCGGCTCGCGGCGACCGATGTGCTCGGAGCCAGCGTGGTGGACGGGGCGATGGTGACCACGGGGGCCGAGGCCACGCCTTGAGCCGCCGCGTCCGAGCCGGGCGAAGACGCCGCCGGGTCGACCGTGTCGTCGGTGGTGTCCATCTGCACGATGGCGGCCGCTCCGCCGGTCTCTTCCACCGACACCGCATCGCCGTCGCCGCGCAACGCCCAGGCCACCGGCGCCACCAGTGCGCCCACCATCACGATGAATCCGAGTCGGCGCCAGAACGGGTCGCGGGGCGAGGGAGGGATGCCGTCGCCACCTTGCGGTCGACGTCGGCCCAGCGCTGGTGCCCGCTCGGGGCCCGGCAACGAGGACTGGTGGTAGGTGCTCATGGCGCTCACCGGCACGAATGCCGTACGTCAGTGTGGTCGGGCCGTCATCCGATCGCAACAAAGTTCCGGGCCAATGGCCACCGGGAACGTGAGTATCCACAGACTGTGGATACTGGCGGAGAGGGTGGGATTTGAACCCACGGACCCCTTTTGGGAGGTCAACGTCTTAGCAGGACGTCCCGTTCAACCTGGCTCCGGCACCTCTCCCAGGCAGGAGAGCGAGTGTACAGGTGAGATGTTGGTCCGATGACTGGCGGAACGGGAGGGATTTGAACCCCCGGGCCCTTGCGAGCCGGCCGCTTTCAAGGCGGCTGCATTTGTCCGCTCTGCCACCGTTCCGGAGTCGAGGCTAGCGACCGCCCGGCTGAACATCGGGGGCTGAACGTCGGGGGCTGAACGTCGGGGGCGAACACTCAGGGTGCGCCGAGATTACGGGGCGATCCGCACCCCGAACATGCGCTCGAACTCGGCGTAGTAGGCGTCGTCGCTCTCCAGTGCGCCGAGTGCGATCCATTCGGCATCGCTCATCGTTTCGCGGCGTCCGAGAATCTCGGGTCCACCCCACGACACCGGATACCGCAAACGCGGTGTGTCGGTTTCGATGGCGTGCTGAACGATCGCACCCACCTCGAACGGGTTGGTCGCATTGGCCATGCCCGCGGCGTAGAACTGGAACAGCCGTCGGTAGTGCATGTCGTACGCCCCCGATGAGTTGGGCGCGTCCACGTTCTTGGCGAAGATGGCTGACTTGGTGATGCCGGGCTCGACGATCGCCACGCGAATGTTCCACGGAGCGAGTTCTTGCGCCAGACCTTCCGACATCGCCTCGAGCGCCCACTTCGACGCCACGTACGGCGCCTGCGCGAGTGCCGCGAAGCGACCCACCACCGACGACACGTTCACGATGGTGCCGGCTCGCCGGGCTCGCATCGACGGCAGCACCGCTTGCGCGCAGCGCACCGGACCGCACAGGTTGATGTTCATCACTTCCTGATACAGCGAGGGCGGACACTCTTCGATCACCGCGTTACCACCCACACCCGCGTTGTTGACGAGAGCATCGACATGGTCGACCACCGAGTGGATGCGGTCGAATCCGACTCGCACGCTCTCGTCGTCGGCCACATCGAGCTCCACCCACTCGAGTGACACGCCGGCATCGCTTGCCATCGAATCGGCCTTGGTGGTCTTGCTCATGCTCCGCACCGTGCCGATGACTCGGTAGCCGTGCGAGGCGAGATGAATGGCGGTGGCGCGTCCGATTCCGGAGTTGGCACCCGTGACGACGACGGTCTGTGACATGTCGTCACAGTAGTGCTGGGGGAGAGTCAGCGAATCTGCGAACGAAGCCGCTCGATCCAGCCGTCGGCTTCCTGCCAACGTGAGTCGGCCGACTGGCGAAACGAGTGCGCCTGCTCACCAGCGGCGGGATACGAGCCGAGGAACTTCACACCGGCATGTTTGGAGTGCAGCGAACGCAACGCGTCGGCAACCAGCTCGTCGGCGATGTGGCCGTCGAGGTACATCACGAAGCAGTAATCGCCCAGGCCGCCGTCCTTGGTGGGACGCGACAGCAAGTTGGTGATGTTGATGCGGCGTGCGGCGAACTCCTGCAGGATCGAGATCAGACTTCCCGGTTCGTCGGCCCGCTGATACACGACGATGCCGGTGCGATCGTTGCCGGTCGGGGCGGGCACGTGGTCGCGGCCCACCATCACGAAGCGAGTCTGGTTGCCCCTGTGGTCTTCGATGTTGGTGGCCAACACGTCGAGCCCGTAGAGCGCGGCGGCGTTGAAGGGGGCGATGGCGGCACACGAACGATCGCCGTTGGCGGCCACGGTTTTGGCCGCATCAGCGGTGCTGTTGGCGGCCCGCACCTCGGCCTGGGGCAGGTTCTCGCGTAGATAACGGTGACACTGCGCCGTCGCCACCGGGATGGATAGAACCGACGTGATGTCGGCCGTCTTTGTGCCGGGCAGGCCGAGCAAGCAGTGCTCGATGCTCATGACGATCTCGCGCTGGATGAGCAACGAGTAGTCGAACGACAACGCGTCCTGTGTGAAATTGACGGTTCCTTCGATGGAGTTCTCGATGGGGACGACACCCACGTCGACGGTTCCGTCGGCCACGGCGTCGAGCACGTCGGGCACCGTGCGGAAGGCCTCGAGTTCGCCCGCGCCCAGGTCGGCCTGCGATCGCACGGCCTGTTCGGTGAACGTGCCGAACGGGCCGAAGAAGCCCACCCGCGGGGGCTGGCCGTTGGAGGTCACCGGACTCATGGCTCCAGGCTACGGATTGGGCCTCGCCGTGCGAGCAGGGATATCCCATGCGAGCATGGTCGTCGTGGATGCCGACTCGCTGCGCGAACTGATGCTGGCCGTGGCGGAGGGTCGCGTGTCGCCCGATGATGCGATGTCGCGCTTGGCTCGGCTGCCCTTCGGCGATGTAGGTGATGCGCTCGTTGATCATCATCGTCATTTGCGCCAGGGTGCGCCCGAGGCGGTGTACGGGCCGGGCAAGTCTCCCGAGCAGTGCGTGCAGATCGTGACCGAGTTGCTGATGCACGGCACCGGGCCCGTCCTCGTGACGCGAACCACCGACGATCAACGCAAGGCGCTCGAGGCCGCGCACGGTGCTGCGCTCATGGCTCACACATCGATGCTCTGGCGTGCTCCGTCGCCGTGGTACACCGGTCGCATGTTGGTGGTGTCGGCCGGCACCGCTGATGTTCCGGTGGTCGACGAATGTCTGCTCGCGCTGCGCGCGCACGGGATCGAGGCCCAACGCGTCACCGATGTGGGTGTGGCCGGGCTTCATCGATTGCTCTCGCGGGTAGACGACGTGATGGCAGCCGACTTAGTGATCGTGATCGCCGGGATGGAAGGTGCGTTGGCCAGTGTGATCGGCGGCTTGTCGGGCAAGCCGGTGATCGCGGTGCCCACGAGCGTCGGATACGGATCGGGTCTCGATGGTGTGACGGCGTTGTTGGCCATGCACGCCACCTGTGCCAACGGCGTGACCGTGGTGGGTATCGACAATGGTTACGGTGCGGCGTGTGCGGCGGCGCGCATCGTGCGGGCCGCACGAGGTTCGTCGTGACGCGTCACGCCTGGTTCAACTGTTCGGCTGGTGTGGCCGGCGACATGCTGCTCGCCTCGCTCGTGGATGCCGGTGCCGATGCGGTGGCGGTTGGTTCGATACTGGCCGGGCTTGGTCTCGACGATTACGCGCTCACGTTCGAGCTCACACAGCGCGCCGGTGTGAAGTCCACCCGTGCGGTCGTCGCGTTGCACGAGCACGACGACCATCACCACCACCGGGCCTGGAGCGACATTCGAGCAATGCTCGAGTCGGCCGATCTGCCCGAACGCGTTCGCGCGCGGTCGCTGGCGGTGTTCGCGGTGTTGGCCGAGGTGGAGGCGAAGATCCACGGGGTCGACGTGGACGACGTGGAGTTCCACGAGGTCGGTGCGGTCGACTCGATCGTCGACATCGTGGGGGTGTGCGCCGCTCTCGAAGTGCTCGGTATCGACTCGATCTCGTGCGGACCGATCGGCACCGGCCACGGAACCGTGCGCACGCAACACGGCGAGTTGCCCAACCCGGCGCCGGCCACGGTGTCGTTGGCGGCCTTGCGCCAGATTCCGTTCGTCGGTCTCGACGATCGTCGTGAGTTGGCCACACCCACGGGAGTGGCGGTGATGGCGGCGTTGGCCGATTCGTTCGGTGAGATGCCCCGGATGAGTGTGACAGCTCGTGGTGATGGCGCCGGTGCACTCGACGTGAACGGCCGGGCCAATGTGGTGCAAGTGGTGGTGGGGGACGTCGTGGTGAACGCAGTTGGTGATGGTCAGGCGGTGCGCCTGCTCGAAGTGAACGTGGACGACGTGACCGGTGAAGTGATCGCTCACACCATCGGTGCATTGTTGGATGCCGGCGCACACGACGCGTGGGCCACGCCGATCGTCATGAAGAAGGGCCGACCGGCGCACACGGTGCACGCGTTGTGCGATCCGGCCCTCACCGACGTGATCAGCCGCGTGATGCTGAACGAGACCGGATCGTTGGGTGTGCGTGGATCGATCATCGAACGTTGGCCACGGGCTCGACGTGAATCAGTGGTGCGCGTGGAAGGTCATGAGATTCGGGTGAAGATCGCGGGCGATCGCGTGAAAGTGGAGCACGACGACGCGGCCGGTGCCGCTGCTGCTCTCGGACTTCCTTTGCGCGAGGTTCTCATCCGCGCTGAAGCCGCCGCGTTGCTGAAGTAGCCGGCGCGCTGGTCAAACGTAGCAAGTCCCCCAAGCGGGTTGACCACGACTCCACGTGGTTGCGCTGGCTCGGAAATCCGTCGGCTCAGCATGAATGAGTGAGACGCACCAGTCAGTGAGGTTCTGGTTGAACGCTGCGGCGTTGGCGAAAGTTGCTTCCCTGTCGGTGACGTTGCTGGACTTCCAGCTCCAACAAATGAGAGCGCAGTGTTTGGTGCGCGAATGTTCACCGTAAGGGAAAAGCCCCCCGCGAGAGCAGGGGGTTCGTGGTCGGGGTGAGAGGATTTGAACCTCCGGCCTCCACGTCCCGAACGTGGCGCGCTAGCCAAACTGCGCTACACCCCGATGGTGCGAAGCGAAATGCTATCCGGCGTTGGCGGGTTCCCCGTCGGGCGATTCAGCCGTCTCGGCCGGGGTGGGAATCCCTTCGGCGTAACACCCGCCGCCAGCAACGGCGCGGGCGGCACGACGCAGACGCAGTGAATCGAGGGGCTTGATCAGCCAGCCATCGGAGCCACTACGACGGGCCAGATGAATGTCGACATCACGGTCGAGGAGCATCAGGATCGGAACGTGGGGCAACGTGCCACCACTCTCGTCGAGACGCAAGTCCATGGTGACGGCCACACCGCCCATGGTTCCGATCTGCATGTCGAGGATCACGAGATCGGGTGTGCGGGCCTTGACGGTGGGGGCCACCGCTCGTCCGTCGCGACACACGGTGAACGACGTATCGGGTCCACCGAGCGCAGCAGTCACTTCATCGATGAGCCAGTCGGCGTCGGTCGCGAGAATCACGTGCACGGCTTCGACGCTATCCCCGCCAGCCGGGGCAGGACGAACCTCGCTCAGTGATCACCGAAGATCTCGCGGCCGATCGACCCGATGCTGGTCAGGTCGTGCACGTCGTCGGCCCGCAGGGCCACCCGGGCCACGATCGCCGAGTCGGCGAACGTGAGCAACGGTTCGATGCTCTTGTCTTCGGCATCGGCCACGGCCACCAGATCGGCCATGTTGCGATGCAGCACCAACTCGTCCGAATCGGGTGACTCGGCCTCGAGCCGCTTGATCTCGCCGCGCAACTTGGTGGCCGAGTGTTTGCCGAAACGCGGTTGCAGACGGTTGACGATCACCGCGCTGGTGTCCACGCCGGTCCGACCCAACTGCGACACGAAGTACATCGCCTCGTTCACGGTGTCGTGACGCGGCGACGCGACCACCACGTAGCGAGTTTCGGATGACCGCAGCAACGTCTGGACCTCTTCGGCTCGCGCACGGAAACCTTCTTCGATGCCCTCGAACGCCTGGAAGAAGTCGATCGCATCGGCCAACACATCGGCCCCGATCACCCGCCCGATGGTACGCAGGATCGGTTGGGCTGCGATGTTCAGAACTTTCAACCCTCCACGCGCCGGTGCGATCAGCCATCGATACACGCGATGGTCGAGGAAGTTCATGAGCTTCTGCGGCGCATCGAGGAAGTCGAGGGCCTCACGACTCGGGGGAGTGTCCACCACGATGAGATCGAAGCGATCGTCGTTATGCAGTTCGAAGAGGCGTTCGGCCGCCATGTATTCCTGGCTGCCCGACAACCGACTGGCGACGTTCACGTAGAACTGATTGCCCAGAATCCGATCCACCTGCTTCTCATCGCGCGCATGGCGGCGGATCACTCCGTCGAAAGTTGCCCGCGCGTCGAGCATCGTCGCCCACATTTCACCCTCGGGCAGAACCACACGAGTCGTGTCGTTACCGAGTTCGCCGGCGATGCCGAGGGCATCGGCCAGTCGACGAGCCGGATCGATCGTGATCACACACACCCGTCCACCGCGACGCGCGGCTTCGATCGCCACCGCGGCGGCCGTGGTGGTCTTGCCCACACCACCCGAACCGCAGCACACCACCACCTTGGCCGAATCGACCAGAGCGGCGAACGAACCGGACGAGCGTCGCTTGGTCATGACGCGACCTGCTCGACGAGAACGCGCGCCAACCGTTCGACGTCGCGCGCGGTCAACCCGGCGGTCGCGACGTGCGGCAACTCGATCGGTGCATCACCCAACAGCGCCGTCAATCGGTCGACTTCACGCGCGTGCACCGCGCACCGAGTGGCGCGAAAGCGAGCGGCCGCTCCGAAGTCGTCGTCACCAACACGACCGGCGGCCACCAGTGCCTCCACCTCACCCGCGCGGTCGACACCGTTCACCACCACTGGTGCCAATGCCACTCCCACCTCCGACGTCATCGTCGTGGCGGTCTCGGTGAGTTCGTTCACTGGAGTGGTCTCGGGCAGCGTCACCAACACCACACGACTGCGTGATGGATCACGCAACATTCCGTCGATCTCGATCGCCTGTGAGCGCAACGGACCACCGCGAATCGTTGTGGCCATCGCCGATGGCGAACGAAGGAAACTGACCGCGTGTCCGGCCGCCGGTCCGTCGGCGATCACGAGATCGTGTGGTCCGTCGGGCCCGGCCAAGCCGACGAGATGCTTGATCTTGCCGAGCACGAGCAGATCGTCGATACCCGGTGCCGCACTCGCCACCACGTCCACCACCCCGGTGTTCACCAAGCGCTTGGCCACACGAGCCAAACCTTGGGTGGCGAGATAGTCCTGCAGCGCTTCGCCGGCCGAGAGAGCGCGCAGATGAATGGAGCCGCGTCGGCCCGGTCCGCGGCCGCTGGCCACGACATCGCCGTCGTACGTGCTGCCGGCCGATGCGTTGGCGCCGAACAGCGCAGCCAGACCCGGTCGACCGTCAAGTGTCACAACCAACACGCGAAGTCCGGCATCGGCTGCGGCGGTGGCCAGAACAGCCGTTACCGTTGTCTTGCCGACACCCCCCTTGCCGGCCACCACGAGCAATCGCGAACTGGTGAACAGTCGGCTCGGATCAGGATTTTTCGGAGGCACTCGTGCGCAGACTAGCGATCCTCTTCATCGCGATCGGATCGGTGCTCGGATTCGCCGACGTGTCGTCGGTCAACGCCACCGTCGCCCCGTCCGATCAGTCGAGCGACACCGCGACGTCGTCCGAAGAAGGCGCCAATGGCATCGGTCTGGTCCCGGTCGACGTGCTGCAGGTGTCGGGTCTCGTCGACCGCATCGTCGTCGACGAAATCACCAACGCGATCGACCGCGCCGAATCCGACGGCTCGCAAGCCCTCATCCTGCAGCTCAACTCGAAAGCGTCCGTCGTCGGTCGCGACGACATGAAAGATCTGTACCGGCAGATCCGCGACGCATCCGTACCGATCGCCATCTGGGTCGGCCGTCGGGTGCAACGGGCCACCGGACTGGTGGCGCAGTTGCTCTCGGCCGCCGACGCGACCGGTATGGCACCGGGTGCTCGCATCGGCAAGATCGGAACCCCGTTGTTCGACGACGTGTCGTTCGGCGACGCCACCGAACAACTCCGCACCGAAACCCTCGGCTTCCAAGAGGCGCGCCGTGCCGGTGCACTGAAGTTGGAGATCACCGACGAAGGTGCTCCCACCATTCGCAACATGGTGTTCGCCCTCGACGGACTCGAAATCGACGGCGTGGTGCTCGACACCGCGATCGAATCGGTGGCCGATGATGGCACCGCCTCGAGCGACATCACCACGGTTCGCTTCCAGAGGCTTGGACTCATCTCGCAGATGTTCCACACCGCGGCCAGCCCGGCCGTGGCGTACCTCTTCCTCATCATCGGACTCGCGTTGCTCGTGTTCGAGTTCTTCACCGCGGGCATCGGCGTGGCCGGTGTGGTGGGTGCGGTGTGTCTGCTGCTCGGATTCTTCGGCTTGGGCGAACTGCCCGATCGCACCTGGGCCCTCGCCCTGGTGGTGTTGTCGATGGTGGTGTTCTCGGTCGACGTACAAGTGGGCATTCCACGTTTCTGGACCGCGGTCGGCATGGTCTCGTTCGTCCTCGGTTCGTGGTTCATGTTCCCCACGGTCGATCAACACACGCTGCGTCCGTCGTGGCTCACGCTGCTCGTGGGCATCGGCGGGATCGCGTTCACCTTCTATTCCGGAATGCCGAGCATGACGCGCACGCGATTCGCGACGCCGACGGTTGGTCGTGAGCGAATGATCGGAGCCACGGGGCGCGCCGTGACCGACATCGCCCCCGACGGCAGTGTGCAAATCGGTGAAGCGCGTTGGAAGGCGCGCACCAATCGAGCCACGCCGGTGAAGGCGGGCGAAACGGCCCGAGTCGTGGCCATCGACGGCATCATCCTCGAAGTCGAACCCGAAGCCGGTGGTGCGCGCGACTATCGCGAACGCAAGCCGAAGACCGCCGACGCCACCGAGTGAGGCTGTTCGACGATCCGGTCGAACTGCTGCCGTACGACGGCAGCGCAAGATATTGGGAATGGGCGCTGGGTGAGCGCAGCGCCGCGGCAACGCTCGCGCAATTGATCGACGACGTCGACTGGGAACAGCGCAGCATCGTGTTGTTCGGCAAGGAAGTGGACCAGCCCCGGCTCAACTCGTGGTACGGCGACGTCGCCTACACCTACTCGGGCATCACCATGACGCCACGCGCGTGGCTGCCGATCCTCGACGAACTTCGGGCGGTGTGCGAGACGTTGAGCGGCGCGCGTTTCAACTCGGTGCTCCTTAATCTGTATCGCGACGGCCGCGACAGCATGGGCTGGCACGCCGACGACGAAGTCGAACTCGGTCGCGAGCCGGTGATCGCTTCGCTGAGCCTGGGTGCGGTGCGCCGATTCCGGTTGCGCCACAACGAATCACGCGCCGTCGTCGATCGCGACCTAGCCAGTGGATCGCTCGTGGTGATGAGTGGTCTGTGCCAGCACGCGTGGAAGCACGAAGTTCCCAAGCAGAAGTCCATCACCGAACCGCGGGTGAACCTCACCTTCCGGTGGATTCACCCCGAACTGCTCACTCGCGGTCGAGACGCGGCCCGGCGATCCGCACGTCGCCACGACGGCGGGTGATGCCACGCGCGTCGAGTTCGGTGGCGATCGGAACCGCGTGCTTGCGGGTCACGCCCAGTGCTTCGCGGAACTGCGACATCGTGAAACCATCGGGGTGAGAAGCGAGCAAGGAAACGGCGGCCAGCCGTGCGGTCTTGAGTGCATCGACGTGGAACCACTCGCCGTCACGCTCGAAGAGAACGCCGGCCTTCTGCAAACGCCGTAGTTCGGCGTTGGTGAGCGCGATGGTTGCCGACGGTGCGCAACCGCCCGCGCGGATCACATCGATGTCGGAGTGCGACAGCAACGGATCATCAGCCCCTTGTGTTCGCGCGAATCCGCCCGAGACGGTGATGTCGGTGAACGTGGCGAGCAACGCACGTTCGCGGTCGTCGAGCGCGCTGATCTCGAGGCCCTCGGCGCCGGCCTCGGTCACGCGACGGCGCAGCGATGTTTCGGCTGCCGTCACGACCGCTGGGTCGACCACCCACTGAGCGACACTCGGCGATCGTGACACACCGGTGAAGCGGCGAAGTTCGACCGCGTCGATCCAACCGCGTTCGGCCACGATGCGATCGACGTTGGCGTGATCGTCGTCGAGGGGCTGCGCTCGTGAGGCCGTGAGCAGCGGTGCCACGTCACGAACCACGCCACCACCCACCGTTTCGTCACGGCCGCTCTCGCGAATCACGAAGCGGTCACCCATCACCAACGGTCGGGGTTCGGCCAGGTGCAATCGAACGAACCCGTGGGCGCCGGGTCGAATCGACTCGTCACCGAGCACGCGCAAACGAACCGGCAACTCATCGGAACCCACGTGCATGGTGTAGGCGCCGCGCCGCGTCACGTCGTGATCGAGAGAAGCCAGTGCCGTGAACGACGCGTCGAGCACCGTGGCCAGGTGCCAATCATCGGCTCGAACCACCGCATGACCGCGTCGAACGTCACCGTGTTCGATGCCGCTGAGGTTGAGCGCCACCCGATGGCCGGGCTCGATCGATTCGACCGAGTGTCCATGAGTTTGAATACCGCGAATGCGCACTTCGCGTCGAAGTGGCTGGACAACCACGCTGTCACCCACGGCGAGTGAGCCATCAGTGAGAGTTCCGGTCACCACGGTTCCGCTTCCTTTCGGCGCGAACACGCGATCGACGAACAAGCGCGGTCGGCCCCGATCGGGTGACCCGGTTGACGAATTCATCAGGTGGTCGAGTTCCTGTCGAAGATCGTCGAGACCATCTCCGCGAAGGGTCGACGCCTTGACGATCGGTGCATCGGCCAGGAACGTGCCCACCACACGATCACGAATGTCGATGGCGGTGAGTTCGGCCTCGTCGTCGTCCACCAGATCGACGCGCGACACGACCACCACACCGTGTCGGGTGCCGGCCAGTTCGAGGATGCGCAGGTGCTCCTCGGTCTGGGGCATCCAACCTTCGTGCGCGTCAACCACCAGGATCGCGCCGTGAATACCGCCGACGCCCGCCAACATGTTGTTGATGAAACGGATGTGACCCGGAACGTCGATGAGCGACACCTCACGCCTGGACGGCAGTGTGAAGTGGGCGAAACCCAAGTCGATAGTCATGCCGCGTTCGCGTTCTTCGCGCCAGCGATCGGGGTTGGTGCCGGTGAGTGCGGTGACGAGCGACGACTTGCCGTGGTCGACGTGACCCGCGGTGGCGAAGATCCTCATCGTGAGGCGAGGGTCTGCCGCAGAGCATCGACCACGACGTGATCGTCGGATGGGTCGACGGTACGAAGATCGAGGATCGTCACGTCGTCACGTACGCGAGCGATCACCGGTGGCCGGGACGATCGCAGGGCTGCCGTGTGATCGCCGTCGATGGCCACACCCACCGACGGAATCGACGCGCCCGGTGTGCTGCCGGCGCCGGGTAGCGATTCGCACCGAACCACGCGCGCTCCGGCCACGTGGGTCGCGATCGATTCGGCTCGGCGCTGCAATTGATCGGTGCTCACCGAGGCTATGCGCCAGAACGGCACCTCGGCGGTCACGGTGCGCGCGAGGTAGGCGAGCATCACCTTGTGCAATGCGGCCAACACCAAGCCACCCGGACGAAGTGCCCGCGCCAGCGGATGCTGAGCGCACGAGGCCACCAAGTCGGCCCGGCCGGCGATGATTCCGGTCTGTGGTCCGCCCATGAGTTTGTCGCCGCTGAACGTGATGAGTGACGCGCCGGCTTGTAGCGATTGACGCGCGGCTGGTTCACCGTTGAGCCACGTCGGCGGACCCGAGTCGAGCCACGGGCACGCGGCATCGAGAAGACCCGATCCGATGTCGGCCACCACCGGAACGCCGAGCGTCGCCAACTCGCTGACCGGTGTGTCTTCCACGAAACCATCGATGCGGTAGTTGGACGGATGGACCTTCAACACCAGCGCCACGTCGTTACCTTTGCGACCGATGGCCTTGCGGTAGTCGGCCACGCGCGTGCGATTGGTGGTACCCACGTCGACGAGCCGCGCACCGGACTGCTCCATCACGTCGGGAACTCGAAAGCCGCCACCGATCTCCACACTTTCGCCGCGACTCACCGCCACGTCGCGACCGGATGCCAGCGCGGCCAGCACGAGCAGAACGGCGGCCGCATTGTTGTTGACGACCATCGCATCGTCGGCGCCGACCGCACGAGCGATGAGACGACCGATACCGCGCTGACGACTTCCACGACCACCGGTGGCGAGATCGAATTCGAGATTCTGCGCGCGCGGTGCCAGGTTGAGTGCGACAGGAGAGCGACCCAGGTTGGTGTGGGCGATCACACCCGTGGCGTTGATGACGGGAACCAGAAGCGAAGCGGCGATTCCCTCGGCGATGGAGGCTGCACGACTCGGGTCGCCGAGTGCGATCGCTTCGCGGGCCGCGTCCACGAGTAGTGGATGCGGAAGACCGGTGGATGCCAACGAACGAGCCAAGGTGTCGACCGACGGCGGTCGCTGCGCTGCGTCGTTCAAGGCCATGAATCCGACGCTAGTGGCCGACGGGAGATGCGAGAACAGGCGTGGCTAGGGTGACCTCGTGATCCTCCTGCTGCTCTTCGTGATCGTCCCGATCGCCGAGCTCTACACGATCATCAAAGTGGGTGGAGCCATCGGCTTCTTCAACACCCTCGGGATCATCATTGCGGTGGCCTTCATCGGCAGTTGGTTGGTGAAGCGCGAAGGTCTTCGCGTCTGGACGAAGTTCAACGAGGCCATCGCCCAGGGTCGCGTGCCCACCCGCGAGATCATCGACGGCGTGTTGATTCTCGGCGCCGGGGCTCTGTTGCTCACGCCCGGTTTCCTCACCGATGTGTTCGGTGTCCTCATGCTGTTTCCGCCCACGCGCATGATCTTCCGTTCGTACCTCATGCGGCGGGCCAAGCGCGGTACCGCGTTCGTGGTGCGCGGCTTCGGTGGTGGAACCACGACCACCCACTTCGGAGGTCGCGACGTGGTCGACACCGACGCCACCGAACCCAAGGGCGAGCTGTGAGCAGGCGACAAGATTTCGATCCGATCCAGGTGGCCATTCGTCCGGCCGCCACGGTGATGTTGGTGCGCGATCACCTCGGACCACTCGAGGTCTTCATGATGAAGCGCACCACCAAGGCGGCCTTCGCCAGCGGGATGTACGTGTTCCCCGGTGGAGCGGTCGACGAAGGTGACGATTCGTACGAGATGACCGCGATTCGCGAATGCTTCGAAGAAGCCGGAGTGTTGTTGGCTCGTGACGGTGACGGGCGCACGGTCCGATTCGACTCCGATCCGATGAAGGAGCGTTTCGAGATCCATCGTCGAGCCGTTCATTCGGGTGAACGCAGTATGACGAGTGTTCTCGCCGACGAAGGTCTCTCGGCACAACTCGACGAGTTGGCCTGGGTGGGCCACTGGGTCACTCCGTTCGGAGAGAACCGCCGCTTCGACACGCGATTCTTCGTCGTGGGCATGCCCGACGAACAGGACCCGTTGCACGACGACATCGAAACCGTCGACAGCACCTGGGTCGAACCGGTCGATGCGCTCGAGCGCGCCAAGTCGGGCGAGTTGATGATGATGCCGCCCACCGTGGCGATGCTCACCTTCTTGATCCAGCACAGCAACGCCGACTCGGCCTTGGCGGCCGCCCGCGCGGTGGGTACTCCGCCCAAGGTTCTGCCCAAGGTGGTGTGGTCGGACGACGGCCAGTTGCGTGCGCTGTTGATGCCCGGCGACGTGGGTTACGACGACATTCCGACGCGCTGACCCGAATTCCAGGCGTTGTAACCGCCGAGGATGTCGCTCACGTCGGTGAAGCCGAGTGATCGCAACGTGCTGGCCGCGATCGACGAGCGGTAACCGCCGGCACAGAACACCACGGTGGGCTTGGTGCGATCGAGTTCGCCCACGCGACGAGTGAGAGACGGTAGATCGATGTGCCGGGCACCGGTGATCGTGCCGGCCTCCACCTCACCCTTGTTGCGCACGTCGACGAGTTGCAGATCGGTGAGTTCGGTACGTCGGTGATCGAACTCGTGCGCGGTGAGACGTGATGCCGATGTGACCAGTGCGGGATTTTCGAGGAACTGTTTCACAGGATCATCGAGGTAACCGAGCACGGCATCGAAGCCGATACGCGCCAGTCGTGTGAAGGCTTCCCGTTCGCGTCCGGCCTCGGCCACGATCACGATGGGTGTTCCGGCCACCACGACTTCGCCGGTGTACTCGGCGAAGCGGCCACCCAAGCCCACGTTGATGGAACCACGCAGATGACCAATGGCGAAGTCGGCGTCGTCACGGCAGTCGACCACCGCCGCACCGTTCTTCATCGCCGACAGAACATCGCCGATCGGCATCGCGGTGAGCGGTGCATCTTCGTGGAAGACCTCGCGGATCTGTCGGTTGGTGGTGGCGGCATGGAGGAAGTAGAGCGGGGCAGTCGATTGACCCTCGGTCACGACGGCCACGAAGTCGTCGACCGACATGGGGGCCAACGCGTAGTTGAAACGGCGCTGCTCGCCGATCGTGCTCACGGTGTTGGTGGAGAGGTTCTTTCCGCAGGCGCTGCCCGCACCGTGAGCCGGGTACACGAGGGTCGAGTCGGGGAGCGCGAGCAGTTTGTCGCGCAGCGACGAGTAGAGCATGCGGCCCAGATCGTCGGCTTGGTGGCCCACCGACGCGAGCAGATCGGGTCGGCCCACATCGCCGATGAACAACGTGTCGCCGGTGAACACGGCGTGCGGCGTCGACGACTTGGTTTCGCGGACCACGATCGAGATCGACTCGGGCGTGTGTCCGGGTGTCTCGAGGATCTCGAGATGAACGTTGTCGTCGGTGTCACCCAATCGAATGATCGAACCAGTGGAGAGGGCAGCGATCGGAAAGTCGGTGCGACCGGCTGCGGCGGCACCGAACACGATGCGAGCTCCACAGGCTTCGGCCAGTTCGAGATGGCCCGAGAGGAAGTCGGCGTGGAAGTGCGTCTCGATCACATGAGTGATGGTGAGGCCGTGTTCGCGCGCATCGTCGAGATAGAGCGAGATGTCGCGCTGCGGATCGATCACCACCGCCTGTCCGCTGGTGGTGTCACCCACCACGTACGACGCATGCGACAGACAGGCGAGATAGTGCTGATTGACGTAGAGGCTCATGGCGAAGTGCTCAGGCCAACTTCAAGAACAACTTCTCCACCTCGGACAAGTCGAAGCCGTTCTTGGCGGCCTCTTTCGGGTCGGAGATGCAGTGCGTGAGGCCGGCGGCGAGGAGTTTGAACCCCACTTGATCGAGGGCGGTGCTGGCCGCGGACACCTGGGCGACCACGTCGCGGCACTCGCGACCCTCGGTGAGCATCTGCTGGATGCCGCGAACCTGACCTTCGACGCGTCGCAGTCGCTTCACCAGGTCGTCGATCGTCTCGTCGGGAAGTTTCATGGTGCTCCTCTCGATGTCGATAGTACCCCCAGGGGTATCGAAATCAAGTCAGGAAGTTCAGCCGCGCGGGCTGATCGTCACCGGGGTCTCGCCGACCTCCTGGCGGGCCGAACAGCCCGCCATCTGCACCGGCGGCACGGTCTCACGCACGATCTGGTCGGCGATGGCCCGGAACGCGTCGGCGGCCGGGCCTGACCCGGCCAGCGACACCGGCTCACCGGCGTCACCACCGGCGGCCACGGTGGGCTCGATCGGGATCTGCCCGAGTAACGGCGCGCCGATCTCGTCGGCCAGCGCCTGTCCGCCACCGACTCCGAACAGCGGGTACTGCGACCCGTGTTCACACACGAACGTGCTCATGTTCTCGATCACGCCGGCGATGCGCAGGAACGAACGACGCGCCATGTCGGCGGCGCGGATGGCCACCTTCTGTGCGCTGACGGCTGGTGTGGTGACGATCACCATGTCGGTGCGCGGCAACAGCCGAGCCAATCCCATCTGAACGTCGCCGGTGCCGGGTGGCATGTCGATGAGGAGGTAGTCCATCTCGCCCCACGACACGTCGCGCAGGAATTGCTCGAGTGCCTTGGTGAGCATGAGTCCGCGCCACATGAGAGCGGTACCTTCGTCGTCGACGAGGAAGCCAGTGCTCACGACTTTGAGGAGACCCTTTCCGACCGTGCGCGTGTTGGGCAGGATCTTGGGCCGCCCGCTCTCTTCGTCGCGCTCGGCTTCGAGACGCTGATCGATGCCGAGCATGCGCGGAACCGAGAAGCCCCAGATGTCGGCGTCGAGAACGCCGACCGTGTAACCCTGGGCGGCGATGGCGGCGGCCAGGTTGACCGTGACCGAACTCTTGCCCACGCCACCTTTGCCCGACGACACCGCGATCACGCGCGTGGTCGCGGCCACTTCGGTTTCGGGGGCTCGTTCGCGGGCGTTCCAGCGGGCCTTGGCCATGGTGGCCGAGCGCTCGTCGCTGGTCATCTCGCCCCACTCGATCTTCACACCACGCACACCGGGGTGAGTGGCCACGCGGGTCTCGATGTCTTTCTTGATCTGGGCCCGTAGCGGGCAGCCACCGATGGTCAACTTGACGTCGATCACGACGAAGCCATCAGCCGACACCGAACGGCACGAGGCCATGCCCAGGTCGACCACATCGCTCCCCAACTCGGGGTCGATGACGGCCCGGAGAAGGTTGGTGACCTCTTCTACGGACGGCGGCTCGAACGGGCGCGTCATGGCCCAATCGTACCGGTGGTCCCGCCGAGACTGGCCAGCCGGGCCACCGATACAATGCGAGCAACGACGGAGGAGAACAACCGTGATCACCCTCACCGATTCAGCAGCCACCAAGGTCAAGGAACTTCTCGAAGCAGAAGGCGCGAACGATCTCGCGTTGCGCGTGGCCGTGCGTCCCGGCGGATGCAGCGGTTTCTCGTACGAGATGTTCTTCGATGGCGACATCGCCGATGACGACAAGCAGGCCACGTACGGTCCGGCCGTTCGCGTGGTCGTCGATCCGGCCTCGGCTCAGCTTCTCGAGGGTGCGACCCTCGACTACAAGGACGGCCTCAATCAGGCCGGGTTCAACATCACGAACCCCAACGCAACGCGCACCTGCGGTTGCGGCCAGTCGTTCAGCTGAGCGCTTCGCGAATCTCGTTCGCGTCCCATACGGCGTCGAGCCGTTCGACGATCGTTCCGGTGTCGTCGGTGATCCACACGACCGGCTCGAACGTGAGCATCGCCGCCTGCACGGCCGGGGCCACCACGGTCGCCGCATCGTCGGCGTACACATCGGCGTGAACGAACACCGCTGAATCACCGAGTTCGTCGGCCAGCGCGATCATCTGCTCGAGGACGGGCCCGCACACACCGGTCTGACAATGCGCCGGTGTCCCCACCACGTACACAACGGGCTTGCCGAGCGTGAGCGCTTCGGTGAGCGTGATCGAGTGGAACGGGCACGGTTCGGGTTCGCGCGAACAGATCGGATCGACTCCGCGCGGATCGTCGACGGTGGGCGTGTCGAAACCGGGCAGCGACTCGCCCACGCGTGCCACCGGGAGTTCGTCGGCTGGTCGGACTTGGAACGCCGTGGGTTCGCTGGGGCCGCCGTCGACCACGAGTCCGTAGACGCCCGCACTGGTGAGTGCGGTGCGGAAAACGTAGAACGGAATCGTGCCGTCGCCGAGCGTACGGCGATCGGCGAACACGTTGTCGACCAACACCTCACCGGTGTCGTAGTCGACGACCTTGCCGGTGAGACGAGGGGGTCCGTCGGCGAGCAAACCGGCGGCCGTCGCGAGTGATACCGGTAGACGCTGGAGTCCGGGTGCGAGTTCGGTCGGCACCCACCGTGTGGCCAACACCACGTCGTCGGGCAACTCCGCCTTGCCGGTGGATGTTTCGTCGTTCGTGTCGGTGTTCGTGTCGGTGTTCGTGTCGCCACCGCAGGCCGCGATGAGCAGAGCGGTGGGCAGTGCGAAGGCGGCGGTGCCCGCGGTGCGCAAGAGGTCGCGACGCGAGGTGGAACGAGGTGTCACGGGACGAACGTTATGGCGCGCATTCGGTGTGCACCAGATCACGGGCTGTGACATGGAAAGGTGGAGGCCGTGGAGTTCGTGTTGAACGGTGCGCCGGTGTCGGTTCCTTCCGAGGGGACGCTGTTGTCGGCTCTCCGCGATCGACTCGGCGTGCGCTCGGCCAAGGACGGTTGCGCGCCTCAGGGTCAGTGCGGTTGCTGCACCGTGCTCGTGGACGGCGAGCCGCGGGTGGCCTGTGTGACGCCGGTGTCGCGCGTGGCCGGTCGGGTGGTCACCACGTTGGAAGGTGTCGACGACGACGTTCGGCAGGGTTGGGCCGACGCACTGTGCGCGACCGGTGGAAGCCAGTGCGGGTTCTGCACACCGGGAATCATCGTGCGCTTGCTCGACGTCGAACCGGTGAAGGCCGATGTGGAGCGGGCGCTACTCGCTCATATGTGTCGATGCACGGGATGGCAGACGATCGTCGAAGCCGCCGTCGATCGGCCGCAACGACGAGAACGTGATCTCGATGCGGCGGCCGAGCGTGCCCGCATCGAAGGAGGAGCGTCACAACGAGTGGCTCCTCACGTGGCGCTGGGTCGGGGAGGTTTCGCCGACGATTCGGCACCGTCGGATTCGCTGGTGGCCATTCTCGCGCCATCCGGTGAGCGGGTGGTCGCGTCCTCGGTGTCCGAAGCGCGTCAACTCGCGGGCGTGGTCCCCGGTCGTCGCTCGACCGTTGGTCTCACGTGGCCCATCGACGTGCCCGACGATCGGCAACACGAATTCGTGCGAACTCTGCGCACCACGTGGGTCGAACCGGCGTATCTCGAACCCGATGCGGTGTGGTGCGTGCCCGGTGGTGAACCAGTGGGGCCGCTCACCAACGGCGGTGCGTTCGGCGGCAAGACCACGCAGTGGTTGCGCGACGAAGCACGCCGACTCGCCGACGAACACGATCGACCGATGCGCATCGTGTTGTCGCGCGAAGACGTGGTGCGTCGTAGTGCGAAGCGGCCACCGTTGGCAGCCGGAGTTCGCGCAAACGGAAGTGGAGTGCTGTGGGTTCGAACCACCCCGGGTGTGCGCGAACTGGTGGCCACAGTGGCTCACGATTGGGAGGTGATCGAGGTCGATGTTCCTGGTCCGCCCACGTCACTCGGTCTGCGCGCCGCCGTGTGGGCCGAGATCGCCGTGCTCAAGGCATCGGTCACCGATCACGATCGAGTGTTTGCCCCCAACGGTGCGTGGGCCGAAGCGTCGAGTTCGGGCGATGGTGTGTCCGTTCGAGTGGGATGCGGCGACGCCTTGGACGACGTCACTCTTCGTTCGTACTGCATCGGGGCCGCACACATGGCTCTTGGTTGGGTGCGCAACGAGGGCATTGCGGTCGATGCGCGTGGCACGGTGCACGATCTCACGATTCGGTCGTTCGGTGTGCTTCGGGCCGTCGATACTCCGGCCATCCACATTGAGGTCGTCGACGACGGTTCAGCGGTACGCAACGTGAGCGATGCCGTGTTCGCCGCCGTGGCCGCGGCCGAATGGCGCCGGGCCGAGTTCGCGCCACGCTGGCCGTGCGCTCGCGACGGTCGATGACTAGCGTGAGGGCATGGCCAACAAACCTGCTGCTCCCATCGGTCCGTACACACCGGCGGTTCGCGCCGGCGACTGGGTGATCGTCTCCGGTCAACTCGGTATCAAGGACGGGGCACTGGTTCCCGGTGGTGTGGCCGGCCAAACCGCACAGGCCGTCGTCAACCTGAAGGCTCGTCTGAAGGAGATGGGTCTGAGCATTCACGACGTGGCCAAGACGTTGTGCTTCCTCGCCGACATGGACACCTTCGCCACGTTCAACGAGGCGTACGTGGCCGGATTCGACGGAGCACGTCCGGCGCGTTCGACCATCGGCGTGGCGGCGTTGCCGTTCGGTGGCGCGGTGGAGATCGAGGCCTGGGCTTTCAAGCCGGTCGCGGCGAAGGCGGGACCGAAGAAGACGGCGAAGAAGGCCGTGAAGAAGACGGTCAAGAAGGCCGTGAAGAAGGCTGCGCCCAAGAAAGCTGTGAAGAAGGCTGTCAAGAAGGCTGCGCCCAAGAAGACCGGCACGAAGAAGTCCGGGCGCAAGAAGTAGAGTCGCCTCGTGGCTGGCGCAATCGTCCTCATCGTCGTTCTGTTGCTGTTCCCCGTTCTCGTGGGTCTCGGCACGGTGGGCATCGCCGGTCTGCTCGGTCATCTGCTCTGGAAAGACGGCGAAGTTCGTCACGAAGGCAGCGAGCTCCTCGATCTCAACACCTGATGTTCGTGCCGCTCACTGAGCGGCATGGCAGGCTGAGTCGGTGCATCGACACGATCCCCTGATCGCGCATCTCGCCGATCGCGCGTTGGAGTATTCACTCGATCGCATCCGGATGGATCCGGTGCCGCTCGACGCTCCGAAGTCGTACGACGAATTGTTGACGACCGTGGGCCAGACCATCACGGCCGATGGCATCGGTGGCGATCGTGCGCTGCAACTGTTCATCGACGTGCTCGCTCCCGCGTGCATCTCGGTCGATCATCCGCGGTTCTTGGCCTTCGTTCCGGGTGCTCCCACCGAAGCGTCGGTGATCTTCGACATGGTGGTGTCGGCGAGCAGCATTTACACCGGTTCGTGGCTCGAGGGGGCCGGCGCCGCCTTCGCCGAAAATCAAGCACTGCGTTGGTTGGCCGACTTAGCCGGGTTCCCCAACTCCGCTGGCGGGGTGTTCGTGAGTGGCGGAACGGCCGGCAACCTCTCGGCGTTGATCGCGGCCCGCCATCGTTGGCGTTTGCGCGCCGGTGGTCGCCTCGATCGCGTGCGCGGGATCATGATCGCGTCGGGCGGTGCACATTCGTCGGTGGCGCAAGCCGCTCACGCGATGGACGCCGATGTCGTGGCGGCCCCCACCGACGAGCGCGGCCGTCTCGATGCCGATGCCGTGGCGACGGTGTTGAGTGGTTTGTCGGAGTCCGATCGTGAGCGCGTGTTCGCCATCATCGCGACGGGCGGAACCACCAACCTCGGTGTGGTCGACGATCTCGACGGCATCGCGCGTATCTGCAGCGCCGAGAACATCTGGTTCCACATCGACGGTGCCTACGGACTGGCGGCGCTGTGTGCTCCGAGCGTTCGACATCTGTTCGACGGCATCGAGCGGGCCGACAGCTTCATCGTCGATCCGCACAAGTGGTTGTTCGCTCCGTACGACAGTTGCGCGTTGGTGTATCGCAACATTCACGACGGTCGACGTGCTCACACGCAGCGGGCCGAATATCTCGACGTGCTACACGGCGGTGAAGCCGAAGAAGGACCCTGGCACGAGATGAATCCGGCCGATGTGGCGCATCATCTCTCGCGTCGCGCCCGTGGACTTCCGTTGTGGTTCAGCCTGGCCACGCACGGCACGCGTGCGTACACCGAGGCGATGGAGACGACTCTCACCGTGGCCCGCGAGGCGGCCGCCGCCATCCGTTCGCGACCGAATCTCGAACTGCTGCTCGAGCCCGACCTCAGCATCCTCGTGTTCCGACGCATCGGATGGACTCCCGAGCAGTACCAGCGGTGGAGCGACGATCAGTTGAACACCGGCCAGTCGTTCGTTGTGCCCACGTCATGGAAGGGCGAGACTGTTTTGCGCTTCTGCATCGTGAATCCCCGCACGACCATGGGCGACTTCACCGACATCCTCGATTCACTGGACACCACACCATGATTGCTCGTGCCGACTTACTGCTCAAGAACGCTCTCCTCGTGGCCACGATGGACGATCAACGGCGTGAGTTGACCGGGGGTTGGGTGGCCATCACCAATGGTTTGGTGTCGGGAGTCGGGAGTTCGCTCGACCCTTTGCCCGAAGCGGCCGAGGTGGTCGACGCGACCGACTGTCTCATCACACCCGGGCTCGTGAATACGCATCACCACATCTACCAGAACCTCACGCGGGCCTTCCCGCCGATGACCGACAAGCCGTTGTTCGGCTGGTTGCAGTCGCTCTATCCGTTGTGGCGCGCCATCGACGAAGAGTCGGTGCACGTGAGTGCGTTCGTCGGATTGGCCGAGTTGGCCATGTCGGGCTGCACCACCAGCACCGATCACCTGTATCTCCACCCGCGTGGTGCGGGCGATCTTCTGTCGGCCGAGATCGCCGCCGCGCGTGAACTCGGTGTGCGTTTCCATCCGACCCGCGGTTCGATGTCGTTGTCCGAAAAGGACGGGGGTCTTCCTCCTGATGACGTGGTCGCCGATGACGACGAGATCCTGGCCGCGAGTGAAGAGGCCGTGCGTCGTCATCACGATCGTGCGCACGGTGCCATGGTCCGGGTGGCCCTCGCCCCGTGCTCGCCGTTCAGTGTGACCGAGCAGTTGATGGTGCGCTCGGCCGAACTGGCCGAGAAGCTCGACGTGCGGTTGCACACGCACTTCGCCGAGAACGCCGAGGACGACGACTTCTCCATCGCGACGTTCGGTTGCCGCCCGATGGAATACCTCGAGCGCACCGGGTGGTGCACCGATCGCACCTGGGTCGCCCACTGCGTGATGCCCAACCCCGACGAAGTGAAGCGACTCGGCGCGGCAGGTATTGGCGTGGCTCATTGCCCGAGCAGCAACTTGATTCTCGCGTCGGGTATCTCGCCGGTCGTTCCGTTGCGCGCCGCTGGCGTGAAGGTGGGCCTCGGCGTCGACGGTTCGTCGTCGGCCGATTCGGCATCGTTATGGCTCGAGGCGCGCCAGGCGATGTTGTTGGCCAAGTTGCGCGACGGGGCGAGCGCGGGCACGGCGCGAATGGCGCTCGACGTCGCCACTCGCGGAGGTGCTGGCTGTCTCGGACGCGAGGGCGAGATCGGTGAACTGAGCGTGGGTGCGGTGGGCGACGTTGCGGTGTGGAAGATCACCGGCCCGCAGTTCGCCGGCGCGCTGGCCGACCCGATCGAAGGATGGTTGCGTTGCGGACCGATCGGTGCCCACCACACGATCGTGCACGGTCGGTTCGTGGTGCGCGACGGCCAGGTGACTCACCGTGATCTCGACGACATGCTCGTTCGTCACGCTCGTGAGAGTCGGCGCATTCAACAACTCGACACCCGTGGCTGACCAGTCTCTGCCGCGCGCCGTCCTGTGGGACATGGACGGCACCCTCGTCGACACCGAGCCGTACTGGATCGACGCCGAGTACGACATCGTCGAAGCGCACGGTGGAACCTGGAGCCACGAACACGCCAAAGCGTTGGTCGGGTCCGACTTGCTCGACTCGGGTGAGTACATCCGCCGTCACGGTGGAGTCGATCGTTCGCCGGCCGAGATCGTGGAGATGTTGCTCGATCGTGTGGTGGAGCGAGTGCGGGCCGAGATTCCGTGGCGACCGGGTGCGCGCGAGTTGCTCGGAGCCGTTCGTTCGGCCGACATCGACACCGCACTCGTGACGATGTCGTGGAAACGATTCTCGGACGAGGTCGTGGCCTGTTTGCCCGCCGGCAGTTTCACCGTGTCGGTGACCGGTGACGAAGTGACGCGAGGCAAACCGCACGCCGAGCCCTACTTGCTCGCCGCCGAACGCTTGGGTGTGCGGCCGGAGGATTGCGTGGCCATCGAGGATTCACCGACCGGAACTCGGTCGGCGCTGGCCGCGGGATGTCGTGTGCTCGGTGTTCCGCACGTGGTCGACATTCCGGCCGAGTTGGGCGAGAACCCCGAATTCGCGGGCCGACTCACCGTTCTCCCCACCCTCACCGGCCTGCAACTTGATGATTTGGTGAGGATTTTTGACCGTATGGGTCAATAACTCTCACCAGATCACCAGCTCAGACCTCACCAAGACACCGGACCGACGGTATGCCCCGAGATTCTGGTTAGGGATTTTCACCCATACGGTCAATAACTCTCACCAGATCACCAGTTCAGACCTCACTAAGACACCGGTTAGGTCCAGCGGGATTGGCCGAAGCGGTAGCCCACGCTGCGCACCGTCTGAATGAGGTTGGCGTGCTCTTCGCCCAACTTGGCGCGCAGACGACGAATGTGCACGTCGACCGTACGCGCACCGCCGTAGTACTCGTAGCCCCACACGCGCGACAACAACATCTCGCGTGAGAACACCTTGCCCGGGTTGGTCACGAGGAACTTGAGGAGTTCGTACTCCATGTACGTGAGATCGAGCGGTCGACCATCGACCGAGGCCTGATACGTCTCGAGATTGAGCACGAGTTGTCCGTAGTCGACCACGTCGGGTCGCGGAGCACTCTGCGTGTACGACAAGAGGTGCCGTAGACGAGCCTCGAGTTCGCGCGGATGGAACGGCACCAGACAGAAGTCGTCGAACAGTTCGTCGCGCAACGTGAGATCGTCGAGTTGGGCCCCCGACACCAGAAGAAGCAGGGGAGCGTTGGCGGTGTCACGCTTGCGCAGAGCACGGCAGAAGTTCCAGGCCGCATCGATGTCGTGATCGGCGCACACGACGGCTCCGGTCCAGCCGTCGGACGGCTCGGCCTTGGTGACGTCGTCAGCCGAGGCGAACGACTTCCAGCGATAGCCGGCGAGATCGAGCGTCCGCACCAATTCGGGCGGAGGTGACTCGGGGAAAACGGCGATCAGGTCGGAAGTCATGTCAGGTGGAGCGCAGATACCTCTGCAGTTCGAATGGTGTCACCTGCGTCTTGTAGCCGCGCCACTCGGAGCGCTTGTTGCGCAGGAACCACTCGAAGATGTGCTCTCCGAGGGTCTCGTACACGAGCGACGAGGACTCCATCACGCGCAACGCCTCGGCCAGCGACTGGGGCAACTGCTCGATACCGAGCTTGCCGAGAGCGTCGTCACCCATCTCGAACAGGTTCGAGTCGGCCTCGGCCGGGAGTTCGTATCCCTGCTCGATACCGCGCAGACCGGCCGCGAGGATGACCGAGAACGCGAGATACGGATTGCACGCCGGATCGGGCGAGCGGTACTCGATGCGCGTGGCCAGCGGATTGGCCCGCTTGGGAACCGGCACGCGGATGAGACCGCTGCGGTTGTTGCGAGCCCACGACACGTGAACCGGCGCTTCGAAACCCGGGACGAGACGCTTGTACGAGTTGACGGTCTGGTTGGTGATGGCCGTGATTTCACTGGCGTGGAAGAGAAGGCCGGCCATGAATCGCTTGGCCGTCTCGGACAGGTTGTACGGGTCGTCGGCCGAATAGAACGCGTTGCCGTTGGCGTTCGACAACGACATGTGCAGGTGCATGCCGCTGCCCTGAACACCTTCGAGCGGCTTGGGCATGAACGTGGCGTGCACACCCTGCGTGGCGGCCACTTCTTTCACCACGAGACGGAACGTCATGACACTGTCGGCCATGGTGAGGGCATCGGTGTGGCGCAGATCGATCTCGTGCTGAGACGGCGCGTCCTCGTGGAACGAGTACTCGACCGGGATGCTCATGGTCTCGAGCGTGCGGATGGTCTCCTTGCGAAGACCGCCGGTCACGTCGGTGGTGGTGAGATCGAAGAACGATGCTTCGTCGAGAACACGCGGCGGTTGGCCGGGCTCGGGCGGAGCGAAGTAGAAGAACTCGATGTCGGGCGCGATGAGGAAGTCGAGACCCATCGCGTGCGCGCGCTGAAGATTGCGACGCAACACCTGGCGTGGGTCACCGCCGAACGGCGAACCATCGAGATGGTGGATGTCGCAGAACACGCGCGCCTCGGGAGCCTTGGCATCGGCCCACGGAAGCGTCACGAACGTGTTCGCATCGGGAATGGCAAGCACGTCGCTTTCCTGAATTCGCGAGAAGCCGTCGATGGACGAACCATCGAACGTCATGCCGTCTTCGAGAGCGTTCTCGAGCTCGGCCGGGCTGATGGCGAAACTCTTCAAGTTGCCGAGCACGTCGGTGAACCAGAGTCGGATGAGACGGACTCCGCGTTCTTCGACGGTGCGCAAGACGTAATCGCGCTGCTGTTCGAGCATGTTCACTCCTGCAGTCTGCCGTTGACCCCGTGAATTCGGGCCGGAAAAGCAAGAGGGCCGGGTTTCCCCGGCCCTCTTCAGTGGCGACGTTGCCCCATCAGCCCCCGCACACCGTCTCGACCAAGAGGCGCGTGACGACGTACGGATCCATGTTGGCGTTCGGGCGGCGATCCTCGGCGTAGCCGCGGCCGGTCTTCTCGACCGTCCACGGAATACGAATGGACGCGCCACGGTTGGAGACGCCGTAGCTGAACTTGTTCCAGGGAGCGGTCTCGTGGTGACCCGTGAGACGGCTCTGGATGTCGTGGCCGTAGTTCTCGACGTGCAACATGACCTTCTTGCCGATCGCCTCGCAGGCGGCGGTGATGGCCTTCATGTCGGTGTCGTTGCGCATGGCCTTGGTGGAGAAGTTGGTGTGTGCACCGGCGCCGTTCCAGTCGCCCTTCTGCGGCTTGGCGGCGAGGCTGATCACCACGTCGTAGTCCTCGGCGATGCGATGCAACAACCAGCGAGCCACGGTGAGGTGGTCGCTCACGGTGAGCGCGTCAGCGGCGCCGATCTGGAACTCCCACTGACCGGGCATCACTTCGGCGTTGGTGCCTTCGATGAGCAGACCAGCGTCGAGGCACGCCTGCGTGTGCTCTTCGATGATGTCGCGACCCACGACGCGGCCGGCGCCGACGCCGCAGTAGTACGGACCCTGTGGAGCGGGGAAGCCGTTGGTGGGGAACCCGAGCGGAGAACCATCGGGACGCAGCATCGTGTATTCCTGCTCGATGCCGAAGATCATCTCGTCAGGGGCGAACTTTTTGGCCGCGTCGGCGCAGGCAGCGCGCGTGTTGGTGGGGTGCGGTGCACCGGTCTGCGCGAGCATGACTTCGCACAGAACGAGAATGTTCTTGCCGCCGCGAATCGGGTCGGGGCAGGTGAACACCGGATGCAGAGCACAGTCGGACTTGTCTCCGGGCGCCTGGTTGGTCGACGATCCGTCGAATCCCCAGATCGGCGGCGTCGTCACGTCGTCGGCCAGGATCTTCGTCTTCGAACGAAGAAGGGGCGTCGGCTCGGTGCCGTCGATCCAGATGTATTCGGCTTGGTAGGCCACGGGTCCTCCAGGGGGTGATGGTCCGGCACGGCGCCGGGTCTGTATGGGGCGCGCACAATCTCGCAGAAATCCGTTTCTTTCCCTTTGCCCAACTGTGAACGCTGTGTGAACCATGCCGCCGGACGGCCGGGCCGACCCGGCGAGTGTGGCGAATCCAGCCTGCTCAGCACGACTTTTCTCGCCCGGGCCACGACCAGGCCGCCGTTAGCCTCGTCCCCGTGGCCTCTTTGCGCATCGGGCTGGCCCAGCTCGACCCCGTGGTCGGCGATCTCGTCGGCAACCGAGCCCTGGTGCTCGATGCGTATCGCCGGGCGTCCGAGGCCGGATGCGACGTCGTGGTGTTCAGCGAACTGGTGGTCACCGGTTATCCACCCGAAGATCTCGTTCTGAAGCCCGGTTTCGTGCGCGACACGCGCACCGTTCTCGACGACATCGCCAAGGAGACCGGCGACTGCATCGCGATCGTTGGTTTCGTCGACGTCGGCTCGGGTACGCACTCGGCCACGGGTCGCCCCGTGATTCACAACGCCGCCGCAGTGTGTGGCCACGGTGCCGTGCACGGTGTGTATCGCAAGCGACTCCTTCCCAACTACGACGTGTTCGACGAAGAACGCACGTTCACGCCCGGGTCGGGCGCGCATCACCTCTACGAGATCGCGGGTGTTCGTGTCGCGATCTCCATATGCGAAGACATCTGGTACGCCGATGGGCCGGTGGCCGAACAGGCGGCTGGTGGAGCGCAACTCAATCTGAGTCTCAACTCGTCGCCGTATCACCGCGGCAAGTCGGCCAATCGCGAAATCATGCTGGCCCGTCGGGCGCGCGAGAACGCGTGTGCGATCGTCTACGTCAATCAAGTGGGCGGACAGGACGAGTTGGTGTTCGACGGCGGTTCGATGTTGTTCGACACGAGCGGCGCACTCGTCGGTCGATTGGCCAACTTCACCGACGGCCTGCTCGTGGCCGATCTCGACGTTCCCGACACGCCCGCGAACCCGACGCTGCCCGTCACCGTTCTGTCGTCGACCTCACGAGCCGACGGACCGTGTCGCGAGTCGGTCATCGAACCCGTCGTCACCGACCTGGCCGAGTTGTACGAAGCCCTGGTGGTCGGCACCCGCGATTACGTACGCAAGAACGGCTTCACCGACGTGGTCATCGGATTGTCGGGCGGAATCGACTCGTCCCTCGTGGCGTGCGTGGCCGTCGATGCACTCGGCGCCGAGCACGTGCACGGTGTGTCGATGCCCTCGCGCTATTCGTCGCAAGGTTCGAAAGACGATGCGTACGCCTTGGCCGAAGAATTGGGTATCGACGTGCGCACCATCTCCATCGAACCGGCCTTCCAGGCGTATCTCGAGATGCTCGAGCCGAGTTTCACCGGACGCTCGGCCGATCTGACCGAGGAGAATCTGCAGAGTCGTTGCCGAGGCCAGATCCTCATGGCGTTGTCGAACAAGTTCGGGTGGATGGTTCTCACCACCGGCAACAAGAGCGAAATGGCCGTCGGTTACTTCACCATCTACGGCGACTCGGTGGGTGGCTACGCGGTCATCAAGGACGTGTTCAAGACCGACGTGTTCGCGCTCAGTCGATTCGTCAACGAGCGCGCGGGCACCGAGGTGATCCCCGAGTCGGTGCTCACCAAGCCGCCGTCGGCCGAGCTCCGGCCCGATCAACGCGACGATCAGAGCCTTCCGCCGTACGACGTTCTCGATGCGGTCCTCGAGATGTACGTGGAACGCGACATGACCGCGGCCGAGATCATCGAGATCGGACTACCGAGCGACGTCGTTCGTCGCATCGCTCGTTTGGTCGACATCAACGAATACAAACGACGTCAGTGCCCACCCGGAGTGCGCGTGACCGAGAAGGCTTTCGGCAAGGACCGTCGTCTGCCGATCACCAACGGCTACCGCGGTTGATCAGACCGCCACGCGGGTGACCACCGAGTGCACCCGCAAACACACGATCACCAGAAGCGCGCAACCCGCGCCGATCGTGGCCGGAACTTCGATGCCGTGGGCGTCGTACGTCGCCGTCGCGACGAACGACATCACGGCTCGACCCATGGTTCCGCCGCCGATGGCGAATCCGAGACCACGCCCGGGTGATTCGGGGATCGCGTTGGCGGCCAGCGGAAGCAGGCTCACGATCGCGAATTCGAAACCGAGCAAGAACAAGGCCAACAGAACGAGCCCGCTCACTTCGTTGGTGTGACCGACCCAGAACAGCAGACCGGTGGGCACGATCAACGCTGCGCCCAGGGCCGTGCTGCGCTCCTTGCCCCACACGTCGGTGCGACGAGCACTCGTGATCGACGCCAACAACTCGAACGCGCCGAGTCCGAAGGCGACCGCGGCGATGCGGGCTTCGTCGAATCCGAATTCGTCTTCGAGCCACGAGCCGAACGTGACGAACATGCACTGGCTGGCCGCCATCAAGAAGAACATCGAGCCGACGACCCACCAGCCGTGTGACGGCATGGGTGCTTTGTTTTCGTCACGTCGTGACGTGTCGGATCGAACCTCGTCGTCACGAAGTCGTGAGGCGACGACGAGAGTCATGATCGCGGTGCCAGCGGCGCCGGCCACGTAACCCCACCGCCACGACGTGGCCGAGGCGACCAGCCCCATGATGGTCACACCCAGAAGCAATCCGAGCGCCCACGACGTCTCGGTGATGCCGACCACGCGACCGCGACGTTCGTAGTCGACGTGGTCGTTGATCCAGGCGGTGAGCCCCACGTCGAAGACCAACTTCGACGCACCGAGGACGGCGATGGCGATGGTGAAGACGACGAGGTTGGGACTGGACGCGGCCAAGGCGGTGGCCGCGGTGACGCCGAGAAGACCGCCGGCCATCGACGTGCGACGGGCCAGACGATCGACGATCGAACCGAGGCACGGGGCGACGATCATCGTGAACTCGGTGATCATGAGTGCGATACCGAGGCGTCCGAGACTCACGTCGAAGTCGTCGGAGATGCTGGCGAGGAACGGTGGCGCGAATCGGAAGCACGCATTGGCGTTGAGACGCGCAACCGTCAGAGCGACGACGTGCTGACGGGTCTCGGTCGGGTACGACTCGTCGAGAATTCGGTTCAGCACTGATCGTCGTCACTTCCGCTCTTGGCGATCAGGTAGCCGATCGCTCGCTCGGCCTTCGGGTAGCGATTGACCACTTTCCAGAACTCGGCGTCGTGGCGATCGACGACCAGGTGTGCGAGTTCGTGAACGATCACGTAGTCGAGGACCCACATCGGGAATCCGACCAGACGAGCCGACACGCGCACGTGCGCCGTGGACGGAGTGCACAGGCCCCACACCGCCGTGAGATCGTCGGCCCACTCGATGGACGCGGGCTCGGGCAATCGATAGGTGGACGCCAACTTGCGAGCACGCTCCACGAGATCGACCGACATGGTCGCGGTCTTACGCTCGAAGCGCTTGATCATCTCGCGAACCGATTCGCTCTCTTCGTGTTTGCTCATCCAGGCCGGGATGGTGACGGTGATGAGTCGACCGTCGAGCCGCGCCGCCACACTGCGCTTGCGTCGCTTCGAACGGATGACGCGCACGTCGAACGCACTGTCGAAGAGAGACGGCTGGTACGCCGGCCCCTCGGTCACTCGACGGCCCCGGTGTTCTTCAGTTCCTCGGCCACCAACTCGAGCGGGAACAACAGCGAACCGGCTCGCCACCCGTCGGCGAGGTCGTGCTCGAACCACGAACCGCCGAGATTCGGGAAGCGATGCTCCTTGCCGGCGAGATGACGGCGCAGAATACGAATCACGCCACCGTGCGACACCACGAGCACGCAGCCACCTCCATGGAACTGCGCGATGTCGGTGAACGCGGCGAGAGCTCGTTCGCGAGTGGAGTCGGCCGACTCGAAGTTGTCGGGCCGACGCCCGGAGTCGAGCCATCCGGGCCAACCACTGCTGATCTCCTGGCGCGTGAGACCTTGCCAGTCGCCGGCGGCGTTCTCGCGCCAACGTGCGTCGACGCGGCGAGTGGCGCAGCCCACCGTCTCGGCGATGAGATCGGCGGTCACACTGGCGCGTCCGAGATCGCTCGAGATCACGAGGTCGAACGGCGGACATTCGGCGGCGAGAAGTTGTGCGGCCTGTCGCGCTTGCAGACGCCCCAGTGTGGTGAGCGGCGGATCGGCCTGTCCTTGCCAACGACCCACCGCGTTCCATTCGCTCTGGCCGTGTCGAAGCACGAGCACCCGGGTCGTCGTCACGGCTGTTCACGGTATCCCCCGGTACGCTTCGCCCGTGGCCACTGTCCGGCTCTTCGCCCAGGCTCGTGAGGCGGCCGGAACCGGTCGCGATTCTCTCGACGGTCGCACCGTGGCCGAGGTGATCGACGCCGCGGTGCGCAAGTACGGCGCCGATTTCGAACGAATCCTGCCGACGTGTCGCGTGTGGTTGAACGGCGAGGCCGTTCCGGTCGACACTCCTGTCTCCGACCGCGACGAAGTGGCAGTATTGCCTCCGGTGTCAGGAGGATGTCGATGAGCTCTCACGCGAACGATGCGTCGAACATGCCCCTCGACCAACTGCGCGCCGAACGCGATCGTCTGCGCCACGAAGAAGACGCGGTGTCGTTCGTTCGCCGACTCGCGCAGGGTCGCATCGATCTCGTCGAAGCGGTTCGTCATCGTCTGTCGTCGGGTGAGTCCACGTCGGTGGCCGACATCATTCGCTCCGGCGTCGGTCCGGCACCGAGCACCGGGTCGGCCCGTCCTCCGCGTGACACCGAGGTGGCGGCCGATCACCCGCTCGTGACCGAGTTCGATCAGCTGTGCGATCGACTCGGATTCGACGAGATGATCGAACTCGACGGGCCGGGCCTCGATCGTTTGCACGACGGTCTCGTGGCGTTCGAAGCGGCTCAGAGCGGTCGTCGTCGCGACTTGTTCGAGCGCATCGATGCGCTGACCGCCGAGTTGGTCCGTCGCTATCGCGATGGCGACGCCTCGGTCGACTCGTTGCTCCAGGGCTGACCAGGCCCGGAGGGCCGATCAGGGGTTCGTCGGCGACCGCCGATAGGTTCAGCCTTCTATGACGCGGGTGGCGATGCTCTCGTACCACACCTCGCCGCTGGCCCAGCCCGGAGTCGGCGACTCGGGCGGGATGAACGTCTACGTGCGCGAACTGGTGGCGGCTCTCGCCCACGCCGGTGTCGAATGCACCACCTACACCCGCGAGTGGCGTTCGGGCCTGCCGCGTGAAATCCACGTCGAGCCCAACCACACGGTCGTCCACGTGCCGGCCGGTGCGTTCGATCTGCGCAAGGAAGAACTCGAAGGCGTCGTCCCGCAGTTCACCGACTTCGTACTCGACGACCTTCGCCGCCGACCGGCCGACGTGGTGCACGCCAACTACTGGTTGTCCGGAATCGCCGGGCACTCCATCAAGCACGAGGTCGGCATTCCGCTCGTCAGCACGTTCCACACGCTTGCTCGCGTGAAGGCCGAGGGCGGCGATCCCGAACCCGAACGTCGCGAGCGCATCGAGGCGTCCATCATCGGTTGTGCCGATGCGATCTGCGTGTCGTGCGACGAAGAAGAAGATCAGTTCCGTCGTCTGTACGGCAAACCCCCCGGAGCCATGGAAATTGTGGCCCCCGGTGTCGAGCACGCGTTCTTCACACCGGGCGATCGTCGCGGTGCGCGTCAGGCGCTCGGTATGGGCGATGGCCCCGTGTTGTTGTTCGTGGGCCGCATCCAACCCCTGAAGGGTGTCGACGTGGCCGTGCGCGCATTGGCGGCCCTCGGTCGTTCCGACGCTTCGTTGTACGTGGTCGGTGGATCGAGTGGTGCCGATGGTGATGCCTACGTCGACTCGGTGCACGAGTTGGTGAATCAGCTCGGCTTGCGCGATCGCGTGCACTTCGTTCCGCCGCAGGCGCACCACATGTTGTCGAGTTACTACCGCGCGGCCGACGCGGTGTGGGTGCCCAGCCGCTCCGAGAGTTTCGGTCTGGTCGCGCTCGAAGCTGCGGCGTGTGGCATCCCGGTGGTGGCCAACGCCGTCGGAGGCTTGCTCTCGCTCGTCGAACACGACTGCACCGGTTTCTTAGTGGCCGATCGCGACCCCGAAGTTTTCGCCCGACACACGCGCGAGTTGCTCGACAACACCGATCGCGCGCGAGCGATGGGCAGCGCCGCCGCCGAACTCGGCCGCCGCTACACCTGGAGTTTCGCGGCCGCCCGCTTGCGCCGTCTCTACACCGACGTCACGTCGCGCTCACTCGTCAACTGCTCGTGAGCGATCTGTTCGACGACGAGTCACTCGCCGTCCTCGAACGGCAGATCGACGAATGGCTCGGCAATCTGCGCTCCACCAACTCGGCCATCGTGGCCATTGATCACGCCGAGCCCGAGGCGGCCTTTCGCTCACGCTGGTACGTGCGTATGGCGGGGGAGTCGAAGGAATTCACCACCATCTGGATCACCCTCGGCCAGCGCACACTGCGGTACGAGACGTACGTGATGCCAGCCCCCGAGGAGAACGCGCTCGAGGTGTTCGACAACTTGTTGCGACGCAACGAGAGATTGATCGGTGCGCATTTCTCCATCGGAGCCGAGGACGCGGTGTTCCTCCGCGGTGACCTTCCGCTGTCGGCGTTGTCGGAGGCCGAACTCGACCGCATCGTGGGTTCCACCTACGCGTACGTCGAGCAGTGCTTCCGACCGCTGTTGAAAATCGGCTTCGCATCGCGCTTCCGCGACGAGTGACTCGCTCCCACCTTCACCCGCTCCGCCGGTGCGGTCGGGAAGTCGTACCGGCGGAGCTCACTCGGCTGATTAGCGTGATCGCATGAGTCAGTCGATCTTGGTCGTCATCGGAGGCGGCAACATGGGTGCCGCGCTGGTCGGCGGCCTCCTCGAGAGTGGTGCGGTGGCGGCCCCCGACGTGGTGGTGGTCGAGGTCGTGGCGGCTCGTCGCGAGGTCCTGGGCTCGATGTTCCCGGGCGTTCGCGTGATCGACGCGTTCACGCCGACCGATCGCTGTGATGCGGCCATCATCGCGGTCAAACCTCCCGATGCCGCCGTAGCGGCTGCAGTCGCCGTGAAAGCCGGGGCTCGTCGCGTCCTGTCGATCGCCGCCGGAGTCACCATCGCCACGCTCGAGCAAGCCTGTGGTCGTGGTGTGGCCGTGGTGCGGGCCATGCCCAACACACCGGCGCTCGTGGGTGCCGGGGCCAGTGCGATCGCCGGCGGCAACGATGCAACCGATGTCGACATCGCGTGGGCCGAATCGATTCTCGGTTCGGTCGGAATCGTCGTGCGCGTCGACGAATCGCAACTCGATGCGATCACCGGTCTCACCGGTAGCGGCCCGGCGTATCTGTTCCTCGTCGCCGAGTCGCTCATCGATGCCGGTGTGAACGCGGGACTTTCACGCGACATGGTCGAAGATCTCGTTCGTCAATTGTTCGTCGGTTCGTCGCAATTGCTCGCACAAGGTCGACCGCCGTCCGACCTACGCGCGCAGGTGACGTCACCCAACGGAACGACTGCGGCCGGCATCGCCGTTCTCGAAGCGCGCGCACTGCGCGCGGCGTTCGACGAGGCCGTGTCGGCGGCGACTCGGCGCAGTCGCGAACTCGGTTCGTGACGCGACGCGCACGACACTTTTCGCGTTCGACCTGCGTAGCGATTTAGCACGAAAAGTCGGTTTTTCTGCACGCAGCAAGCATCCAAATTTTCTTGCTCCATCGCTTTCTTTTGCAGGACATTCGTGTCTAAGGTGCGCCATAGGTCACAAGACCACCGGCTCTTCGTAGCCGGGAGACGCGCCCGAAAGGGCAGCGCCGACAGGGCCGGTGCCATCGGGGGGTTGGCACCGGCCCCGTCGCATTCTCCGGGACTTCACTGACACACTGAGCCCGATGTCATCGCGCCGCTACGACACCGTGTCGTTCCTTTCCGATTTCGGACACGGCACCGATGCCGTCGGAATCATCAAGTCGATCATGCGCGATCTCGCGCCCGATGTCGTGGTGATCGACATCGCGCACGACATCACTCCGTTCGATGTGCGGGCCGCATCACTCGCACTTGCTCGGGCGGTTCCGTATCTCCCCGAAGGCATCATCATCACGAGTGTCGATCCGGGTGCGGGCGGAAGTCGTCGCGTCGTCGCCGTCGAGATCGCCGGAGGAGCGGGCATCGTCATCGGTCCCGATAACGGACTCATCGCCACGGGTGTGGCTCTCGCGGGTGGCGCCGATCGCGCGGTGGTTCTCGATCGCGACGAACATCACCTCGCCTCACCCGGTGCCACGTTCGCGGCTCGTGACGTGATGGCTCCGGTGGCGGCGGCGCTGTGCCGTGGAGTCGATCTCTTCGCGGTGGGTACCGAGATCGATGCCGCGACTCTTTTGCCGAGTGTGGTTCCGATTCCACGCGAAGAGAACGGCGGACTTTCGTGCGAAGTCATCTGGGTCGACCGCTTCGGCAACTGTCAGCTCAACGTCTCGGTCGACGACCTTGCCACCGTGTGGGGCACGGCGCCCGAGCGTGCGCGCGTGTCGTGGGCCGACAACGTGCGCAACCTGCGCATCACCACCTCGTACGCCGACCTCGGCGCTGGCGCGCTCGGCCTGGTGGTGGATTCCACCGGACTGTTGAGTCTGAGTCTCGATCGGGCCTCGGCCGCACGCGAACTCGGGATCGGCGAGGGGGAGGGCGTGCTCGTCACTCCCTCCGACGAGCAGGGCGTCACCGTTCCGGTCACTCTCCGTGCGTGAACGGGGCGCGTTCAGAAGGTGACACCAGGCCCGTCGGGCCCCCAGGGCTAGGGTGATTGCGTGCGTCCGGCAACGACCCTGACCATGGCGCTGCTCATGGCGGCGATCTTCATCGCGGGGATCGTGTCTCTCCTACGTCTCTGAACGGTCCGTTGTGAATCTCGCCAGCATCATCGACCAACACCCCGACGCCGCTCCGGCGATCATCAGCCGGGGCATCGTCACCGACTATCGCATGCTCCGCGAACAGGTGGAGGCGTTTCGCGGATCGCTGACCGAGTTGGGTGTTCACAAGGGTGATCGAGTCGCACTTCTGTGCGGAAACGGCACCGCGTTCGTGGTGGCCTACTTGGCCACGGTCGGACTGGGCGCTATCGCGGTCCCGCTCAATCCGCTGAGCCCCACCCCCGAGCTGCAACGCGAACTCGAAGTGGTCGATCCGTCGGTGGTGGTCGTCGAGGCCTCGGCCGTCTTCACGTTTGGTGGCGTGTCACGCCGCGAACTCGGAAGCCTGCGCCACATCGTGGTGACCGACGAGAAGAGTGCCGCCCAGTTGAAGGGTGACGCCGAGATCCATTCGTTCGACGCGTTGCTGGCCGGTCCGGCCAGCCCGTGTGTACCGGTCGACCCCGACCATCCGGCAGTGCTCATCTTCACGAGTGGAACCGCGGGCGCATCACGCGCGGCAACGTTGTCGCATGGCAACTTGTTGGCGAACCTCGATCAGAGCAACTCCACCAGTGACCACATCAAGCAGGGAGACGTGGTGTTCGGCGTGCTGCCGATGTTCCATATCTTCGGTCTCAACGTGGTGCTGGGAGTCACCTTGCTGGCGGGCGCCTGCGTCGTGCTCGTGCAGCGATTCGATCCGATCACCGCGGTCGAAACGATCGCCGAGCGCAACATCACGATCTTCCCGGGCGCACCGGCGTTGTGGGTGGCCATGTCGCTCCTCGAAGGGATTCCGGCCGATGCGTTCGCGTCGATTCGTCTCGCCCTCACCGGTGCGGCACGGATGCCCGACGAAGCCACCGACCGTCTGCTCACCAAGTTCGGTGTGCAACTTCGCGAGGGGTACGGCCTCACCGAAGCGGCGCCCGTCGTCACCAGTTCGGTAGGAGTGGAAGCGCGCCGTGGTTCGGTTGGCAAAGCCGTCGACGGAGTCGACGTGCGTGTGGTCGACGAGACCGGCAACGACGTGTTGGTGGGTGACAGTGGCGAAGTGTGGGTGAAGGGCCCGAACGTTTTCGTCGGTTACTGGAACGATCCCGATGCCACGGCTCGTGTTCTCGACGAAGACGGCTGGCTGCACACTGGTGACATCGGAACCATCGATGCCGACGGCTATCTGTACTTGCTCGACCGAGCCAAGGACTTGATCATCGTGTCGGGTTTCAACGTGTTCCCGGCCGAAGTCGAAGAGGTGCTCATGAAGCACCCGGCCGTGTTCGAAGCCGGTGTGGTGGGAGTCCCGCATCCGCAGACCGGTGAAGCGGTGCGCGCGTTCGTGGTGCTGAGTCCGGGCGCGGTGGCCGACGAAGACACGCTCATCGATCATTGCCACGACTACATCGCTCGATACAAGTGCCCGAGCAAGGTGCTGATCGTGCCCGAACTACCCCACAACCAGTTCGGCAAACTTCTGCGCCGCGCTCTCTGAGCGACGCGGTTCGGTGACCGCCACCAAGAATCCGGCGAACAAGATCACCACGCCGCTCACCAACGTGACCGCGAAGGCTCGATCTTCTCCGAGTCGTCCGGCCAGCGAGCCGCTGGTGGACAGCGTGAGAGTGCCGATCGCGATCAAGGCGTTGGCCCACGCATGACGTGACACGCTCACGACGTGTCGTGTGGCCGAACCGACAGCGGGAGTTCGACCACGAACCACGCGAGCGATCGACCACAGCGCGCCGATGATGATCACGAGTGCGGCCACGCCCGACCCCACGGCCGCGAAGGCTCGTGGTGCGGCATCGAAGATCGCACTGCCTTTGGGCATGTCGTCGGCGACGATCGCACCCTTGGTGGGAGCGGTGAAGACCACGCCCGCCGCGGCACCCGACAGACCGATGAGCCACACGCGGATGCGATCACCCACTGCTCGGCTGGCGAGGAGATACACGGTGCCCAGGGCCAACCACGGAACGTTGAGAATCGCGCCGGCGAGATAGAAGACGCGGAACGACGCCAGGCTCCAGCCGCGTGCTTCGGCCCACCACAACGCCGCCGATCCGACGGCGAAGAGAACGAGCGAGACCGTCCAGGCCGCCTCATGTGGTCGACGACGCCGACTCCAGCGATCGAACGTGGAGATCGCGAACACCGATGCGATGAGAGTTGCGGCGGCGGCGAGGGCCACGTCGACGGTCACGACGCCAAGACTACGAGCGTCGTCGTCCGACGGTGACAGACGACCGATGTGCGAGGCGAGCGCGAGTCATCGCCCGAAAGGGCCAACCCCTAGCGTTTCGGTCGATGCCTGATCGCCCCCGTCGCCGGATCCCCGAAGCAACTGTTTCGCGCCTGCCCGTGTACTTGCGCATCCTCAACGAGTTGGCCGGCGAAGGCGTCGATCACGTGTCATCCGATCGTCTCGCCGAGTTGGCCGGCGTGAACGCGGCCAAGGTTCGGAAGGATCTGTCGTATCTCGGCAGTTACGGAACTCGCGGTGTGGGTTACGAAGTCTCGTACCTCGTGTACCAAGTGCAACGCGAACTCGGCCTCAACCACGAGTGGCCGGTCGTGATCGTCGGTGCCGGCAACCTCGGTCAGGCGTTGTCGGGTTACGACGGTTTCGGTCAACGTGGTTTTCCGGTCGCTGGCATCGTCGACGTCGACAGCTCGAAGATCGGCTCGCTGATCGGTGGTGTGCGTGTTCGCCACATCGACGATCTGCCGCAGATCGTCGCCTCGCGCCAGGTCTCGATCGGTGTGGTTGCAGTTCCTGGTGAGTCGGCTCAAGACGCGGCCGAACGTATGGTCCGGGCCGGCGTCACGAGCATTCTCAACTTCGCTCCGGTCGTGTTGTCGGTTCCGTGCGGTATCACGGTGCGCAAAGTCGACTTGGCGCTCGAGTTGCAGATCTTGAGCTACTACGAACAGCGTCGCGCCGGCACGTTGCACGTCGTTCCCGGCCAGGGCAAGAGCGCCACAGCCTGACACATCAGCCGACGTACGCTTCGGGCGTGCGTCCTTTCGGTCGATCGCTCGGAACCCTCGCACTCGTCGTGCTCGTTCTTCTGGCGCTGCGGGCCTGTGCACGCAGTGGTGACGACACCTCGGCCGCCCCGGTGATCGAGTCCCGACGCATCGACCTGGCTGCTCTCACGTCCACAGTTCGTTCGGGGGAGCCGTGGTCGGTGATCGACGGAGCCATGAACGGCAACGCCACCGTGGTGTTGGCCAACGGTCGGGTTCTGCAACTCGCGGACGGAACACTCGGTGAGTCGACGTGCTCGTTTCCCGATGTCACCAACGCGTGCGTGCTGTTGGCTGACACGTTGGGCGACGGCATCGTGTGGTTCTCACTCGTCTCGGCACCCCCGAGTGGATCGAAAGAACTCGAATTGCCCGCGATCTCCCGGTTACTCGACGGCGTGACCTATGCGCGGCTCGAGAACGGGATCGAGGTGCCATTGCTCGATCGGGTGGGTCGTCGCTGCGAGGAAGAGTCACCCAACTTGTCGTCGTTCGTGCAGCGGCACCGCGGCGAGCACGTGACGATCCTCGATCTCGATCGCGGCGAAGTGTCGGCCGTGCGTTGCACGACCGGTTGATCAGGCGTTGGGAGCCAGACGCACGATGGCGGCCGCGGCCTTGTAGGCGGCTTCGGCCGGACCGATCTCGTCGGGACGTAGCAAGTTGGCCATGATGCGCAACACCCATTCCATGAGCGTGCGGCTCTGTATGCCCACCCGACTCAACTCGCGCATGATGGCCGGACGACCGATGATGCGAGCGAAGAGACGCGCCACCTTGAAGTACTGGCCGTACTCGTCGTCGAGCATCGACTGATAACGCTGCAGAGCAGCCGGATCGTTGGCACTGATCGCCTGGTGCAAGATGTCGGCCGCGATACGCGCGGTCTCGTACGCGTAGTCGATACCTTCGCCGTTGAACGGATTCACGCTGCCAGCGGCGTCGCCGACCACGAGATACGTGGGGCCCGACTTGGGCCCGACCGAACCACCCATCGGAATGCGTCCCGATGTGGCCTTGCACGTGGGCGCACTCGGATCGATCTCCCAACGATCGGCGATCATGTGCGCGTACTCGGTGAGGAGATGTGTGGTGTTGACGGTCTTGAAATCGCGGAACGTCGAGAGCAAACCCACACCGATGTTCACGGTGCCGTCACCCACCGGGAAGATCCAGCCGTAACCCGGTAGGGGGTTGCCGTTGCGATCTTTCACGTCGAGCGCCGACTCGATCCAGGGATCGGCGTGACGCGGGGTTTCCCAGTACGTGCGAATGGCCGTGCCGTACGGCCATTCCTTGGTGCGGAAGGTTCCGAGTGCGCGACCGAAGCGGCTGTTCGCACCATCGGCGACCACCACGTACTTCGCGGTGATCTCCTTGTTGGTTCCGTCCTTGGCCGTGACGTGAGCGCCGCGCACGAACCCACGCTCGAGAATCGGCGCGTTGGCCTCGTGACCTTCCAGCAACGTCGCACCGGCCTTGACTGCGTTGTACGCAACCATCGTGTCGAGTTCACTGCGACGCACCACGTAACCGTGTTGCGGGTAGATCGGGTGCGAGGGCCACTGCAGTTCGAGTTCGCGTCCGTGTGCAGTGGCGCGCAGTCCTTCGTAGCGGTGGTACTTCGCGAGTGAATCGCCCAGACCCATGTCGTGGATTTGCTTCACCGCACGCGGGGTGAGGCCGTCGCCGCACGTCTTCTCGCGCGGGAACTCCTTCTTCTCGAGCATCACCACGTCGAGGCCGTGTTGGGCCAACCAATACGCGGCCGCCGAACCGGCCGGGCCGGCGCCGACGATGAGAACGTCGTGCTGAGGGGACATGGAATCAGTGTGCCTCGCACGACGACGACGTGCTCAGGTGGGCGAGGTGCGAATGCGGGTGTGATGCGTTCCGTCGGTCACACGGCGATCACTCGCCGCCACCGACCATCTCGCTGGCGGTGGTGCCGAGACGCGGGTCGGTGCCGATGTTCAGCTCGGGGCTGTCGAACGTGAGCGATCCGCCCTCCAAGTTGGCGAAGATCTCGCTCTCGGGGCTGCACCACTTCTCGTATTCCTCGGCCCAGTCGCCCGTCGGGTCGGCCCCCGACAGGTCGTAGCGGATGAGGCAGACCAGACCCAGGATCTCGTAGTCGGTGAGCGCGCCGCCGTACTTGGCCCCTTGGGCCGGCATCGGGCTGCCGTTGTACGAGTACGGGGCATGGGCGCCGCCCTCGCGATTGGGGTCGCCGTAACTGGCCACCCCGGCGGCCCGGAAGGCCTCGGATCCGATGTAGACCCAGTTCAGCATGTCTTCGATGTGGGGGAACGTGAGGAGCGATTCGCCGTCCTTCAGGACTCGGCCAGCGCCGCCCGAACCGTCGGCTCCGTGGCACGACGCGCAGGCACCGTAATTTTCTTGTCCGATCAGGATCGGGCCGCTGGCCTCGGCTTTTTGCGGCTGGAGGCCCCGCACGTACATGAACACGAAGAGGGGCAGAAGCGACAAGGTGAGCATGGCCCAGGACGGGATTCGGCCCCGCTTCTTGGCGGCGGCCACGTAGGGCGGGTCGGGCTTCACGGGTGGGGCGACCGGCTCGGGGGCGGCGGCTCGGGTGGCCGGGGCAGCCGGGGAAGCGGCCACGACCTCGCTACCCGGGGAGGAGGGAGCACCGGCGGAATCACCCGAACCGCTGGCTTTGCGGTCGCGAGAGCGCTTCAGGAGGTGCTCGGGAATCTCGGTCACTGACCAGTCCTTTCGGGGGACCCTGTGGGGGTCGCAACGACTCCCTCGAGATTAGAGCCCGTCGCGCTGAACAACGGAATTTGCGCCCAAGTTCACGCTCATGTCACCGCGTGCCGGTGACCGTCCGCGACACGACCGTTGGTGGTGGAGCAGTTCATGACGTTGCGTGACGAATGACGAGCCGCGAACTTGTGCACAACCATGCTCGCCCCCGGGGTCGGCCTGATAGACCCATTTAGGGAGCGGCCTGCCGAGTACCTCGGTCGGGACGGTCTCGTCGAACCCCCCTCCGTGTGACCCGATTCAGATGCGCCGTGACCGACGTCTTGGTGCCTGACCAGGTGTGGAGTGGGTCTGATGAGGCCCGTCACGGCTAAAGTTCTCTTCGACCAACCCCCGGCGCGACCAGCGCCATCTCAGTCCACCTCGGGCGCAGACCAGACATGGCACAGAAAGGATGAACGGCCGAATGCTGGCGATCGACATTCTCAAGTGGCCGGGAATGAATCAGGCGTTCATCGTCTCGCTGATCCTCACGCTCGCGTTGACGGGTCTGGCCTTGTGGTACGGCAAGCGCCGCCCGATCGGCACTCCGGTGTCGTGGGGCGAGGCCATGCTCGGTGCCACCTATGCGTTCTTCGTGATGTTCTTGGCGTACGGCGTCGTGCCCCACCAGTGGCTCGTGCACGTTCAGAACGAACTCGGCTGGCAGTCCGACAAGATGCTCTACGGCCCCGGCGACATCTTCAAGTCGCAGGCCAAGGGCGGGAGCTTCCCGTTCGACATCAACTATTCGCAGGTGGGCGACATCATCGTCACCGGCATCTACGGGCTCTTCTTGGGTCTGCACGTCTGGATCTGGGTCTGGTGGCAAAAGCGCGGCAAGTCGGCGTCCACCGAACTCGAGCAATCGTCGTACGGCCGTCCGTTGGTGAAGAAGGGCTGACATGGCCAAGACCGACGCCAATCCGCCGATGATGCCGTTCACCGACCAGTACCAACTGGTCGAGGTGGATGCGGATTATCTGACCAAGGCCGTGAAGCCGAAGCAGTTCATCCACATCGACCAGAGCGAATGCATCATGTGCGAGGGCTGCGTCGACATCTGCCCGTGGAAGTGCATCCACATGGTGCAGCCCGACGCGGTGGCCGAAGCCGTCGGCACCGAGAAGCCGGGTCTCGACCCCAACGACAACGTGATCTTCATCATCGACGACGACGTCTGCACGCGTTGCGCGCTGTGCGTCGATCGCTGCCCGACCGGGGTCATCATCCTCGGAAAGGCCGGCGCGGCTCTCGCCACCGGCGACACGCACACGCGCACCAACAACCACGGATACGCCTACGGAATGCGTTTCTAGGAGACACACATGGCCAAGGTCATCGACAACCCCCGCCCGACTGCCAAAGAGCGTCTGAACAAGACGATCGAATCAGTGCAGGGCAGCCAGGCCTGGAACTCGATCTTCCGTCCGGGCTCGATCTTCCGCAAGGGCTACAGCGACAGCCCGCGTAACCGTTCGTACGTGATCATGAACTCGGTGCTGTACCACTTGCACCCGGTGAAGGTGAAGCGTCACGCGGTGAAGGTGAGTTACACGCTCTGCCTCGGCGGACTCTCGTTCTTCCTCTTCATTCTTCTCACCGTCACCGGCATCTTCTTGATGTTCTTCTACCGCCCCGAAGCAACGGCGGCCTGGAACGACATCAAGAGCTTGCAGACGTCGGTGGCGTTCGGTCTCATGGTGAGAAACATGCATCGATGGGGTGCTCACCTCATGGTGCTCACCGTGTTCTTGCACATGGCGCGCGTCTTCTACCACGGCGCGTACAAGCCGCCGCGCGAGTTCAACTGGGTGATCGGTGTCGTGTTGTTGACACTCACTCTGTTGCTCTCGTTCACCGGTTACCTGCTCCCGTGGGACCAGTTGGCCATGTGGGCCGTGGCCGTGGGTACGAACATGATGGGTTACACACCGGTGTTCGGATCGCAGGTGAGATTCGTCTTGCTCGGCGGTGTCGAAATCGGCTCCGAAACTCTGCTGCGTTGGTACGTGTTGCACGTGCTGATGTTGCCGTTCGTCATCGTGATCTTCATGGCCGTCCACTTCTGGCGTGTCCGCAAGGACGGCGGCATCTCCGGGCCGCTGTGATCGGGCGCCGAAAGGATTCATCGACATGACTGAGATTCCCGAACACCTCCTCAAGCGAGCGCAAGCGGCTCGTGAGAAGGCGGCATCGGAAGGTGGCGCCGCGGCGTCGTCGTCCGATGGCGGCGACTCGCGTATCCCCGAGCACTTGCTCGAGCGCAGTCGCGCCGCCAAGGACAAGAGCGCTGGTGGCGCCGTGGCGGTGGCCGAGAAGGCCGCCGCTGTCGTTGCCGCTGCACCGGCGAGCGGTGGTGTGCCGGTGGGCGCCGGACCCGGTGGGCACACGCAGCGTTTGCTCACCGTCGTCAAGTCCGGATCCATTCAGGACGTGAAGGCCATACCCGTCGACAAGGTTCATACGTGGCCGCACTTGTTGGCCGTCGAGTTCGTGGCCGCACTCGCGTGCACCGCGTTCTTGTTCTTCTTCTCGATCTTCGTGAACGCACCGCTTCTGCAGTTGGCCAACCCCAACCAGACGCCCAACCCGTCGAAGGCTCCGTGGTACTTCCTCGGTCTGCAGGAACTGCTCACGATGTTCCACCCCATGGTGGCTGGTGTGACCATTCCCGGTATCGCGTTGTTCGCGCTCATCCTGGCGCCGTACATCGACCGCAATCCGTCCAACAAGCCCGAAGATCGCAAGTTCGCAACCTCGTTGATGACCGTGCACCTCATGTTCTGGGCCGTGCTCGTGATCATCGGTTCGTTCTTCCGTGGCCCGGGCTTCAACTTCGTCTTCCCCTGGCGAGACGGTCTCTTCTTCGAGTTGTGAGGTAACCGATCACATGAGCTCAGCAGCAACCATCGTCATTGCGATCGCCGCCATCGTGGTGTTGGCCGCCGTCGTCCTCGTGACGTCGGCTCGCCGTTCCGATGTTCGCGGTGCCGGTGCGCTCGCTCGCGAAACGGTGAAGCGCGACAAGTCGACCAAGACCGAGGCTCCTGTTGCGGGTGCCGTGTACGAGAAGGCCGAGGTGCAGGCTCGTTCCACCGCGATCGAGAAGGCCAACGAAGTCGCACCGGTCGCCTGGCAGGCACCTGATGCCGAAGCCGTGGCCGTGTCACGCCGTCAGTTCTTCAACCGCGCCGCTGTCACCATGATGAGCGCGAGCATCGGAGCCTTCGGCGTCGCCGTCGTGGCGTTCCTGTGGCCGCGCGCGGGTGGCGGATTCGGATCGAAGGTCAACGTCGGCCGTCTCGACGATCTCATCGTGCAGATCCGTAGCGAGAAGGGTTTCGTGTACAAGCCCGAGGCTCGTACGTGGCTCACCGCGTATCCCGCCGACGCTCTGCCCAAGGCCCGCGCTGCGTACGCCACGCAGCCGTCGGTGCTCGCGGGCATGGAAGCCGGAGTCGTCGCGCTGTATCAGAAGTGCCCACACCTCGGTTGCCGCGTTCCCGAGTGCAAGAGCTCGCAGTGGTTCGAGTGTCCGTGCCACGGTTCGCAGTACAACCGCGTCGGTGAGAAGAAGGCCGGTCCGGCTCCGCGCGGTATGGACCACTTCGGTGTGTCCGTGAGCAACGGCAGCATCATCGTCGACACCGGCAAGGTGTTCAACGGTCCGGCCATCGGTGTGAACACCACGGGCCAAGAAGCCGAAGGCCCGCACTGCATCACCGGTGGAGGAGGACACTGAGCATGATCGCTCTCGCTTCCACCACCATCGCGATCCTCATCGCCATCGCTGTCTCGGGGGCCTGGATCGTCTACGCCGTCTTCAACTGGGCGGCCGGTCGCAACGAGATCGGCTCCGAGATCGAACTCGCGGCCAACCGCAAGCCGTACTACGACGACGAAGAACTCGAAGGTCGTCGTCTCGAGCGGATGCAGTTCCTCGGCGTGATCATGCTCGCGACCATCACCATCGGCCTGCCGGTGTACTGGTTGTTCGAGCCGGCTCGTCAGTCGGGTGCCGAAGAGGGCTACCAGAATCGTTTCGCGAGTTGGGGTGGCCAGTTGTTCGCGGCCACCGCTGATGGCGGCTTCAACTGCGCCGGTTGCCACGGTGGAATGAACGGAACGGGTGGTGCCGCGCCTTACACCGTCACCGACAGCAAGACCGGCGAAGTGAAGGCCGTGTCGTGGAAGGCCCCGGCCGTCAACACCGTCTTCTATCGATTCAGCGAAGACGAGATTCGTTTCATTCTCGAATACGGCCGTCCGTTCTCGCCCATGTCGCCCTGGGGTGTCAAGGGCGGTGGCCCCATGAACGAGCAGCAGATCAACAACCTCATCGCGTACATGAAGAGCATTCAGATCCCGCGTGAGAACTGCATCGATCCCGAAGCCGACGCGCGTGCCTGCGAAGGCGGACACCTGCCGGTGGCCGAACAAGACAAGATCCAGGCCGCGGCCGAGCAGTTGGTCGAAGCCGGTACGTACGACAGCATCGGCGAAGCGCTCTTCAACCTCGACCTCGGTTCGGGTGCGTTCAGTTGCGCGCGCTGCCATACGCCTGGTTGGAGCTGGGGTGAACCCGGTCAGACCGGCGCGGGTGCGTTCGGTTGGAACCTCACCGGTGGCGCGACCAACTCGCACTTCGCCACCGAACAAGAAATGATCGACTTCATCAAGGCCGGTTCGGTCTACGGCGCCAAGTACGGCGTGCAGGGTCAGGGCAGCGGTCGTATGCCCGGCTTCGGCAGCCTCCTCACCGACGCGCAGATCCGTGAAGTCGTCAACTACGTACGGAGCGAACTGTGAACGCACTTCTGTGCATCGGCTGGGAACCCGAACTCCGCGGTCTCCTCACCGTCATCATCGGCGTGGTGGCGTTGTGCGGCAGCGTGTACATGGTGCTCGCCACCAACATGGGTCTCCGTCTCGGATTCCTGGTTGCCTTCGCCGGACTGTTCGGCTGGATGGCCTCCATGGGAGCCATCTGGTGGGCGTACGGCATCGGTCTCACCGGGCGCATGCCCACGTGGGAACCGGCTCAGCCGTTCACCATCGTGCGTGAAGGTCCGCGACTCCTCGACGCCGAGGCCCTCGATGCTCCCGTGTTGGTGGATGCGGTGGCCTCTCCGGTCGATGTGGCCACTCGAACGGGTGAAGCACTCGTGTCGAGTGGCTGGACCAAGTTGCCCGACGACGACCGTGGTCGTGGTCAGGCCATCGCGGCCGCCGACGAAATCATCCAGGTCGAGGCCGAGTTGTACGCGGCCGGCGAGTACGAAGCCACTGCGGTGTACCTCCGTGGTGGCGACCGCTGGCCCAAGATCACCGACGAGATCGACTTCACCGCGTTCTTGCACAAGCCCAAGTACGCGATCGTCGAGATCGCTCCGGTCGTGCCGCAGCGCGTCGAACCAGGTCGCGCCCCGTCTCGACCCGTGGTCGACGAGACGCAGCCGCATCAGTACGTCGTGATGATCCGTGACCTCGGCTCGAAGCGTCAGCCGGCCGCGTTCATCACCATCGGCTCCACGATCATCTTCCTGCTCTGTTGCTGGATGTTGCATCGTCGCGACAAGATCCTCGCCGTGCACACCGGCGCTGTCGTTCCGGCCAAGGCGTAGTTCATGGGTCAGTACCTTCCGGTTGTCGCGTTGTTGATCGTGGGGGTGCTGTTCGGGGTACTCAGTTTCATCGCGTCGCGGTTGCTGGCTCCGCGTCGTCCGTCGGTCGCCAAGGAAGCGCCGTACGAATGTGGAATTCTTCCCAGTCGCGAACCACCCGAGCGCTTCCCGGTGAGCTTCTACATCGTGGCGATGTTGTTCATCATGTTCGACATCGAAATCATCTTCATCTATCCGTTCGCCGTGGCTCGTCAAGAGCTCGGCGCGTTCGCGTTCTGGGAAATGCTGGCGTTCAGCTCGGTGTTCTTCTTGACGTTCGTATACGTGATCGCGCGTGGTGCGCTCGATTGGGGTCCGATCGCTCGTGCTCGTCGACTGTCCGACGCCGTGAGCAGTGAACGCACGTCGTCATCGACGATCCGTCGCGTCGGCCTCGAAGGCCGTCTCGACGCCGAGCAGGCAGCGTAAGCAGCAGGAGGTTCGACAACATGAGTCTCGTGCGCAATGTGCTCGATGATGGCCTCGGTGGCATCCAGCACAACTTCCTCACCGGCAAGATCGAAGACCTCGTCAAGTGGTCGCGCAGTCGTTCGAGTTGGGGCGCCACGTTCGGCCTGGCCTGTTGCGCGATCGAAATGATGGGTACCGGCGGCGCGCACTACGACATCGCGCGGTTCGGCATGGAAGTGTTCCGTGCGTCGCCGCGTCAGGCCGACATCCTCATCGTGGCCGGTCGCGTGAGCCAGAAGATGGCTCCCGTTCTGCGCCAGGTGTACGACCAGATGATGGAACCCAAGTGGGTCATCTCCATGGGCGTGTGCGCATCGAGTGGCGGCATGTTCAACAACTACGCCGTGGTGCAAGGTGTCGACCAAGTGGTTCCGGTCGACGTGTACGCACCTGGTTGCCCGCCCACACCCGAGACGCTCATCCACGCGATCGAAACACTTCATCAGAAGATCGAAGACGGTGAGATCATGCGTCGTCGTTCCGAGTCGGGTGCCGGTGCGAACATCCACATCACCGAGGTTCCGGCCGCTCAGCCGGTGTCGCTGATGCCCTCGCGTCAGGGAGCTTCGGCATGACCGAATCGGAGTCGTCGCACGGTTCACCGGTGTCGTGGTCGCGCGGCCAGAAGGTCGTTCACCCGAGCCGTCAGACCTACGTGGCTCTTCTCAAGAAGTTGCTCGACGACGGTTTCACGATGTGCACCGACCTCACCGCGGTCGACTATCTCACTCATCCGGGCCGCGAGCTTCCGGCTGGTATCGAGGCCGAACGATTCGAAGTCGTCGTCAACCTCATCTCGATCGCCAGCAAAGATCGTTTGCGCGTTCGCGTTCAGGTGCCCGAATCCGATCCCACCATCGCATCGGCTTTCGACTTGTGGCCCGGCACCGAAGCCATGGAGCGCGAAGTCTTCGACCTGTTCGGCATTCGCTTCGATGGCCACCCCGATCTCACGCGCATCTTGATGCCCGAAGACTGGGAAGGTCACCCGCTTCGCAAGGACTACGCGGTCGGTCGCATTCCCGTTCAGTTCAAGGGAGCCAACTCGTGACCGCCGTCGAGAACATCCGCCAGACGAGCGAAGGCGGACAGGAGATGAAGCCCCGGAGCGAGATCGGGCCCCGCGAACTCATGCGTGAAGTCGGCGCGGTGTTGCGTCTGAGCGAGGCCGAGGCGGCCCAGCTCGGTCAGTTGCCGGTCGACTCCGACGAAGACCAGACGATGATCATCAACATGGGTCCGCAGCACCCGAGCACTCACGGTGTGTTGCGTCTCATGCTCGAACTCCAGGGCGAAACCGTTCTGCGCTGCAAGCCCATCGTCGGTTATCTGCACACGGGTATGGAGAAGACCGGTGAAGATCTCACCTATCTCCAGGGCGGCACCAACGTCACCCGCATGGACTACCTGAGCCCGCTCAACAACGAGCTGGTGTTCTCCATGGCCGTCGAGAAGTTGCTCGGCATCGAAGACGACATCCCCGAGCGCGCCGTCTGGATGCGCATGCTCTTGTCCGAGCTCAATCGCATGAGCAGCCACCTGCTCTTCCTCGCCACCAACGGCATGGACATCGGTGCGGTGTCGATGATGTTGTACGGCTGGCGCGAGCGCGAAGAGGTGCTGCGTTTCTTCCAGAAGGTCACCGGTCTGCGCATGAACCACAACTTCATTCGCCCCGGCGGACTCGCGGCCGATCTGCCGCCGGGCTGGCGTGACGACGTGCTCGACATCCTCGACATGCTCCCGCCGCGTCTCGAGGAATACGACATCCTCATGACCAACCAGCCCATCTGGCGCGAGCGTCTCCAGGGTGTCGGTGTCATCACCGCCAGCGAGGCGTTGGCGCTGGGCACCAGCGGTCCGATCCTTCGTTCCACCGGCGTCCCGTGGGACCTCCGTCGCGACATGCCCTACATGAAGTACGCCGAGATGGAGTTCGACGTGATCGTCGGCTCGTACGGCGACGCGTTCGACCGTTACGCGATTCGTCTCAACGAAGTACGTGAGTCGATGAAGATCGTGCGCCAGATCCTCGATCGCATGCCGGCGGGCGACTACCGGATCCAGAACAAGAAGGTCACCCCGCCACCGCGTGGTCGTATCGACGAGTCGATGGAAGCCCTCATCCACCACTTCAAGATCTTTACCGAGGGATTCAAGGTGCCCGAGGGTGAGGCGTACGTGGGCATCGAGAGTCCGCGTGGCGAGATCGGTTGCTACATCGTGAGCGATGGCGGCCCCAAGCCCTACCGCATCCACATGCGGGCCCCGAGTTTCGTCAACATCCAGGCGCTTCCGCACATGATGCGAGGCGGTTTGGTGGCCGATGCCGTCGCCGTCATATCGTCGGTCGACCCCGTTCTCGGAGACGTCGATCGCTGATGGCCCGCTTGACCGAAGAAAACGTCCGCGTGGCGCGCGAGATCATCGCGCGCTATCCGCGTTCGCGTTCGGCCACCATTCCGTTGCTGCATCTCGCTCAACAACAGGACGGCTACGTCTCCAACGATGCGATGGTGCACATCGGTGAACTGGTGGGTGCTACCTCGGCCGAAGTGTTCGGAACCGCGTCGTTCTACGAGATGTTCAAGTTCGAGCCGGTGGGCAAGTACCTCGTGAACATCTGCGGCACCATGTCGTGTGCGCTCCTGGGCGCTGACGAGCTCATCCATCACGCCGAGCATGCGCTCGACGTGAAGTTGGGTGGCACCACCGACGACGGACTCATCACGCTCGAGCGGGCCGAATGTCAGGCCGCGTGCACCGAGGCGCCGTGTCTGCAGGTCAACTATCGCTATCGCTTCCGCGTCACCAACGAGTCGTTCGACCAACTCGTCGACGACTTGCGCGCCGGTCGTCTCGACGGAGAAATTCCGCCGCACGGCACGGTGGCCCGAGTTCGTCAGCGTGCGGCCGCCGATCGCGTGGTGGGTGCGGTGGCTCCTGAAGACGTGTCCGATGGCCCGTCTTGGTTCGACGGAAAGGCGGCGCTGTGACCTCCTATCCGCACGCACCCGGATTCATCACTGGCGATCGTCCCCAGATCGTCACCTCGCGTTTCCAGTACGACGACTCGTTCTTTCTCGAGCGGTATCTCGCGACCGGTGGCTATCAGGGTCTGAAGAAGGCACTCGGTCGCACGCCCTCCGACGTGCACGACGAAGTCAAGAACGCCACCGTGCTCGGTCGCGGTGGCGCCGGCTTCCCGGCCGGAACCAAGTGGGGCCTCACCCCGCAGGGCAAGTGGCCGCGGTATCTCGTGGTCAACGGTGACGAGAGCGAGCCCGGCACCTACAAGGACCGTTTGCTCATGGAGCGCGATCCGCATCAGCTCATCGAAGGATGTCTGATCGCGTGTTACGCCGCTGGCCTGTCGCAGTGTTTCCTCTACATCCGCGGAGAGATGGCGGTCGCGCAAGAGCGCGTGGCCACGGCACTCAACGAGGCCTACGCCGCTGGATACGTGGGCAAGAACATCATGGGGAGCCGCTTCTCGGTCGACATCGTGTTGCACTGGGGTGCCGGCGCCTACGTGGTGGGTGAAGAGACCGCGCTCATCGAGAGTCTCGAAGGCAACCGCGGTATGCCCCGACTGAAGCCGCCATACTTCCCGGCCGCCATCGGTTTGTACGGACAGCCCACCATCGTCAACAACGTCGAGACGCTCGCCAATCTCCCGTGGTTGCTCGTCAACGGTGCCGAGGCGTACACCGCGATCGGCACCAAGACATCGCCCGGTACGCGCATGGTCGCGGTGTCCGGACACGTGAAGCGTCCGGGTGTGTACGAGATCATCAACGGAACCACCACGTTCCGCGATCTCCTCTACGGCGACGACTTCTGTCAGGGCATTCGCAACGACAATCAACTCAAGGCTTTCGTGCCCGGTGGTGGTTCGGCTCCGTGGTTCACCCCCGAACAACTCGATCTGCCCTTCGAGGCCAGTCAGGTGGGCCCGGCCGGCTCGATGCTCGGATCGGGTGCGGTCATGGTGATGGATCACACCACCGACATTCCGCGCGCCGCGCTCACGCTCACTCGTTTCTACGCCCACGAGTCGTGTGGCAAGTGCACGCCGTGTCGTGAAGGCGGCACCTGGCTCGAGCGAATCCTGTCGCGCATCGTCGACGGCAAGGGCACCGACGCCGATCTCGACCAGTTGCTCGAAGTGGGTGAGTCCATCTGCCCGGGGGCTTTCCCGCACGCGTCGAGTACCGAACTCGGACTGTCGGCGGTGCCATTCCCGTATCGCATGAACACCATCTGCTTCGTGGGTCCGTCGGCCTACGCGCCGGTGCACTCGGCTCTCACACTGTTCCGTAGCGAGTTCGAAGCGCGTGTCACCAAGCGCACTCGTATTCCGGTGTCGGGGTCGGTGTCATGACCTCCACCGAGACCAACGTGACGAGCGACGAGAACCAGCCGCCCGTCGACCCCAACGCGGTCACCATGTCGATCAACGGTCGCTCGGTGGTGGCTCGCAAGGGTGAACTCATCATCGCCGCGGCCGATCGCAGCGGTGATTACATCCCGCGTTTCTGTTACCACCCGCGCATGAGCCCGGTCGGCATGTGCCGCCAGTGTCTCGTGGAAGTCGAAGGTCCGCGCGGACCCATGATGGTCGTGTCGTGCATGACACCGGTGGCCGATGGCCAAGTGGTGCGCACCGACACTCCGCAGGTGAAGCGCGCGCACGAGGGCATCCTCGAACTGCTGCTCGCCAATCATCCGCTCGATTGTCCGGTGTGCGACAAGGGTGGCGAGTGCCCGCTGCAGGACCAGGCGTTCAGCCATGGTCCGGGAGAAAGCCGTTTCGTCGAAGAGAAGCGCCACTACGAGAAGCCGATCCCGATCAGCGACATCGTTCTGCTCGACCGCGAGCGGTGCATCCTGTGCGACCGCTGCACACGGTTCGCCGACGAAGTGGCCGGCGATGCCCTCATTCATTTCACCTCGCGTGGCAACAACACGCAGGTGCTCACGTTCCCCGACGAACCGTTCAGCAGTTACTTCTCGGGCAACACCGTGCAGATCTGCCCGGTTGGTGCGCTCACGGCCAAGCCGTATCGCTTCAAGGCGCGTCCGTGGGATCTCGAGAAGGTCGAGAGCACCTGCACAACCTGCTCGGTTGGTTGTCGTATCACGGTCGAATCGAGTCGCGACGAGTTGTTGCGTTACCAAGGTGTCGACAGCGACCCCGTCAACTGGAGTTGGCTGTGCGACAAGGGACGCTTCAACTTCGAGGCCGTCGCATCCGACGCCCGTCTCGAACAGCCGCTCATCAAGCGAGACGGAAAGTTCGTCGAGACCGATTGGTCGTCGGCTCTGCGGGCCACCGCCGAACTCGTCTCGTCGGCTCTGCGTGACGGTGGCGCCGGCAGCGTGGCGATCCTCGGTGGTGCACGTAGCACAAACGAAGACGCGTATGCGTGGTCGCGTCTGGCCCGCGCTCTCGGAACATCGAATGTCGACGCCCAACTCGGTGACGGTCTGCCGTCGACGGTGTATGCGTACCCGCAGGCCACCATCGACGAAGCCGCCAACGCGTCCACCGTCATCGTGCTCGGCCCCGATCTGAAAGAAGAACTGCCGGTTCTTCACTTGCGTCTTCGCGACGCATCCGAGAAGAAGCGTTCGAAGATCGTCGAGTTCGGTTCCAAGGAATCGGGCCTCACGCGGTACGCCTGGAAGCACACCGGTCACGAGCCGGGTCAGCAGGTGGCCGCGGTGCGTTCGACGCTCACCGAAACTGCCGTCGTCAGCCAACTCGGCAAGGGATCGGTCGTGGTGGTGGTCGGTCGCGGCAATCTCGCCGAGTCGCCCGAATTCACCATGTCGGCACTGGCCGCCGTGATGGAACTCGTTCCGAACGCCAAGGTGCTGCCGGTGTTGCGTCGTGGCAACGTGCGGGGCGCGTTGTCGGCCGGCCTGGGTTCGGGTTCGGCGGTCGACATCCTCGAACGGGCCGCCGCCGGCAAGATCAACTGTCTCGTGTTGGTGGGTGCCGACCCGTTGGCCGACTTCCCCGATGCCGATCTCGCGCGCCGCGCACTCACCGGTGTTCCCAACATCGTGAGCCTCGACACCTTCATGACCACGTCGTCGAGTCAGGCGCAGATCGTTCTGCCGGCTGCTGCCTTCGGCGAGAAGGATGGCACCACCACCAACCTCGAAGGCCGTGTCTCGCAGTTGTCGCGCAAGGTCACCACTCGTGGCACGTCACGCCCCGACTGGATGGTTGCGGTCGAACTGGCCGATCTCCTCGACGTCGACCTCGGAGTCGGTTCGGTGCACGACGTGTTCGAACAGATGGTGAGCACTCAGTCGGCGTTCCGTCCGATCGATCGGGCCGCACTCAAGTCGTCGCCCGACGGTGTTCTGCTCGCTCACGTGGGTTCGGCGCCGATCGCGTCGCCCGTTCCCGACGTTCCCGAGCGTGCCGGCTTTTCGTATCGCCTCGTCGTGAGCCGCAAGTTGTACGACGCGGGTCAGAACGTGGCCAACTCACCGTCGCTGGCGCTGTTGGCACCCGGCGCGGCCATCTACTTGCACCCGCTCGATCTCGATCGACTCGGTGCCCCGGCTGGCTCGAACGTGAAGGCCATCGGAGCGCGCACGAGTGTGGTCATGCGCGTCGAGGCCGACGCCACGGTGCATCGCGGTACCGCGTGGGTGCCGTTCAATCAGCCCGGCGGCAAAGTGGGCGAGCTCATCGACGCCTCCGCACTCGTGAACGACGTGCGACTGGAGAACCTCTGATGGTTCGCTTGCTCGCCCTCGATCCGGTTGCCATCGGTGATCTTCTCTGGACACCGTTGCTCATCATCATCCTGAAGGTCGTGGCGATCTTCGCCATCGGTCTCTTGGTCACCATGTTCATGGTGTGGTTCGAGCGCAAGGCCATCGCCGGCATGCAGAACCGCATCGGGCCCAACAAGGCGGGCCCGTGGGGTCTTCTGCAAACTCTCGCCGACGGCATCAAGTTGTTCTTCAAAGAAGATCTGTTGCCCGATCGCGCCGATCGATTCGTGTTCAAGTTGGCCCCGTACCTGGCGTTCGTGCCGGCGTTCCTCGTGTGGTCGGTCATTCCGCTCGGTGGCGATTTCAGCGACGGCAAGAACGGCATCGTCACCTGGTTCGGCGAGCAGACGCGCGTTCAGTTGGCCGATCCGCCGGTCGGAATCTTGTTGGTTCTCGCACTGTCGTCCATCGCGGTGTACGGCATCATGCTCGCCGGCTGGTCGAGCGGTTCGAAGTATCCACTGCTCGGTTCGGTTCGCGCCTCCGCGCAGATGGTGTCGTACGAAGCAGCGCTCGGTCTGAGCATTGCCACGGTTCTCTTGCTCGCGGGCACGTTGTCCACCAGTGGCATCGTGGCCAATCAGGACGGCTTCGCCAACTGGCACGTGGTCTCCACCGGGGTCGTTCCCTTCATCATCTTCTTGTTGGCGGCCACCGCCGAACTCAATCGGCCGCCGTTCGATCTCGTGGAGGCCGAACAGGAACTGGTGGGCGGTTTCAACACCGAGTACTCCAGCATTCGCTTCGGTCTCTTCTTCCTGGCCGAGTTCATGAACACCGTCACCATGAGCGGCATCATCGTCACCCTCTTCTGGGGTGGCCCGCAGGGATTGTTCGACATCCCGGTGATCCCGGGTGCCATCGAGGGAACCATCTGGTTCATCGCCAAGGTGCTGTTGTTCCTTTACGTGTACGTGTGGTTCCGTGCCACGTTGCCGCGGTTCCGTTACGACCAACTCATGGATCTCGGTTGGAAGATCCTGATCCCGATGTCGCTCGGCTGGTTCATGTTGATGGCCGCGCTGCGTCTCGGCCGCGACCAGGACTGGAACCAAGCGGTGGTGGCCATCGTGAGCGCAGTCGTCCTGATCGTGTGCGCGGGTCTCATCTCCCTGGCCATGAAGGTCAGCCGAGCCAATCGTGAACGAGAGGGGGCCACGTTCTGATGGGTTACCTCGGTGGATTCCTCATCACCCTTCGTCAGGTGGGCAAGCGCAATCGCGTGACTCGTGAGTACTCCGGTGGTCGCGAGCTCAAGCGCGGTAAGCCGCAGCGTGACGAGAAGGCCCCCAAGCCCGAGCGTCTGCACGGTCGTCACGTCCTCAATCGTTACGAGGACGGCATGGAGAAGTGCATCGGCTGCGAGTTGTGCGCGGGTGTGTGCCCGGCCAAGTGCATCTACGTTCGCGGTGCCGACAACGATCCCGACAACCCGACGTCACCGGGCGAGCGATTCGGTTTCGTGTACGAGATCAACTATCTGCGGTGCATTCACTGCGACCTGTGCGTGGAGGCGTGCCCCACCGAGGCCATCACCGAGACCAAGTTGTTCGAGTTCTCCTTCACCAATCGTCGTGATGCGATCTACACCAAGTCCGAACTTCTCGTCGGCGACGACGGCAAGCCGAAGCACATGCCGTGGGAGGACTGGCGCGAGGGCGAAGACCTCCTCACATCCGGTTGGGTGCGGGCCACCGCACCGTCGGGTGACGCCACGTTCGAAGGTGTGGTGGGTTGGAGCGGTGAACTCGGGTACGGCGTGCGCTCTCCCGAACCCGACCAGACCAAGCGCGACGCCAGCCAGACGGGACCGAAGGCCGAACACTGATGGAACTCGGCGTCTTCGTGATCGCCGCGGCGATGGTGATCGTCGGCGCGGTCGGCGTGATTCTGCGCCCCAACCCGGTGCACGCCGCCCTCAGCCTCGTGCTCACTCTGTTCGGTGTGGCCGTCCACTTCGTGGCACTGGAAGCTCACTTCCTCGCCGCGGTGCAGGTGATCGTGTACGCCGGCGCGATCGTCGTTCTCTTCTTGTTCGTGATCATGTTGCTCGGTGTCGATCGGACCGAAGACATCACCATCGAACCGTTCAAAGTTCAGCGTCCCATGGCCCTGGTGGTCGGCGTCGGTGTGATCGGACTCGTCACCGCCGCGGTGTCGTCGTCGCGTGACGCGATCGGACGCGGTAACGGCCTCGAGATCCCCACCGTCACCGGTGACAACGACTCGAACGTCCGCCAGATCGCGCGCAGTGTGTTCGGCGACTACGTGGTCGCGTTCGAACTCACCTCGGTTCTGCTCGTGGTGGCCGTGGTCGGCACCGTCATGCTCACGCGCCGAATCAAGTCGGGGAAGGGTGAGTCGTGAGTCTGCTCGCTGCTGCTACTCCCACCACCACGTGGTACCTCGTGCTCGGAGCCGTGCTCTTCGGCATCGGCGCCGTCGGTGTGCTGGTTCGTCGCAACCCGCTCGTGATGTTCATGTGCATCGAACTGATGCTCAACGCCGTCAACCTCAGCTTCGTGGCGCTGGCCAAGCGCCTGGGCGACATCGGGGGTCAGACCACCGTGTTCTTCGTGATGGTGGTGGCCGCGGCCGAAGTCGTGGTGGGACTCGGAATCATCGTGTCGATCATGCGCCGCCGCCCCGGTGCGACGGCTGACGACATCGCGCAGTTGAAGGGCTGACCATGCTCGACTTGCTGTGGCTCATCCCGGCTCTGCCCTTGGCCGGTTTCCTCATCATCCTCGTGTTCGGTCGTCTGCTCGGCGAACCGAAGGCGGGTCACCTCGCGACCGCGATGGTCGCCGGGTCGTTCGTGGTGGCGGCCGGAGTGTTCTTCGATCTGCTCAACAATCCCGAAGAAGAGCGTCACCACGTCCAGTCGCTCTTCTCGTGGGTGCCGGTCGGATCGTTGAAGGTCGACTTGGCCTTCTTGGCCGATCCGCTCAGCATCACGATGGTTCTCTTCGTGACGGGTATCGGTTCGCTGATCCACCTGTACGCGACCGGCTACATGCACGGAGACCCCAAGTTCTCGAAGTTCTTCTTGTACTTGAACCTCTTCGTGTTCTCGATGCTCATGCTCGTGATGGGCGAGAACCTGCTCGTCACCTTCCTCGGTTGGGAAGGTGTGGGCACCTGCTCGTACTTCCTCATCTCGTTCTGGCACACGCGCGAAAGCGCGGCCACCGCGGGCAAGAAGGCGTTCGTCACCAACCGTGTGGGTGACTGGGGCGTGATGATGGGCATGTTCCTCGCCTTCGGCGCCGCGGGAACCCTCAGTTACGAGGGCATCAACCACGCCGCCGAAGAAGGAATCATCTCCGGTGTCACGGCCACCGCCATCGCGCTGATGCTGTTCATCGGTGCCTGCGGCAAGAGTGCGCAGTTGCCACTGTACATCTGGTTGCCCGACGCCATGGAAGGCCCCACTCCGGTGTCGGCTCTGATCCACGCCGCCACCATGGTGACCGCGGGTGTCTTCCTCATGACGCGTGTGAACCCGGTGATCGAGGTGGCCTACGACTGGGCCCCCACGCTCATCGCGATCGTCGGAGTGGCTACGGCATTTTTCGCCGCCACCATCGCCGTTGCGCAGAACGACATCAAGAAGGTGTTGGCGTATTCCACCGTGAGCCAGTTGGGCTTCATGTTCCTGGCCGTTGGCTCGGGTGCGTACGTGGCCGCGATCTTCCACATGGTCACGCACGCGTTCTTCAAGGCGCTGTTGTTCCTCGGTTCGGGCTCGGTCATCCATGGCATGCACCACGAACAGGACATGCGCAAGATGGGCGCCCTTCGACTGCTCATGCCCATCACGGCTTTCACGTTCATCATCGGCTGGCTCGCCATCGCCGGTGTGCCGCCGTTCGCCGGCTTCTGGAGCAAGGACGAGATCCTGCTCTACGCCTTCGCCAAGAGTCCGATTCTCTACGTGGTCGGAATGATCACCGCGTTGCTCACCGCGTACTACATGACTCGCCAGGTGATCATGGTCTTCTTCGGTGAGGCCCGTTGGCACGATCAGAGCGAAGAGCACGGTGCTCATGGCGACTTCAAGCCGCACGAGAGCCCGGCGGCCATGTGGATTCCACTCGTGGTTCTGGCCGGCCTGTCGGTGGTGGGTGGCGCCATGCAGTTGCCGTTCTCCAAAGATCTGCACTTCCTCGAGAAGTGGCTCCATCCGGTTGTCGAGTTCGGTGAGGCCAAGATCAAGGGAACGTGGGCCTACGACAACAAGTACGTGTTGCTCGGCATCGCCGTGGTGGTGGCGTTGAGCGGTATCGCGGCCTCGGTGTTGGTGTACGGCAAGAAGAAGGTGGCTGCCATCGAACCCAAGGTGCTCGCCGACGGTTGGCATTACGACTCCGCAATCTCCAACTTCATGGGTGGACCCGGACGCAAGTCGTTCGATGCGGTGGCCTGGACCGATCGCGTGGTGGTCGACGGCGCCGTGAACGGCGTGGGCCGCGTCGTGCGCACGGCCGGCTCGTACGTGCGTCGTGCTCAGACCGGCGCGGTTCGCAACTACGCCGCCGGTATCGGCCTCGGAGTCGTCGCGCTCCTCGTGTGGTTCTTCCTTCGCGGGGTGGTGCTCTGATGTCTCTCTTCGCCGCTTCGGCTCCGGCCGCTCCGTTCCCGGTCCTCACCGCCCTGGTGTTGGTGCCGCTGATCGGTGCCGTTCTCACTGCTCTCGGTTCGCGTCATCGCCCCGAGATCACCAAACTCGTCGCTCTCGTGTCGTCGGTGGCCACGGCCGGAATGAGTGTGTGGTTGCTCGCCGAGTTCGATACACACGACGGCGGGTTCCAGTTGGTGTCGCAGCACTCCTGGATCGACTCGTGGGGGATCGGCTGGCACCTCGGTGTCGACGGCATCTCGCTCTTCCTCGTGGTGCTCACCGGAGTTCTCTTCCCGCTCGTGATCGTCGGTTGCGATCCGCATCACGACGAGAAGCCGTATCTCGCCTGGTTGCTCCTGCTCGAAGCCGGCGTGATGGGCTCGTTCCTGAGCCTCGACCTCGTGTTGTTCTTCTTGTTCTTCGAGATCGTGCTCGTGCCGATGTACTTCTTGATTGGCGGTTGGGGTTACGACCAGCGCGTGTACGCGGCCACCAAGTTCTTCTTGTACACGATGGTCGGATCGGCCCTCATGTTGGTGGGCATCGTCACCACGGCTCTGCTGGCTCGTGACGATCTTGGCCGCCTCACCTTCGACTTGGTGGAGATCGCGGAAGGATCCGATTTCGCGGCCAGTACGGGTCGGTGGTTGTTCTTCGCCTTCGCCATCGCCTTCGCGGTGAAAGTTCCGCTGTTTCCGCTGCACACGTGGTTGCCCGATGCGCACACGCAGGCACCCACCGCTGGTTCGGTCATCCTGGCCGGTGTGCTCTTGAAGCTCGGCACGTATGGTCTGCTGCGCTTCGGCGTGTACCTCTTCCCGGAGGCCGCGGTCTGGAGCCGTGAGGTGTTCCTCACTCTGGCCGTCATCGGCATCATCTGGGGCGCCATCGCGGCCACCATGCAATCCGACCTCAAACGATTGGTCGCCTATTCGTCGGTGGCCCACCTCGGATTCATCGTGCTCGGTACTTTCGCGTTCACGTCCGAAGCCATCAGCGGTGGTGTGATGCAGATGGTCAACCACGGTGTGTCCACCGGTGCGCTCTTCCTTCTGGTGGGCATGATCTACGAGCGTCGTCACACTCGTCAGATCGCCGAGTTGAAGGGTCTGCAGAAGGTCGCCCCGATCTTCGCGGCCGCCTTCATGGTGGTCATGCTCTCGAGTATCGGTGTTCCGGGCCTGAACGGATTCGTCGGTGAGTTCCTCGTTCTCATCGGGTCGTTCTCCACCGCCCGTTGGTGGGTCGTGATCGGTGCCACCGGTGTGATCCTCGCCGCGCTCTATCTCCTCTGGGCCTACCAGCGCGTGTTCCACGGCGAGCCCGACGAAGCCAACTCGTCGTTCCGCGAACTACGTCTTCGTGAAGGCGCGGTTCTGTTTCCGTTCATCGCTCTCATCGTGTTCTGCGGTGTGTATCCGAAGCCCATGCTCGATCGCATCGAACCGAGCGTGAAGGCTCTGCTCGAACGCGTCGAGGAGAAGACCGACTTCGTGGTGCCGGTGTCCGATCACACCGGACACGGCGAAGGAGGTGAGGGCTGATGGTGCAGTACCCGTCGATCGATTGGCTGGCGATCACCCCGCTGATCGTCCTGCTCGGTGGAACGCTGCTGGTTCTCGTGACCGGTTCGCTCACGAAGGTGTGGCCCCGTGGTCTGTACGCGGTGTCCACCGCGGTCTTGTGTGCGGCCGCTCTCGTCGTCGAGATGGTGCTTTGGAATCGCGTCGGTCACGAAGGCCCGGTGTCGATCATCAACAACGCACTGGCGATCGACCGTTTCACGCTGTTCGTCTGGATCGGTGTCACGATCGCCACCGGCTTGGTGTCGTTGTCGACATCCGAGTACTTGCGCCGTGAGCAGCTCGAAGGACCCGAGACGTACAGCATGTACGTGTGCGCCGCCATCGGCGCCATGATCATGGCGGCATCCAACGACATGGTCGTGCTGTTCCTCGGCCTCGAAACACTCTCGATCGCGTTGTACGTGTTGGCGGCCAGCCACCGTCGCCGGGTCGACAGCCAGGAGAGCGGCCTCAAGTACTTCGTGCTCGGCGGATTCGCCTCGGCTTTCTTCCTCTACGGCATCGCCCTCGTGTACGGCGCGGTCGGCACCACCAACATCGCCCGTTCGGGCCAGTTGCTCTCGCAGCAGGTGTTCGTGAAGGGTGACGACGCGTTGCTCCTGGCCGGCGTCGCTCTTCTCATGGTCGGCCTCGCGTTCAAGGTGGCGGCGGTTCCGTTCCACTTCTGGACACCCGACGTGTACCAAGGTGCACCCACACCGAGCACGTCGTTCATGGCCTCGGTCGGCAAGTTCGCGGCCTTCGCCGCCATGTTGCGTATTCTCACCACCGGTCTCGGCGCCCGGGCCGACGACTGGCGTCCGGTCGTGTGGGTGCTGGCCATCGCGTCGGTGGTGGTCGGTTCGGTGCTGGCCATCGTGCAGTCCGATGTGAAGCGCATGCTCGCGTACTCGTCCATCGGTCACGCCGGCTTCATCCTCATCGGCGTCGAAGCGGCCGGCCACGCCGGCGACCAGGATGGCATCCCGTCGTCGTTGCTCTACTTGCTTCTGTACTCGGTGCTCGTGATCGGCACGTTCACCGTCGTGTCGTTGGTGACGCGTTCGGGCGATCGCGCCAGCGACATCGGTTCGTTCCGCGGCTTCGGCAAGGAGCGTCCTCTGCTCGCTCTGGCCATGACGGTGTTCTTGCTGGCGCAGGCCGGTATGCCGGTCACGTCGGGTTTCATCGCCAAGTTCAGTGTGATCAAGGCGGCGGCCGACAACGAGAGTTACGCCGTGGCCATCGTTGCCATGGTGGCTTCGGTGGTGTCGGCGTTCTTGTACCTGCGCATCATGATCAGCATGTGGATGTCGGATGCCGAGTCGGGAGACGACGCGCGCGAGAAGGTCACCGTGCCCTGGACCGCTGGCGTCGTGGTCCTGGCCTCGGTGGTGTTCACCCTCGTGGCCGGCGTGTTCCCGGGCTGGTTGATCGACGCCACTCGCGACGCGCTGGTCGTCGTTCGCTGACTTCCATACCTCTGACACACCGCCGTGTCAGACTGATCTGGTGTTGAAGGCCCCCGCCTACCTGTCGCCGTCGTCCATCACCACGTACCGCGACTGCCCGCAGAAGTTCAAGTTCTCGCGGATCGACGGCATCAAGGAACCGCCGTCGTGGGCCACCCACCTCGGAACCTTCGTGCACGAAGTACTCGAGCACCTCTACCAACTCGACGCCGACGAACGCACCCTCGACGCGGTCAAGCAGTTGGCCGGCGAGCGCTGGCAGGTGAGCGAATGGGAGAAGGCCGTCAACGCTCTCGACAAGAAGCAGGGCGAGATTCGCGACTTCAAGATTCAGGCCTTCGAGTGCCTGAAGAATCTCTGGAAGGTCGAAGAGCCGAGTTCGGTCGAACTCATGGGCATGGAACACGAGGTGTTGAGCGACGTCGACGGTGTGGCGATGAAGGGATACATCGATCGATTCCACATCGACGACTCGGGTTTCGTGGTGATCGGCGACTACAAGACCGGCAAGATTCCGAACCCGCGTTTCAAATCGGAAGACGACAAATTCTTCCAGTTGTTCTCCTATGCGCTCATGTTGCAGGAGTCCGATCAGGAAGAAACGTCGCGCGTCGAACTCCTCTATCTCAAGGACGGCGTACGCCACGACGTCACTGTCACCCCGGTGAAGTTGGCCATCGCGCGCGGCACGATCGTCGAGACCAAAGAAGCGGTCGACGCGGCCTGCGAGTCGGAGAAGTTCGAGTGCAATGTCACCAAACTGTGCGATTGGTGTTTCTTCAAGCCGCAGTGCCCGGCCCACACCTGAGCTCGAGCGTCCCGGTCAGCATTCTCGGATCAACGCATCGAACAGGGCTTGCTGATGCGAGTCGTCGGTCGCCGAATCCTCCGGATGCCACTGCACTCCGACCACCCAGCGGTGTCCGTCCACCTCCACTGCTTCGATGGTTCCGTCGGCGTGGCGACCCACCACGTTCACACCCGTACCGAGTCGGTCGAGCGCCTGATGGTGATACGAGTGGCAGGCCGTGGGTGTGTTGGTTCCCATCGCCAGTGCGGTACGACAGCCGTCGACCAGTGACACCGGATGGAACTGACGAGTGTGGTCGCCGTGAGTGGCGATGTGTTGAACGAGAGTGCCACCGAGTGCCACATTCATGATCTGAACACCGCGGCAGATCGCGAGGATCGGTCGATCGGCGGACAAGGCCGCGTTCACGACTGCGAGTTCGATGTCGTCGTGCCGTGTGTTGATGCCGTACAACTCGGGTGCCGTGGGCGGTTGGCCGTAGCGCGCCGGATCGACGTCACCGCCACCGTGCAGAACGAGGGCCTGGCAGCCCGCGATCAACGAGGAAATCGCCGCGGCATCGAGATCGACGGGAGGCACGATCACCGGAACGCCGCCGGCCCGCGTGATGGCGTCGGAGTACAGGCGGCCGGCTCCGTAGGCCTCACCGCGAACACCTTTGGCTTCGGTGATCTCGCGACCGACGATGGCGACGATGGGCTTCATTCGATCGACTCGCAACGGTGTCGTGGCGTCACGGCGCGGCGACTGCGTACCCGGCGGCGCGTACGGCTTCGATGACCGATTCGCTGTGTTCGGGGCCGCGCACTTCGAGCACGGCGTTCACACCCGTCTCGCGGACCTGCAGATCGACACCTTCGCGAACGTGTTCGATGTCGATGACACTCGCTCCTTGTTCGGCGAAGATCGCCAGCAGCTGAGCGAGTCCACCGGGACGATCGCTCACTCGCACGAACAAGATGAGTCGGCGGCCGGCCTGCGTTTCGTGACGGCGGATGAGGCCGGGTACGACGCCGAGGTCGACGTTGCCGCCGGAAAGCACGACACAGGTGATGCCGTGACGAGCCGGAGCGACGTGCTCGCTGAGCAACGCCGACACGCCGACGGCGCCCGCGCCTTCCACGTACAGTTTCGAACGCTCCATGAGCAGCACCATCGCGTCGGCCACCGCGTTCTCGTCGACCACCACCACGTCGTCGAGCCACTTCTCCACCAGCGGGCGCGTGACGTCACCGGGCCGCTTGACCGCGATGCCATCGGCGAGTGTGATCACGGGTCCACTCGGTGGTTGTCCGTTCGCGTACGGCGCACACGCTTCCACTTGTACACCGATCACCTTCACGTGGGGGAGTTGTCGCTTCACGGCGATGGCCACACCCGAGGCGAGCCCACCACCACCCAACGGAATGATCACGCGTTGCAGATCTTTCACGTCGTCGAGCAATTCGAAACCGAGTGTGGCCTGACCGGCCACCACGACCGGGTCGTCGTACGGGTGGCAGAACGCCATGCCGGTTTCCTCGGCGCGCGCACGGGCACGAACCACGGCATCGTCGAGTGAGTCGCCACCTTCGATGACGGTGGCGCCGTACGAACGACACGCCGCCATCTTGGCGATGGGTGCGTTCTTCGGTACGTAGATCTCGCAGGGCACACCGTGCGATCGCGCGGCGAAGGCGAGCGCTTGCGCGTGATTGCCCGCACTTCCGGCCGTGACTCCGGCCGACGCAGCCGAACCGAGAGTGGCCAGTTTGTTCATCGCCCCGCGGATCTTGAACGATCCGGTGCGCTGCAGGTTCTCGGCCTTCAACACGATCTGGCCGCCGGTCCGCTCGGAGAGGGCGAAGGACGAGGTGACCGGGGTGTGTTTCACGACCCCGGAGCCGGCCTCCCGGGCCCGCCGGATGTCGTCGTCAGTGATCTCGATCGCCACGTTCGCCACTTCCCGGTCCGACCTGGTCGGGACCGCCCGACCTACGGTACTGGTGTGCGCGCCCTCGTGATCGCCAATGCCGACGACGCCGACCCTGGTTTCGTCGGTCATCACCTGCGCACCAAGGGATACACGTTCAGCGAGTGTCACCGCGAGCGGCCGGCCGACTGGCCCGATTTGGCCGGGGCCGATCTGGTGCTCCTGCTCGGGTCGGAGTGGAGTGTGTACTGGCCACGGGTGGCCGAGTTGGTGGACGCCGAATGTGCTCTTGTGAAAAGTGCCCATGACCAGGGGATTCCCGTTCTCGGGATCTGTTTCGGGGCCCAGATCGTGGCCCATGCCCTGGGCGGTTCGGTCGAACGGGCGGCCCGGCCCGAGGTGGGCTGGCACCGGATCGAGTCGGATGTCGCCGAGGTGGCCACCGGACCGTGGCTGCAATGGCACTTCGACATGTGCCGGGTTCCGCCCACGTTCACCGAACGGGGTCGTAGTGAGTCGGGGCCGCAGGTGTTC
>VFZC01000004.1 GCA_016871355.1 Actinomycetota bacterium
GTCAACAACGTGGATCTCACGGTCGAGAAAGGCAAGTTGGTCGGTCTGATCGGCCCCAACGGTGCCGGCAAGACCACGTTCATCGACGGCATCACCGGCTTCGTTCCCACGACCGGCCGTATCGAGTTCAAGGGTCAGGAGATCAACGCGCTGCCGGTGCACTCTCGCGCCCGCTTGGGTCTGGGTCGTACCTGGCAGTCGCTCGAATTGTTCGACGATCTCACCATTCAGGAGAACGTTCAGGTGGCGGCCGAGCGGCAGTCGACCAAGAACTTCGTGCTCGACCTCGTGAACCCCAATCGCAAGCGCGGAAGAGACGGCGTCGACTTCGCGTTCGACGTGCTCGGAATCGCTGATCTCGCTGGCAAGTATCCCAACGAGATCAGCCAGGGCCAGCGCAAGTTGGTCTCGGCGGCACGGGCGCTGGCGGCCCGCCCCGAAATCGTGTGCATGGACGAGCCGGCGGCCGGTCTCGACACCGTCGAGTCGCAGGAGCTGGGCAAGCGTCTGAGACAGATCATCGACGCCGGAATCACCATCTTCCTGGTCGATCACGACATGGGTCTGGTGCTCGACGTGTGCGACTACATCTACGTGATCGAGTTCGGCGTGAAGATCGCCGAGGGCACACCCGATCAGGTGAAGCGTGATCCCAAGGTCGTCGAGGCGTATCTCGGCAGCAGCGCGAAGGAGGCCTGAGGTGACGGCACTTCTTGAGATCGAGAACCTGAACACCGGCTACAACGGTGTGTCGGTCGTGCGCGGACTCAACGTGCACGTGAACGAAGGCGAAGTGGTCGCACTGCTCGGACCCAACGGTGCCGGCAAGACCACCACCTTGCTCACGGTGTCAGGTCTGGTTCCGGTCATCTCCGGCGACGTGAAGGTGTTCGGCAAGAGCTTGCGGGGCCGTCGCCCGCATCTCATCGCCCGAGAGGGTCTGGCGCACGTGCCCGAAGGGCGGTCGCTCTTCTATCAACTCACCGTGGCCGAAAACCTGCGACTCGGTGCCGCCAAGGGTTCGGCCGACATCCGCAAGGCCCTCGGGTACTTCCCGGCCCTCGAACCGATCCTCGACCGCCGGGCGGGATTGCTCTCGGGTGGCGAACAGCAGATGCTGGCCATGGCCCGGGCGCTCACCGTGAATCCGAAGTTGCTCATGGTCGACGAGATGAGTCTGGGTCTGGCACCCATCATCGTCGAGCGCCTTCTTCCGATCTTGCGCCAAATCGCTACCGAAACCGGCGCCGGCGTTCTCCTCGTCGAGCAACACGTGCACATGGCTCTCGAGGTTGCCGACCGCGCGTACGTGCTCAGTCACGGCGAACTGACCATGCAGGGCAGTGCGGCCGAGTTGGCCAAGGATCGCAGCCTCATCGAGGCCTCGTACCTCGGCGAATCCCACTAACGACTGCGTCGACCTGATCGTGTGATCGGTGTGATCGGTGTGATCGGTGTTCTGGTGACGATTCTTCACCCTATGGGTGAAGAATCGTCACCAGAACCACGCCCATCGAGGCGGTGAGTCAGCGCGGATTGTCGGTGGGGAACTGCGTGAGGTAACTCTGCAGGTCGAAGTAGTCGCGCCACAGCGTGATCTTGCCGTCGACCACTTCCCACACGCCGTTCACCGGCAACTCGACCCAACCGTGGTCCATGCGGAACTTGTCGGTGCGTTCGTTGAACACGACGTTGCCCGACGCCGACTGACGATGGACCGGCCACGAGATCTCGTGGCACCGCGCGAACATGGGGCCCAGAATGCCGCGCATGGCCTCGGGGCCGTGCACCTTCATCATCGGCACGTTGTCGTACTCACAATCGGGAGCGACCAGGGCCAGGGCCGAGTCGAGATCGTTGCGCTCGATGGCGGCGATGAAGGCGTTGACGGTGTCGAGGGGGCTCATGCGGATGTGTCTCCGTGGTCGTGGGGCGGTTCCTTGCTCCAGAGGACGTCGAAGTCGCGAGCGATGTCGAGCACCTGGAACGCGCGTCCCAAACCTACGCAGAAGCCGATGGTGACGGTCAATTCGAGGAGTTCGGAGTCGGAGTAGTTCGCGCGCAGCCGGTTCCAGAGGTCGTCGTCGACCGCGGTGTGATCGATCGCGAAGCGCTCGGCGTACTCGGCGGCCAGTCGCTCACGCGGGCTGAAATGCGGGTTGTCGTAGTAGTTCTGTACGGAGTTGTACAGCTCGTCATCGAGTCCTTGCCGCATCGCCGATGCGGCTCGAGTATTCAGTCAAACGACGCATTGGTTGAGCTGGGCGACGCGCATCCGCGCGACCTCCCGCTCACGAATGCTCAGCGTCGACTGCACGTACACGGCCTCGCTCATGGCGTGCACGCCTTTGCCCATGTGCGGGGCCAACTGCCACATGCGAGCGGCCTCGAGGCCCTCTCCGTCGGGAACGTCGATACGAGCCATGGCTCCTCCTCGGGTGGTTACTTGACTGATTCGAAGATGCGGATCCGCACCGGGATGGCGCTCTGCACGACCATACCCGTGACCCGGTCGTAGCCCTGATCGACGGACACCAACCGATTGGTAGGAGCACCGATGTCGCGGACCTTTTCGTCGGTGAGCGACGAGCCGCCCCACGAGTGAGCCATGGAGATCACGCCCCGACGGATGTCGGGAGCGGTCTCGACGACCGCGTGCAGTGAAGCGCGCGGCGACGTGATCTCGATGATGTCGCCGTCGGCGATGCCGTAGTCGGCCATGTCGTCGGGGTTCATGTAGGCCGGGTTGGTGGTGCCCTTCACGGCCAAGCCCGGGAGTTCGCTACCGAGTGAATTGAGCACGTGCTTCAGGCGGCGACTCACCAGACGGAACGGGAACTCGGCCGACGACGCCCCGACTGCCTCGGCTGCGTCGGATTCGGTGCGAACCACGGCCAACTCGTCGGCGATGTCGGCGGGAGCCAGAGTGAACTTGGCGCTGCAGTCGGGGTCGGGGCCCTGCACGCGCAACGACTTCTCGGGGTGCACCTTCATGCGGTTGTTCTTGATCTCGGCCAACGACATGCGCGAGCCCGCGTACGCCAACTCGAGGATTTCGTCGTCGCTCGGCTGGTGATCGGTGGGTGCCGCACCACCCGGGAAGGGCAGCGGAACACCGAGCCGCTTGGTGAGTTCGTAGAACACTTCCCATTCGTTGAGCACGTCGCCCAGACGCGGCACGATGGCCTCGGTGTAGTTGGTGTACGGCGCACGGAACCAGCGATCCATGAGGTGCGGAACGTCGGCCCGTTCGAGCGACAGTGTGGGCGCGATCACGTAGTGCGCGAACTCGGCGGTGGCCGACATGCGGTGATCGACCACGACGAGCAATTCGAGATCCTTCATGGCCCGAATCGTGAGTTCTTGGTCGGGCCAGGCCACCACCGGATTGCCGCCGCTCACGATGAGCGCGCGCACTTGGCCCTCGCCCGGCGTGAGGATCTCCTCGGCCAAGGTGGTGGTGGGCATTTCGCCGCGCATGCCGTGCAGATTGCGGAACCGCGCGGCCGGGCCCGGAGTGGGGTTGCGCGGAGCGATCACCTGAGCGCGGCGCGGCATGTCGGGATATAGGAAGAAGCCGCTCTCGACTTCGTCGCCTTCGCGATTGACGCGACCACAGATGGTGTTGAGCACGATCACGAAGTGTTCGGCCAGGCTGGAGTGCGGCGCCATGTTGGGGCCGGTTCCGCAACCGGCCGTCCCGCGGTTTCCCTTGGCGAACATCTGCGCGGCCGCCACGATGTCGTGGGCCGGAACGTCGCAGCGTCGGGCCACGTACTCGAGATCGAAGTCGCGCACCGACTCGGCCAGCCGATCGAGGTCGCCCACCCAGCGATCGCAGAACTCGTGGTCGATCAGGTCTTCGTCGAGGATGATCTTGGTGATGCCGGCCAGGAGCGTGGGGTCTTCACCGGGCTTGACGGCCAGATGGATGTCGGCCTGCGTGGCGAGTTCGGTGCGACGCGGATCGATCACGATCAGCTTGAGGCCCCGCTTCTTCGCGTCACGGATCACGACGAACGGATTTGTTCCTTGCAGACCACCGGTGGGTCCGAAGCTCGACACCATCGGGTTGTAACCCACGGCGAGCAGAACATCGGCGCCGGTGAAGTTGTGGTAACCGGCTTCCCAAATGCCCGTACGGAACGGAGCCGTTCCCTTGGCCGGTTGGTCGATGGTGACCGACGTATAGAACGACGACGAGCCGATGCCCTGATGGAACGCGCGCGCGGCCGGAACCGCGAGCGCGTTCTGGTAACCGCCGGTGCCGGTGTAACTGGCCACGGCGCGAGGGCCGTACGTGTCGATGATGCGGCGCAACTCGGATGCGATCGCGTCGAGAGCGTCTCCCGACGACACTTGCTCGAAGGTTCCGTCGGGGCGACGGTGCAGCGGCGCACGCAGACGCGAGTCGTGCACCATCTGGTCGGGGAGTTGGCGTCCCTTGATGCAGGTGTAGCCGGCGAAGATCGGATCGTCGGGGACGCCACGAACCGCGGTGACACGACCGAACTGGACGTCGACCTCGAGTGGACAACTGGCGTGGCACACACGGCAGAACGTGTGCTGGGTCGAGACGCTGTCGGACATCGGGCACCCCCTCGGAGGGACCCCCGTCCGCTCCGCCCCACAAACTAATCGACCGGTAAGTTTCGGGTGTGACCGGACTCCAGCCCGGACAGGAGAGACCATGACCAGCACGGCCCAGAATCCGACCCCGCGTGTCGACGACCTCATCCATCGCGAGCAGTCGGCCATTGCCTGCCCGTATCCGATCTTCTCCGACCTTCGTTCCGGTGGCGGGGTGGCGTGGGTCGAGAGCCTGGGCGCCTGGATGATCACGCGGTACGACGACGTGCGCGCCATCCTGCGCGACACCGAACGTTTCTCGAGTTTGTTCCCCACCGGTCCGGCGGCCGGCGGCGAAGCCCTCATGAACGGAATCATGCAGTTGATGCAGGAACCCGAGATGCAGGCCGTGTTGGGTTCGACCACCATGCAGCGCGGCCGAGCGGCCGTTCTCCTCAACGCCGATCCGCCCGAGCACCGTCGTCAGCGTCGACTGGTGAACCCGGCCTTTCGTCCCGACCGGATTCGCGGGATGGAGCCGGCCATCCGCGCGACAACCGAGCGGTTGCTCGACGACGTGTGTCGTGAACTGAGCCAAACCGGATCGGTGGAGATCGTGTCGCGTTTCGCCGTCGGTCTTCCGATGACCATCATCGCGCTCGCCCTCGGAGTTCCCGACGACGATCTGGCCACCTTCAAGCGGTGGTCGGACGACCTCGTGATGCCGGTGGGCAATCACAATCCGTCCACCGAGCAGGTGCGCGGGTTCGTGCTTTCCACCAAGGCATTCAACGAGTACTTCTTGGCTCGCGTGGCCGAGCGTCGCGTGACACCGACCGACGACATCTTGTCCGACATCGCCAACGCCGAGATCGACGGTGAGGAGTTGTCGGACGACGAGCAGTTGGGAATGCTCACTCAGTTCTTGGTGGCCGGCAACGAGACCACCACCAAACTCATCACCAACACGATCCGGTATCTCGCCGAAGACCCCGAACTGCAGGCCCGCGTGCGCGCCGATCGCAGCCTGGTCGAGACCCTCGTGGAGGAGATGCTGCGCATCGAGGCCCCCGTGGGCGGTCTCTTCCGTCAGGCCAAGGTCGACGTGGAGATCAACGGCACGAAGATTCCGGCCGGCGACCACATGTGGTTGCTGTTCGCATCGGCCAACCGCGACGAGTGCAAGTTCGCTCAGCCCGACCGCGTCGACCTCGACCGGTCGAACGTGAAGGAACACCTGGCCTTCGGAAACGGCGAGCACTTCTGCCCGGGCGCTGGTCTGGCCCGCACCGAGGCCCGCATCGCCATCGACCTTCTGCTCGATCGCCTCGATGACATCGCCCTGGCCCCGGGCAACGATTTCGAATTCGAAGATTCCTTCGTGCTGAGGGGCTTGAAGCGCCTGGTCGTCTCGGCTCGCCATCACACCTGACCGGGGCTCCTGACGCACCGACTGCCGGCATGGCGGCCGAACTGATCGGTCGGTTAGTTTGAGGCGTCCGTCCGGGGGTCGGACGTCGAGATGGGGGAGTGCAATGGCTGATCGCTGGATCACGGACCGGGACCCGAGCCCTCGTTGGCCGCACTACACGCGGGCCAACGCCGGCGAAGTGCTGCCCTCGGCGGCGAGTCCGTTGAGTCAGCAGTTGTGCTGGGAGAACGGCATCCTGCTCGGCTGGCGCGACGGCTACGTGCGCGGCGGTAACTACACGATCGACGAGTTCACCGACGGCCACCCGGAAGTGGCCGGGTTCTTCGCCGGCTACTTCTACATCAACCTCTCGAACGTGCGTATGCAAGGTGTGCGCAGCCCGCTCCTGACCGTCGAGCAACTCGACTTGGCGTTCTTCGGTGATCATCCCGAGGTTCCGCCGTACGAACCACATCCGCTCGACGAACGCCCCGATCTGGTCGACGGCATCATGGGCCACCTCGGTTGGGTCATGACCACCACCTCGGTCCCCGAAGTGGATGCCGAGAAGGAAATGACGATCGGGCTGCGCCGCAACCGTCCCGATCTCGCAACCGCATCCGACGCCGATCTGGTTTCGCGCATTCGCATGTTGCAGCCGCTCTTGCGAAAGTTGTTCGACAGCCACACGCCACCGAGTTCCGACTCGGCGATCGCTCCCGGAATCCTCGGTGCGGTGTGCGCCGCCCTCGGCGAACCCGAAACCGCCATGAAGTTGCTCGCTGGTATCGGTGACGTCGACTCGGCCGAACCGAGTTATCGCATGTGGGACATCTCGCGGCGGGTTCGCTCGTCGGCCGAACTCACCAAGGCGTTCGATGCCGGGGTGAGCGGCCTGCTCGGTCGCCTGTCGGCATCGGGATCAGCCGATGCGCAAGCGTTTCTGGCCGACTTCGATCAGTTCTTGTTCGATTTCGGTTCGCGCGGGCCGAACGAATGGGAGATCAGCGCCGACACGTGGGAGACCCGACCCGAGATCGCGCTGGCGGCCATCGACCGCATTCGACTGCAGTCCGATGACGAGTCGCCGCGCGCGCGTCAGAAGAAGAAGGCCGAAGAGCGTCATCGTCTCACGGCCGACATCCGCGCCAAGGTCGCGCCGCTCGGAGCCGAATTGGCCGGACAGTTCGAAGGTGCGATCGTGGCCTCGTCGCAGATGGCCATTCGCGAGCGCACCAAGACCAACATCATTCGTGCGGTCAACGAGGTGCGCGTGGCGGTTCGCGAACTCGGTCGACGCCATGCGGCGCTCGGAAATCTGGCCAACGCGCATCACGTGTTCATGCTTCTCGACGCCGAACTCGAGAAGTTCGTGGCCGATCCGAAGTCGTTCGCGGGGCCGTTGGCCGAGCGGTATGCGAAGTGGCAGCAACTGCAGACACTCGAACCGCCGTTCTTCATCAAGAACGGCGTGGTGCCGCCGCTCGGTTCGTACGCGAAGAAGGGCGAGGCCAGAGTGGCCCAGGCTGGCGCGGGCGACACGGTGCACGGTGTGCCGGGCTGTCCGGGCAAGTACGTGGGCCGGGCCCGGGTGATTCTCGATCCGACCGAGCCGGGCGATCTCGAACCCGGTGACGTTCTCATCGCGCCGAACACCGATCCGGCTTGGACCCCGCTCTTCATGCCGTGCGGTGCGGTGGTGGTGAACGTGGGTGCGGCCATCAGCCACGCGATCATCGTGAGCCGTGAACTCGGTCTGCCGTGCGTCGTGTCGGCCACCGATGCAACCAAGCGCATTCCCAACGGTGCGCTCATCGAAGTCAACGGCGACACCGGAGCCGTCACGATCCTGGAGGTCCCGTCATGAGCCGCACGTTCCGCTTCGGAGTGCAGGCGTACGCACCGGCCTCGGCCAAGGAATGGCGCGATCTGGCCCAGCGGGCCGAGTCGCTCGGGTTCTCGTCGTTCCACTTGGCCGACCACGTGATCGGACCCGGCCCGGCTCTCAGTGCGACGGGCCACCCGGTGCAGACGGTCGCAGCTATTCCGGCCATGGCGGTGGCCGCCGAAGCCACCAGCACCATCAAGGTCGGTTGCCGCGTTCTGTGCGTGGATTACCGCAACCCGGTGATGCTCACCAAAGAACTGGCCACGCTCGACTTCTTCTCCGAGGGTCGACTCGAACTCGGATTGGGCGCCGGTTGGCTCAAGAACGAATACGAAGCCATGGGAATTCCGTTCGACTCGGCCGGCGTTCGCCTCGACCGCATGGAAGAAGTGATTTCACTCATTCGTGCGTCGTTCGCCGACGGCGAGTTGAACGTCGATGGCAAGCACGTGCACGCGGTCGGATTCGAAGCAGTGCCCAAGCCGGTCAACAAGCCGTGCCCGCCCATCATGATCGGTGGCGGCGCCAAGCGAGTTCTCGGCATCGCCGGACGCGAGGCCGACATCGTGAGCCTCAACTTCAACAACTCGACCGGTCGCCTCGGACCAGAAGGTATTGGCTCGTCCACCGCCGAGTTGACCGACCAGAAGATTCAGTGGATCAAGGACGGGGCGGGTTCGCGATTCGACGACATCGAACTCGAGATCGCCGCGTATTTCACGGTGGTGACGCCTGACGGAGCCGCGACCCGCGGGAAGATGGCCCCCATGTTCGGCCTCACGCCCGAACAATTCGGCGAGCACCCGAACGTTCTCATCGGCTCGGTCGACGAGATTTGTGATCGCATCGTCGAACGCCGTGAGCGTTTCGGAATTTCGTACGTGAGCTTCGGCTCATCCGTCATGGAGGCCGTGGCCCCCGTGGTCGAGCGGTTGGCCGGCAAGTGAATCGAACTGAGAGTGAAGTAGGAGAACAGTCATGAGCGTCGACATCAGCAAGTTCAACCCGTTCGATCCGGCCACCATGCAGTGTCCGTTCCCGCACTACGCCAAGATGCGCGAGGACGCACCGGTGATGGAGATTCCCGGCATGGGAATCAAGTTGGTCACCCGCCACGATCTCGTGATGCAGGCGTTGCGCGACCCGCAGACGTATTCGTCGCAGTTCGGGTCGTCGGGTATGCCGTTGCCGGCTGAGATCCGCAAGCGCTTCGAGGAGGTGTACGCCGAGGGTTTCCCGCGCGTGAGCACCATGCTCACGGCCGACCAGCCCGATCACACGCGTTATCGCCGCTTGGTGTCGCGCGCGTTCCACCCTAAGGTGGTGGCCGAACTCGAGCCCACCGTCCGTGAGATCACGGTGCGTCTCATCGAGTCCTGGATCGACGAGGGCCAAATTGAGTTCGTCACCGAGTTCGGTGTTCCGTTGCCGGTGCGCGTGATCGCCAAAGCCCTCAACGTTCCCGACGACCGTCTCGACGATTTCAAGCGCTGGTCCGACGACTCGATCGCCGGTATCGGCACCAACATCTCGATCGACGAGCGAATCCAGGCCGAGTACGGCGTCAACGAGTTCCAGCACTATTTCGCCGAGCAGATCAACAAGCGACGCACCGAACCTCAGAACGACATCCTCACCAATCTGCTCAACGCCACGATCGAAGACGACGATCCCGAAGTCTCCGACAAGCGTCAGCTCGACATGCCCGAGATGCTGAGCATCATCCAGCAGCTCCTCGTGGCCGGTAACGAGACCACCACCAAAATGCTCACCGAGATGATCCGCTTGCTCGCGGAGAATCCCGATCAGTGGCGCAAGGTGAAAGAAGACCCGTCGCGGGTCGAGCGCATCGTGGAAGAGACGCTGCGCATGTCGACGCCCACGCAGGGCATGTGGCGCATGGTCACGGCCGACACCGAGTTGGGCGGCTATCCCCTCAAGAAGGGTGATCGCCTCATCATCGTGTTCTCGTCGGCCAATCGCGACGAGAACCTGTTCTCCGATCCCGATGTGTTCGATCCCGATCGCGACAATCTGCGCGACCACCTGGCGTTCGGCAAAGGCATCCACTTCTGCCTGGGCGCCCAGTTGTCGCGTCTCGAGGGCAAGGTGGCGCTCGAAGAGTTGTCGAAGCGCCTCGACACCATCACTCTTCCCGACTCCAACAAGTACGAGTACTTCCCGTCGTTCATGTTGCGCGGACTCACCAGCCTCGATCTCGAGTTCACACCGGCCGGAGTGAAGGCATGAGCGTTCGACTCGCGGGCAAGGTCGCCGTCGTCACCGGATCGAGTCGCGGCATCGGCCGCGGCACCGCCATCGCACTGGCCGAAATGGGCGCGACGGTGTACATCACCGGTCGTTCCATGGGCTCGGGTCCACTCACGATCGACACCACCGTGAAGATGGTGAACGACGCGGGTGGTACCGGTATCGCCGTCCAGGTCGATCACGGTGACGATGCGCAGATCGCCGCATTGTTCGCGCGCGTGAAGTCCGACTTCGGCAAGATCGACATCCTCGTCAACAACGTGTACAAGATCCCTGATCCGCCGGCGTGGGGCGGTGGCTTCTGGGAACACCCCGTGAGCATCTGGGACGATCAGGTCGGTATCGGTTTGCGCGCTCATTACGTGGCGTCGTGGCACGCCGCGCCCTTGTTGTTCGAAGGTGGTGCGGGTGGCTCGATCATGAACGTGTCGTCACCGGGCGGATCGTCGTATCACTTCAGTTCGTCGTACGGCGCCGGCAAGGCCGGCCTCGACCGTTTGAGCGCCGACATGGCGATCGAGCTGCGCCCGAAGGGCATCGCGTGCTGTTCCATCTATCCGGGTTCGGTCGCCACCGAATTCATCCAGGAGTGGGCCGGTAAGCGCGGAAGCGATCTCACGCAGGCCCAGACCACCCTCGGCGTGGGTCGGGCCATCGCCGCTCTGGCGGTGGCCCCCGACCTCATGGATCGCAGTGGAACCATTCAGTGGGTCGAAGACATCTCCGAGCAGTTCGACGTCCGCGACGAGAACGGAAATCTCGCGGTGCGTTATCACTCACGCCTGCGCTGAAGCCTTGAGGTTCGTGTGTCGACCGGACATCTGGAACTGAGAAGTCTCGAGAAATCGTTCGATGGTCGGGGAGTCGTCTGCGAGGTGAGTCTCGATGTTCCGGGCGGGGAGTTCTTCTCGCTGCTCGGTCCATCGGGTTGTGGCAAGACCACGACGTTGCGCATGATCGCCGGGTTCGAGCGACCAGACTCCGGCACGATCACGATCGATGACGACGATGTGGGGGACTGGCCGCCCGAAAAACGTCCGGTTGCAACGGTGTTCCAGAATTACGCGCTCTTTCCTCATCTCGATGTAGCCGAGAACGTCGGATTCGGTTTGCGTTTCACCAAGACTGATTCGACCGAGCGTCGACGTCTCGTCGCCGATGTGCTCGATCGGGTGCGTCTGACTGGCTTCGAGAGTCGTCGAGTTCATCGTTTGTCAGGAGGTGAACAACAGCGCGTGGCCCTCGCGCGTGCTCTTGTTTTGCGCCCGCGAGTACTTCTGCTCGATGAACCTCTCGGCGCTCTCGATGCTCAGTTGAGGAAGCAGCTGCAAGTCGAGTTGGCCGAAATCCAACGCGATGTGGGTCTCACATTCGTGTACGTGACGCACGATCAGGAAGAAGCCTGGACCATGAGTGACCGGATCGGCCTCATGTTCGGGGGTTCCTTGCGTGCGGTCGGCCGTCCGCGTGATCTCTACGACTCTCCGACGTCGTTGTCGGCGGCCCGGTTCCTCGGAACCGCCAATGTCTTCACGGGGCAGGCGAATGGATCGTGGATGGACGTTGGCACTTGGAGGGTTCCCCTGCCTTCTGCGGTCCGATCGGGTGAAGTCACCGTCATGGTCCGTCCCGAACGCATCCGTGTCGTCGATGGCCAAGGTGCTGGTTCGGGTCGTGTGACCGTGGCGCAGTTCGCTGGTGTCTCGCAGCTCGTGACGCTCGATGTCGGAGGTATGCACGTCAGAATCTCGGTTCCGAACGACGGGCGAAACGATTTCTTGCGTCCAGGTGAAGTCGTCAACTTCGATGTCGAACCCGCTCACGTCGTCGTTTTGACTGACGACTGATCAAAGATCCATCTGCGTCACGTCAGCAACGGCTTGACGAAAACCTCCCGATCCACCGTGACGATGTTGCCAACGTGACAGCACGACAACCGTGAGAGCGAGTGCCATGAACGACAGGAGCACCATGACGGTGGCTAGGGCGTTGAGTGCGGGGGAGGAACTCGACCGTACGGCCGAGTAGATCTTGACTGGGACAGTTTCCGACGATGCTCCCGCCGAGAGAAAACTGGAGATGACGAAGTCGTCGATGGACGAGGCGAACACGATCACGCAGCTGGCCACGATCGCGGGGGTCAGAAGAGGCAGCAGCACGAGACGAATCGCCTGTGCTCGTGTGGCGCCGAGATCGCGGGCCGCCTCCTCGTAGGACGGTCCGAGTGACACGAGGCGGGCCCGCACGGTGACCACGACGAACGACAAGGAGAACGTGACGTGACCGATGAGTTGGGCGGGGCGGCCGAGTGGGATGCCGGTGAACAGGTTGGTGAAGGTGATGAGGAGGGCGGCGCCCATCACGATCTCGGGAGTGACGAGGGGGAGGGAGTTCACCCAGTTGACGGTCGCCGCTGCGCGAGTGCGCCACCGCTCGAGACCAACAGCAAGAAGAGCGCCAACTGGAACGGTGATCAAAATCGAGCCCAGAGCCAGAACCAGTGAATTGACGAGAGCAGTGCGGAGCGTTGGGTCGTGAAGCAGGGACTGCTGCCGATCTCCCGTCCACCAACGAAGTGAGAATCCTTGCCAGACCGTGCGACTCTTGCCATCGTTGAACGAGAAAAGAACAGCGATCAGTACTGGAACGAGTGACCAAACCACGTAGGCCCCGGTGACGAAAGAGAGACCGCGAGATCGCTTTCTCACGAGGCTTCCCGACGAACGCGGGCAAGGCGAATGAGGTACCACGACATGACGAGCGCGAGAAACAGCGCCAACACGAGAACGAGAGTGGCACCCTTCTGCTTCTGCGAACTGGCATTGACGAAGAAGTCGATTTGGTTACCGATCATCTCGGTCCGAGGAGATCGCGAGAGCAGATCATTGGTGTAGTAGTCGCCGAACATAGGTAGTGCGATGAGCACGGTTCCGGCAGCGATTCCTGCCCTCGACAGTGGCAGGGTGATCCGTCGAAACGCTTGGGATGATGAAGCACCGAGGTCTCGGGCGGCTTCGATCAGTCGCCAATCGAGCCGTTCGAGCGATGCATATAACGGGAGGATCAGGAACGGCAGGTATCCGTAAACGAGGCCGAGAATCACCGTGAGGTGATTTCCGTTCAGCCACTGCTGGTCGATCCCGAACAGTCTGAGGAACCGCGACGCCAGGCCTTCAGGTTCGAGCAGGTTGACCCAAGCCAGAAGTCGCATGAGGAAACTGACCCAGAAGGGGATCACCATCAACGCGAGCAAAATCGTACGGCGAACGCCTTCTTGGCGCGCCAGGTAGTACGCGATGGGGTATCCAATGATCAGGCTCAGCGCGACAGCGGCGATCACGTAGAAACTCGTTCGAAGAAAGACGCTACGCAGGGGGCCGCCGACGACGCTGCCGAGCACTTCGCTGGCATCCGAGAACTGCCACTGAAGCGGGTTCCACACCGGAACCGCGTCACGAAAGATGGGGTCGACCTGACCGAAGGCCACGCAGGCGATGGTGTATGCCGGAACGACGAAGAAGATGGCTAGCCACAATGAACCCGGTAGCGCAAGACCAGGCCAGAAGATTCGACGGTCAGCCGGCGGTGAACTCTGACCAGACATCGATCCACATCTCATCGACTTCGGGAACTAAGTTCACGAGTCGCCGGCCCGATCGGTAACGATCCGGAGTGACAAGAGCGCTGAGCAAGGACTCCGGGACTCCGTTTCGTTCGATCAGCAGGTCGCTGGTGACGGCTTCGAGTGCCGGTTGGTATCCCACGTAGGTCTGGTTCAGCAGAGCGTTGTCGACGTCGAGCAAGAAGTTGATGAAGCAGTGCGCGAGAACTGGCTTGGTGGCTCTCGTCAACACGCAGAAGAAATCGTTGGCCGTGATTGTTTCGGGCGGGTACCAGAAGCCGAGTACCGACGGATCGGCTCCCTCGGGAAGGAATCCCTGTCCAGCGAGCATGTCCCCCGACCAACACAATGCGATGTCACGATTGCCTGCTGGGATCTCCTGATACGAGAGGATGTCGATCTGGGGGTTAACTGCCTGCACAAGGTCCGCCAGATCGGAGCCAGCCGCTTCGACGACCGCACGGTCGGACGTGTTCACATCGGTCAGGCCGTTTCGGAACATCGACATGCACAGACTGTCGCGGTACGAGTCGAGAATGCCGGCTCGACCCCGATAGCGCGAGTCCCAGAGCGCGCTCCAACCCTCGCGGCCGGCGAACACAGTGGTGTCGACGTCGCGGTCGGTGCGATATCCGATCCCGTCGGCATAGATCACGTGCGGAACGGTGTATTGCGAGCCGAGGTCGTAGTACGGATCCTGGAGTCCAGAGATGATGTTGGCGAAGTTCGACAGATACGAGCGATTCAGAGGTTGAACGAGTTGTGCCGCCATCAGAAGCGCCATCGAGGCGTCGGTCATGCCGATCATGAGGTCGGCTTCGATCGCGCCGGAGCGGAGCTTTGTAATCGCCTCTTCTTCCGTCGTGTAGGTGGAGATTTCGAGCGACACTCCGTATTGGCTCTCGAAGGCCTCGACGACATCGGGGTTCACGTAGTCGGCGTAGTTGTAGACGCGGAACGTGCCCGACTCGGGAGCGAGGCCATCGGCGATCGGGTCACGGTTCAGCGGGAGACGTATGGGTGTGTCGGGTGTTCCGATGAGAAGCCCCCCGGTTGATTCGCTCGCGCCACCTCCGCAGGCTGACAGGAGCGCAGGGGAGAGGGCTGCGGCACCGAGACCCCAACCCGTCAATTGGATGAACCGGCGACGATTCAGATGATGTGCTCTCACTGTCTCCCCTCGCGCCATAATCGGCCCAACACGCCGATTATGGCACCGAATTCTCGTCAGAACGAGAGTTCGAGGTGGTCGACGCCGCGGATCGTGAGTCGATCGCGCCATGTGATGGCGCCGGTCGCCTTCATCGATGGGAACCGAGCCACGAGTGAGCCGACCGCGACTTCGGCTTCGAGGTGCGCGAGGTTGGCGCCGAGGCAGTAGTGGATGCCCGCGGCCAATGCCAGATGGCGGTTGGCGTTTTCGCGCCCGAGGTCGAGTCGATGGGGATCGGCGAACACCGATGGATCGTGATTGGCGGCACCGAGAACCGTGGTGACGATGGTGCCGGGTTGGGCCACGACCGGGCCGTTGATGCCGTGGTAGGTGACGGGCACCAGTGGAACGCGAACGGTTTGCTGAACCGGGCCGTCCATGCGGAGGCATTCGTCGACCGCGCGCGATCCCATGCTCGGATCGGCGTGCCAGCGCGCCAACTGGTCGGGGTGGCCGAGCAGCGTGTTGACGGAGTTGCCGATGAGGTTGACGGTTGTCTCGTGGCCCGCGATGTAGAGCAGCACCACGAACGAGATGAGTTCGGGCAACGACAGGACGTCGCCGTCTTCTTCCACGGCGATGAGCCCCGACAGCAAGTCGTCGCCCGGATGCTTGCGACGATCCTCGATCACGTTCAGGAGGTAGGGGATGAGGAGGCCGAACACTTCATCCGACTTGTCGAGGTCGTCGAGCGTGGAGGTGGGCTCGAGGTTCTGCGTGATGATCTGGCTCCACTCGCGCATCTCCTCGGCCCGATCGGTGGGCATGGCCAGCAGATCGGAGATCACCTGGAAGGGGATCGGGAAGGCGAGATCGTCGATGAGCTCCATGCCGCCGCGGGCGGCCGCTTGATCGAGCACATCGTCGACGAGTTCTTGAACACGACCGCGTAGGCGTTCGATGGCCGATGGCGTGAATGCTTTGCTGACGAGTCGACGTAGACGCGTGTGATCGGGTGGATCGAGGTTGAGGATCGACTTGGCACCCTCGCGCCCGCGACGGCGATCGCGCTTGGCCTTGTTCAGCGGGTCGGTGGGTTCGTTCGCGTTGGCCTCGATGTCGCGGCTGAAGTCGTTGCTGCGGAGCGTGTGGGCGATGTCGTCGTAGCGCGTGAGAACGATGGTGCCGAACGGCGTGACGTGCACCGGATCGAGTTCGCGCAGCGCGTCGTAGAACGGATACGGGTTGGCCCGAAAGGCCGGATCGAAAGGATTGAAAACGGGCGTGGTCATGGCTGGGAGCACACGGCCAGGGCATCGACGATCGCATCGATCTGCTCGTCGTCGATCACGAGTGGAGGGCAGAACGTGTTGGTGTCGGTGCCCACCGCGCGAGTGATCACACCGTGTTCGAGCATTCGGTCGCGAACCTTCACCGGGTCGATCTGCGGGTGTTGCGCCACCGCCCAGACCGCACCGTCACCGCGCACGGCCGCGAGTAGTCCATCGGCGTGCAACGAGTGCAGCCCGGCCGAGAGTCGCTGACCCACATGATGCGCGCGATCGACGAGGCCCTCGCGTTCGATGATGTCGATATTGGCCAGTGCGGCGCGACATGCGGTTGGATGTCCGGAGTACGTGAATCCGGTGCGCAGGAAGAAGTTGGGGTCGGCTTCGAGTGGACCGCGCACCGCGGGCCCGACGAACACGCCGCCGAGCGGCTGATATCCCGACGTCAAGGCCTTGGCGAACGTGACGAGGTCGGGGCGCACACCGAAACGGTGGGCGGCGAACCAATGACCGAGTCGACCGAATCCACTGATCACTTCGTCGAAGATCAGGAAGGCGCCGTGCTGATCGCACAGTCGGCGCACGCCTTCGATGTATCCCTCGGTCGGAGGGAACACGCCGCCCGCGCCTTGTACCGGTTCGATCAACACCGCGGCCAGGCGATCCTGATTCTGCGACATCGCGATGGACAGCGCTTCGAGATCGTCGGCCGGAACTTGCAGCACGTCGCCCACGAGCGGGCCGTAGCCCTCGCGGTTGGGCGGGATGCCTTGCGCGCTCGTGCCGCCGTAGGTGGTGCCGTGGTAACCGCGTTGGCGTGAGATGATGATGGTCTTTTCGGGGTGGCCCGACTGGACGTGCGCGAGGCGGGCCAACTTCATGGCGGTGTCGACGGCTTCCGAGCCCGATGAGGTGAAGAAGACGCGGCTGTCGGGCATCGGAGCGATACCGATGAGGCGTTCGGCCAGTCGCTCGACGGGTTCGTTGGTGAAGGGGTCGAAAGTGGAGTAGCCGGCGAGGGTCTCGGCTTGTTCGGCGATCACGCGGGCGATTTCGGTGCGGCCGTGGCCGACGGCGCAGTACCAAAGGGCGGCCATACCGTCGATGTAGTCGCGGCCATTCGAGTCGGTGACCACGGCCCCCTGGCCGCGCACGAGGGTGATGAACGACTCGCGCGTGGGCTTGGCGAAGGGGTGGAGGAAGGCCGAGGGCATGGCCTGAACGCTAGTGGTGGGCGCCGTGGTGAGAGTCCGGGTTGCCCGACGAAATGAGAACAATTATCGTTTCTGACATGCGCCGACTGTCCTCCTCGACTCGAGCCTTCCGTTTCGTTGCTCCCGTGCTGGTTCTCGTGGCTTCCGCCTGTGGTTCGGGGGACTCCGCGCCCACCACGGCGGCCGAGGCCACTCCCGATTCGGTTGTGATGACGAGCGAGCCGGTCGATACGACTGCTGTTCCCGAACCGTCGACAATCGTCGTGACAACGTCGATACTCGGCGCCGTTGTGAGTGACATGGTTGGTGAGGCATCCGACGTCGTGGTGCTGATCCCGAACGGACTCGATCCGCACGATTGGGAGCCGTCGGCCAAGGACGTCGAGGCCATCAACAAGGCCGACCTCGTGGTGGCCAATGGCCTCGATCTCGAGGAGAAGTTGATCGACACACTCGAGGCTGCCGAGGGCGCTGGTGTGCGCGTGTTCCACGCGACCGATCACATCGTCGCGCTGGACGGCGAGGACCATGACGAGGCTCACGGTGACGAGGCTCACGGTGACGAGGCTCACGGTGACGAGGCTCACGGTGACGAGGCTCACGGTGACGAGGCTCACGGCGACGAGGCGAAGACCGACGATCACGGCCATGATCACGCCGAGGGTGATCCGCACTTCTGGACCGATCCGTTGGCGATGGCGGCGGTGGTTGCTGCGCTGGGCGACGAGCTGGCTGCCATCGGCGTCGACGTGTCGGATCGCGTCGATCGTGTGATCACCGATCTGAACGACGTCGATGGTGTGATCACCCAATTGCTGTCGTCGTTGCCCGATGATCGGCGCCTTCTCGTAACGGGGCACGATTCGCTCGGCTACTTCGCCGAGCACTACGGCTTCACGCTGATCGGCTCGATCATCCCGAGTCTGAGTAGCGCCGCCGAAGTGACCGCGAAGAACTTGGCGGAACTGAAAGAGGCGATCGGCAAGACCGGGGCTTCGGTGATCTTCACGGAGTTGGGGACCCCGACCGACGTGGCCGATGCTCTGGCTGACGAGACCGGTACACGTGTGGTCGAACTGGCCACGCACCTGGTGCCCGACGACAATCTGTACCGATCGTTCTTGTTGAACCTCGCGTCCGACATCGTGGCGGCTCTATCGGCGACTTCATAGTGTGTCCCGAGTGGGACCGTTGATCGATCCGTTCGTCGACAACGACTTCATGCTGCGGGCCTTGTTGGCTGGCGCGTTGGTTTCCATTGCGTGTGCGGTGGTGGGCACGTACGTGGTGCTGCGTGGAATGTCGTTCATCGGCGATGCGCTGGCGCACGGTGTGCTGCCGGGTGTCGCGGGTGCGCTGTTGATCGGCTGGCCCACGATGCTCGGGGCGGCCGTGGGTGCGGGGGTGATGATCGGCGGAGTCGGTGTGGTGACTCGCCGCTCGCGATTGTCGAGCGACGCCGCCATCGGCTTGCTGTTCGTGGGGTTGCTGGCCCTCGGCATCGTCGTGATCTCGAGTTCCGACTCGATCACCACGAGCGTCGAGGCCATCTTGTTCGGCGAGTTCTTGGGTGTGAGTGACGGCGACCTGTGGGCGCTCGGTATCGCGGTACTGGTGGTGGGGGCGGTGGCGGCCTGGTCGGCTCGGCCGTTCTTGTTGCTGTGTTTCGACCCCGACCTGGCCAGTGTCATGGGGTATCGCGCCAACCGCTACCACCAACTGATGCTGGCTCTGGTGGCCGGAACGATCGTGGTGGCGTTCCAAACGGTCGGCTCGTTGTTGGTGTTCGGCATGTTGCTCGCGCCGGCGGGTGTGGGTTCTCTTCTGGCGCGTCGAGTCGGCGTGATGATGATCTGGGCGTCGGTGGTTGGCGTGCTGTCCACGTATGTGGGTCTGCTGCTCTCGTATCACTACGGCTGGGCGGCCGGGGCCACCGTGGTTCTGGTGTCGGTCGTGATCTTCTTCGTCGCTCTCGTCGCGACATCGCTCGTGCCGAGGAGAGCGGCATGAGTGCGGTCGTCGTCGCCCGACGCCTGACGGTGGGCTATGGCGAACGTCGTGTTCTCGACGGTGTCGACACTTTTCTCGCCAGCGGCGGATCGATCGCACTGGTGGGTTCGAACGGATCAGGTAAGTCGACTTTGTTGAAGACCTTCGCCGGTTTGTTGGAACCACTCGGTGGGGTCGTGGAGGTGCTCGGGGGAGCACCACGTGAGGCCAGTCGATCGATTGCGTACGTGAGCCAGTTCCATCGCAACGCGCTGGCGTTGCCGTTGCGGGCGATCGACGTGGTGCGCATGGCCCGCTTCGATCATCGTGGTCGGTTCGCTCGAGCGTCGGTCGATGACGAGACCGCGGTGGCCGAGGCGATGGACACGATGGAGACCACCGAGCTGTCCGATGTGGCTCTGCGCGATCTGTCGGGAGGCCAGCAGCAACGCGTGTACGTGGCGCAGGCGCTCGCGCGACGGGGTGCCGTGTTGTTGCTCGACGAACCCACGAGCGGATTGGACGCTGCTGGCCGCGCTGCTTATCTGCGAGCAGTGGAGCGTGAGCGAGAGCGGGGAGTGGCGGTGATCAGTGCGACGCACGACATCGGCGAAGCGTCGACGTGCGATCGGGTGTTGCTGTTGGCTGGACGGTTGATCGCCGATGGGCCGCCCGATGTGGTGCTGACTCCGGAGAATCTGCTGGCCACGTTCGGTGTGGGGCTGACGAGAGTGCACGACCAGTTGGTCGTCACCGAACACCAGCACGAACACGGGCACGAAAACGGGCACTAGCTCGAGATTCTGGTTAGAAACTTTCACCCTGGAGGTAGAGAATTGCCACCAGAAGACCGGTTGGATGTCTAGTGTTCGTCCCAGTGGTCGTCGTGTTGGGCGTGTAGGTGCCCATCGTGCAAGTAATCCACGTGATCACCATGCGGCACCGCCTGATGGCCGCATCCCGGGCCGTGTTCGTGCTCGTGATGTGAGTGCGCCACGCACTCCTCCGAATCGCACATGTCCCAGTGATCACCGTGCTGACGATGTCGATGCCCGTCGTGAACGAAGTCGACGTGGTCGTCGTGCTCGACCATCACGTGTCCGCAATCGGGTCCGTGCACGTGCGGGTGAGTCGGGGCCGGGGCGTGCTCGCTCATGGTCCCATTACCCCCGTTGTGACCCCTGGCGGACCGCCAATCGGACAGCGATGTCGCGTCATCGGCCGAGATCCGCTGGAATGAACACGTGCTCGACCGCTTCGCCGACCGACTTCTCGACGCAACCGTTGTCGGTGGGTTCTCGCGCCTCGGCCCGGCCGTGCGCTCGCGCCTCGGGAACTGGGAATCGTTCCTACCTGGCTGTCTGTCCGGTCTAACCGTCGTGGTCACCGGTCCAACGTCCGGACTCGGTTTGGCCGCCGCGCTCGAATTCGATCGTCTCGGTGCCGATCTCGTCTTGATCGGTCGAGACCCTGATCGCGTCGAATCCGTGCGCACTCGTCTGAGCGGCGCCGAACGAGCGGTCGCTCTCGTTGCCGACATGGGCGATCTCGTCGCCGTCCGTCGAGTGGCCGCCCAACTGTTGGCGACCGGTCGTCCCATCCACGCGCTGGTGCACAACGCGGGTGCACTGACGTCCGATCGTCTCATCACTCCGCAGGGTCACGAGGCAACCATCGCCACCCACGTTCTCGGCCCGCGTCTGCTCACCCGCGAAGTCCTCGCGCTCCTCGACGGCGGTCGCGTGATCACGGTGTCGTCGGGCGGGATGTACGCCGCGCCACTGCCGCGATTCGATCGCGGTGAGTCGCCCGAGATGAGCCTGCAGCGATACGACGGCACCAAGCAGTACGCCATCGCCAAGCGCATGCAAGTGACGCTCAACGAGATCGATGCGACGAATCACCCGAATGTCACGTTCTCGGCCATGCATCCGGGCTGGGCCGACACACCCGGGGTCCGCGCATCGTTGCCGGGCTTCGCCAAGGTCACCGCACCGATCCTGCGCACCGCCGAACAGGGAGCCGACACCATCGTGTGGCTGACGGCCACCGGACGTCGTTACGACTCGGGCCGCTTCTGGTGCGATCGGGCCGAGCGTCCCATCCACCGCCTCCCGACCACGCGCCGAACCGACGACGACGCGAACCGTTCGGCTCTGACGACGTGGGTCGACGACGCGATCAGTGCGTCATGATCTCGTCGGCGTAACGGCCGGCGCGCAACAGCTCACCCATCGTCGTCATGGCCGGAGCCGTGTGGCGGAAGAAGTGCAGGTATCCGTCGCAGAGATGATTGAGCCCGGGCTCGCCGTCGGCCGTGGTCGCGAAACGATCCTTCGGGCATCCACCGTGGCACGCGAACAGAACATCGCACTCACGGCACTGACGGGGGAGTGTCGACTGCTTGGCCCGCCCGAAGGCCCGCTGCCGTTCGTCGTCGACCAACGCTCGCAATGGTGTGTCGTGGATGTTGCCGATCAGGTGATCGGGCTCCACGAAGTGATCGCACGAGTACACGTCGCCGTTGAACTCGAGAGCCAACGCGTCGCCGCAGGTGGGTGAGTGGATGCACAACGAGTACTGCCCGAGGTGCGCCCCTAACGTCACGTCGAACATCTGCACGAACACCCGGCCCACGTCATGCGAGACCCATTCGTCGAACACCGCCGTGAGGAACTCGCCGTTCTGCCGGCCCGTGATCGAGCGACTGGTCGTGAGGTCGCCCGACTGCGTGTACAGGATGCGTCGGCGCCCGGGCCTGTCGCTCCATCCCTTCTCGGCGATCTCGAGTGTGACCGGGGTGGCCCTTTCGACGATCGGGATGAACTGAACGAACTCGGCTCCGAGTTCGTCGCGGAAGTAGCGATACACCGTGAGGGGTTCGTGAACGTTCGCGCTCGACACCGAGCACAACACGTTCACGTCGACGCCGCGCGAACGCAGAAGAGTCCACGCCGCGATCACAGCGGAATGTGTGCCGTCACCCTTCTTATCGACCCGATGGACGTCGTGCAGATGGGCCGGACCATCGAGGCTCAGACCCACGAGCACGCGATGTTCGGCGAACAACCGCGCCCATTCGTCGTCGAGCAACACCCCGTTGGTCTGCACACTGTGGAGCAAGGTCTGGCTTGGCCGTCGAACCCGCTCGGCCATCTCGATCGCGGTTCGGAAGAACTTGACACCCATGAGGGTCGGCTCGCCACCCTGCCAGGCGATGTTCACGTCGCCATCGGGTTGGGCGTCGAGCAACTGCCCGATGTACTCGGTGAGGGTGGCCGACGACATGCGATGGCTCTGGTTCGGATACAGCGCGTCCTTCGACAAGAAGAAGCAGTACGAACAGTCGAGATTGCAGGTGGCCCCGGTGGGCTTGGCCAGCAAGTGGAACGCGCGTCGCGTCACGACGTCATGATTCCCACGAGCGATGCCACAGCAGCGGATTGCTCGGACCATCGGCAACCGCACCGGTCTCGCGACCGCCGAGCCACAACGCCAGGTCGAATTGGCGCGCCGGATGATCGGCCTCGGAGATTCGTGTTCCGTCGGCGTAGTAGATGACGGTGAGGACGGCGCGCATGAGATCCGACTCGTTGGCCGGGGCCGAGTGAAGAGTCCAGCCGCGATGGAACGTGGCGTCGCCGGCGGCGAATGGTCCGTGAGTCGACAACGTGAATCCGCGCTCGGCCACGACGGTGTCGAAGAACTCGTGTGAGGCATCGCCGATCACGAGTTCGCCGAGATTGCCGTGACGCCACGATCCGTCGGCGAATGTCATGCCACCAACGTCGCGCGGAATGTCGACGAGTGGCATCCACATCGTGATCGTGCGATCGGAGTCGAGCGGCCAGTACACCTGATCCTGGTGCCAGGGCGTGAAGCCGCCACCCGGCTCCTTGTAAAGCGCCTGATCGTGGTACAGCCGAACGCCGTCGCATTGCAGGAGTTCGGCGGCCACCCGGGCGAACCGCCGGGCCAGTGCGAATTCGGCCACGGCCGCGCTGTGGCGATGCACGTTGGCCGACTGGATGAAAGCCCGGCCATACGTGTCACGCTCTTCGAGGGGCCGCTTGTCCCACCGCAGAGCCATGGTCGCCTGGTCGATGGCCGGCTTGTACCTCTCCACCAGGGAGTGGGGGGCGAGCCCACGAACCACCGCATGGCCAGCCGCCTCGAACGCCTCGACGGATCCCGGGGCCAGGACGTACGGCTCGTCGAGCACGGTGGGACGGTCGGTCACCGTCCCATTCTTCCATGTGCGCTCGACTTCACAGCGCAGACGTTGGTGGTCGACCCCCTCGATCGGCGAGACTCACGGCGTGGAATTCGCTTGGACCAACGAGCAACTCGCCCTTCGTGAGGAGGCCCGTGAGGTGGCGGCCAAAGCCGTCGAGAAGTACGGCCGCGCCAACGACTCGTGGATCAACGGTTGGTCGAAGGACTTCGCCGCCGAACTCGGTGCGCGCGGCTGGATCGGTCTCACGTGGCCGAAGGAGTTCGGTGGCGGTGGCCGTCCAGCCATCGATCGCTTGATCATCGGCGAAGAACTCATCAGCGCCGGCGCACCCATCGGCTCGATGTGGTTCGCCGATCGTCAGATGGGTCCGACACTCATCACCTACGGCCGCCCCGATCAGCAAGCCGAGTATCTTCCGGCCATCCTGGCCGGACAGAGCGTGTGGTGCATCGGCATGTCCGAACCCAACTCGGGTTCCGATCTCGCGTCGTTGAAGACGCAGGCCGTGCGCGATGGCGACGAGTGGGTCATCAACGGTCAGAAGATCTGGACGAGTTTCGGCGCGGTGGCCGACTACTGCTACTTGATCTGCCGCACCACCACCGAAGGTCCGCCGCATGCGGGCATCAGCGAGATCATCGTGCCGATGAACACGCCGGGCATCGAAGTGCGCCCCATCAAGGACATGACCACCAATCGTCACTTCTGCGAAGTGTTCTTCACCGACGTGCGGCTGCCGATCGTCAACCTGGTGGGGGTGGAGGGCAACGCCTTCAAGCAGACGATGCGCCAACTCGAACATGAACGTGGTGGTATCGATCGTCTCGTGTCGAACCACGCGCTCTACAAGGTCGCGCTCGAGCGGGCCGATCGATCCGATCCGCGTGTGCGTCAGCAGATCGCGCGCCTCGAGGAGAAGTACCGGATCGGTCGCATCCTCGTCATTCGCGAAGTGCTGCACCAGGCGCCGGCCGGTTTCTCGGCCGCCACCAAGTGCTTCTGCACCGAACACGAATGGGACGTCGCGCAGTTCGTGAGCCAGGTGCTCGGCCCGGAAGCCACACTCTGGAACCAGGTGACGCAGGGTCTCGCCTACGCGCCCGGCTACACCATCATGGGCGGCACGTCGAACGTGATGCGCAACATCCTCGGCGAGCGAGTCCTCGGCCTCCCACGCTGACATGCCGTCCGACGCAACGGCGCGCGAGCCCAAGTTCTGCGCGTCGTGCGGCCGTCGTATGGAGTGGCGCAAGAAGTGGGAACGCAACTGGGACTCGGTGAAGTACTGCAGCGATCACTGTCGCCGTGTGCGCGTGTCCGATCTCGACCGTCGCCTGGAGGCGCGGATCGAAGCGATGCTCGACACCCGATCGGGAAGCCTGTGTCCATCGGAGGTGGCGCGGGCCGAACGAGACGACGACTGGCGTGAACTGATGGAACCGGTACGGGCCGCTGCGCGCCGTCTGAACGTGCGCGGCCTGGTGGTGTTCACGCAGGGTGGACGCGTGGTCGATCCGTCCACCGCCACGGGCCCGGTCCGGCTGCGACGCCCCTGAGCCGTCGGTTACCGTTGGCGTCGACTGCGAGGGGGACGCATGACCGAGTGGAACATCGCCGACGTGTACGAGGCGATCGCCGCCAAGACGCCGAACGCGCCGTGCCAGATCCAGGGTGATCGCCGCTTCACGTGGCGACAGTTCGACGAACGCACCGCGGCACTGGCGGCCGACTTCATCGAGGCCGGCCTCACCAAGCAGAGCAAGGTCGCGGCCTATCTGTACAACTGCCCCGAGTATCTCGAGACCTACGTCGCGGCGTTCAAGGGCGGCTTCGCGCCGGTCAACACCAACTACCGCTACGGACCCGAAGAAGTCAGTTATCTCTTCGACAACGCCGACGCCGAAGCCGTGGTCTTCCACGCGACGTTCGTGCCGCTGGTGGACGAGGTGCGCGCGCGACTGCCGAAAGTGCGTCGTTGGTACTGCGTCGCCGACGGATCGCACGATGTGCCGTCGTGGGCCGTCGATTACGACGAGGTGGTGGCTCGCTCGGTTGCGGGTCCGGTGCGCGGACCGTGGGGTCGCAGCCCCGACGATCTCTTGCTGTTGTACACCGGCGGAACCACCGGGATGCCCAAGGGTGTGATGTGGCGCCAGGACGATCTCTTCAACGTGTTGGGTGCGGGTGGTCAGGCCCTCATCGGCATTCCGCCCGCCGAATCGTTCGATCACCTCGTGAGTCGAATCGGCGAGAGCGTGCCGCCGTTCGTCACGCTCTCGGCGTGTCCGCTCATGCACGGCACCGGACAGTTCTCGAGCCTCATCACCATGAACATGGGCGGTTGCATCGTCACGATGCCGTCGCGGTCGCTCGACATCGACGAACTCCTGGGTGAGGTGCAACGCAACAAGGTCGCGTCACTCGTGATCGTGGGGCAGGCCTTCGCCGGCCCCATTCTCGAGAACTTCGAAGCCAACCCGGGCAAGTACGACTTGTCGAGCCTGATCCTCATGTCGTCGTCGGGCGTGATGTGGAGCCAGGAGAACAAGCAGGGTCTCTTGAAACACGTCCCGCACGTGATCTTGTTCGATTCGTTCGGTTCGTCCGAAGCGGTCGGCCTGGGCGGATCGGTGAGCGCGGCCGGTGCGGCCAGTGAGACGGCCAAGTTCCAACTCGGACCGTCGTGCGTGGTGTTCACTGAGGATGGTCGTCGTGTCGAGCCGGGCTCGGGCGAACGTGGATTGGTGGCCGTGGGTGGTTTCATTCCGCTCGGCTACTACCGCGACGAGGCCAAGACAGCTCAGACGTTCCGCACCTTCGAGGGGCGGCGCTGGAGCGTGCCCGGCGACTGGGCCGAGGTGCTGGCCGACGGCACGATCAACCTGTTGGGTCGCGGATCGGTGTGCATCAACACCGGCGGCGAGAAGGTGTTCCCCGAAGAAGTGGAAGAGGCGTTGAAGCGTCACCCGTCCGTGCGTGATGCGGTCGCCGTGGGAATCCCCGATCAGCGATTCGGCGAGACCATCTGCGCGGTGGTCGAAGCCACACCCGGTGTCACGCCGAGCCTCGACGAACTGAACGCTCACGTGAAGGCCTCGCTCGCGGCGTACAAGGCCCCGCGCCACCTCGTGATCGTCGACACCATCGGGCGTGCGCCCAACGGCAAGGTCGACTACAAGCGGTTGAAAGGTGTGGCCTTCGATCGTCTCGGTGTGTCGTCGTGACAGCCGACGCCCTTCGCGCTCGGCTCGCGCGGCGCGAAGTGGTGGTGATGCCCGGGGTGTGGGACGCCACGTCGGCGTTGGTGGCCGAGCGCGCCGGCTTCCATTCGTTGTTCGTGTCCGGTTTCGCCGTCTCGGGAGCGTTGCTCGGTGAGCCCGATGTTGGTCACCTGTCGCAGATCGAGATGGTCGAAACCGCGCGACGGATTTGTCACGCCGTTCCGACTCTGTCGGTCGTCGTGGACGCCGACACCGGTTACGGCAACGCGATGAACGTGATGCGCACGGTCGAGTTGTGGGAAGAAGCGGGCGCCGCGGGAATGTTCCTCGAGGATCAGGTGTGGCCGAAGAGGTGTGGCCACATGCCCAACAAGCAGGTGGTCCCGGCCGACGATTGGTTGGCCAAGGTGCGCGCCGCCCTCGACCATCGCACCGAACTCGTCGTCACGGCTCGTACCGATGCCCGGGGCGCGCTCGGTCTCGACGAAGCCATCGAGCGCGGCAAGCGCGCGCGTGATCTCGGTGTGGATGCCGTGTTCATCGAAGCGCCCGCGTCGGAAAGCGAGCTCGACACGATCGTTCGCGAACTGCCCGATGTGGTGTTGGTGGCCAACATGGCCGAGAAGGGCGGAATCGCTCATCTCACGGCGGCCGATCTGGCCGACCGGGGCTTCCGACTGCTGGTGTCGCCGGTGGGCTTATTGTTCGCGGCCGTCGATGCCATGACCACGGCGGCGTCCACTCTGGCCGCCACGGGTTCGCTCGGTGCGGTGCGCCCGGGGCGGTTCGACGAGTTCACCGACCTGGTGGGTCTGCCCGAACATCAAACCACCGAGGAGCGCTACCGCTGAGTCGGTAACCTGTCCCCGTCTCATCCAGAGCGGCCCGAGCAATCGGGCCCGGCAACCTGGGCGGAAGCCCCAAGGTGCCTCCTGCCGCTTCGTGCGGTGGGGATGCGGCCGGTTCGCCGGCAACGAAGCTTCCCTGGATGGGTCACCTGCCGCGACGAGTCGACGAAAGGAGCCTGAGATGAACCACGCAGTGCCCGTGTCGGGTGCTTGGCGTCCGACCGACCCCGTGGGTCATCGGCAGTTCTTGTCGCTCGATCGCAAATTGGCCCTCGATTCCGGCCAGGTGCTCGACGGTGTGGTCGTCGCGTACGAAACGTGGGGGACGCTCAACGCCGATGCGAGCAACGCCGTGCTGATGTGCCACGCCTGGACGGGTGACAGTCATGTCGCCGGTCCGGCCGATCTCGGCCACCCCACGCCAGGTTGGTGGGAGAGTGCGGTGGGTCCGGGTCTGGCGATCGACACGAACGAATGGTTCGTCGTGTGCACCAATGTTCTCGGCGGTTGCCAGGGGACCACGGGTCCGGCGTCGTTGCATCCCGACGACGGCAAACCGTACGGCTCGCGATTCCCGGTGATCACCATCCGCGACATGGTGCGTGCGCAAGTTCGGTTGGCCGATCATCTCGGTATCGGTCGTTGGCATTCGATCATCGGTGGATCGATGGGCGGAATGCAGGTTCTCGAATGGGCCACCACCTATCCCGATCGGGTGTCGTCGATCGCGCCCATCGCCACGTGTGCGCAGGCGTCGGCGCAGCAGATCGCCTGGGGTTCCATCGGTCGTCGCGCGATCATGACCGATCCGAAGTGGCGTGGCGGCGACTACTACGACGCCGCACCCGGCGACGGCCCGCACGAAGGTCTGTCGACTGCGCGCATGGTCGCCCAAGTGACGTTCCGGAGCGACAACGTGTTCACCGAGCGATTCGGTCGTCAGATCGTGGGCAGCGACAACGCGCTCAAGTCGATCGATCAGAAGTTCGAAGTCGAGCGTTACCTCGAGTACCACGGCGACAAACTCGTGCGCCGTTTCGACGCCAACTCGTATCTCGTGATCGGCAAAGCCATGGACCTCCACGACATCGGCCGTGGTCGGGGCGGACTCGAAGCGGCCATGGCGCGCATCAACGTTCCCACGCTCACATTGGGTATTCACAGCGACATGCTGTACCCGGCGTATCAGCAGATCCAGATTCGCGACCTGCTCGTGTCGCGCGGAGTTCCGGCCGAATACATCGAGATCGACTCACCGCACGGTCACGATTCGTTCCTGATCGACCTCGATCAGGTGGGTCCGCCGTTGCGTCACTTCCTCGCCAACGTCTGACCCGCGCTCGGTGACGTCGCGCCGCGTTCAGTGAACGGTGATGAGCGACTCGAGAGTGTTGGTGGCGCGGCTCTTGGCCGGAATCCGCAGCAGAAGGCGAGCCTCGCCCTGGAGAACGAAGAAGGCCTTGTTGCCGGGTGACTCGGGGGCTCGGCCGGCCACCCGATAGACGCCACTGAGGCGCTTGGCCCGACGCGAGCGCGAACCGATCACGAGGCTGGCACCGTCGACGAACGCCCGCATCTCGCGCCACGGGCCATCGGGAAGATCGTGGGCGCCCAGGGTCTGCACCCGGCACACGAAACGGCGTCCGTCCTTGCTGACCCAGTGCGGTTCGATCCGCGATGCGCCCCACAGCATGGCGATGCAGCCGGCGATTCCGAGGATGCCGATGAGCGTGTCGGTCACGTGCTCATTGTCTCACACGGCACCGGCGATTGGTTCGTCGCCGATGTGACGACGTGGCCGAGGCCGACCGACAATGGATTCGTGCCCGAGATCCTCGAAGTGGAGATGTACGCCGAGGCGGCCCGGCGGGTGATCGGACGGCGGGTGTCGCGCGTGACCCATCTCGACTCGTTGGTGGTGGGCGAACCGAGCATCGTTCAGGGCTTGGAAGGCAAGCGCATCACCGACGTGACGCGCCTCGGAAAAGTGCTCACCCTGCACACGTCGTTGCTGGCCGTCGATCTCCACTTCGGAATGTCGGGTCGGATCGTCGTCGATGGTCGCTCGCCGATCGACGAGTTGTCGTACGCGGCCTCCGACGATTCGCGCTGGATCCGTTTCGGACTCTCGTTCGGAAAGGGCTTCTTGTACATCAGCGACCCGCGACGGTTCGCCCGTGTGCAACCCACGCGTCACGGAGAGGGTTTGGGGCCCGATGCGATGACGATTTCGAAGCAGCAGTTCCGCGAATGTGTGACCGGTCGCAATGCGCCCATCAAAGCGGTGCTACTAGACCAATCATCGGTGGCCGGTCTCGGCAACATGTTGGTGGACGAGATCTTGTGGCGAGCCGACGTCGACCCGCATCGCAAGAAGCTCGATGCGGCGACCGTCGACTTGATCCACGCGAAGATGCGGGCGGTGTTGCCCCAACTGGCGCGGCGCGGCGGCAGCCATGCCGGTCGATTGAGTGTGAAGTTGCGTGTTCCCGGCTCGGCGTGTCCGCGTGATGGGGCACTTCTGAGCCGGGCGACGGTCGGTGGTCGCACCACCTTTTGGTGTCCGAAGCATCAACGCTGACGATCACCTTCCGGGCTCGATCGAGGTTCGGCGAGGCCGACGCCCGACATAATGGCGAGGTGACCTGGTTGGCCGGCATCGACACCCGCTCCGTGGGCGACACCGGTAGTTCGGTCGTGGTGTTGGTGGTGGCAATGGCGTTGGTGGCGGCCGGAGTCGCTCTCACCGGCATCACCGTGTGGTTCTGGCGTTCCACGCGCCCCGACCCGGAAGCGCTCGCACCCTTGGTGGTGATGAGTTCGAAACGGTGGCGCCTGGGCAACCCCATCGAACGTCGTCAGGCTCTCGACGTGGCTCGGCCGGGTGCTTCGGTTGCCGTTCTCGAACCCGTGGCCGACGACCTGCTCGTCGACGATGCGTCAGCCGACGATCCGGTCATCGAAACGGCGGTGGCTGATGAGGTCGTCGCGAACAGCGAGATTCCGGTCGAGATCGCCTTCGCTCTCGACGAACCCGTCGCTCAGACTGTTGACGGTTTGTTCGACGACTTGGACGAGGACTCCGATCAGTACGACGACGATCCGGTCAACTCGGGTCCGATCGAGCGCGGTGGTTCGTCACCCATCGATCCGCTTCTCGGTCGCTGAGCGACCGTATCGAGAACCTGACTCGCGGTCGGCGCGCGGTCTACCGTGGAGGTATGGCCGAACTCGATCTCGATGCGATGCTCCAGAGGTTCCGCGACCGGGCTGCCGCCGTGAAGAAGCGCCCGCTCCCGCCGGTGGCCGGACAGGAACGACAGTTGTTCCTCGAGAATGCGCAGCGCGACTTCCAGGATTTCGCGATCATCGGTGACGCGCAGGCGACCATCGAAGACGGAGTGCTCGTACTCCGGGTCGATCTGCGTCCGAAGGCCTCGTGACCCTCGCTGCTACTCGCCAGTCGAACGACGTCGCCGTCCCCGCCGTACTCCTCGCCGTCGTGGCGTGGGGTCTCGGCTCGCTGATGGTGCGCGGCATGAGCGTCGACGGCACCACGGTTGCGCTCTATCGCATGTGGTTGGGCACGCCCGTGATGTTCGTCGCTGCTCGCGTGTGGGGCCAGCCCATGACGCTCTCGATCCTGAAGAGTTGCGTGGTGCCCGGCGTGTTCTTCGGATTGTCGATGATGTTCGGTTTCCAGGCTGCGCGCACCACGTCGATCGCGAACGCCACGCTGATCTCGCATCTCACACCCGCGCTCATGGTGCTCGGCCTCGGACGACTGCTGGGGGAGCGCACCGAACTGCGACGCCTTCCGTTCGCGTTCGTGTCGCTGTTCGGATTGGTGTTGGTGGTGCTCGTTGGATCGAACAGCGACGGGGCGTCTCTCAAAGGTGATCTATTCGCCCTCGTGAACGTGGCGTGCTGGACGGTGTACTTCATCATCTTGAAGCGCACGCGCGATGCGGGCATCGACGGCTGGACGTTCCTCTCGGGTGTCTTTCTCGTCGGTTCGATCGTGATCACTCCGTGGTGTCTCGTCGCGTCCGACGATCTCACGTCGGTGAACGCCAAGGACTACCTCTTGCTCACGGGCATGATCCTCGGGCCGGGTCTGGTGGGCCACGGTCTCGTCACCTGGGCCAGTCGTCATCTCGCCGCCACCGTCACCTCGTTGCTCACGTTGTTGGGGCCGGTGGTGTCGGTGGTGGGGGCGTGGCTGATCTACGACCAATCGCTCGGCTGGAACAAGATCGTGGGGGCCGTGCTGGTGCTGGGCGGCCTGGCCGGAACCGTGTGGGGCCGGTCGCGCGCGGAGGCTTTGGAAGCCCCGTGACCCGGCCCGGGCCGGGTGTTATCGACGGGGCTCGGCGATAGTGTGCCGGGTGCTGCGGACGTGGCTCAGTTGGTAGAGCATCACCTTGCCAAGGTGAGGGTCGCGGGTTCGAATCCCGTCGTCCGCTCCAAGAAAGTGCCCGGACGGTCGGAGGGGCACTTGTGTTGTGGCGGACTTCTCGTTCGGGAGGTCTGAACGAGTCGGTCGAGTCGCCTGACCGGGTAGCCGGAAATCTGTCATCACTCGGTCCAGGCTGAAATCGGTTTCGGGTCTACGGTTCCCCCCATGAGGCAACTGTCGGGGCTCGATGCGACCTTCTTGCATCTCGAGACGTCCACGACGTTCGGGCACGTGTCGGGCCTGGCTCTCTACAGTCGTCCGTCGGCCGACTTCGATCCGTACCGCACGGTGTACGAACGGTTCGAGGCCCTGTCGGGGCGAGTCGGACCGTTGCACGAGAAGTTGCTCGATGTTCCTCTCGGTCTCGATCATCCCTACTGGATCGTCGACGACGATTTCGATCTCGATTATCACGTGCGCCATCTCGGCTTGGCTCCGCCCGGGACCGACGCACAGTTGGCCGAACAAGTGGCACGCATCTTCGGTCGCGCTCTCGATCGCAAACGCCCACTGTGGGAGGTCTACGTCATCGAGGGATTGAGTGACGGCCGGTGGGCCTTGATGACGAAGTTCCATCATTCGTCGATCGATGGTGGTGCCGGTGTGGTGATGCTGAACATGCTCACCGATTCGTCGCCGGATGCGAAGCCCGACCTCACGCCGGTGCCCCTCCCCGAGGAAGAACCGGTGAGTGAAACCGAATTGGTTCGTCGGGCGGTGGCCAAACTCGCTTCCAATCCGGTGAGGTCGCTACGTCTTCAACTGCGGGTCACCCAAGGGGTGGTCGACTCGTTGGGTCTGTCGTCGGCCAGTGAGCTGACCCGCCAGTTGCGCAAGACCGTGCGATCGATCACGCGTCGCGTGCCAACCGAGCGATCGGCCGACATCGATCGTGTGACGTTGCCGCTCACGCCAGCGCCGCCGAGTCCGTGGAACAAGACGATCACCGCGCATCGTCGTTTCGCCATGCGTTCGTCATCGCTCGACACACTGAAGGAACTCAAGGCGGCGTCCGGTGGCACGGTCAATGACATCGTCATGGCCATCTGCACCGGCGCCTTGCGTGAATATCTGATCGGCCACGACGCGCTGCCCGATCGACCGCTGCGCGCGATGGTTCCGGTATCCACGCGAACCGGCGAAGAAGAGGTTCCCTGGACCAATCAGGTGTCGGGCATCGTGGCCGACCTGCCGACCAACTGTGCCGATCCGATCGAACGCGTCGCGTTGTGCCATCAGGCCATGGAACTCGCCAAGCGCCAGTTCGAACTGCTGCCCGCCGACACCATCGCCCAGGGTGCTCAGGCCGCCGCGCCCGTGCTGGCCACGGCGGCCGCGCGCTTGGCATCGCGTCTGCGCTGGGCCGATCGAGCCCGCATCCTTCCGTTCAATGTGGTGATCTCGAACGTTCCCGGCCCACGCTTACCCATGTATCTGAGCGGCGCGCAGATGGAGAACTACATCCCGGTGTCGATCGTGACCGACGGGATGGGGCTCAACATCACGGTGCACAGCTACCTCGATCGCCTCGACTTCGGGCTCATCGCGTGTCGCGAACTCGTCCCCGATCTATGGGACCTGCTCGATCTGCACTTCGCCGAGATCGATGTGTTGCGCCGCGCGTACGGCATTGCTGTGTGATCGCGACTGTGTAATCACTTCTGCGTGATCTGAATCCGCTTCTCCTGGGCTTGGGCGCCGTTCATCGGAGAGATGCCATGGTGACTCCTTGTCGGTGGGCAGTTTTGCTACGCCCGACGGTAGGAGCATGCGTCCAGACGTTGCCGTCAGGAGCGGTGAATCGTGACGGCTCTACTCGCGCACGAAGAACGTGCGGTTCCACTCGCGATGCCCGCGACCATCGACCGTGACGCGCCATTCGTAACTACGCCCGGGCGCCAGCGCGATGGGTGGAATCTGAATCGCCAGGTTCTGATCGACGTCGGAACCCGGTCGAAGATGTGACGGTCGGGCGACCTCGAGATCGATGTCGAAGGCCAGGGGGGAAGCGTTCACCAGAACGTTGCGCCCGTCCTCGTCCACCAGTTCGGCATGAATCCGGATCCGTTTCTCGGTCATGTCCCACGGAATCTTGGCCATGAGGGCGAGGGCGCTCGTGAAGATTCCGGAGCCCACCTGAGACCAACCGGCCCCAGCCATCATCACCTTGCCGTCGTGGGTGACCGCGTAGTCGGCGAGCACCACCTGCAACTGGATCTCCATCGTGAGCGACGCTAGCCGTCGCTACCGTGACGGGCTCATGGTTGCGACGCCCCGGCCGATGGCCCGCACGTTCAAGCCCCGGCACCGTCGGCTCGGATCACAGCGTTCCGAGGTGTACGAGCGGCTGGCTCCTATGTTCGGGCTCACCGAAGCGGGCCCTGTTCTCGACCTCGACGTGGTGTTCGCTGGACGTCGGCCGATCTGTGTGGAGATCGGATCGGGCAACGGTGATCTTTCGTCGTCGTACGCACAGGCTCACCCCGGTACTGGTCTCGTCGCGATCGACGTTCATCGACCGGGTATCGCGCGACTGCTGGCCGACATCGACACGGTTGGCTTCACCAATCTGCGCGTGGTCGAGGGCGACGCCCTCGACTTCCTCGATCGACTGCCCGATGCATCGGTTGACGAGGTGTGGGCCTTCTTTCCCGATCCGTGGCCGAAGAACGCCCAGGCCCACCGCCGACTGGTGACTCCGGAACGAATCGCCCGAATCGCCCGGGTGCTCACGTCGGGAGGATCACTGCGGTTGGCCACCGACGTGGCGACTTACGCCGCGCAGATGCGACGGGTTCTCGCCGACGACTCGCGGTTCATGAGTGTGAACGACGAACGCCCCTCCTGGCGCATCGAGACGCACTTCGAACGTGAAGGACGAGAGCGAGGGCGAGCCGCCGTCGATCTGTGCGCGACTCGTCGTTGAGCGACCGTCAGAGCCCGAGCCCGGCGCCGGCGTTCAGATCGTCGGCGGCCGAGAACGCTCGGCGCACCAGTGAGTCCATCAACGCCGCACCACGCTCGTTGGCCGTGTCGAGCGTGAGGATGCTGGCCGCGAACGACGTGCAGTAGAACAAGACGCCTTCGGCGTAGCCGATCGTGATGCGCTCGACGTCGCTCCATTCGTCGGGTACTCCGTGGGTGCGGAGACGCTTCGCGTAGCGGTCGATCAGTTCGGTTTGCATCTCGCGACGCATGGCCGTGGGCAGGTTGGTGCCGAGGAAGTACACGAGGTCGGTGGTGCTCGGCGCGCGCATGGACAGCTGCCAGTCGATGAGGGTCATCGAACCATCGGCGTCGAAGAACATGTTGTCGAGCCGGAAGTCGCCGTGAATGAGTGTGCACGGCCACGGCAGGTACTTCGTCATCCAGTCGGTGACGCGCGGCGCGAACCCCTCGCACCAACGGAGCACACGCTCAGGCAACGAGTCTTCGTAACGCGCGAGGAACGTTGGCCAGCCCATGTCGAACATCGCACCCACCGACAGGCTCATCGGGTCGGAGATGTCGGGCATCCAGTCGAGTGTCTTCAGTTCGGGGTGATCGAACCACGAACCGTGCAAGTCGGCCGCGGTGTCGATGGCGGTGCGGGCCTGATCGGCGGTGGGCCCGGCCACCTGATCGCCCGGACGGCGAGGGTGCAGGTCCTCGAGAATCAGCACGTACGGATCGGTTCGCGAGTACAGACATTCGGCGATGCGCACACCGTGCATGTGCGGAGCCACCTCGGTGTAGAAGCGGTGCTCGCGCTCCCACACACGCATCATCTGGCCGATCATCTGCCCGCCCGGGTCGGCCGTCGGCATCTTCACGATCACCGACGACGGACAACCCGATCCGGTGAGATGTACGCGGGCCAGTTGACCCATGAATCCCTCACCGGCGCCGATGATCTCGAGGCGAATCGACGCGACTCGACACTCGAGAACCGACGACAGCCATTCGGCCGTCACTTCCGACATGACGCGCGGCGTCTCACCCATGTGTCGCCTCCCCCTCGTGCGAGCGATTCCACCTTAGGTCGGCACGGGTACTCTGAAGGCGTGTCCGGGGCGATCGTCGAGCAGTTGGTCGCGATCGTCGGCCCAGCCAACGTTCTCACCACCGACCTCGATCGCTACGAGGTCGACTGGACGCGCCGCTACACGGGCCGGGCCGCGTGTGTGGTTCGACCGGCCGACACCGCCGAGGTGGCCACTGTGGTGTCGTGGGCGCGCCGGGCTGGTGTCGCGCTCGTTCCACAGGGTGGCAACACCGGTCTGGTGGGCGGTTCGGTCCCGCGCGGGGGAGAAGTCGTGGTGTCGCTCGAGCGACTGCGCCACATCGGGCCGGTGGATGCGCTGTCGCGCCAGGTGACCGTGGGCGCTGGCGTCACCATCCACGACCTGCACGAAACGGCTCGCGCGGCGGGGTTGCGGTACGCGGTCGATTTCGGTGCGCGCGGCTCGGCCACCGTGGGTGGCTCGGTGGCCACCAACGCCGGTGGCATCAACGTGGTGCGCTACGGCATGACCCGGCAACAGATCGTGGGCGTGGAGGCCGTGCTCGGCACCGGCGACGTCGTCTCACATCTGCAAGGTCTGGTGAAGGACAACACGGGCTTCGATCTCGCGTCGCTCCTGTGCGGCAGCGAGGGAACTCTCGGCATCGTGACGGCCGTGCGGGTGCGATTGGTGACCGAGCAGCCCGCACGAGTCACCGCATTGGCCGGCTTCGATCGAGTGGAGGCCGCGGTGGAGACCATGGCATCGCTGTGCCGCTCGCTCGACACCGTCGACGCGGCCGAACTCATGCTCGATTCGGGTGTCGATTTGGTCGAGTCGGCCGTTGGCGTCTCGTCACCGATTCCGCGTGCCGCGGCGTATCTGCTGGTGGAGTGTTCGGCCCACGACGACCAGAGCGAAAGCCTCGGTGCCATCCTCGGGGCTGCTCCCGGACTGAGCGATGTGGCCATCGCGGTCACCCCGTCGCAACGTGATGCGCTCTGGCGTCTACGCGACGAGCACACGCCGTCCATCAACACTCTCGGCCCGCCGCTCAAGTTCGACGTGACCGTTCCGATCGATCGACTGGCTGGATTCGTGTCGTCGATCGGACGGGTGGTGAGCGATGTGGCGCCGAAGGCGCGCACGTTCGTGTTCGGTCATGCCGCCGACGGGAACATGCACGTGAACGTGTCGGGGGTGGTCGATCGTGACGTCGACGTCACCGACGCCGTGTTGCGCGCGGTGGTGGCCGAGGGGGGAAGCATCTCGGCCGAGCACGGCATCGGCGTGACCAAGGCGCGCTGGTTGCATCTCAACCGCTCGGCGGCCGAGATCGGCGCCATGCGAGCCATCAAGACGGCGCTCGATCCCGACGGGATCATGAATCCTGGCGTGTTGTTCGCCGACTGAGGTCGATCAGCTGGTCATGCCCTGCAGGCCCACCAGCCCGCGAGCCAGTTCGATCTCACCCATGTGACGCAACCCGTGCTGGTAGATCCAGCACTCGAAACCATCGAGCACCGTGATGCCGGGGTCGCCGGCCACGCGCGCCGAGAAGGTGGATGCGATCTGCGGTGGGAAAGGACGGGTGATCACCACCCGATCGAGCTCGTCGGGAGCGAGCCCGGCCAACCAGTTCTCGGTTCGTGAGAAGACCGCGCGCATGTAGTCGCGGAAGGCCTCGAGGTCGCCGATGCGCTGGTGCACCATCTCGTCGACCGTGCGGTGCTTGCCGTGATCGTTGACGGTGAGGCCGACTCGTGATTGCCAGTCGTCGTTCCAGATGGGGGCTTGTCCGGTGAGCAGCATGAACGCTCCGTCGTGAACGTTCACGTAGTGGAACAACGAGAAGGCGATGGGTACCACTCCGTCACGCTCGAAATGGTTCACGTGCGACAAGTCCATCGTGTCCAAGGCGTCCTCGTACAAGGAGTGCAGAGCGGCGATTCGCCGCCGGAGCGAATCGAGGACGAGCGCGTTGGTCATGGTTCAACCATAGGTGAGGTTCGTGTGCGCTCTGATACGTTCGCGCCATGCGCTTCGGCAAGATCGACTTCGACTACGCCGCCGACCTGGCGGGCCGCGATCCGGCCGCCGACGGCCCGATCTACATGGTCAACTTCATGAAGTACAAGACGGTGGCCGAGTACCGCGGTGGTGGCGGCGACGCCATCTCCGGTATCGAGGCCGACGACAAGTACGCGCCGGTCGACGTGCTGAAGAAGATCGGCGCCCACGTGGCATTCCACGGCAAAGTCGTGGCCCAGGGGGCCGCTGGCGAGTGGGATCGCATGGGCATCGTGAAGTACCCCACGCGTCGTTCGTTCATCGAGATGCAGGATCGCCCCGACTTCAAGGAGAAGCGGGTTCACAAGGACGCCGGCATGGATTACACCGTGATCGTGGGGGCCTTTTCCGCCGGGCCGCACGCTCCGCTCGCACCCGGTCGCTACGCGATGTTCGATCTGTCGGCCTCGTCGCGCAGTGTGTCACCGAGCAACAACACCGCTGCGTTCACCATCGAAGGAACCATCATCCACGACGATCGACGCTGGTCGAGCCTCACGGTGTCGTGGCACGACGACGTTCCGTCGGTTCCGGCCCTCGCTCGTGGTGGTGACCGAATGGTGGTGGTGGCTCAGGCCGAAATCGATCGCTGGAGCGATCTGCTCACTTCGCCTTGAACATGATCGGGACCGAGTTCGGTCCGAGTACGAAGTTGCCGCGCCGCCACGGGATGTCGGCGGCGGCCAACTGCATGTCGTCGAGTCGAGCGAGCAGTTCCTCGAACAAGATTCGCAGTTCGAGTCGGGCCAGTGGCGCACCGAGGCAGTGATGGCGACCGTACGCACCGAACGCCACGTGCTCGTTGGGCGAACGAGTGATGTCGAAAGTGAACGGATCGGCGAACACCTTCTCGTCGCGATTGGCCGACGGGTAGAGGAGCAGAACCCGGTCGCCCTCGCGCACGGTCATCCCGGCCACCTCGACGTCCTTGGTGGCCGTGCGGTTCATGTTGCGCACGGGAGTGGCCCAACGCAGCATCTCCTCGATGGCCGACGGCAGGAGACTCGGATCGTTTTGGAGAAGTCGTAACTGATCGGGATGCTGCAGGAGAGCCGCCACGCCACCGGAGATCACGTGGCGAGTGGTTTCGTCTCCGCCCACCAGCACGAGCATCGTTTCGAACATCACGTCCACGTCGGTGAGGCGTGTGCCCTCCCACTCGGCGTTCACCACCAGGCTCACCAAATCCTGACGATCGGTGTTCCGACGCTCGTCGACGTGACGCATGATGTAGGTGTTCCAGTCGATGACGGCCTGCACCACTTCGTCACGGATCTCGTCGCCACCGGTCGCGAACAAGTCCGACCAGTGGAGCAACTGGTGATGGTCTTCTTCGGGAAGACCCATCAACTGCCCGATCATGTACATCGGGAGGGGAGTCGCGATGTCGGCCACGACGTCGCACTGGCCGCGATCGATCACGGCGTCGATCAACTCGGTGACCTTGGCGCGTAGATACGGCTCGTGGTCGGCCACGCGCCGTGGTGTGAACCCGTTGCCGACGAGACGCCGCCGCTTGGTGTGTTCGGGTGCGTCGAAGTTGATCATCGACGGCACCGAACTCTCGGGCCGCGAACCCTTCCCCGAGCAGAACGTGTGCCACTCGCGGCTCATCATCGACACCAGTTCGTGGCTGGCCGCACCCCAGAGGCCGGTCTCGTCGTCCCAGTACAGCGGGGCTTCGCGGCGCATCCAGGCGGTCAACTCGTCGAAGTCGGCGTAGAAGTCGGGCGACAGGAGCTCGATCTCGGGCCGGGTGGGGTGGCCCGCTGGCCCGCGACCACCCCGATTGAGGGCGACCCGAAAGTCGAGTTCGTCGTCGAGTTCGGGTTCGCCGGGAAAGTCGGTGGCCATGGACGCACGCTAATCAAGGTGTCGGGGCCGAGGTCAGCCGTGCTCGGGACCTCTGGCTCTTCGTGGTGCGCGGACCGGGCGGCCAGAATGGTGGGGTCGACCGTGTCGCGTCGAAAGGGGAGCCATGTCCGACCGAGTTCCGAGCAGTGTGGAAGAAGCCGGTTTCGTCTTCGTCGATCCGGCCGCGTACGCCGACGAGGACTACTTCCACCGGGCTTGTGCTCTCCTGCGCAAGGAGAGTCCGGTGCATTGGGTCGAAGGTCCGGGTTTCAATCCGTTCTGGGCCATCACCAAATCGGCCGACATCTTCGACATCGAGGCCCGTCACCAGATCTTCCTGAACGAGCCGCGGCCGGTTCTCGGCTCGGAGGTGGACGACGCGCGTCGTCAGCAGAACGGCGACATGTTGCGCACGCTCATCCACGTGGACGACCCCGAGCACCGGCAACTGCGCAACGTCACGGCCGAGTGGTTCCTGCCCAAGAACCTGTCGAAGCTCGAAGACGTGTTGGCCGGCTTCGCCAAGCGTTACGTCGACAAGATGGCCGAGATGGGCACTCAGTGCGACTTCGTGCGCGACATCGCCATGTTCATGCCGCTCAACGTGATCCTGTCGATTCTCGGTTTGCCCGAGTCCGACTATCCGCGCATGCTCAAACTCACGCAAGAGTTGTTCGGCGGGCTCGACGAAGACATGCAGCGTGACGGTGACCCGGCCGCGATCATCGAAGTGATCCAGGACTTCTTCGTCTACTTCACGAAGTTGACGCAGGATCGCCGCGCCGTTCCGACCGACGACATGGCGTCGGTGGTGGCCAACGCGATGATCGACGGGCAGCCCCTCACCGACATGCAGACGATCTCGTACTACGTGATCACGGCCACGGCGGGACACGACACCACGGCGTCGGCCATGGCCGGTGGCCTGTTGGCGCTCATGGAGAACCCCGATCAGATGGAGCGTTTGAAGAACGATCCGTCCCTCATGAACACCGCCGTCGACGAGATGATCCGCTGGGTCGCGCCGGTGAAGCACTTCATGCGCACCGCCACCGAGGACTACGAGGTGCGGGGAACCACGATCAAGAAGGGCCAGTCGGTGTTGTTGTCGTATCCGTCGGGCAATCGCGACGAGGACGCTCATCCCGATCCGTTCCGCTTCGACGTGGGGCGTTCGCCCAACAAGCACCTGTCGTTCGGTTTCGGCGTGCACTACTGCCTGGGCGCGATGCTGGCCCGCATGGAACTCAAGGCGCTCTTCAAGGAACTACTGCCGCGCTTGAAGCACGCGGAGTTGGCCGGTGATCCGAAGTGGATGAAGACGATCTTCGTCGGCGGTCTGAAGACCTTGCCGATTCGCTACGAGGTGACTGCCGGCTGAGTCAGCGCCGACTGGGCGACACCAGTCGGCCCGGTCGGTCGTCGCGGCTGGCCTCCACGAACTCGCCGTCGCGAACCACGGCGTGTCCGTTCACGAACGTGTGCACCATGCCGGTGGGGCGGTCGGCCGTGAGGCGTTCGCCGTCGGCCGGGAAGTCGCGCACGCGCCGGATGGGTCCGGGGCCCACGGTGGACGGATCGAACACGACCACGTCGGCGAATGCTCCTTCGCGCAGGACGCCGCGATCGGTGAATCCGAACAGGTCGGCCTGCACCTTGGTGAGTTTGTTCACGGCCTGCTCGAGAGTGAGCGTCTGGCGTTCGCGCACCCAATTGCCCAACAGGTCGGTGGACAGAACGGCGTCGCACAACTGGCCCACGTGAGCACCGGCGTCGGAGAGTCCGAGGGTGCAGTGTTCGGAGTTGAGCAGCACGGCGATGCCGTCGACGTCGTCGTTGGCGAGCAACGCCTTGACGCGAAGCAAGAGGTCGCTCTCCACAAGCGTAATTTCGAGCAAGGCGTCGAACGGATCGACGTTCATGTCGGTCGCGATCGCGGTGAGCCGACGGCCCACCAGATCGGGTGAAGCCGGGGCTTCCATGATCTCGAAACTGTCCCAGCGCGGAACGATGCCCTGCCCGGCGTCCCATGCTTCGCGCACGCGACGACGCCAGGCCGGATCGGAATAAGCCGAACGACGTTCGGTGATCGACTTCGGCATGAGTTCGGCAAACACCGGGTTGGTGTTGAGAGTGAACGGCTCGACCATGGTCTGCGAGAACGACAGGGGGCGGCACGACACCTGGGGCCACACGTCGGCCCCGCGTTCGATACCGGCACGGTGGATCTCCATCGCTTTCAGATGGGCGCCGGTGTTGGTGGTGAGGATGGCCGTGTAGGTGAGAGGGGCGCCCGACTGCGGTTGGAGTTCGTAGCAGTCGGTGAAACTCAACCCCTCACCACCGTTGACGCCGATCACACCGCGACCACTGTCTCCCACGGCGCGGAAGAGTGCGGCGATCTCGCGCTTGTCGGCCCAGCGGCTCGGAATCGGTTGACCGTCGGCCCCGCGATGAGTGACGGCGAAGCTGGTCGCGAATCCGGCCGCTCCCGCCTCCATGGCTTCGCGAACGAGAGTGGCCATGGCCGTGATCTCCTCGTCGGTGGCTGCGCGACCCACGGCTTCGTCGCCCATCACGAACACGCGCAACGGCGTGTGGCCGATGTACGCGGAGTAGTTGAGAACCGTGCCGCGTCGGCGAACCGCGTCGAGGTAGTCGGGGAACGACTCGAACTCCCACGGAACTCCCGAGTGAAGCGTGGCCGGTTCCATGTCTTCGACCTTCTCCATCGTGCGAACGATGAGATCTCGATCGGACGACTTGGTGGGGGCGATGGAAAAACCACAGTTGCCGGCCACCACGGTGGTGACACCGTGGAAGCACGACGGACTGAGCGCAGGGTCCCAGAACACCTGAGCGTCGTAGTGCGTGTGGATGTCGATGAACCCGGGAGCGACCACCAATCCGGTCACGTCGATGACGTCGTCACCCACGAGTCCGGGCCCGATCGCCGTGACGCGATCGCCCTCGATCAGGACGTCGGCGAGTCGACCCGGTGCTCCGGATCCGTCGACCACCAGCCCACCCCGTAGAACGACCGAACCGCGAGTTCCCATGGGCTCATGTTCTCACGCGGTGGCGTGACCGTGTGCAGTGTGACGACCCGATGTCAGGCCTTCTCGGCGATTTCCACCGCGAGCGAATAGGCGCTGGCCGCTTCGGGGCCGAGACCCACCGGGCTGGCGTCGATACCGAACCACACGCGCAGCTGAGCCGTGACGGCGTGACGAATGATCGGGAAGGCATCGGCCACGGGTGCGGCCGGTGGCAAGCAACCGTCCTCGCCGAGAGTCTTCAGCTGGGGCTGGGCCGCGAGGAGGGGTCCGAGGCCCGAAGCCTCGGCGACACCGATGATGCCTTTGCCGTTGCCGAACGTGCAGAAGTCGTCGAAACCGTTGTGGCCCACGCCGTCGATCACCCAGAGACGACTCGGGCCGGGAACCTGCTCGTAGGCCGGGCGGGTGACGGTGTCGGGAGGTGTGACGGCGTCGAGTGCACCGGCCATGAAGAACGACGGCTTGTTCGGAAGTTCGAGGGGTGCCGTGGTGTTGGTGTCGCGACCGATACCGACACCTGACGCGAGCGAGACGTAACCATCCACGCGGTCGTCGGCGGCCGCGCCGAGGATGGTTCCGCCACCGGCGCTGTGCCCCACGGCGATGACGCGAGTGTCGTCGACACGACCCGAGAAACGACTGCTGGCCGAAGCCCCTTCGGCGACGATCAGGTCGAGGCTGGCGAGGAGTTCACCCACGGCCGATTCACGATCGCCAACGGGTGCGCTCAACACGTGGAACAAGTCGCGCGACCAATGATCGGTCGACACGACGATCATTCCCCAACTCGCGAGGTGTGATGTGAGGAACGTGCTTTGCAGGCGAATACCCGAGAAACCGTGCGAGAACAGCACGATCGGGAACTGTCCGTCGGCGACGTCGGCGTCACGAGTGGCGGCGTACTCGAACACGGCTGGCACATCAGCGGTGAGCAAGGTCTTGATGGCCTCGGGAACGAAGTCGCGAACGTCGTACGACTCGGTGCCCGACGATCCGGCCACGGCGGGGTACCAGATCTCCACTTGATTGCCGGCGGCCAATTGCAGAGTGGTCACACCGACCGGAAAGTCGCCCGGCTCGGCGTACGCAGTGGCTAACGCGACCGGATCGACTGTGGTGGTGGGCGCCTCGATGACCGGGGCCTCGGTGGCGACTGGCGCGGAAACCGAGGGGGTTTCGGTGGGGGTGGATTGCTCGGCTGAATCGTCACCACCGCACGACGCGATGACGATGACGGCAGCGAGGGAAAGGGCGAGACGACGCACTCGACGAATGTCGCAGAAACGGGGCCCATCAGGCGAGTTCTTCCAGCGGTTCCTCGTCACGCCGACGGTAAGGTGATGGCTCTCTTCGGTCTCCGGAGAGTGGCGATGTGGCCGAGTGGCTGAGGCAAGGGCCTGCAAAGCCCTCCACCTGGGTTCGATTCCCAGCATCGCCTCGATGACTGGGCTTGTGTGATTCGTTAATTCTCTTCTGACCAGCGTTTTCCTGGGCTTTGTTCGATGTGTCCGTCTGGTGTTGAGAAGTCCGGTGCCACTTTGGTGCCACTTTTTGGGACTTTGGTGCCACTTTTTGGGAGCTCGACGATCGCTCAAAGTGTGCTCGTCGCGTTAGGCCGCGATCAGTCTCGTTCGTCCTGAATCACGATGGATCATCCGTTGTACCCCCCGCCCCCATAGTTATACCCCCCGCCCCCATAGGTGGGAGTGGTTGTCGGCGCAGTCGACGGTGCGCTGGTCGTGGCAGGAGCGTTTGGGGCGAGGGTGGTTGCCGGTGCGCTGGTCGTGGCGAGAGTGTTCGTGGCGGGAGTGGTTGCCGGTGCTCTGGTCGTGGCCGGGGCGTTTGTGGCGGGAGTGGTTGCCGGCGCAGTCGCCGGTGCGCTGGTCGCGGAGACGATGATGGAGCCACGCATCCTGGAATGGAAGGCGCACTTAAACTCGAACTCTCCGGCCTCGGTGAAGGTGTGGAAAAACTCTTCGCCCTCGCCGAGGGAACCCGAGTCGAAGTTGCGGTCCAGGGCCGTGAACGTGTGAGGCATCGAGTCAAGGTTGATGACTTTCACGGTGGTGCCCACCGCAACGGTGAGTGGCGCGCCGTAGTTGAAATCGCGGATCTCGATGGTGGCGACCTCCGCAACCGCTGGTGCGCTGGTTGTGGAGGGAGCGTTTGTGGCGGGAGCGTTTGTGGCGGGAGTGGTTGCCGGTGCGCTGGTCGTGGGTTTGGGCTGGCGAGTTGAACTACTACATCCGAAGCTAAAGAAAAAGGCCGACAGCACGAATAGGCGGACTAGTGACTCCGTTCGACCCATGCGGATACTCAAGTGCTCATTTTCAGACAGGAGGGGCAACACCGTCAAATCGAGTCGGGCAAATCACCCACCAGGGACTGCCCCGCGGTAGCGAGAATGTCCAGCATCTTGAACAGCGGCTCGAGCAAAATCTCGATTCCGACGCTGTCGCCCATTTCGGTTCCGGTGCTCTCGAAGATCAAGTTGAGCGATCTCAAGATCGTCGGTCGCTCGCCACTCGTTGTCACCTTCAACATCACCGAGGGCTCGGCCGACATTAAAATTGCCGCCTACGCGTAGACCGGCAAGGGTTTGACCGGTTCGGGTGACGCGCGGTTCGTGGAGAAGGTCTCCGACACCGTGAGCACGTGGCAGGTGGGCAGCATGCTCGACAACACGACGTCCCTGCGCATCATGGTGACCGACCGGGCCGGCGTGGCCGCTTCCTTCGTGCATCAGTTCTGAACCCGTTGAACTGAACCAGCGATCACATCGTTTGGAGACTAACCATCTTCGAATGTCCGAGCACTATTAGGCTCGGCGTGTGCCGTCACCTCGGTTCATCGCGGCGATCGTCGCCGTCTCATCGCTTTCATTGTGGTCGTCGTCGACGCACGCCGCGCCTCCGCTCGGGCCGACCCCGATACAAGTTCTGGAGACCTTGTCGGTGGCCGCCGAGGACGGCAGTGGCTATTCGCGGTCGTCGTTCAAGCATTGGATCGACGAAGACCGCGACGGCTGCGACACCCGCCGCGAGGTTCTCATCGCCGAATCGCTTCGACCAGTCCGCGTGGGCTCTCGCTGTTTGATCTCGGGTGGTCAGTGGTTCTCGGTGTACGACGGACGTATCTCCACCAATGCGTCGTCTTTCGACATCGATCACGTGGTGGCGCTCAAGGAAGCCTGGGATTCTGGTGCCAAGTCGTGGACCGCTGAGCGCCGTCAAGCCTTCGCCAACGACTTGACCACCGCGTTCTCGCTCATTGCGGTGAGCGCATCGAGCAACCGCTCCAAAGGTGATCGGGATCCAGCCGAATGGATGCCTTCTCGCCGCGAGTACTGGTGTCAGTACGCCATCGAATGGGTCGGCGTGAAGGCCACGTGGTCGTTGTCGGTCGACCCGACCGAGAAGGCGGCACTCAGCCGCGTGTTGGTCGACTGCTGAGCCTTCGGAGTTGACTAGCGTCTCGGTCGTGGTGGGGCGATGGTCACTCGTGCTCGCAGCGTGTTTGACCGTCGCTGCGTGCACCGAACCGAAACCCGGCTACGAAGCCGTCGCGGAGACGACCCCGCCGTCATCGATCGAGTCGAGCAGCTCGCTCGCGCCGTCTTCCACGATTCCGGCGCCGAGTGGAGAACCCTTCGTGATCGGTGTCGTGAACAGCGAAGGCAACCCGGGAGTCGACTTTCCCGACTTCTCCATCGCATTTCGAGCCGCCGCCGACTACATCAACGCCGAGTGGGGCGGATTCGGCGGTCGTCCCCTCGAGTTGATCGTGTGCGCCACCAAAGCCAGTCCGGAGTCGTCACAGGCCTGTGCCCAAGACCTCGCCGCTCGCGGGGTCGACATGGCGATGATCGGTCTCGACCTGTTCGTCGCCTACGGAACGTTCGAGTCGGCCGGCATTCCGGTGATCGGAGCGGTGCCGGTGTTCGCGGGCGATTATTCGGCCAACGCCGTGTACATCACCGCGGGCAATCTCGTGGTGCAGGCGGCCACCGCCAACGCCATCGTCAGTGAGAAGTACCTCGGATTGAAGCGAGTGGCGATCATCGCCGCCGACAGTGCGGCCACCGCCGACGCGCTCACCTACCTCGAACCAGCGCTGAAGGCCGGGGGGGCGGAGTTCACCACGATCAAAGGTGGCGAGACCGAATCGGATGCTGGCTATCGCTCGTTGATGCAGCAGGCCGCGGCCTTCGATCCGACCGCGATCATCGTGTTCTACAGCCAAGCCGGATGTGTGGGACTCATGCGCGCGCGAGCCGACCTCGGTATCGACGTGCCGAGTTTCGCGTCGACGGCCTGCCTCGGCGACACGGTGATCGATGCCGTGGGTGACGACGCGATTGGTTGGTACTTCGCCGGCGCATCGGGCGGCCCCGAATCGGACGACTCGCGGACGATGAGGAAGTACGTAGCCGCCGTGACCGGTAAGCGACCCGATCAAATCGACCGCTACGGATTCACGTCGCTCGGTTGGGCCCAGTTGCTCACCATCTGGAAGGTCGCGGCCAACCTCGATGTGCCACTCAGCGGTGATTCCATCAACGACGCGTTCCGGTCGGGACGGGGCCGCTTCTGGGCCAGCGATGCCCCGTTGGAGTGTGGCTCGGTTCCGGCGTTGCCGAGTGTGTGCCTGTTCGAGATTCCCTTCGCTCGATACACCGAGAGCGGAGTCGAACCTGCTTTCGGGGGCGTTCAGGTGTCGGCGCTCGATGTGCTGGAATTCTGAGCACGATGACCATCTACCTCGCAGCGATCCTGGCCGGCCTCGGCGCTGGCGCGGTGTACGCGCTCATAGGGTTGGGCCTGGTGGTCACGGCCCGTGGGTCGGGTCTGGTGAACTTCAGTTTCGGTGCGATCTGCGCGTGGTCGGCCTACGTGTACTACGACCTCCGAACCAACGCGCGGTATCCGATCTTCGTTCCCGGGCCATGGCAAGCTCATCGATTCGGTGGTGACGACGTTCGAGTCACGGTGGCCTCCGCCGTGGCCATCACCATCGCGACCGCGGCCGTCATCAGTGCGCTGGCCTATGTGCTCATCTTCCGGGCTCTGCGATCGTCGCCGCTGCTCGCCAAGTTGGTGGCCAGTATCGGCGTCCTCCTCGCGTTGCAGGGAATGATCAGCATTCGTTTCGACGGCTCCAGCAGCATCAACCTTCCCTCCACGTTGCCGGGCGGGGTTCTCCGTCTCACCGACGATTTGGTGATCGATGTCGACGCTTTGTGGCTCGTGGGTATCGCCGTCGTCCTGGCGGTGGCGTTCTGGGCTCTGTTCCGGTTCACTCGTCAGGGGCTCGCCATTCGCGCCTCGGCCGAATCGGAAAAGGGTGCGGTGCTCTTGGGCTTCGCGGCCGATCGTCTCGCCATCTTCACCTGGGTCGCGGCGTCCATGATCGCGTCGATCGTGGGCATCCTCGCGGCTCCGGTCTTCCAGTTGTCACCGCTTCTCTTCACCCAGTTGATGGTTCCTGCGCTCGGCGCAGCTTTGGTGGGTCGCTTCATGTCGTTCGGTTGGACGGTTGCCGCGGGCTTGCTCATCGGCATCGTGCAGTCGTTGGCTCCCGCATTGCAGTCCGATTTCTCCTGGCTGCCCACACTCGGTCTTCGCGACGGCCTCGTCTTCGTCGCCGTGATCGCCGCTCTGGTGATCATGGGCAAGCGAATCCCCGAACGTGGGGCCCTCGACTCGGGCCGACTGGCCACGGTGGGCGACGGTGAGTTGCGGCCACGGCAAACCTTGCTCGCGGTGGCCACGGTGATCATCGCGTTCGTCACCATTCCCGACACGTGGGGCTTGGCGCTGCTCACGTCGGTCACCTTCTGCGGCCTCGCGCTGTCTCTCGTCGTGGTCACCGGGTATCTCGGACAGATTTCGCTCGCGCAGATGACGATTGCGGGCGTGGCCGGATTCGCACTGTCACGACTCACTGAGCGGATCGGCCTGCCGTTCCCCATCGCCCCCTTGATCGCGGCTCTGGTGGCCACTGCTTTCGGTGTGTTGGTCGGCGTTCCGGCCCTTCGCGTCCGTGGCGTGAACTTGGCCATCGTGACGCTGGCGGGAAGCATCGCCGTTCAGGAATTCGTCTTCAAGAACTCGGTGTTCGTGGGTGATCTCTCCAGTGGCGGTGCCCCCGTGAGTCGTCCCGAATTGTTCGGGATCAACCTCGGTCTGCGGAGTGAGGACGATCCGTATCGACCGGTGTTCGGCGTGATGGTGACCGTCGTGGTGGCCCTCATCGCCGTGTTGGTGGCCAACGTTCGCCGCAGCGACACCGGCCACAAGTTCCTCTCGGTTCGATCGAACGAACGCGCTGCCGAGTCGATCGCCATCGACGTGGCCCGCACCAAGTTGCTCGGCTTCGCGGTGTCGTCGTTCATCGCCGGCCTCATGGGCACGTTGATCGCTTATCGATTCGGTTCGGTCTCGGCGAACTCGTACACCTTCTTCTCGTCGATGGTCTTGTTGGCCTTCGCCTATCTCGGCGGCATCGCGTCGATCTCGGGTGCGGTTCTGGCTGGCGTGTTCGCATCCGACGGCATCGGGTTCAAGGCCCTCGACTCGGGCTGGGCCCGGCTCGGCATCGAATTCGGTCGGTGGGAGATCATCGTCGGAGCGATCGGACTCGTGTTCATGGCCGTGAAGAACCCCGAGGGTCTGGCGGGCACGGTTCACCGAGTGGGTCGCCGCTGGACGGCCCGTCGGCGCTGACGGAGAACTCCGGGAACCAAAGCGACTCTTCGAGCGACTCCTTCTCACTTGTCCTAGGAGGTCCCTTCATGTCACTGTCCACTCGAGTACGCCGCGCCCTGATGGCGGCATCGATCATGTCGGCTGGTTCGTTGATGGCGTTTGCGTCGTCGGCGTCCGCTCACGTCTCGATCGTCACCTACGGAACCACTTTCACGGCTGGCGCGAACAATGCCTTCTACTTCCGTGTTCCGCACGGATGCGACGGGAATCCGACCAACAAGTTCGTGATCGACATTCCCGCATCGGTCACCAGAGTGAAGCCCTTCCAGCAGCCCGGTTGGACCATCACTCGAACCCTCAGTGGAACCAGCACCACTCAGGTGGTGTGGACCGCCAACACCCCGGCTGATCGTCTACTGGACTGGCAGGTTCGCGACTTCGGCTTGCGGGCCACCCTCAATGGCAAAGCCGGCGACAAGATCTCCTTCACGGCCGCGCAGTATTGCGATTTCACAGAAGCCGGAACGACCAACACCGGTATGACCGCGGAGAACTGGGTAGGACCCGATGCTCCGACTCTGACACTGGTCGGAGCCGATGACAAGGTGACCAATGCCAGCGACCTGGCGCTACTGCGCAGCCAACTCGTTTCCTTGCTCTTCCGCGCCGCTCAGCCGGCCCAGGCGTCGCTCGCCAAGAGCGGTGCGCTCAACTACGTCGTCGACTTCTCGTCGGTGTGGAGAAACACCAAGGTCGAGGTGCGGTCCGGTGCCACGAGTCTCGGAACCGTGGCTTTGAACTCCCTCGGTGATGCGTCGGGAGCGCTGTCGAAGTCGGTTGCCGCCAACGTCAAGGCGGGATCGGTCATCACCTTCGTCTGGAACGGTCTGACCATCGCGAGCGCGACGGTCAGCTGACGATCACCGTGCAGACCACCTCGTGACCCGGATGTAACGTCAGTTGCGAGGGTCCGAGGATGGTCGCGGTGAATTGGAACGTGACCCGTGTTCCGCTGAGTTCGATGTCGTAGTTGTGGAGGTGGAACTCCTGCTCACGAGAGCTGACGGCCACCAGAGTCACGTTCGATCCCGCGGCGACGGTGAACGAGGGAGCGGAGCCCGAGTCGGCATCGCACGTCAACGACCGAGGGCCACTCGCCGGAGCGCTCGACGACGGACCCGCAGCGGCAGGTGACGAGACAGTGGGGGTCGAGGAGATCGGAGTGCTCGGAGACGTCGTCGATGTGGCCGCGGCCGTGTCGGGTGGGAGCGACTCCTCCGCACCACCCGTGATGCTCGCCGAGGTCGACGTGGTCGTCGAGTCGACGCCGACCATGGTGTCGACGGTCGGATCGGCGGTTCGGGTCGCCCCGCAGGCTGCCAGAACGATGAGGCTCGGAAGTAGGAGTCGTTTCATGTCTCAGGAGTCGTCTGGTTGGTGTTACTGGTTCCCAGGGTAGGTGAAACGACCGGGTGTTCGGGTTAGGTTCCGTCTCGTGATCCGCTTGTTCCAGCACGCGTACTTCGTGACCGACATCGAGGAGTCGATCGTGCAGTGGCACGAGCTCTTCGGCGCCGGCCCGTTCGCCATCGCGTCGCATCACAAGACCGACACGTTCGCCTATCGGGGAACGTCGATCGAAGCCGATGTCTCCTACGCCTTCGGGTATCTGGGCGATCTCATGATCCAGTTCATCCAGCAGCACGACGACCAGCCGTCGATCTACCGCGACATGTACGCCGCCGGAGAGTCGGGCTTCCACCACGTGGCGTACCTGGTGTCCGATTTCGCCGCCGAACGCCAGCGCCTGCTCGACATGGGTTTCGAGCCGGCCTGCGAGCTCCACGCCGACGGTGTGAACGCCTCCTACTTCGACACCCGCGCCGTCACCGGTGGTTTCACCGAAATCCACGGTGATCCTCCGCACATCGTCAAGGTCTTCGATCGCTGGCGTCGAGCCCACGCCGAATGGAAGCCGGGCGACTCGATCGTGATGGGTCGCTGATCAGTCGCCGAACACCTGGCGGGTGTAGTCGTTGGCGAACACCCGCTGCGGGTCGAGTTCGTTGCGCGCGCCGATGAACGATCCCCACTTCGGATACAGCGGGGCCAGGTCGCCAGCCGAGCGGAAGTGGAGTTTGCCCCAGTGCGGACGGCCGGAATAACTGGCCAAGATCTCTTCGACGTCACGGAAGTAGCGCTCGGCCACGGGCCACGGTGTTCCTTTGTACATGTGCACCGCGATGTAGGCCGATTCGCGGCCGTGGGCCGTGGAGAGGGTGATGTCGTCGGCGGCGGTGAATCGCACCTCCACCGGGAAACTCACCAGGTGGCCGTGGGTGTCGATCATGGAGCGGATGCGGCTGAGAGCTTCGGCGCAGTGTTCGCGCGGAATCGAGTACTCCATCTCCAAGAACTTGACGATGCGCTTCGAGGCGTAGATGCGGAAGCTGTCGTTCACGTAGGTGGACTGACCGCTCGACGGAAGGGCGGTGGCCAGGCGCGGGATGAGTGACGGTCGACGTCGGCCGATTTCGCACAGCGCGCCGAAGCCGATGTTTTCGATGAAGGTCTTCGACCACCAATGACGGGCGCGGTCGACCGGGGTGCGCGGCGGAACCGGATCGTCGGTCCGGTTGTTGCGCTTGGTGAGCGCCCACGGTGTGTGGGGCAGCCAGAAGAACTCGAAGTGATCGTTGCCGTCGACCAATGAGTCGAGGTTCTCAAGGAGGTCGTCGAGTTTGCGCGCGCCTTCTTGGGCCTGCAGTCGAAACGCCGGCACCACACCGAGCGTGTACTCGCTCACGATGCCGAGCGCACCCACGTTCACTCGCGCGGCCTGGAACACATCACCGTGCTCTGGACCCAGGTCGTGGACACGGCCGGTTCCGTCGACGAGCCGAAGACGCTTCACCTGCCCGGCCAACCCAGTGAGATGTCGTCCGGTGCCGTGGGTGGACGTGGCGATGGCGCCGCTGATGGTCTGATACGCAATGTCGCCCAGATTGGGCAGGGCCAGGCCCAAACCGTGCAGAACGTTGTTGAGCGCGTCGATCGTGATGCCGGCACCCACCGTGACCGTTGCGTTGGCCCGATCGACGTGGGACAGACTTCCCATGTCGTCGAGCCGAATGAGGTGGCCAGAGGTGGTGGCGGTCGCGGTGAAGCTGTGACCGGTTCCGACGGGCTTGACGGTGCGGCCCTCGGCGGCGGCTCGCTGCACGATTCCGGCGAGTTGTTCTTCGTCGTTCGGGCGGTGGATGTGGTGAGGACGCGAGACCTGATTGCCGGCCCAGTTGGTCCACTTTCCCTTCGAGTAACGAGCCACGGTTCAACAGTAGTGGGCGAGGGTCGGATCGTCGTCGGCCAGTACTGTCGCCGTATGAGTGAATCCTCTTTTCCCGCTTTCGTGTTCACGAACGATGGTGAGAATGTGACCCGCGGTGTCCGCACGGTCGGCCTCGGCGACATCGCACCCGATGGCGTCCTGATCGAAGTCGAATGGTCGAGCGTGAACTACAAGGACGGTCTGGCATCCACGACCGCGGGCAAGGTGTCGCGTATCTCTCCGATCATCCCGGGTATCGACCTGGCCGGTCGCGTGGTCGATCCGGCTGGTTCGTCGTTCGCGGTGGGTGCATCGGTGATCGCGCATGGGTACGACATCGGAACGGCACGACACGGGGCCTACGCGCGTTACTGCCGTGTGCCCGCCGAGTGGTTGGTGCCGATGCCGGCCGGCCTCACGGCGCGTGAGGCGATGGTGATCGGTACCGGCGGCTTCACCGCCGCCTTGTCGGTGATGGCGCTCGAGCGCCACGGTCTGCGACCCGGTGACGGTCCGGTTCTCGTCACCGGCGCCACCGGTGGCGTGGGAAGCATGGCCGTGTCGATGCTGGCCGGTCGTGGCTACGAGGTCGTGGCCAGTTCGGGCAAAGCGTCGGCAGCCGAGTTCTTGGCGTCGCTCGGTGCGGCGGCGGTGATCGACCGCAACGAGTTGTCGGCCGACGATCCGCGGCCCCTGCAAGCCATGACGTACGCCGGTGCGGTCGACTGCGTGGGAGGGTCCACTCTGGCCAACGTGTTCAAGAGATTGAAGTACGGCGGAGCCGTGGCGGCCAGCGGACTCACCGGGGGAGCGTCGTTCACCACGACCGTCATGCCGTTCATCTTGCGAGGGGTCGCACTCTTGGGCATCGACTCGGTTCAGACGCCGATGGCCGATCGCGTCGAGTGCTGGAATCGTCTGGGCGCCGACCTGAAACCGAGCGGCTTGGCCACGATCGGCCACGACATCACGCTCAAAGATCTCGACGGAGTGCTCACCACCATCTTGAAGGGCGGAGTGACCGGACGCTACGCGGTGTCTCCGACGGCGTAGAGGAGTGGGTGCGGCCGATCAGGCGGCTAGCGTGTCCGCCATGGGCCCACGCCCGACACTCCACGATGGCACCTCCAAGTAGTACGTCAACCGTCGTCGTTCCGGGAACCCACCTGATGCCGGCCCTCCTGGGGTCGCGCGACTCGCATCTGCGCGCCATCGAAACGGCCTTTCCCGAGACCGATATATCGGTGCGCGGTAACGAGGTCACGATCCTCGGCCCCCAGAGCGACACCGTGGCCAAGCTCTTCGAGGAGTTGGTCCTTGTACTTCAACGCGGAGAGTCCCTCGACCCGGCCGTGGTCGGTCGCAGTATCGGCATGGTCCAGTCCGACGAACGGCCGTCGCGGGTTCTCACCGACGAGGTATTGCGTGGAGCCAAGGGCCGCTCGATCCGCCCGAAGACCGCCGGCCAGAAGCGTTACATCGATGCAATTCGCTCCAACGTGATCACCTTCGGCATCGGACCGGCCGGAACGGGCAAGAGCTGGCTGGCGGTCGCCATGGCGGTACACGCCCTGCAGTCGAAGGCCGTTCAGCGCATCATCCTCACCCGGCCCGCCGTCGAAGCCGGCGAACGGCTCGGCTTCCTCCCCGGCGACCTGATGGCCAAGATCGATCCGTACCTCCGGCCGCTCTATGACGCGCTGTACGACATGGTCGATCTCGAAGGGGCTCAGAAGCTCATCGAGCGTCAGACCGTGGAGGTCGCGCCGCTGGCCTTCATGCGCGGACGCACACTCAACAACTCGTTCATCATTCTCGACGAGGCTCAGAACACCACACCCGAGCAGATGAAGATGTTCCTCACACGCATCGGGTTCGGATCGAAAGTGGTCGTCACCGGCGACACCACACAGGTCGACGTTCCGGGTGGCCGCACCGGTCTGGTCGGACTCGAGCGCACACTGGCCGGGATCGACGGACTGAGTTTCGTGCATCTCGACAAGGGTGACGTCGTGCGCCACCGCATCGTGGCCGACATCGTGGCCGCGTACGAACGCTCGAGCGAGGGTCGCTCGTGACTCTCGGCCCCCCGCGCTTTCGACGCAAGACACGTATCGGTGGGGACGTCGACCCCGAAGTGTTCTGCGCCGACGAACAAGACGTCGTGCCCGTCGACGTGTCGCGGTGGCAGGACCTGGCGCGCAAGGTGTTGTCGGCCGAAGGGGTGCGGGGTGGAACCGAACTCAGCATCTTCTTCATCGCCGAGGCCGATATGGCCGAACTCAATCGTGAGCACATGGGTGCCGATGGTTCGACCGACGTGTTGTCGTTTCCGATCGACGGCGGTGAACTCGTCGACGTGGTGGCCGGCCCGTCGGGCGGGACTCGCGCCCCCGACCGTTCGCCGATCGACCGCGGTGATCTTCCTCTCTTGCTGGGCGACGTCGTCATCTGCCCCGAAGTGGCGGCGCGGCAGGCCGACACGCATGCTGGAAATCTCGACGACGAGTTCGCGTTGCTCGTGGTGCACGGCATCTTGCACGTGCTCGGATGGGACCATGCGACCGACGACGAGCGCGACCGCATGTGGGCGCGTGAACGTGCCTTGTTGACCGAACACCACTGGAGCGGCCCGGTGCCGAGCCGATTCCGACAGGACATGCCGTGACCGCATTCGTTGCCGCCTTCACCAGCCTCGACTGGCTGCTCTTGCTCGTGGTGATTCTGCTTCTCTTCGTGTTGATCTTCTTGGCCGTGGCCGAGATGGGTCTGTCGCGCATGACCAAGCCCAAGGCGGCCGCATTGGCCGAACGACGCCCGCGTCAGGGTCGAGCGCTCATCGATCTGATCGAAGAGCCCGAGAAGTGGGTCAACCCGCTGTTACTCACGGTGAACATTTGTCAGACGGTCCAGGCCACGCTCACCGGCGTGATCACGTCGCGGGCCTTCGGCCCGGTGGGTGTGGCGGTCGGCGTGGTGGCCAACGTGCTCGTGTTCTTCGTACTGGCCGAAGCGGTGCCCAAGACGTACGCGGTGCTCTTCTCCGAGCGAGCCGCACTCATGTCGGCTCGCGGCATTCGCGTACTCGTTCGTTTCCCTCCTCTTCGCTTGATTTCGCGCGGACTCATCAGGCTCACCAACTTCATCGTGAAGGGCAAGGGACTCGAAGAGGGTCCGTTCGTGAAGGAACAGGAGTTCCTGGGCGTCGTTGAGGCGGCCGCCATCGAAGAAGTGATCGAGAAGCACGAGCGCGACCTCATCGAGTCGGTGATCGAATTCGGCGACACGGTGGCGCGCGAGATCATGGTTCCGTTGCCCGACATGGTGACGGTGCACCAGTCCACCACCGTCGATGCCGCGATCGGTGTCTCGATCGAACACGGTTTCTCGCGTCTGCCCGTGCTCAACGATGACGACGACGTGATCGGTATCGCCTTCATGAAGGACCTCGTTCGCCTCGAGCGGTCGAGCGGTGGATCCAATCCGGTGTCGGCTCAGATGCGCCGACTCGTGGTCGTTCCCGAGAACAAGCCCGTTTCGAAGCTCATGCGCGAAATGCAGGCCAACAAGTTCCACCTCGCGGTCGTGGCCGACGAATACGGCTCGATCACCGGACTCATCACGCTCGAGGACTGCCTCGAAGAACTCGTGGGCGAGATCGCCGACGAGTACGACGACGAAGACGTCGACATCACCGCTCTGCCCAACGGCGATTTCATGGTTGACGGCGCCACCAGTGTCGGCGACGTGAACGATCGCCTGTCCACCCGGATCCCCGATGAAGAGTGGGATTCGATCGGTGGTTTCATCTTCGGCACCCTCGAACACGTGCCGGTGATCGGCGAACACGTCGACTTCGAAGGTTGGCGCTTCACCGTCTTGGAGTTGGAGGGACGGCGCATCCGAAAAGTGCGCGTCTCTCTGATCGAGGCTCAGGTCGAAGGCAACTGAAGCCCGATCTGTTCGAAGATCGCCGGCAGATTCGGATAGCGGCCGGTGTTGCCGCCGCCGTCGATCGACACGAACGACGCACTCATGTACGACGAATCGTTGCTGGCCAGGAACGCGATCACCGATGCGATTTCGTCGGGCGACGCGTAACGGCCGAGCGGAGCGTTCTCGGCAAACTCGTCGACGATCGGGGGAATGGCGAAGAAGGTTCCGGTGGCGTTGGTCTGCACCAGGCCCGGCGCCACGGTGTTGACGCGGATGCCTCGGGGACCGAGTTCCATCGCCGCCACGCGCGAGAGCATGGCCACTCCGGCCTTGGCCGTGCAGTACGCGGCCATGCCGCGACTGGGCTGAATGGCGTTGAGCGAAGCGACCGTGACGATCGAGCCGTTGTCGCGCATGACGGCTCCACTGTGCTTCACGGTCAGGAACACGCCGGTCAGACACAGATCGATGATGCGTTGCCACTCGCCGAGGGGATGTTCGGTGAGCAGTGCGTAACCACCGGCACCAGCGTTGGCGATCGCGATGTCGAGACCACCGAAGTGCGACACCGCGAGCGAAGCCAAGTTCTCGAGATCGATCTCTTGGGTGACGTCACAGCGAGCCGTGACCAGGCGATCGGACGATGTTTTGGGCGAGATGGCCGCCAGACCGGCTTCGTCGATGTCGCCCGCCACCACCACCGCTCCATCGTCGAGCAATCGTCGTGTGGTGGCCAGACCGATACCTGACGCCGCACCGGTGACCAGCGCGACCTTCCCCGAGAGACGTGACATGCCGCGACCCTAGTCGGCGTCGGAGAGCGCTCTTTCGGCGACCATTCGCACGTCGTTGCGCCGAACCTTGCCGCTCGTCGTGCGTGGAATGTCGGCGACCACGATGTGCTTCGGCGCACAACGAGCCGGCAGGAGTTCCTTGACGCGACCTCGCACGTCGTCGAGTACGAGCCCACCTCGATCGGTGACGAGCACCACCACTTCGCCCCACTGTGCATCGGGAACGCCCACGATGCACGACGTGCGATCGGGGTAGAGGGTGTCGAGAACCCGTTCGACTTGCTCTGGCCACACCTTCTCTCCGCCGGTCTTGATCAGATCGTCGAGTCGACCGGTCACCGACAACGTGCCGTCGGCGTCGATCGAGCCGGAGTCGCGTGTGTGCAACCAACCATCGGAATCGACAGAGGTGGTTCCGTCCCGGTAGCCGCGCATGAGCATGGGTCCGCGAACGAGAACTTCGTCGTCGTCGCCGATCGACAGCTCGACACCGTCGAGGGCCGAGCCGTCGTAGACCACGCCGCTGCCCGTCTCGGTAAGTCCGTAGGTGGCGGTCACGTTGGCCGGACGGTCGGCGGGCGGGCGAGCGCCTCCGATCAGCACGGTCTCGAAGGCGGAGACGTCGACACGACCGAGGAGCGTCGGGATGAGTGACGTGCGATTGCTGCCGGCGCGAAGTGCCGCGGCAACCGTCGCGGGATCGGAGTCGGCACGGACCGTCAAGGTCGCGTCGCTGGCGAGGGCGCGACTCACGACGGAGAAGCCACCAATGTGCGCGAGTGGCAGACAGGCCAGCCAGTGATCGGACGCCGAGCCGTGCAGTCGAGCCAGTGATGCGCTCGATGACGCCGCGATGGATCGGTGGGTGTGCACCACACCTTTGGGTGCACCAGTGCTGCCACTGGTCGCGATCACCAGGGCGTCGCCTGGTTCGAGGGCACGACCGGTCGCGAGTTCGGTTCGTCCTGACGCGTCGACCACTTCGTGTGCACCCAGCAGTTCGAGCAGAGCGGCCTTGTCGGCGCGCGAGAGTCGTTGATCGACGGGGAGCACGGCAGCTCCCGCGGCCCAGACATCGATCAGGTGCGTGACGAATGCATCGCTGGCCGCAAGATCGAGCGCCACCAGGCGGGTCACGTCGTCAGGTTACGACTGCCCTGCGCTGAGTGGACCGGTGTGTGACGTGAGATCACCAGGCCGGATCGATGGGAGTGTGCACACCCATGGCCTCGTCGAGATGGGCCGCGACGTCGAGACACACGAGATCCTTGAAGCGCCACGATGCGACCTGCACGCCGACTGGCAGGCCGTCGGCGATCCCCGCGGGCACGACAGCGGCCGGACTCCCGAACAGATTGGGAGCCAACACCGCACGGAAGGTTTCGAACGTCGCCTTGGCGCCGTCGAGCGATGCGATGTCGGCCCCGTGTTCGAACGCGGCCATCGACCAGGTGGGGCAGAGGAGCACGTCGTACTGCTCGAACCACTGTGACCACTTGGCCGCCACTTCGAAGCGGCGCATGTGAATGGCACTCATGGTCGCCTGGTCGGCGCTGGTGAGTAGTTCGCGACCGTACTGAAGGAAGGTTCGACCACCGTCACCCATGACGGCCTCGAGAAGCGGTTGCACCACGGCGAGATCGCCGTTGAGAGTGGCACCCCACATGTCGATGCACTCTTCGTAGTCGGGAGGCGTGGCTTCTTCCACGTGGTGTCCGGCATCGGCCAGGGTGCGACCGGCCGCCCGTACGACCGCGGCGATTCCGGGATCGGTGCGACCTCCCGGAGGCTCGGCCAGAACGGCCACGCGCCACTTCCGATCGGTTGGTGCGCCCGTGAGTGCGGCCGGCACCGAGTAGGGGTCGCGTCGATGGGCGCCCCGCACGACGTCGAAGCCGATGCGCACATCGGATACGCGACGAGCCAGCACACCTTCCACGACCATGAGTTGGAACGCGAGGTTGAGTGCGGTGGGGGGAATCTCGGTCGCCCACGGAACGACACCGACGGTGGGTTTGATGGACGACACACCACAACAGTGCGCCGGGTTGCGCAGAGATCCGCCGACGTCGTTGCCAAGCCCGATGGGGCTCATACCCGAGGCCAGAGCCGATGCTTCGCCGCCGCTCGATCCACCCGATGTGCGATCGTGGTGCCAGGGATTTCGCGTGAGGCCGTGAAGGGCCGAGTCGGTGTGAATGCGCAGTCCCATGTCGGGCAGGTTCGTGCGCCCGATCGGAATCGCGCCGGCTCCACGCATGCGCTCGACCACTGGTGCATCACTCGGTGACACGGCCTCGGCCAGTGCGGGAACCGAATTGGTGGTGGGAGTGCCAGCCAGGTCGATGTTCTCCTTCACGGTGAAGGGGACTCCGTGCAACGGTCCCAAACGTTCGCCGGCCTTGACGGCGGCGTCGGCGCGGTCGGCGGCGGCCCGCGCTTCGGCATCGAGTCGACGCACCACCGCGTTGAGCCTCGGGTTGACGTCGTCGATGCGCGCAAGGTGTGCATCGACCACTTCACGACTCGACACGTCGCGTTTGGCGATCATCGACGCCAATTCGGCCGCGTTCTTCTTCCAGAGTTCCATCACTCGACCCCCTTCGGCGCGAAGGTTAGTCTCACCTCGTGAATCGCTGGCTCGTGGGTGCTCGACTGCGAACCTTGCCGGCCGCGGTGGTGCCGGTGGCGATGGGCGCGTCGCTGGCGGTGGGCGAGAGCGGTGCGATGTGGTGGCGGGTCGTGCCGGCCGGAATCGTGAGCCTGGCTCTGCAGGTGGGTGTCAACTACGCGAACGACTACAGCGACGGCGTGCGTGGTACCGACGACGAGCGGGTGGGGCCCACTCGACTGGTGGCATCCGGACTCGCCACACCCAGTGAAGTGAAACAAGCGGCGTTCTCGGCCTTCGGTGTGGCGGCACTGGCCGGACTGGTGCTGGCCGCGGCGACGTCCTGGTGGCTGATCGTGGTCGGAGTCGTGGCGGTACTGGCCGCTTGGGGTTACACCGGCGGCCCCAAGCCATACGGCTATCTCGGTCTGGGTGAAGTGTTCGTCTTCGTGTTCTTCGGGCTGGTGGCCACGCTCGGTACGGTGTACGTGGTGATCGAGCGCCTTCCGTTCGTGTCGTGGCTGATCGGTTCGTCGGCCGGGTCGCTGGCTTGTGCGTTGCTCGTGACCAACAATCTCCGCGACATCGACGGCGACGCCAAGGTTGGCAAGCGCACGCTCGCGGTCCGGCTCGGCGACGAGCGCACGCGACGGCTCTACGCCGGGTTCATGGTGGCCGCACTCGGCCTGTTGGTGATCGCCGCACCCTGGCGACCGGGAGCTCTGGTCGGCCTGCTCGCGTTCCCGTGGTTGCGCAAGCCGGTGCGCGGCGTTCTGCGCGGCGTTCGCGGACGTGGTCTCATCGCGGTGCTCGGCGACACCGGTCGATTCCAGTTGATCGCCGGCGCACTCGTCACTATCGGAGTCGCTCTGGTCGGCTGATCAGAGGTCGTTCGCGTCGAGCCAACGACGAATCGCGGCCGTGGTCTCGATCGGATGTTCGAGTTGCACGGTGTGGCCGGCACCTCTCACCACGTCGATCGTGGCGTTGTCGCCGATCGACGTCTTCATCTGCGCGGCGAGGTCACGGAACTTGGAGTCGAGTTCGCCAACGATCAGGAGCACTGGAACATCGAGAGTGGGGAGCCGATCCCACAACGGGTCTTGGGACCCGACTCCGCATTCGCGCAAGCTCGCGGCCAAACCAGCCGCTGTGTTGCGCCGACGGTCGTCGCGGTTGCTCTGCGTTTCGGTGAGCGTCGCGAACAGGTCCTGGGCCAACCACTCGTCGACGAACTGAGCGACGCCGACCGATTCGATTCGTTGGGCGAGCACCTCGTCGCGCTGCCGTCTTTCGACACGCTCGGCCTCGGTACGCAGTCCGGCCGTGGCACTGACGAGAACCAGACCCCGAAGAGTCGATCGATGGCGCACCGCCAGATCGAGAGCGACCCGTCCGCCCATCGAATAGCCCACCAACACGGTGGAGCGAGCCATCTCGCGTATCTGGGTGGCGAGGAGATCGGCCGTTCGGGTGACATCGCCTCGCACACGCGCCGAGTCACCGTGACCGGGAGCGTCGAAACACGTCGTGTCGATGTCGTCACCGAGCGAGTTGATGATGGGCGCCCATGACCGGGACGTCTGGGTGAAACCGTGAACGAAGGCGAGATGGCGGGCGTTGCCCGGTCGTCGTGTCGTGGCGAAGTGCAACGAGTCGGTCATGAACGCGCGTTGGCCGCGGCGCGGAGAAGAACGCGTTCGAACGTGTCGGGATCCTGGGCGCCGGGAATGGCCCAGGCCCCGTTGATCACGTAGGTCGGAACGCCGGTGATGTCGTGTTCGACGGCTCGCTGCAATTCGTCGGCTACCTCCGCTGAACCGAGTCCGGACTCGAGGAAAGCGACGACGACTTCGACGGCAACGCCGAGCTCATCGGCCACGATGGTGGCGAGTCGTTGCGCGTCGCCCACGTTCTCTCCGTCGGTGAAGTAGGCCTTGAGGAGACGCTCTTTGACGCGCGCTTGTGCGTCGAGACCCTGTTGCTCGGCCACCCACCACAAGACCCGGTGGGACAGGACCGTGTTCGAACGTTGGGCGATGTCGAATCGGAAGTCGAGGCCATCGGCGGCGGCGGTCTCGGTGAGATGCCGCAGAATCGCATCGGCGCGTTCGGGACCGCCGAACTTGCGGGCGTAGGCTTCGCGGACCGGTGTGGACGACGCGCTCGGCGCACTGGGGTCGAGTTGGTAGGCGCGGTACCGAATGTCGATGTGCAGGTCGGGCGCCTCGGCACGAACTCGATCGAGCGCGGCCTCGAATCGGCGCTTCCCGATGTAGCACCACGGGCACACCACGTCGGACCAGATGTCGATGGTCAGCGAAGCCGTCACATCGGTCACCCTACGGCTTGGACGGGGGCAGGTCGGTCTCGTGGCCGTAGCGTTCCGATCGTGGCCGCGGATGCACAAGCGTCGTTCTGTGCGACTCTCGTCGCCCAGTGGTCGGCCCTGGGTGTCGACACCGCGTACGTGGCCCCGGGTTCGCGATCCACACCACTGGCTCTGGCCCTCGATCAGGCGCCTGGTTGGCGGGTCGAGGTGTTGCTCGACGAACGCTCGGCCGCCTTCGCGGCCCTCGGTTTCGGCGTGGCGACCGGTCGTCCGGCCATCGCCTTGTGCACGAGCGGCACGGCCGCCGCACATTTCCATGCCGCGGTGATCGAAGCCGACTTGTCGGCCGTTCCTCTCCTCGTGGTCACGGGTGATCGTCCGCCCGAATTGCGTGACGTTGGCGCGCCGCAGACCATCGACCAGATCAAGTTGTTCGGATCGTCGGTGCGTTGGTTCCACGATCCGGGAGTGGCCGATTGGTCGACGCAAGCGCGTTGGCCGTCGCTGGCGGCCCACTGCGTCGACGCGTCGATGTCGGGTCGACCCGGACCGGTTCATCTCAATCTTCCCTTCCGCGAACCATTGGTGGGCGAGGCTTCCGTCGACGAGGCCGCTCATCGCGCGATCACCACCCAGCGCGGCCACTCCGTGGTCGCGCGCGACGAACTCGCGGCATTGGCCACACGTTTGTCGGGTCGACACGGCGTGATCGTCGCTGGCCGAGGGGCGGGAACTGCGGTCGACGACCTGGCGGCGTCGCTCGACTGGCCGGTGTTCGCCGAACCCCGAGCACTGTGTCGCGGTTCGCGAGTGGTGCGGCACTTCGATTCTCTCGTTCGCGCCGAATCGTTCGCCGCGAGTCATCGGCCCGACGTCGTGCTTCGTTTCGGTGAGCCGCCGGCATCGAAGGTCACCGGCCAGTGGTTGTCGTCGCTCGGAGTCGAACAGATTCACGTGGCGGCTCATCCGCAGTTCTTCGATCCGGACGCTCGAATCTCCACGCACGTCGTGGCCGACCCCACGGTGTGGGCGATGGCGCTGGCCGGCGAAGTCACAGCCGTACGAGACTCGCGATCTTCCGACACTTCGTGGTGCGCCGACTGGTGTCGGGCCGAGGTGGCCGCATCGGAGGCGATCGATCGCGCTTTGAACGACCTCGTCATGTCGGGTCCGCTGTCGGCCCGTTGCGCGGCGGCCAGTCTTCCGAGTGGATCGCATCTCGTCGTGTCTTCGTCGATGCCGGTGCGGGATCTCGAATGGTTCGGTGGCCGCTGCGATCGTCTCGTCGTGCACTCGAATCGCGGTGCCAATGGCATCGACGGAGTCATCGCGACCGCGATCGGTGTCGCCGGCGCGACCAGTGGCCCGGTGGGAGTGTTGATCGGTGACGTGGCCCTGCTGCACGATTCGTCGTCGCTGGCCGGGTTGGCCCGTCGCGCTGTCGATCTGCGCATTGTCGTCACCGACAACGACGGGGGAGGCATCTTCCATTACCTGCCGCAGGCCTCGGTGGTGGAGGCCGATCGTTTCGAGAAGTTGTTCGGAACTCCGCACGGAACGGATCTGGCCGCTTTGGGTCGGGCTCACGGTCTCGACGCGTCAATGGTGTCGTCACGCTCGGAGCTCGAGCGTGCGCTGTCGCGACCCGGTCCGTCGTTGATCGTCGTTCGCACCGATCGTCGAGGAGACGTCGACGTGCATCGCCATCTGCACGCCGCCGTAGCGGCCGCTACGGCCTGACGATCGCCGACACCATGGCCTGGAACTTGGCCTGAGTCTCGGCTAGCTCGGCATCGACGTCGCTGTCGGCCACGATGCCGCCTCCGGCGATGAGGCGCGCCGATCGACGATCGGCCGACAGTTCGGCGCAGCGAATGGTCACCGCGAACTCGCCGTTGCCGACCGAGTCGACCCAACCGACGGCACCTCCGTACCGGCCGCGGTCGAACCCCTCGTTCGCTTCGATGAGTTCGATCGCCTCACGACGCGGATGGCCGCCGAGGGCGGGAGTGGGCGAGAGCAGGCGAGCCAGAGCGACCACGTGTGGTCGGGGTTCGGACAGACGACCTTCGATCGAGGTGCCGAGGTGTTGAACATTGGCCACCTTGATGACCGAGGGTTCGGGTTCCCAGTCGAGATAACTGCACCACGGCAACAATGCATCGTGTACGACGTCGATCACCACGCGGTGTTCGACTTGATCTTTCATGCTGGCCACGAGTTTCTTGGCCAGCGCCTCGTCGGTGATCGGATCGCCGGTGCGCGGAGTCGTGCCGGCCAAGGGATGCGAACGAACCACGTCGCCGTCCACCGCGACGAGCAGTTCGGGCGACGCCCCGATGATGCCGTCGATGCTGTAGCGATAACTGGCCCCGAACGCGGCCCGCAGGCGCAGGAGGATCGCGTGCACGTCGAGGGGCTGATCGCTCTCGACGCCCACCTCGCGCGCGATCACGACCTTGGTCAGATCGCCGCGGCGCACCGCATCGCGGCCAGTATCGACGGCGTGTCGATACGTGTCGATCGGCGTGCGCGGACCGACGCGAAAGGATGCCGCGACCGGACCGGTCGACGTCGCGGTGAGCTGACGATCCGACTCGGTGGGTTGGTCGATCGTGGTGACGAACACTCCGCCGGCACTGGTCTTGCGCACGACGACCGACGGGATCACGAAGTTGGCCGGAGCACCGGGGCGGAAAGGCAGGCACCCGAGCGCCACCGGACCGGCCTGGCCGGCCGAGGCGTCGTCGTGATCGATCGCGGCGAGGAAATCGACGGCATCGTCGGCATTCACCGTGGCCGCGCGTCCGCGACCAGCGACACCGATTCCGTTACGAACGAACAGGTAACCGTCGTGGCGGCAAACGTCGTTCAGGTCGACCTCGTGTTCGAGAGGACGGGTGACGGCTCTCATCGTGCGTCGCGAGTGACGGCTCTCATGTCGCGTCACGAGTGGCGACGAGGAGTTGTGTGATGCCGCCGGACAGTCCGCGGTGTTCGGCGTCGGCGAAACCAACCGTGCGCAGGTCGGCCAGCATCGTCTCGGGAGGAGGCAAGTAGGCGACACTCTTGGGCAGGTAACGGTAAGCCGCTGGATCGGAGAGCCAACCGCCGATCTTGGGCACGATCTTGCCGAAGTAGATGCCGTTGCCCCAGCGAATGAAGCGATTGCGCGGCACGCCGACGTCGAGCAGTGCGATGCGACCCCCGGGCCGCACTACACGGGCCAGTTCAGCGAAGAAGGCGGGCAACTCGAGCAGGTTTCTCAAAGCGAACCCACACGTCACGCCGTCGACCGACGCGTCACCGATGGGCAAGCGCAAGATGTCGGCCTGAGTTCGGGGCGCACCGCTGCGATCGGCGTGGAGCATTCCGAAACTCAGGTCGAACGACAGTGGATGCAGATCGGCACGCCGGAGATCCACGCACAGATCGCCGGTGCCACTCGCCAGGTCGAGGACCCGACTGCCGGCCGGCAGGGCGAGGCGCTTGACCGCAAAACGCCGCCAACGAACGTCGAGACGGAACGTCATGATGCGGTTGACGAGGTCGTAGCGCGGTGCAATCGCGTCGAACATCTCCCGCACCGCGGTCACCTTGGCTCGACCGCTCGGGAGGGCCTCGGTGTCCCAGGAGGCGGGCTGGGGTTCTGACGTCACGGGCTCAGGCTAAGGCCGGGTGCGCTGGTCTTTCGGACTCGCCGACCGAGGTCACGGCCAGGCAGACTCACCAGGGGATTCGTGACTTCAAGGGGGACACCATGATCGACTTCACGTTGTCGGACGAACATCAGCAGATTCGCGATCGCGTGCGCGATTTCGTGGAGGGCACGATCAAGCCGGCCATCGAGCCGTTCGGTCATCGCGAGGAGATGGACGCCGAGTCGCACCGCGCCTATGTCGGTGAACTCATTCGCTTGCGCAAGGAGGCCGTCAAGCAGGGCCTCTGGTTGCCGCACATGCCCAAGGAATGGGGCGGGATGGGTCTCGGACACGTCGCTCTGGCGATGGTGCAGTCGGAGGCGGCCAAGACCCGTGTCGGTCCGTGGGTTCTCAACTGCCAGGCCCCCGACGAAGGGAACATGCACACCCTCGTGCACTGGGGAACCCCCGAGCAGAAGGAGAAGTACCTGAAGCCATTGTGCAACGGCGTGACGTCGTCGTGCTTCGCCATGACCGAACCCGAAGTTGCCGGTTCCGACCCCACGCTCATTCGTACCCACGCCATCAAGGACGGCGACGAGTGGATCATCAACGGTCACAAGTGGTTCATCTCCGGAGCCAACCGAGCCAAGTTCGCCATTCTCATCGCGCGCACCGAAATGGACGTTCCCGAAGGCTCGCGCGGTGCCAACACGGCGTTCATCGTCGACCTGCCGGCCGAAGGTTGGAACAACGTGCGTGAAGTCGAGACCATGCACGGCCCGGGCGGACACAGCGAGATCCAGATCACCGACCTGCGTGTGCACGACTCGCAGATTCTCGGTGGACGCGGTAACGGTCACCGCCTGGGCCAGTACCGTCTCGGCCCGGCCCGTCTGGCTCACTGCATGCGCTGGATCGCCCAGGCCGAGATGGCTCTCGACATGATGGTCGATCGTTCCCTCAAGCGGTACTCGCACGGTTCGTATCTCGCCGAGAAGCAAGGTGTGCAGTGGTTGATCGCCGACTCAGCGATGGAGCTGTACCAGTGCAAGTTGATGGTTCTCCACGCTGCCTACAAAATCGATCGCGGCGACGACTTCCGCACCGAGGTGTCGATGGCCAAGCACTTCGTGGCCAACAGCCTCAACCGCATCATCGATCGGGCCATTCAGGTTCATGGTGCGCTCGGTTATTCCACCGACACTCCGCTGGCGAACATGATGCAGCACGCTCGATGGGCTCGCTTCGCCGACGGCGCCGATGAGATCCACCAGATGCGCATCGCCGAGAACACCATCAAGGCGTTCACCGACAACGGCACCACCAAGAAGGCCACCGGCGACTTGCCGGTCTGATCAACCGCGAGCGGCCATCTCCTTGGCCCATCGATAGTCGGCCTTGCCCGACGGTGAGCGCACGATCGAATCGACACGGACAAAAGCCTTGGGGAGTTTGTACCGGGCGATGTGACGAGCTGCTTCGACGAGCAGTTCGTCGTCGGTGACCTGTGTGCCGGGTCGCAGCGCGATCACGGCCACCACCTCGTTGCCCCATCGTTCGCTCGGACGACCGGCCACGACGCAGTCGAGGACGGCCGGATGCGGCTTGATCGCGGCCTCGACTTCCTCGGCGAAGATCTTCTCTCCGCCCGAGTTGATCGTGACCGAATCACGACCCCGCAGTTCGATCATGTTGTCGGCCCGTAACACGGCACGATCACCCGGGATCACGTAACGCACGCCATCGACCACGGGGTAGGTGCGCGCGGTCTTGGCCGGGTCACCGAGGTAGCCGAGGGCGAGTCGGCCACTCTTGGCCAGCCAGCCCAAACCGTCGTGCCCGGGTTCGAGAACGCGGGTGAGATCGTCCGACAACACGTGGTTCCCGGGAGACACCGGGAACGCTCCAGTGGCGGCGGCTCCGTGAGTGGAGAGATGCTGCAACTGGCCACCGGCTTCCGATGATCCGAGTCCGTCGACCACCAGGAGCGACGGATGGTGATTCAGAAGTTCGTCCTTCATGTGACTGGAGAGTGGTGCCCCGCCCGACAACACGACCGTGAGTGACGACATGTCGTACGGGTTGCGGTTCAGTTCGTCGAGTAGTGGCCGAGCGAAGGCATCGCCGACGATCAACATGAAGTCGATGCGTTCGCGTTCGACCGTCGACCACATGTCGACGGGATCGAGGCGTTCGGGAATCGACGGAACGAAAACGGTTCCGCCACCGTTCCAGGTGCTGAAACTCACCCAGTGACCGGCGCCGTGCATGAACGGGGGAGCGATGAGAGAGCGGCGACCGGTGAGCGCGCTGATGAACTCGTCGACGGTCTCAGCAGTCTTGTTGCCGCCGAAGCACTCGACCAGAGCATCGGCTTGGCGCCACATCACACCCTTGGGCATACCCGTCGTGCCGCCGGTGTAGAGGATGTACAGGTCGTCGGGAGATGCGGGGGCTGGGGCGGTGGCACTCGACTGGGCCAGCGCGTCCTCGTACCAGACCGCACCATCGAGGAGAGGTTCGTCAGATGCGTCGGCAGCCTGAATGAACACACGCAGTTTCGGAAGAGAAGCACGAACCGACTGCAAGATCGGCGCGAACGTGGAGTGGTAGACGATCGCGGTGGCGGACGAGTCGGTGAGGAGGTACGTGAGTTCTTCGGCCACGTAGCGGTAGTTCACGTTGAACGGTGCGACTCGTCCCTTGAACGCTCCGAGCATGGCCTCGAGGTACTCGTTGCCGTTGTGGAGATAGATCGCCAGGTGATCTTGACCACTCTCGTGCGATGGAATCGAGTCCCGTTCGGCGTGCGCGCCCAGTCCACACGCTTTGAGGTAGTTGGCCAGCCGGCGTGTTCGGTCGGTGACCTCGGACCACGTGAGGCGACGATCGCGAAACACGAGACATTCCTGGTCGGGTCGCGTGGCCGCGATGGCTTCGTGAATCTCGCCGACCGTGAACTGTCTCACGCGGCGACCCTATGACTCCGTCGGGGACCCAGCCAAGGCCAGACCAGGGTTATCGTGCCCACATGACCCATCGCCCCGTGACCGGACACCACTCCAACGACATCGTGTTCGGAGTCTTCATGCCTCAAGGGTGGAAGATGGAGTTGTCGTCGATCGACGGGGCGAGCGCGAAGTGGAACAAGGCGGTCGAGATCGCGCAGTTGGCCGAGCGTCTCGGCTTCGACTCGATCTGGGTGTACGACCACTTCCACAACGTTCCGCGCCCGTCGCACGAGGCGGTGTTCGAATGCTGGACGGCCATGGCGGCGATCAGTCAGTTGACGTCCACCATCCGCCTCGGCCAGATGGTCGGCTGCAACAGCTACCGCAACCCCGGTCTGTTGGCCAAGATCACCTCGACGCTCGACGTGATCTCCGGTGGCCGGCTCGAATGGGGTATCGGTGCCGGTTGGTACGAGAACGAGTACCGCGCGTACGGCTACGAGTTCCCCAAACCGAAGGATCGCATCGGCATGCTCCGTGAAAGTGTCGAGATCGTGCGGTCGATGTGGACACAGGCCGAGACCACCTACAAGGGCAAGTACTACGAGTTGAGTCGGGCCAACTGCGATCCGAAACCGTTGCAGGATCCGCACCCGCCGATCCTCATCGGTGGTGGTGGCGAGCAACTCACGTTGCGCGTCGTGGCACAGCACGGCGACTGCTCGAACTTCGGCGGCAATCCCGAGGAGTGGGCCCGCAAACGGGACACCCTGAAGCGACATTGCTCCGAGGTCAGCCGTGACGTCGACACGATCCGTATGACGTGGTCACCCGAATTGTTCGTGCGACGAAGCGAATCGGAGATCGACCGCACCCGCAGCCTCTGGGGCGAGCCACTCGACGCGTGGCGAGCCGGCAACTTGGTGGGCACTCCCGAGCAGGTGTGCGAGAAGATCGAGGCGTACCGATCGCTCGGATGCTCGGGCTTCATCCCGTGGTGCGCCGACTACCCCGACACCGAGTCGATGGAATTGTTCGCGACCGAAGTGATCCCGAACTTCCGCTGATTCAGACGTACGAGCGAAAGATCACTTCGGCGACACAACTCGGCTTGGCCGCACCTTCGCACTCGAACGAGAAGGCGTAGGTCGACTGAATTCCGCCCGGGATGTCTTCGACGCCGATGAGGGTGACGCCCAGACGAAGCTTCGCGCCCACCGGAACCGGTGACATGAAGCGAACCTTGTTGCAGCCGTAGTTGACGCCCATCTTGTAGCCGGTGGTCAACACGACCTGGGGCATGAGCACGGGTCCGAGCGACAAGGTGAGGTAGCCGTGGGCGATGGGCCCGCCGAATGGGCTCTCCTTCTTGGCGCGTTCGGGATCGACGTGAATCCACTGGTGGTCACCGGTCGCGTCGGCGAACTGGTTGACCCGTTCCTGAGTGACTTCGAGCCACTCGCTGTACCCGAGGTGCTGTCCGATGAGCGACTTGAGTTCGTCGGTTCCGTTGATGATGCGCGGTGCCATGAAGCGATCGTAGTCAGCGGTACCAGACGCGCTGGTGCTCGCGACTGTGGGGGTGCAGAAGCAAGGCGCAGAGTGCGACTTCGAAGATGAGCGACAAGGTGTTGTTGCCCGAGATCCGGTCCCAGAGGCCGTATCCCTCGAAGTCGGCCAGGACCCAGAACCGCAGGAGGAACGGAGAGAACGCGGCCACCAGGCCGAGCCAGTACCCGAGGCGGCGATCGTTGGCCATGAGAAAGCCACCCAGAACGTGGGCCGCCACGACGGCCAGGCCGACGACCAGACCCAATCCGCCTTTGGTGACGCGGGCGAACCCGATCCAGTCGGACTCGTCCACGAGTCCGATGAGTGCGAAGAAGCCGTTGAGATAGAGAAGCAGTGTCGCGATCTGCAGCGTTTGCGGCTGCAACCGATCGAACCATTTGCGGGGGTCGAGCGAGGACATGCACGTACCTTCGCACACCCAAGGGTCCGATGGCTACCACGATCGAGCCGGAGCGTGTGGCGCGGGACCACTCGGTGAACTCGTATCGTGGTCACCTAGATGTCGGATCAATCAGCAGGTGACCGGACCGTTCGTTCCGGATTCGTGACTCTCGTGGGTCGGCCCAACGTCGGCAAGTCCACGTTGGTCAACGCGATCTGCGGTCGCAAGGTCTCGATCGTTTCCGACAAACCGCAGACCACCCGGCGTCAAGTGCGCGGTGTGCTCACGCGTCCCGGACTGCAGATCGTGTTCGTCGACACCCCAGGTCTGCACAAACCGGTGACCGCTCTCGGAGAACGTGTGAACGCCGCCGCGATCGAGAGCCTGGCCGACGTCGACGTCGCCTGTCTGCTCGTCGACGCCACGGCACCTTTTGGCACCGGCGACCAGTGGGTCGCGTCTCGGCTCGATTTGTCGAAGACGGTCGTGGTGGTCAACAAGTGCGACGCCGCCAGCCGCGATGCGGTGGGCGAGCAGCTGGCTCGCGCCGGCCTGCTCGATGCCGAGGCCTACTTCCCGGTGTCGGCTCGAACGGGGGAGGGCGTGGCCGCTCTCGTCGAGTACATCGCGGCGAAGCTTCCCGAAGGCCCGCTGTATTACCCCGAAGACGTGATCAGCGATCTGACCGATCCCGACTGGGTGGCCGAACTCGTCCGCGAACAATTGTTGGCCGAGATGCGCGATGAGATTCCGTATTCCATCGCCACCCGAGTGACCGAGTGGGAATGGCCGCGAGTCCGTTGCGAAATCATCGTGGAGCGCGAGAGTCAGAAGGGCATGGTCATCGGCAAGGGTGGGGCCATGGTGAAGAAGGTGCGCGAACGCGTGCGCCGTCAGTTGCCGCCGGGCATCGTCCTCGAACTCAAGGTGAAGGTCGACAAGGACTGGCAACGTCGCCCCGATCGCGTGCAGCAACTCGGATACTGATTCATTCGGAGCGGGTCAGCACGAAAAGCCGGTCGGCAACAGATTCGAGTAGTCGTCGCAGGCGACGAGTTCGCCTGGTTGGGTGAGATCGCCTCGTCCACGCGGCACCGCCTGCGGGCGGTTGCTACTCGTGAACACCACCTGGCCGATGCCAGCGCGACGCGTGAGCGTGAGAACGATCTGGGCGACGGCCAACCGCTGTTCGGCACCGGGCAGGCCGTTGACGAAGGCATCGGGAAGGTCGACGGTCGCACTACCTCGCTCGACCGTCACGGTGGTGGCGAGCCCGAACGGGATGGCCGAGCGCAGACCAGCGGCCACATCACCCTCCGGCAATCCCTCGACGAGAGCGGCGAGAACCTGCGGTGGTGCGGCCGGACTCAGTAGCAGACGACTGATCGGGACGACTTGGCTGCCGGCCACGAAGAACATCGTGACTTGCTCGACGGGAACCGTGGAAGACGTCGATTCGGGAGGAGTGGTCGTCGATTCCGAGGGAGTCGACGTGGTGGTGGGTGGTGTGGTCGTGGTGGTGGCCGAGAACACCTCGGGAATCGCATCGAAATCGAGCGGTCGATTGGGTGACGACTCGGGAACGCCGCACGCGGCGACGACGGCGATCGAAGGAACGACCATCGCCGCGATGATGGCTCGGTTGAACGAACGAGAGCCGATCCGTCTCATTCTCGACCTCCCTCGGGGAGTTGGACGACGAAGCGCGCGCCGCCGCTCGGCGAGTCTTCGACCCAGGCCAAACCGCCGTGAGAGCGAGCGTGCTCGGCCACCAACGCCAAGCCGAGGCCGGTTCCTCCGGCCCGTGAACGACCGGCCGAACCGCGCGCGAAGCGTTCAAAGATGCGGGCCCGCTCGCTCGGTGACACACCCGGTCCGGAATCCTCCACACCCAAACGAACGTGGGCCGGTCCGGACGCGCTCGCGAAACGTTCGATCGTCACGCGCGTCGCGCCACCGCCGTGAAGTCGCGCGTTGTCGAGCAAGTTGGCCACGATTCGTTCGAGCCGCCGTTTGTCGGCGTTGACGATTCCGGGACAATCGGGCGCGACCTCCACGTGAACGTCGGTGCTGCCGTAGCGCTGAGCGATTCGCGCGATGAACGGCGCGAGTTCGATGTCTTCGCGGTGAAGGTCGGTGATGCCCACGTCGAGACGAGACAGTTCGAGGAGATCGAGAACCATCTGGTCGAAGCGGCGAACTTGGCTGGACACCACATCGAGCGCTTGCTGAGTTCGATCGGGTAGATCGGCGCGGCGGGCATCGAGTACCTCCACAGCGGCGGCCAGAGCGGTGATCGGACTCCGGAGTTCGTGCGACACATCGGAGGCGAAGCGCGTCTCACGTTCGATGCGGCTCTGCACGGCATCGGCCATGTCGTTGAATGCGGTGACCAGCGTCGACAAGTCGGGATCGCCTTCTGACTCGAGACGGACGTCGAGTCCACCGGCGGCGATCGCGCCAGCCGCCTCAGTGACGCGCACGAGAGGTCGCATGAGGCGACGGCTGACGGCCCACCCCACGATTCCCGAGATCAATCCGATCACGAGAGTCCCGATCACGAGTGCCGAGCCGATGACGGTGATCGCGCGTTGTTCGTCGCCCACCGGGAACGCTTCGAAGTAGGCCGCGTCCACACTCGGCATGGCGATACCGATCGCGATGAATGCGTCGTCTCCCAGAGAGAAGCGTTGGTACGACGAAACGCCGCCGATGGTGCTGCCGAGAAGTTCGGCCGGAAAGGCCCCTTGGGTGAAGCGGAGATCCTGCGAGAAGTACAGATCTTCACGACCGAGGTGCAACACCGCGAACCCACCCTGCTCGCTGCGAGTGGTGCCGATGAGTTCGAACGATTCGGACCGGCGGGTGGCCAATTGTGAGCGGACCAGTTCGGCGTTGGTGATGGCCTGGCGTTCGACCACGTCGTCGCGACGTTCGAGGAGGTAACTGCGAGCCACCAGGAAGCTGACGAGAGAGAGGGCGAGCGACGTGACGAGCCCCACCAGAACGAACAACAAGGTCACGCGGGTGCGCAACGGCAGGCGAACGGTACGGGCCACGGTGAACATCCTGCCCGACGCCGGACATGACACCGCCCGACTCGGGGAAATCCAGCGAGTCGGGCGGCGGACCAAGGAGATATCCGGTTCCGCCGGATCGGCGAGGGCCAGGGGGAGGACGGCCCCCGTCGGTCCGACGTGAACGGGATCAGTTTCCCGACGCTCTGTGAAAGGACCGTGCGCGAATTGTGCGTTTTGTGTAACGAATTCGGCCGGTGGCCACGACCGGGCAGAATCGCATCGTGAACTCGCTCTTGTTCATCGAGGACGACGACCAGATCCGGCTCGCGCTGCGTCTGGCCCTCGAGGACGAGGGCTACCAGGTGCGTGAAGCCGCCGACGGTCGCACCGGGCTGGCCGCGTTCCATGCCGATGAGCCCGATCTGGTGCTCCTCGATCTTCGCCTCCCGGACATGTCGGGCTTCGAGGTCTGCCGGGCTCTGCGAGCGATGTCGATCGTGCCGATCGTGATGGTGACGGCCCAGACCGACACCAACGACATGGTGGCCGGTCTGGAAGCCGGGGCCGATGACTACGTGACCAAACCAGTGGTCCCGAAGGAATTGGCGGCGCGCATTCGCGCTCACCTGCGCCGCGTGCAGTTACAGGGCGACCCCACGGTGGAGTCGTCGAGTCTCATGTTCGGCGACGTCGAACTGCGCCGTGATCAAGGGATCGTTCTCAAGGCCGGACGTGAGTTGTCGCTCACCAAGACCGAGTTCAACTTGTTGTGCGAGTTCGCCGACCACCCGAACATCGTGTTGTCACGCGATCAACTGCTCGAACGGGTGTGGGGCTACGACTATCTGGGCGACAGTCGCCTCGTCGACGCCCATGTCCGACGGCTACGCGTGAAGATCGAGGATCAGGCCGACGAACCACGGCTCATCGTCACCGTGCGCGGAATCGGCTACCGGCTCATGCCTGCGTGATCGATTCGAGGAATCGACACACCTCGTCACTGTTCACGGTGCGGCGCATCGGCGGCAGTGCGGCCAGAAGTTGCTTGCGGTACTGAGCGGTGGCGAGCCGCGGATCGAACACGGTGACGACACCTCGATCGGTGGCCGATCTGATGAGACGACCCGATGCTTGAGCGAGCAGTGTGGCCGCGCGCGGCAGGTCGATCTCGCGGAATGCCCGGTCGCCGAGCAATTCGCGGCGGGCCGAGAGCAAGGGTTCGTCGGGTCGTGGAAACGGAATGCGATCGAGGGTGACGAGCGACAGAGTACGGCCAGGGATGTCGACGCCTTGGAAGAAGCCCGCGGTGGCGAACAAGCACGACGATTCGTCGGCACTGAACTCTTCGACGAGGCGGCTCTTGTTGGCATCGTCGCGCTGTGACAAGACCGGGACGTCGAGGATGGGACGCAACTTCTCCACGGCTTGGTCGAGGGCACGGAAACTCGTGAACAGCGCCAAGGTGCGGCCACCGGCGGCGACGATCAGTCGATACAACTCGTCGTGCATCGCGCGGGTGAATTCAGCAGTGTTGGGGCCGGGGAACTTCGATGGGCAATAGAGAAGTGAGTTGCTCTCGTAGTCGAACGGGCTGCCCACATCGATCGCGTCGTATTCGCCGTCCTGGAGCCCGACTCGAGTCGGCAGGTTGGCCGGCACGGTGGCACTCGTCAGAATCGCCGTGCGTCCCGACCAGATTCCGTTCGCGAGAACGGGCGCGACGTCGAGCGGTGCGATTTCGAGAACCGGATTGTTGGGCGATCCCGACACGTACGGGACGAATGTGTCGTTGATGCTCAGCGCCTGGTCGAGGTTGTCACCCAATCGAGTGGCCGCCTGTTGAGCGCGTAGTCGCCGTTGATCGGCATCGAGATCGCTGGTGTTCAGACCGCGAAGCGCCTCGAGCAGATCGTTGACCGCCAACCGGGCCGCGGCGAGAACGGCGGTGATCTCGGGAGGAAGCGGGGCCGTGAGTCGACTGCCGATGAGCGGCACCAAGATGTCGTCGAGCAGCGGGCCCTGACGAGTGAGTCGATCGAGGAGGTCGGGTTGGGTGAACACGCGTCCAGCAACGCCGGCCAGCCATCGCAGGCGTCCGCTGGAAAACGACAACGCCACGCTGTCGCTCATGATGTCTTCGAGTCCGTGCACCTCGTCGATCACGACCACGTCGTGCTCGGGAAGCACCGCACCAGCCGATGCCACGTCGAGGCCGTACAGATGCGTGTTCACGACCACGATGTCGGACTCGGCCGCGCGATCGCGCGCCCTCTCGGCGAAGCAGTCGCCTCCGGCCGGGCAACGACGGGCACCGGGGCATTCCTCACTCGACACGGTGATCGCCGCGGTGGTGGCGACGTCCAACCGACCGGGAAACTCCGAAAGGTCACCGGTGTCGCTTCCGTCGGCCCACTTGGCCACTTCGATGAGTCGCTTGGCGGGAATCGTGCGCATCTCGTCGGAGAGCGTCGGCGTGTCGCCGCTCGCTTCGGCGAGCCGTTGACGACACAGGTAGTTCTGGCGTCCTTTCACGACGGCCCACGACAGGTCGCGCTTCAGTTCTCGAGCCACGGTGTCACGCAACAGCGGGAGGTCCTTGCGCGCGATCTGGTCCTGCAGGGCCTTGGTCGCCGTGGTGATCACGGCGCGCCGACCCGAGAGAACGATCGGTACGAGATAACCAAGGGTCTTGCCGGTTCCGGTGCCCGCTTGAACGATCACGTGCCGACCGGTCTCGAGGGCTTCGGCCACGTGCTCGGCCATCGATCGCTGACCGGGGCGGTCCTCGGCGTCGGACAGACCAGCGGTGGCGACGTCGAGTGCGTCGCGTACGGACAGTGACTTATCTCGCGGCACGGTTCACGAACGCTGGTGGGCTCGCGCGAGGTTCAATGCGGCGTCGATGTCGTCGGCGGAGAAATCGGGCCACGTCTCGTCGGAGAAGTAGATCGGTGCGCCGGCGGCCTGCCACAGCAAGAAGTTCGACACCCGACGCTCACCCGACGTGCGGACCACCACATCGACCGGCGGCATGTCGGGGAGATACATCGCCCTCGACAGATCGTCGGCGGTCACCGGACGTCCGAGGGCCTTGGCACGACGGGCCGCATCGACGATCTCGGCGCGGCTGCCGTAGTCGAACGCCACGGTGAGCGTCATGCCGGTGTTGGAGCTGGTGTCGGCGATCGCCTTGTGAATGGCCCGTTGGACGTAACGAGGAGTCCGAGCCGAGGGGTCGTCGAACGGACGACCGATCCAGGTGATCCGGACGTTCAGTTCGTTCAATTCGGCCACTCGGCCGAACAACTTCTCGTGGAGGCCGAGGATGTGGCGCACTTCGCGTCGGGGGCGAACCCAGTTCTCGGTGGAGAATCCGAAGACGGTGAGCCAGTCGACGTCGCGTCGGACGCACTGGCGTACGACCTCGGCCAGGTTCTCCTCACCCGCTGTGTGGCCAGCCGTACGTGGCAGATGGCGGCGGGTCGCCCAGCGTCCGTTTCCGTCCATGATGCAGGCCAAGTGCACGATGCGAGGGTAGCGGTGAGGGCACAATGGACGGCGTGTTCCGTCGTCGTCGCGCCGTCGATCCTGTCGATCCTGTCGATTCCGTCGCGGGTCGTTCGAACGACTCCGATGACTCGCCCCGGGCTCGCCGTTTGATCGTGGTTGCCGGATCGGTCGAGGAGTGGGCCGCGTTCGACGAGGCGCAATGGTCCGAGCGACTCGCCACCGTGGGAGTGGCGGCTGCGGCCGCTGGCATCGAGTCGGTGCGCATCGTTCCATCGGCGGGTGATCGCGCCCGAGGGAGAGCGATCGGTGAGCGTCGTCTTCACGTGAACGGTTGCGAGGTCCTCGCCGATCCACGTCCCGATGGGCGAGCCAATGTGGTGGACGCCATCAACCAGATGTCCGGTTCCATCACCGAAGAGTCGTTGCAGAGCCAGATCGGCGGTTCGGGTGGTGACGTCGATCTGGTGATCGTTCTCGGAGCGCCCGACGTTCTGCCTCAGGCCCTCGTCTGGGAACTGGGCTACGCCGAACTCGTGTACATCGAGGCCGACTGGTCAACGTTGTCGAGCGAACACGTCCGGCGATCACTCGAAGAGTTCGCCGTTCGTCAACGCCGCTTCGGCGGAGTCATCGAGTGACGAGCCGCCTCTATCGCGACGAAGCCGTCGTCATTCGTTCGTACAAACTCGGCGAAGCCGATCGCATCGTGGTCATGCTCACACGCGAACACGGCAAGGTTCGGGCCGTCGCCAAGGGAGTTCGCAAGACCCATTCGAAGTTCGGCGGTCGCCTCGAGCCCCTCTCGCACGTGGCGATCCAGATCCATCGGGGCACGAATCTCGACGTCGTCAATCAGGTGGAGACGATCGATTCATCGGGCCGAATGTTCGGCGACCTCGATGTGATGACCGAAGGACTGTCGGTCTTGGAGGCGGTCGATCAACTCGTGCCCGACCGTGAACCGGTGCCCGAGGTGTTCCGCATGTTGGTGGGAGTTCGCAAGACCTTGGCCGAACGTCCTTCGGCGCTGGTCGTGCCGGCGTTCTTGTTACGCCTGTTGGCCGCCGAAGGTGTGCGTCCCGAACTCGATCGTTGCGTCGTGTGCGGAGAAGCCGAGTCGGAGACGACGGCGCTCGTCTCGATCGACCTCGAACGGGGCGGAGTCCAATGCGGTCGTTGTCGTTCGGGAGTCGGGATCACGGCCGGCGCTCTGCACTTGCTTCGCGACGTCCTCGACGGTCGTTTGGGTGAGGCCCTCGATCGTGCGCATCGCCCCGGCGGCCAGATTCTCGACGACCCCGTCGTGTCCGAGGTGGCGTCGATCGCCACGCGGGCTTTCGAGTTCCATGTCGAGCGTCGGTTGCGGTCGGTCGCGATTTTCGAACGCCACGACACATGCTCCGAGCCGTAGGCTGGGCGACCATGCCTGCGAACGACCTCGAACAGATCGTCAACCTGTGCAAGCGCCGCGGTTTCGTCTATCCGTCGGCCGAGATCTACGGAGGATTCCGGTCGAGTTACGACTACGGCCCGCTCGGCTCGCTGATGCTGCGCAACGTTCGCGAGTCGTGGCTGCGTGAGATGGTGCAGAAGCGTGACGACGTGGTTCTGATCGACGCCGCCATCCTCGGCCCGCCCCAGGTCTTCGAAGCCAGTGGCCACTTGGCCAACTTCAGCGATCCGTTGGTCGACTGCCGCGAGTGCAAGCAGCGGTTCCGCGAAGATCACCTCGTGGACCGTTCGGTGTGCCCGAATTGCAAGGCCAAGAACAGCCTCACCGACGCCCGTGCGTTCAATCTCATGTTCAAGACCTACGCCGGCCCGGTGGAGGGTTCGGGTGCCGAGGTCTATCTGCGCCCCGAGACCGCGCAGGGAATGTTCGTCAACTTCAGCAACGTTCTTCAGACGAGCCGCAAGAAGCCCCCTTTCGGCATCGCTCAGGTCGGCAAGAGCTTCCGCAACGAGATCACTCCTGGCAACTTCATCTTCCGTACGCGCGAGTTCGAGCAGATGGAACTCGAGTTCTTCGTGCCCCCGGCCGAAAGTCCGAAATGGTACGAGTACTGGTGCGCCACGCGTTTGCAGTGGTACATCGATCTCGGCATTCCGTCCGAGATGCTCCGCCTTCGTGCTCATGACGCCGATGAACTGAGCCACTATTCGGCTGGCACGGCCGACGTCGAGTTCATGTATCCGTGGGGTTGGGGAGAGTTGGAAGGAATCGCGCAGCGCACTAACTTCGATCTCACGCAACACTCGAATCACTCCGGTCAGCGACTCGACTTCTTCGATCAGTCCACCAACGAGCGTTACGTGCCGTTCGTGATCGAGCCGGCGGCCGGCGTGAACCGCGCCATGGCTGCGTTCCTCCTCGCGGCCTACGACGAGGACGAGGTGGGTGGCGAGGCTCGCACCATCTTGCGTCTGCACCCGCGACTGGCGCCGTACAAGGTCGCCGTGCTTCCGCTCAGCAAGAAGGACACTCTCACGCCGCTCGCCCGCGAGATCTTCACTTCGCTGTCCGATCGCTACATGGTCGACTACGACGACACGCAGTCGATCGGCAAGCGATACCGCCGTCAGGACGAGATCGGCACCCCGTTGTGCATCACGGTCGACTTCGAGTCGCTCAAGGACGCCGCGGTCACGGTCCGCGATCGTGACACGACCGAGCAGGTACGGTTGCCGATCGCCGAACTCGAATCGGCGTTGCGGCAGCGACTCGGGTTCTGAAGCGCGACCGCGAGGGTCTAGGTTTCTCTCGAGGCCGGTTCACAAGGTCTCATCGTCGAAGGGGAAGTCATGTCGAAAGTTGCCGTGTGGGCCAAGATCCCGGCCGCTCCGGGCAAGCGTGACGAGTTGGCCAAGGCCCTCGGAACCGCTCTCGAAACCGCCAAGTCGGAAAAGGGGACGATCTACTACATCCTCCACGCCGATCCGAACGAGGCCGATGTTCTCTACATGTACGAGATGTACGAGAGCCAGGACGCGTTGAACGAACACATGGGGTCGGAAGCCTTCAAGGCGCTCGGTCCGGCCATCGGACCATTCCTCGGAGGTCGTCCCGATCTGAAGTTCGTCGCACCGCTCGGCGGCAAGGGAGCCTGACCTGACGGCGCGACGCGGGACCTACCTCGACCGCATCCTCGACCACCATCGGGGACGCGCGGCCGACGACTCGCGTTCGCTCGCCGATCTGCGCGCGCAGGTCGCCGACCTCGAACCCTGTCGGGGTTTCGCCGCGCGTGTGCAGGCCGACGCCACGTCGGCACTGGCGGTCGTGGCCGAGATCAAGCGTCGCTCGCCGTCGAAAGGTGACCTGTTCGCCGATCTCGATCCGGCCGTACTGGCCCGGCAGTACGAGCTCGGCGGTGCGAGTTGCCTCTCGGTACTGACCGATGCCCCGCATTTCGGTGGCTCGATCGACGATCTGTGCGCCGCCCGGGCCGCGGTCGGTTTGCCGGTGTTGCGCAAGGACTTCACCGTGGCCGAGCGCGATGTCTTCGACACGCGTCTCATGGGGGCCGACTGCATCTTGTTGATCGCGGCCGCGTTGGACGCGAACGAACTCGTCGATTTGTGCGGCTCGGCACTTTCCATCGGGCTCGATGTTCTGGTCGAGATCCACGACGAAGACGAACTCGCCGTGGCGGTCGCGGCGGCGGCTCCGGCCATCGGAGTCAACCAACGTGATCTCGTGACCTTCGAGGTCGACCATGCCCGCGCCGAACGAATGGCGGCGGTCATTCCCGACTCGGTCGTGAAGGTCGCCGAGAGCGGTGTGCGCGATGCCGACGATGCGACCGCGCTGCGTCGGTCCGGTTACGACGCGATCCTCGTGGGCGAGATCCTCGTGCGATCGGGCGACCCCACCGCCGAAGTGCGCTCGTTGCGAATCCGGTAAAGGTCACCCAACGCGTCGGGCGCGACCAGTACTTTGGAGTCGTGTTCGTCAAGGTCTGCGGGATCACCAACGAGGACGACGCATTGTTGGCCGTGGCCATGGGCGCCGATGCCGTCGGGTTCGTCTTCGCACCGTCGCCGCGTCAGGTCGCGCCCCAGGTGGTCTACGACATCACGCGTCGACTCCCGCCGGAGATCCTCACCGTCGGTGTGTTTCGCGACGAACTTCCCGACCGGGTCTTCGAGGTCGCCAGTCGAGCCGGCGTGAAGGCCGTCCAGCTGCACGGCCGCGAAACGGCACGGCACGTGTCGATGCTCGCCGACAACATTCGCTGGATCATCAAGGGGGTGTCGGCCGGATCGCCCGCGGCGGCGCGGGCCAACGAGTACGGAACGGATCTCGTTCTCGTGGACGCACCCGAACCTGGTTCGGGTCGTCTGTTCGACTGGAAACTCGTGGACGAGATTCCCGGTGGTCTGCGACTCATCCTGGCCGGAGGTCTGACTCCCGAGAACGTGGGTTCGGCCATCGACATCGTGAAGCCGTGGGGCGTCGACGTGTCGTCGGGAGTGGAAAGCAGTCCGGGGCGAAAGGACGCCGTCAAGGTGCGGCGCTTCATCGCGGCGGCCCGAGCGGCTGCGCCGGCCGAATTCGAATCGGGCGACGACGACGTCTACGACTGGACCGACGAGTAACCGACTTCACCAGTTCGGGCGCCAATCGGGTGGGGTTTCGAGCGCTCGGGGGTGAGAACATGAGGGTGTGTCAGATCCTGTCGATCATTCGATCATGTCGGAACCGTCGGCCACCGGCCGGTTCGGTGAGTTCGGTGGCCGCTTCGTACCCGAGACCCTCGTCCCGGCGTGCCAAGAGCTCGAGCAAGCGTTTCGCGATGCGTGGGACGATCCGATCTTCCGCGGCGACCTGGCGGCGATCCTTGAGGAATACGCGGGTCGACCGTCGATCATCACCGAGTGCCATCAGTTGGGCGCGCGCCTGGGCATTCGTCTTGTCCTGAAGCGCGAAGATCTCAACCACACGGGGTCGCACAAGATCAACAACGTGCTCGGGCAAACACTGCTCGCCAAGCGCATGGGGAAGAAGCGAATCGTCGCCGAAACCGGAGCCGGCCAGCACGGCGTCGCATCAGCGACCGCGGCGGCGCTCATGGGCCTCGAGTGCAAGGTGTACATGGGCGCGGTCGACGTGGAGCGTCAAGCCCTCAACGTGTTCCGTATGCGGTTGCTCGGAGCCGAGGTCGAAGCGGTGCACAGTGGCAGTCGCACACTCAAGGACGCCGTGAACGAAGCCATGCGCGATTGGGTCGCCTCGGTCGAATCGACGCACTACTGCCTCGGCTCGGTGATGGGTCCGCATCCGTATCCGTGGATGGTCCGTCAGTTCCATCGCGTGATCGGCGACGAAGCACGTGAGCAGTGCCGGGAGCGTTTCGATGCCGACCCCGATGTGGTCGTGGCCTGTGTGGGCGGCGGTTCGAACGCCATCGGCATCTTCTCCGGTTTCGTCGACACCGCCGCGCGTTTGATCGGCGTCGAACCGGCGGGCGGTGCGGCGGTGGGTCGTGGCGTTCCCGGCGTCGTGCACGGTATGCGCAGCTTCCTGATGCAAGACGAATACGGTCAGGTGCAAGAGGCGCACTCGATCTCGGCTGGTCTCGACTATCCGGGAGTCGGCCCCGAACACTCGTACCTCGCGTCGATCGGCCGCGCCGAGTACCCGACGGTCACCGACGCCGAAGTGGTCGACGCCTTCCAGTTGATGGCGCGCACCGAAGGCATCATTCCGGCGCTCGAATGCGCTCACGCTCTGGCCTGGATCGTGCGGGAGAGCGGCTCGTTGCAGGGTCAGACGGTGCTCATGAACCTGTCGGGTCGCGGCGACAAGGACGTGGCGCAGATGATGGAGATCCTGTCCTGATGTTGCGTCTCGAGTCCGCTTTGCGGGCGCGACGAGAAGCCGGGGGCAAGATCCTGATTCCGTACGTCACCGGCGGTTTGGCGGGTTGGCAGGATGCCGTTCGGGCCGCCACGGCCGCCGGCAGCGATGCAATCGAGATCGGGATTCCGTTCTCCGACCCGGTGATGGACGGTCCGGTGATCCAAGAAGCGAGCCAACGAGCGCTCGATGCCGGAGCCACGCCCGTGTCGATTCTGAACGACGTACGGCGACTCGATGTCGACGTCCCGCTGGTCGTGATGTGTTACTACAACACCGTTCATCACGCCGGCCACGAACGGTTCGCCGCCCAGTTGTCGCAGGCCGGGATCGCCGGCGCCATCGTTCCCGATCTCCCGCTCGAAGAGGCCGGCCCGTGGTGTGAGGCGGCCGACGCCGCCCAGGTGGCCACGGTGATGTTGGCTGCTCCCACCGCCCCCGACGATCGGCTCCCTCGGATCTGTGGGCGGGCGCGAGGTTTCGTCTACTCGGTCGGTCTGCTCGGGGTCACGGGGGAGCGGGCGACCTTGGCCGGGACCGCCACGGCGCTGGCCGGGCGTCTCAAGCCCCTCACCGATGTCCCGGTCGTGGTGGGTGTGGGGGTCTCCAATGCCGACCAGGCCGTGGAGGCGTCGCGCGTGGCCGACGGCGTGATCCAGGGTGCGGCGGTGGTCCGGCGTCTGCTCGAGTCGGGTGCCGATGCCGTCGGCGACTACCTCAGTGAGGTCCGTGGTGCCCTGGAGCGGCACTGGCCGACCCGCTGACATCGTGACTGAAGTCTTACTGCTAAATCGCTGATCAGGAGGGTTTAGCGTGAGGGGCACGAAATGAGTTACAGTCTCTCTGACGCTCATCGGGCCCGTCCCGATCCCCTAACCACATTGGAGATTCCATGCGCAAGTCATTCATGGTCGCGGCCGCCGCCGTTGCCCTCACCGTCCTGGCCGCCTGCGGCGACGACGAGCCCAATGTCGAGACTACGGTTGCAGCCGCCGAAGCCGGTGACATCGTCGCCGTTGCCAGTGGCAACCCCGACTTCTCGACCCTGGTGGCCGCGGTGTCGGCCGCCGGTCTCGTGGAGACCCTGCAGGGTGAAGGACCCTTCACGGTGTTCGCACCCACCAACGCCGCGTTCGAGGCCCTGCCCGCTGGCATCCTCGACAAGCTCCTGCTTCCCGAGAACAAGGACGTTCTCGTGAAGATCCTCACCTACCACGTGGTGGCGGGCAAGGTCATGGCCGCCGACGTGACCGCTGGTGACGTGCCGAGTGTCGAGGGTCAGACGATCGCCGTCACCACCAACGATGGTGGCGTTCAGGTCAACGGTGCCAACGTGGTTGCGACCGACGTGGCCGCGAGCAACGGTGTGATCCACGTGATCGATGCCGTGATCCTGCCCCCGGACGTCGACCCGGCCGCACTCTGATCAGCCTGTGAATTGTCGGCGTTCATGTGAATGACGCCGTCGTGAGCGGCCTCGCGCCGGTCGCCTCGTGCCACACTTCGGTGATGGCCGAGTGTGATCTGTGCGAGGCCGCTCGGCTGTCCGAGTGGTTCCACGAAGACGAACTCTGCTGGATCGCCGAGTGCGAAGTGTGTTCGGTGCCCATGGTCGTGTGGCGTGTACACGATCCGAATCCGCCCGACAGCGTGAAGCAGCGACTGCACGCGTTGTTGCGCGCGGTGGTCAGCGAGCACTTCGTCGACGAGATCTACATCGATGACAACATGCGCAACATCCCCGACCACTATCACGCCCACGCCCGTGGTCGCGGCAAGTGGGGAATGCAACCGCTCGAGCGCCGACTTTCGGACGAGCCGAACTGCTAGTCACGCCCGTTCGGATCACTACAGTTCGATCATGCTCGCAGTCGGCAAGAAAGCGCCCGCCATCAAACTTCTCGATCAGGACGGCAACACGGTGACGCTCGCGTCCTACGCCGGTCGCCGCGTACTCGTCTACTTCTATCCGAAGGCCGATACGCCCGGATGCACGCAGCAGTCGTGTGGACTGCGCGATATCGCCAAGAAGATCGGCGACACCGCGATCGTCGGCATCTCGCCCGACGCGCCGGCCAAGCAGAAGAAGTTCGCCGACAAGTTCGATCTTCCGTTTCCGTTGCTGGCCGACACCGAACACGTCGTTGCCGAGAAGTACTTCGTCTGGAAGAAAAAGTCGATGTACGGCCGCACGTACATGGGTATCGAACGCTCGGCTTTCCTGATCGGTGTCGACGGCAAGATCGAACATGCCTGGTACAAGGTCTCGCCCAAGGACACGCCCGCCAATCTGTTGAAGGCCCTGAAGTGACCGCGCTACCGCGGCCCATCGACGTCCTCCCACATCGTCCGCCGTTCTTGTTCGTCGACGAAGTGACTGCTCTCGAGCCCGGTCGCTCGGCCACCGGCTTGTGGAGACTCAGCGGCGACGAATGGTTCTACCCCGGTCACTTTCCCGGTCGGCCGACTCTTCCCGGTGTTTTGATGTGCGAGGCGATCGCGCAGTTGGGTGCGGTCGCAGTGCTCACCTCAGCCGAGCAGACGGGGCGACTTCCGCTCTTCGGCGGGCTCGACGGTGCGCGGTTTCGCCGTCAAGTGGTGCCGGGCGACGTTTTGACGCTCGAGGTCGAACTGGGGCGTATGTCTGCGCGTGCCGGTAAGGGTCACGGACGCGCGAGCGTCGACGGCCAGACCGCGTGCGAATGCGACTTGATGTTCGTTCTGGTCTGAGGCGTCGATCCGCGGGGGCGCCACGGGGCGTGCCGGCTCACGCGGGCGCGAGAACGATCGATCCGTTGTGTCCGCCGAAGCCGAAGTTGTTGGAGATGCTCGGTCCGGGCGTCCAGGGCCGCGGCTCTCCGATGACGAGGTCGATGTCCATCTCGGGATCGATCGTGGAGGTTCCGGCCGTCGGCGGAATGAGCCGATGTTCGAACGCGAGGAGAACCGATGCCGCTTCGAGCGCTCCGGCGGCGCCGAGCGCGTGGCCAGTGACTCCCTTGATGCTGGTCATGGGCGGCCGGCGACTGCCAAACACCTGCGCGACCGCCGCCGCTTCGGCGGCGTCGTTGAGGGGAGTGGACGTGCCGTGGGCGTTCACGTGGGCGATGTCGTCAGCGGTGAGTCCGGCGTCGGTGAGCGCCAGTCGCATGCACGCGATCGCACCGCGACCACCCGGTGACGGAGCGGTGATGTGGTGGGCGTCGGCGTTGCTGGCCGAACCGAGAACCTCACCAAGGATGCGCGCGCCGCGATTGACCGCATGTTCCCACTCTTCGAGAACGAAGATCGCTGCACCTTCGCCCATCACGAATCCGTCACGCTCGACATCGAACGGGCGACTACGACCCGCGGTGGACAATGCGGTCATGTTGCCGAAACCGGCGATCGCCACGGGGGACCCCGCCGACTCGCTGCCGCCGCTGATCATCGCGTCACAGCGACCCATCGCGATGAGGCGAGCCGCGTAGGCGAGGGCGTGGGTGGACGCCGCGCACGCGGTGCACATCGTCTCGTTGGGCCCTTGGAGTCCGTAGCGCATGGAGATCGCGGCCCCGGTGGCGTTGGCCATCATCATCGGAACCAGGAATGGCGACACCCGCCGCTCGCCCTTCTCGATCAGCACTCGCACTTGTTCTTCGAGAGTGTGAAGACCGCCGATGCCCGTACCCACCACGACACCGAAGCGTTCGGGATCGACGCCCACGTGGCCGGCCTGAGCGAAGGCTTCGGCGGCTGCGGCCAAACCGAATTGTTCGACGCGGTCGGCGCGCCGAGCTTCCTTGGGGGAATCGAAATACGGCGCCGGATCCCAGTCGGCGATGTTGGTGGTTCGTCCACCGGACAGCCCGGGGCCGAGGAGTCCGGACCAGAACGCGTCGCGACCGACTCCACAGGGCGCGACCACGCCGAGACCGGTGACGGCGACGCGCCGTCCGAGCATCAGAGTTTGCCGACGATCAGGTCGAAGGCCTGACCGACGGTCTTCACACCGTCGATCTCTTCCTCGGGAACCTCGATGTCGAATTCTTCTTCGAGGGCCATCACGAGTTCGACGAGGTCGAGGCTGTCGGCTTCGAGGTCGTCACCGAAGCTGGCCTCGGGCACGACTTTGTCGGCGTCGACACTCAACACGTCGACGGCGCACTTGCGGAAGCGAGCGAACAGTTCCTGATCCATGGTGTCCTCCGTAGGGGTCGTTGTCATCGTAAACGGTGCGGGTGGCTCAATGCCCCATTCCGAGGCCTCCGTCGACCGGAATGACCGCTCCGGTGATGTAGCCAGCGGCATCGGACGCGATGAAGGCGATGACGGCCGCGATCTCCTCGGGGGTCGCCATGCGACTCAAGGGAACGGCCGCGGTGAGGGCCTCTTGCCTCTCGGCCGAGAGGGCCGCGATCATGTCGGTCATCACGGGGCCGGGGGCGATCACGTTGGCGGTGATGGAACGCGACCCCAGTTCGCGAGCGATGCTGCGGGCCAGACCGACCAAGCCCGCTTTCGAAGCCGCGTAGTTGGCCTGACCGGCCGACCCCAGCAGACCGACCACGCTCGACACGAAGATCATCCGGCCGCGTCGGGCGCGCAGCATTCCTTGCGCCGCTCGTTTGGCCACGCGATAGGCCGCGTTCAAGTTGGCGTCGATCACGTCGACGAAGTCACTCTCTCCCATGCGGAGCAAGAGGCCGTCCTTGGTGACTCCGGCGTTCGACACGAGAACTTCGACCGGTCCGAACTTCTCTTCGATCGCGGCGAAGGTGGCGTCGACGTCGGCGTTGGAGGTGACGTCGCACTTCACGCCGAACAAATCGTCGGGCGGAGGTGACGAGTTGTACGTGACGGCCACCTGGTCGCCCAGAGATGCGAAGTGCCGCGCGGTGGCCAGGCCGATACCACGTGAACCGCCGGTCACGAGAACGACCCGGCTCACGAGATGGGTCCCCAACGCAGCAGAGCCGAGGCCGCGGTCATTCCGCCACCGAAGCCGACGAGCAGAACGAGATCACCTTCGGCGATGCGGTTCTTGTCGAGCGCGTCGGCCAGGGCCAAGGGAATGGACGCCGCCGACGTGTTGCCGGTGCGATCGAGAACGATGGAGGTGCGCTCGATCGGAATGCCGAGGCGATCACAGGCGGCCTGGATGATGCGCACATTGGCTTGGTGAGGGATCACGAGTGACACGTCGGAGCCGGTGACGCCCGCTTGGGCCATCGTCTTCTCGGCCGAATCGACCATGACGCGCACAGCCCGGCGGAACACTTCTTTGCCTTCCATCTGGATGGTGCCACCCACTTCGGCCCAGAGGATGGAGCCAGCCGAACCATCGGCATCGATGTCCCACGCCACGAGTTCGCCTGGGCCGTCGCACGACGAGACCACCACCGCGCCAGCACCGTCGCCGAACAGCACCGCAGTGTTGCGGTCGGTCCAGTCGGTGATGCGCGAGAGCGTGTCGGCGCCGATCACGAGAACATTGTTCAGGCCGACGGCGATCATTCCGTGCGCCGCGACCAGTCCGTACACGAAACCACTGCACGCCGAGTTGAGTTCGAAGACACCACACCGCAATCCGAGTGCGTCTTGTACGGCCGCCGAGTTGCCCCACTGTTTGTCGGGGGTGGTGGTGGCGAGGATCAGCGCGTCGATGCTCGACGGATCGATACCGGATCGCTCGATCGCCATCCGTCCGGCCGCGATCGCCATGGGGATCGTGGAGCCACCCACGTGACGCTCGTGAATTCCGGAGCGCTCGACGATCCAGTCGTGGCTCGTCTCGACCATCTTCTCGAGGTCGTGATTGGTGAGGATCTTCTCGGGCAGGTTGGTGCCCCAGCCGAGGATGGTGGCACCGCGTGCCGATGACGGAGTGCGCGGCATCTCAGTGCGTCCGCAGCCAAGCGATGGGTTGACGAGAGGTGACGCGCTCGCCGTCGACGGCGATGTAGGCCTGCAGGACCCCGGCGAAGGCCGACCGCACCTCGGCGTCGCCGACGAGTCCGATGACGGTGCCGACGTCGACCCGAGCGCCCGCGCCGATGGCGGCTGTCGGGGTGAACACGCCGGCCGACGGACTCACGACCAGCCGTTCGGTGGCGAAGAGATGCTCACCTTCCAGCTGAGCGGCGCCGGTGGGCGACGCGGCATTGACCCATTCGATGAACTTGTCGAGATCGTCGGGAGTGGCCACCGAGATGGTGCGGGCCGACTCGAGTGTTCTCTTGGCCATGCCGGTGAGAATTCCTCCAGGGCCGAGTTCGGCGATGCCGGTGACACCGAGTTCGCCGAGTGTGAGCAAGCAGTGCTTCCAGCGGACCGGGCTCGACAATTGTGCCGACAACAGCCCCGACCATTCGTCGCCCGACGCATGCGCCATCGCGTCGACATTGCTCACGACCGGTACTTCGGTGTCGCGCGGAGTCGCATCGGCGATGGCCTGACGTAAACGATCGCGAGCCGGTGTCATGAACGGCGTGTGGAACGCGCCGGCCACCTGAAGAGGCATGGCCTTCTTTGCTCCGAGTTCTTTGGCGATCTCCGACGCGCGGGCGACTCCGTCGGGAGATCCCGCGATCACCACTTGACCGGGTGCGTTGAAGTTGGCGACCCACACATCGGAGTCGGCGCGACGGCACGCCACTTCCACCAACTCGTCGTCGAGTCCGAGTACGGCCGCCATGGTGCCGGGATTGGCTCGTCCGGCGTCGTGCATCGCGGCGGCCCGTTCGCTCACGAGGCGAACACCATCGTCGAAGGCTAGGGCGCCGGCGGCGGTGAGAGCGGTGTACTCGCCGAGGCTGTGACCGGCGCAGAAACTGGGCTCGACACCGAGCCGTTCGACGGCGTCGAGAACCATGAGGCTCGACACGAACGTGGTGAGTTGGGCGTTACGCGTGTCGCGCAGCTCCTCGGCGTCGGCATCGAGCAAGAGGTGGCCGACGTCGCGACCGGCGATGTCGGATGCCTCGGTCACCAGTTCCCAACTCTCCTGTTCGACCCAGGGGCGACCCATGCCGGGTCGCTGCGAACCCTGGCCGGGGAAGGTGAACGCGAGCACGTCCGAACGATAATCGGCTGGTCGATGGGGTCTCCGACTACTGGCAGGTAACCTCGTCGTCGCGCCCCGGTAGCCCAACGGCAGAGGCAGCGGCTTCAAACTCCGTACGGTGTGGGTTCGAATCCCACCCGGGGCACCACACGCAGGCTTCTTCCCGAACCCGACTCATAGACTCCCGGCATGGGTCAGCGAATGATCGAGCGGCGACTCCGCGAGACGTCCGATCGCCTGCGCCGTCTGCGCGAAGAGCTCCGCATCGTCGACGAACAGTTGGCCCATCTGAGCGACGAAGCCGACGACCTCGGCCTGCGGGCCCTGGTGTCGGAGACTCCGGGCGCATCGGCCGAGTATCGGGAGGCTCGGCTCCACGCCGACGCCATGCGGACCCACCGCGAGGAGGTCGCGGCCGGTATCCACGAGTTGGAGGCCCGTCAGGACCAACTACTCGAAAAACTGTCCCACGGCTGATCACGCCGAAGGCCTCACACGGCGAGAGGGTCCCCGGACCCGGCCGTTTGGTTGAATGAGGTCGTGAGCATTCGCGTCGTCGTCGCCGAGGACGAGGCCATCATTCGCCTCGACCTCACCGAAACCCTCCAGGAAGAGGGGTACGACGTCGTCGGCGAAACGGGACGTGGCGATCAGGCCCTCGAACTCATCCGGTCACTGCGCCCCGACCTGGCGATCCTCGACGTGAAGATGCCGGGTATGGACGGTCTCGAAGTGGCCCGTCACATCGCCGACGAGAAGATCTGCGGCGTGCTCGTTCTCACCGCGTTCTCGCAACGTGAGATCGTCGAGCAGGCGCGCGATGCCGGAGCACTCGCGTACCTCGTGAAGCCGTACCAGAAGAGCGACCTCATCCCGGCGATCGAGGTCGCCATCGGACGTTTTCGCGAACTGCAGACGCTGTCGGGGCACGTCGACGCGTTGGGCGAACAACTCGAGGCGCGCAAGATCATCGACCGGGCGAAGGGTCGTCTCATCGACGAGTTCGGCTACAAGGAACAGGACGCCTTCGCCTTCATTCAGCGCACCGCGATGAAAGAGCGCTCACGCATGCGAGACGTCGCCGAGAAGATCTTGTCGGGCGAAGTGGTCCCGTGACCGCTGACCGTCCGCGACTTCTTCTCCTCGACGGCAATTCGCTCACGTATCGCGCGTTCTTCGGCTTGCCGACCGACATGGTCACGGCCAGCGGTCAGGTCACCAATGCGGTGTTCGGCTTCACGTCGATGCTGGTGACGATGTTGAAGGACCATCGGCCCACGGGTCTGGTGGTCGCGTTCGACCGCTCGGAGCCGACCTTTCGCCACGAAGCCGAACCCAAGTACAAGGCGCAACGCGAATCGGCTCCCGACATCCTTCGTCAGCAACTCGGCATCGTCCGCGAAGTGTTGGCGGCGCTGGGTGTTCCGGTCATCGAGATCGCGGGTTTCGAAGCCGACGACATCATCGCCACCGTGGCCGACCGAGCGGTGGACGGCGGGTTCGATGTCATGATCGTCACCGGCGACCGCGACAGTTATCAACTCGTTCGTGACCCTCATGTTCGCGTGCTGTACAACCGACGCGGCGTCACCGATTACGCGCTCTACGACGAGGCCGGCATCGTCGAGAAGACCGGTGTCACCCCGCAGCAGTATCCGACCTACGCGGCGTTACGCGGCGACCCCAGCGACAACCTCCCGGGCGTTCCGGGCGTGGGGGAGAAGACGGCGGCGAAGTTGGTGTCGAAGTACGGGACGCTCGACGGAATCTTCGCCCACACCTCCGAACAGACGCCGAAACTGCGAAGCGCACTGGAGGAGAACCAAGAACTGGCTCGGCACAACGAGTTCTTGATGAAGTTGCGCCACGATACGCCGGTCGAGCTCGATCTGGCCGACGTGCACATCACGCCGAACGAAGCCGAACTGCGCCGTCTCTTCGATCTCCTGGAGTTCAAGACGATGTGGTCGCGCCTGCGCGGCGCGCTGTCGGCCGCCGGTGTGGAAGCCGGTGCGTCGGCAGACTCGAACGACGATGCGTCGGCCCCGAGCGTTCTCGACGTGTCGTTCGTGGAAGCCGGTTCGGCGGACGACGTGCTGTCGTTCCTCGCCGCCCACGACGTGGTCGACGTGGCCGGCGCGTGGGATGGCGAGCCCGGCCGCTCGGATTTGCTGGGCCTCGCGCTGTCCGCCATGTCCACTTTGTGGGTGTCGCGCGGGTTGCTCACCGATCCGAACGTCGCCCGAGCGCTGTCCGCTCACCGGGTGCGTGGTCACGACCTCAAACCACTGATGCGGTCGGGTCTGGCGATTGGTGTCGATCTGGCCGGCCTCGAACTCGACACCGCCATCGCGGCCTATCTGCTCGAGCCCGGTTCGAACGATTACTCGATTGGTCGGTTGCTTTTCGACCGTACCGATGTGCGTCTGCCCGAACTCGGCGCCCCCTCCGGACAACTCGACCTCGATGGTTCGGCCGCCAGTCCGGCCCAGGACGCCGCGGCCCGTGCGGCTGGTGTCGCTCCCTTGGCATCGGCGCTCGAGTCGTTCCTCGACTCGGAGTCGATGCGCCACCTCTACTCCGATATCGAAAATCCACTCGTCCGGGTGCTCGCCAAGATGGAGCACGTCGGAATCGGCGTGGATGTCGAACGTCTGCGCGAGATCGGACGGCGGCTCACCTCCGAGGCCGAACGCCTCGGGCAGATCCTGCAAGAACTCGCGGGCGGACCGTTCAATCCGAATTCGCCGACTCAACTCGGTCGCATTCTCTTCGAGGAGCGCGGACTCACACCGCCGAAGAAGACCAAGACCGGTTATTCCACCGATGCGGCCACGCTCGAAAAGTTGCGCGACGAGTGGCCCGAATTCATCGACACCTTGTTGCGGTACCGCGAGTTCGAGAAGTTGCGCGGAACGTACGGCGAAGGACTCGTCGCCGAGGTGGCCTCCGACGGTCGGATCCACGCCACGTTCAACCAGACCGTGGCGCGCACGGGTCGTCTGTCGAGTGATCATCCGAATCTTCACAATATTCCGGTGCGATCCGACGAAGGTCGCGTGTTCCGAGAAGCGTTCGTCCCGGCGACAGGCCATTCGCTGCTGGTGGCCGACTACAACCAGATCGAACTGCGCTGCATCGCGCACCTGGCCGACGATCCGGGCCTCATCGATGCTTTTCGAAGCGGACGCGACGTGCACCGTGCCACCGCGGCTCAAGTGTTCGGCGTCGACGAAGGTGACGTGAACTTCGACCAACGATCGAAGGCCAAGATGGTGTCGTACGGCTTGGCTTACGGAATGGAGGCGTACGGGCTCGGGCAACGGTTGGCCATTCCGGTCGGCGAAGCCGCCGAGATCCTCGACGCCTACTTCACGGCCTTCCCGAACGTGCGCGACTACATGGATCGCACCGTGGCCGAGGCTCGTCAACGCGGCTACACCGAGACGCTGTTCGGACGGCGTCGTCCGATCCCCGAACTCCTCAACGACAACTTCCGCATTCGTCAGGCCGGCGAGCGTCAGGCGATGAACGCCGGTATCCAGGGTCTGGCCGCCGACATCTTCAAGGTTGCTCTCGTCCGCATCGATCGCGCCCTCGAAGAAACACGAAGTTCGAGCCGACTCGTTCTGCAGGTGCACGACGAAGTGATCGTGGAGGTGCCCGAGGCCGAACGCGATGTGATCGGCCCACTCGTGATCGGCATCATGGAAGGCGCCGCCGAACTCAGCGTGCCATTGGCCGTGAACTTCGCGTGGGGTGATTCGTGGGCGGCGGCCAAGGGGTGAGTCATTGGTTCGAGCCGCTGGCCGATCACATGGGTGAGGCCTACCTGCGGTACTCGTTCACCAAGGGAACTCGCCAGGAAGTCGACTTCTTGTGGGACGCGCTTCATCTGGTCGCTGGTGCGCGTGTTCTGGACGTCGGGTGTGGCCCGGGTCGCCACGCGCTCGAACTGGCCCGCCGCGGTGCGGTGGTCCACGGCATCGACATCGCTCAGCGGTTCGTCGAGATTGGGCAGACGGCCGCGGCCACGGAGAATCTCGACGTCACCTTCGAACGAGGCGACGCCCGTGACCTTCGTCGTCAGCCCACGCGGGGCGTGGACGCCGTGGTGTGTCTGTGTCAGGGCGCCTTCGGGCTCATGACCGAGTCCGGTGACGATCAGGGCGTTCTGGACGGTTTGGTCCATCAGGTCCGACCGGGTGGATTCATCGCGTTGTCGGCGTTCAACGCCTACTTCGCGGTGAAATATCACGAAGCGGCCCGGTTCGATGCCGCCACCGGGGTGAGTCACGAGGTCACCGAGATCCGTTCGCCGAGTGGTGAGGTTCGTTCCGCCGATCTGTGGACCGGCTGCTACACACCCCGCGAGCTGCGTCTGATGCTCGGCCGGTCCGGGGCCGAGGTGGTCGACATCTGGGCGGTGGCCCCGGGGGACTACCGCCGCGACGAGCCCGACACCGAGCATCCCGAGTTCCTGGTGCTGGCTCGACGGGTCTGAGGGGTGCGGGCCGCGGGTATCCTGACCAGGTTCCCCACCGGGAACGTCAGTCGTATTCCAGTCTCAGTACATATCCGTATCCCTACAACGTCCCCGTCCGAAAGCGATTCTCCCTTGTCCGATCTCCTGACCTCCTCCAGCCCGATGGGCACCTACGACACCGACGGCAACTACACGCCGCGGAAAGTCACCGAAAACGACCTCGACAAGCCCTTCAGCGAAGCGATCGAAGGCACCTTGGTCGATGTGGAGGACGGCCAAGTGGTGCATGGAACCATCGTCAAGGTCGACAAGGACGAGGTTCTCCTCGACATCGGTTTCAAGAGCGAGGGGGTCATCCCGTCGCGCGAGTTGAGCATTCGCAACGATGTCGACCCGAGCGAGATCGTCAAGCTCGGCGAGCAGGTCGAAGCGCTGGTCCTCCAGAAAGAAGACAAGGAAGGCCGCCTCATTCTGTCGAAGAAGCGCGCGCAGTACGAGCGTGCGTGGGGCAATATCGAGAAGAAGAAAGAAGCCGACGAGATGGTCGAAGGCCTCGTGATCGAGGTCGTCAAGGGCGGTCTCATCGTCGACATCGGGCTGCGCGGATTCCTTCCCGCTTCACTCGTCGAACTGCGTCGCGTCCGCGACCTCCAGCCCTACGTGGGCAAGGTCCTGCAGGCCAAGATCATCGAACTCGACAAGAATCGCAACAACGTCGTGCTCTCGCGCCGCGCGTACCTCGAAGAGACGCAGAAAGAAGCCCGCGACGGCTTCCTCTCCAACCTCAAGGTCGGCGACGTTCGCGAAGGCGTCGTGTCGAGCGTCGTGGCGTTCGGTGCGTTCGTCGATCTCGGCGGCATGGACGGTCTCATTCACGTGAGCGAGTTGTCGTGGAACCATGTCGACCATCCGGGCTCCGAAGTGGCCGTGGGCGACAAGGTGACCGTCAAGGTTCTCGACATCGACTACGACCGCGAGCGCATCAGCCTGTCGCGCAAGCAGACGCAGAAGGATCCGTGGGAAGTCTTCGCGTCGTCCCACGAGGTCGGCCAGTTGGTGTACGGCCGCGTCACCAAGCTCGTTCCGTTCGGCAGTTTCGTGCAGGTGGGCGAGGGCATCGAAGGCCTCGTGCACATCTCCGAGATGAGCACCCAGCACGTCGATGCGCCCGAGCAGGTCGTCACACCGGGCGAAGAGTTGTGGGTCAAGATCATCGATCTCGATCTCGCTCGCCGTCGCATCAGCCTGAGCATCAAGCAGGCCGCCGAGGGTGGCGAATTGGCCGAGGAGTACCGCAAGCACTTCGAGGTCGACGAGCAGGGCAACTGGACCGCCGGTGCCGACGATGCGTCGCGCGAGGCCACCTGGGCCGAGTACTACGGCGACAATCCGGGCGAGAATCCGAACCCGCCCGAAGCCTGATCGTCACTCGATCTCGACGATTCCGAGGCGGAGTGCTTTGACGAGCGCCTTCGTCTTGTCGTCGACGTCGAGTTTCGAATAGATCGACGACAGGTGATTCTTCACCGTGCGCGCGCTGATGAAGAGTGCTGCGGCGATGTCGGTGTTGTCGAGACCTCGGGCCACCAGGGCCAGGACCTCGACCTCGCGATCCGACAAGGGACTCGTTCGCGCGTCGTCGGCTCGCGTCGGGGTGTCGCGGGCGATCATGTCGGCCGAGATCGCCACGTCACCGGCCGCCACACGTCCGATGAGACTCACCAACTCGTCGGGAGCCGACGACTTGGTGCAGTAGCCGCGCGCGCCAACACGGAGCGCATCTTCCAGGACCCGTCGCTCGGAATGCATCGTGAGGACGAGCACCTTGATCCGGGAGTCGGCGTCGACGATCGAGCGGGTCGCTTCGATGCCGTCGACGCCGGGCATCGAGACGTCCATCACGACGATGGCCGACCGATGACGCAGAGCCTCGTCGATCGCGTCCGCACCGTTCGCGGCCTCGCCCACCACACGGTGACCGGTGTCTTCGAGAACGCGACGCAATGCCGATCGAAAGATCGTGTGGTCGTCAACCAGGACGAGGTCGATCGAACGAGGCGAGGTGGTCGCGGACATGATTTCCCCGCCGTCACCGTAGTGCCGTCCGTCGCCTGTGGTCACGGGGCAATAGCGTCTCGTTCATGATCCTCGTCGGACTCACGGGTGGTATCGGCTCGGGCAAGACCACCGTGTCGGAGATGTTGGCCGCTCGCGGCGCGATCATCGTCGACGCCGACCAGATCGTGCGCGACGTGCAGCGACCGGGTTCGCCCGTTCTGGCCGCCTTGGCGGAGGCTTTCGGCGATCAGGTGATCGATGCCAACGGTGAGCTCGATCGCCCGGTCGTGGCCCAGATCGTGTTTTCCGATCCGGATGCGTTGAAGAAGATCAACGCGATCGTTCATCCGGCCGTCGGCAAGGAGATGAACGATCGGATCCTCGCGCAACGTTCGACGAACAACGTGGTGATCCTCGACATTCCGCTTCTCACGGAGAATCCGCGCGAAGGACTTCAGGGAAAGATCGTGGTCGACGTTTCGGTCGAGACGCAAGTGGCGCGTCTCGTCGCTCATCGCGGATTCTCCGAAGACGACGCTCGGGCACGGATCGCTCGTCAGTCTTCGCGCGACGAGCGGTTGAAAGGGGCCGACTTCGTGGTCGACAACAGCGGTGACCGCCCCTCGCTCGACGCTCAGATCGACCGCCTGTGGTCGTGGCTGACGTCGCTGCCGCAGTTGCCACCCGACTACGAACCACCGCGTCCGAAGAAGACCACATGACCGGACCGTCCACCACGGGCGCACCGACCTTCGCGGTGGTGTCGGAATATCAGCCGGCTGGCGATCAGCCGACCGCGATCGCCCAACTCGCCGACGGCATCGAGCGCGGGTTGCGCTTCCAGACCTTGCTCGGCATCACCGGATCGGGCAAGAGCGCGACCATCGCGTGGACCATCGAGAAGACCCAACGACCCACGCTGATCCTCGCACCCAACAAAAGTCTGGCCGCGCAGTTGACCCAGGAGATGCGTGAGTTCTTCCCCGACAACCGGGTCGAGTATTTCGTGAGTTACTACGACTACTACCAGCCCGAGGCCTACATCCCGTCGAGCGACACGTTCATCGAGAAGGACTCGTCGATCAACGACGACATCGATCGTCTACGTCATTCGGCCACCGCGGCGTTGCTCACGCGTCGCGACACCATCGTGGTCGCCTCGGTGTCGTGCATTTACGGAATGGGCGACCCTGACGAATACCGCGGTCAACTCGTCGAGTTGCACGTGGGCGTCGACTACGACATGCGCAGCATCCTGCGTCGTCTGGTCGACCTTCAGTACGACCGCAACGACATGACGCTCGGTCGTGGCAAGTTCCGGGTGCGGGGCGACACCATCGAGATCCACCCGGCCTACGAGGAGTCGGTGCTGCGTGTCGAAATGTTCGGCGACACGGTCGATCGACTCTCGATGATCGACCCGCTCACCGGCGAGAACTTGCGCGACCTCAACGAAGTCATCGTGTTCCCGGCCACGCACTATGTGGCCGGTGACGAACGAATGCGCCGGGCCGTGCTCGGGATCGAGGCCGAACTACAGGAGCGTCTGGCCACCTTCGAGAAGGACGGCAAGCTGCTGGAGGCCCAACGTCTCCGGATGCGCACGCAACACGACCTGGAGATGATTCAGGAAGTCGGCTACTGCAACGGCATCGAGAACTACTCGATGCACATCGACGGACGTCAGCCCGGCGAGCCACCCTTCACCTTGCTCGACTATTTCCCGGACGACTACTTGTTGGTGGTCGACGAGAGCCACGTGGCGGTCCCGCAGTTGCACGGCCAGTTCGCGGGCGACCGGAGTCGCAAGGATGTTCTCGTCGAGCACGGTTTCCGTCTGCCGAGCGCCCGCGACAATCGCCCGTTGCGCTTCGAAGAGGTGCTGGGCCGGGTCAACCAGTGCATCTTCTTGTCGGCCACGCCCGGGCCGTACGAACTCAAGGAATCGCAGCAGGTCGTCGAGCAGATCGTTCGCCCGACCGGTCTGGTCGATCCCGAGGTGGTCGTGAAACCCACCAAGGGTCAGATCGACGACCTCATGGAGCAGGTCGAGAAGCGCGTCACCATGGGTGACCGCGTCCTCGTCACGACTCTCACCAAGAAGATGGCCGAGGACCTCACTGACTATCTGCTCGAACAGGGCATGCGCGTCCGCTACCTGCACAGCAATATCGACACCATTCAGCGAATCGAAATTCTCCGGTCGTTGCGTCTGGGTGAGTTTGACGTGTTGGTCGGTATCAATCTTCTGCGTGAGGGTCTCGATCTGCCCGAAGTGAGCCTGGTGGCGATTCTCGACGCCGACAAGGAGGGTTTCCTGAGGTCGGAGACGTCGCTGATCCAGATGATCGGTCGCGCGGCGCGAAACGTGGACGGCCAGGTGATCATGTACGCCGATCAGATGACACCCTCGATGCAGCGAGCGATCGAAGAGACCAATCGCCGTCGCGAGAAGCAACTCGCGTACAACATCGAACACGGCATCGATCCACAGACAATCCGCAAGGCGGTGGGCGACATCTTGTCGATTCTGCGCCCGGATGGTGACGGCTCGGCTCCGGTTCCGGGCAAGGATCGTCGTCGGCAACGTGAGCGCGACAAGGTTCAACGCGAACTCAAGACGCTTCCGCAACAGGAGTTGGCCCGGCTCATCCAGACTCTCGAGGACGAGATGCACGAGGCGGCCGCCGATCTGAAGTTCGAGTACGCGGCCCGGTTGCGTGACGAAATCAACGAGTTGCGACGCGAGCTGAAGGACGCTGGCTGAGAGGGTTCCGGGTCGGCTCGGTAATGTCGGCGGCGTGTCGGATCGACTGGTCGTCAGAGGTGCCCGCGAGCACAATCTCAAGAATCTGAGCGTCGACCTACCGCGCGACAAGATGATCGTGTTCACCGGCTTGTCGGGAAGCGGCAAGTCGTCTCTGGCCTTCGACACCATCTACGCCGAGGGTCAACGCCGCTACGTCGAGTCGCTCAGTGCCTACGCCCGCCAGTTCCTCGGGCAGATGGACAAACCCGACGTCGACGTGATCGAGGGTCTTTCACCGGCCATTTCCATCGACCAGAAATCGGCCAGCCGTAATCCGCGCTCGACCGTGGGCACCATCACCGAGGTGTACGACTACTTGCGTCTGCTGTACGCCCGTATCGGCGTCCAGCACTGTCCGAAGGACGGCACCAAGTTGGCGCGGCAGACGCCCCAGCAGATCGTCGATCGGATCATGACCCTTCCCGAAGGAACGCGCTTCCAGGTTCTGGCCCCGGTCGTGCGCGGTCGTAAAGGTGAGTACGAAACCCTCCTCAACGACATCGCCGGGCAAGGTTTCGTACGCGCTCGTATCGACGACGAGGTCGTCGACATCAACGAGTTCTTGAAGTCGGACAAGAAGCTGGCCCGCTACGAGAACCACACCATCGAGATCGTGGTCGATCGACTGGTGCGGCGCGACAACATTCAACGTCGCCTCACCGACAGCCTCGAGACGGCCCTTCGTCTGGCCGAGGGTGTGGCCGAGGTCGAGTTGGTGGGCGACGGCAAGAGCGAGGACGAGAAGCTCACCTTTTCGCAGCATCTGGCCTGCCCGAAGTGCGGATCGTCGTTCGACGAACCGGCACCACGAAACTTCTCGTTCAACTCACCGTACGGTGCCTGCGAAACCTGCGACGGTCTGGGAACGACGTTCGAGGTGGACGCCGATCTCGTGATTCCCGATGGCGATCTGGCCCTCAGCGAGGGTGCGATCTCGCCGTGGCGCAGCGCTCACACCGGTTTCTTCCAGCGCATCCTCGAATCGGTGGCGACCGATCACAAGATCGACATGGACAAGCCCTGGAACAAGTTGAGTGCCAAGGCTCAGAAGATCGTTCTGAACGGCCTGCCCGGGACGATCACGGTTCGCTTCAAGAATCGCTACGGGCGTCAACGCCAGTTCAACACGACGTTCGAGGGTGTGATCCCGTGGATCAAACGTCGCCACGAGAGCGCGGAGAGCGACTGGAGCCGCGAGCAGTACGAGGGCTACATGCGCGAGGTGCCGTGCACGGCCTGCGAGGGAGCCCGTCTCAAGCCGTCGACGCTCGCGGTCACGGTCAACGACAAGAACATCTCGGAAGTCTGCGAGATGCCGATCGGCGATTCGTCGCGCTTCTTGGCCGAGCTCACCCTGTCCGATCGTGACCGCATGATCGCTGAGCGAGTGGTCAAGGAGATCAACGCTCGTCTGGGTTTCCTGCTCGACGTCGGACTCGACTACCTGACCCTCGGTCGTTCGGCCGGAACCCTGGCCGGCGGGGAAGCACAGCGCATTCGACTGGCCAGTCAGATCGGATCAGGTCTGGTCGGAACCCTGTACGTGCTCGACGAACCGTCGATCGGATTGCATCAACGCGACAACCGTCGACTCATCGACACGTTGCTGCGTCTGCGCGACCTGGGCAACACCGTCTTGGTGGTCGAACACGACGAGGAAACCATCCGCGAGAGCGACTGGATCGTCGACATCGGACCGGGTGCGGGCGAACACGGTGGCGAGGTCGTGTACAGCGGCCCGGTGAAGGGCATCACGAAGGTGAAGGACTCTCTGACCGGTCAATACCTGGCCGGGAAGAAGTCGATCCCGGTGCCATCGACGCGGCGCTCGCCGGGTGCGCAGTGGATCGAAGTGGTCGGTGCCCGTGAGCACAATCTTCAGAACATCGACGTGAAGATTCCCCTCGGCTGTTTCGTGGCCGTCACCGGCGTGTCGGGAAGCGGCAAGAGCACTCTCGTGCGCGACATCCTCCTGCCGGTCCTGATGCAGAAGATCTACAAGTCGAAGGATCCGGCCGGTCGACACAAGAAGATCGTCGGCATCGAGCATCTCGACAAGGTGATCGACATGGATCAGTCACCGATCGGTCGTACGCCGCGTTCGAATCCGGCTACGTACACCGGTGTGTTCGACGGAATCAGAAAGCTGTTCGCCACCACCGCCGAGGCCAAGACCCGCGGTTATCAGCCCGGTCGTTTCTCTTTCAACGTGCAGGGCGGACGTTGCGAAGCCTGCTCGGGTGACGGGACCATCAAGATCGAGATGCACTTTCTCCCCGACGTGTACGTGCCGTGCGAAGTGTGCAAGGGCGCTCGGTACAACCGTGACACCCTCGAGATCACGTTCAAGGGCAAGAGCATTGCTGACGTGCTCGACATGCCCATCAGCGAAGCCGTCGAGTTCTTCGCCAATCAACCGGCCATCGCGCGGCACATGCATACCCTCGTCGACGTGGGTCTCGGCTACGTGCGTCTCGGACAATCGGCTCCCACTTTGTCGGGCGGTGAAGCGCAGCGCGTGAAGTTGGCCACCGAATTGGCCAAGCGCAGTACCGGCCACACGATCTATCTGCTCGATGAGCCCACGACCGGTCTGCATTTCGAAGACGTCCGCCGACTGCTCACCGTGTTGTCGCGTCTGGTCGATCAGGGCAACACCGTTCTCGTGATCGAACACAGCCTCGACGTGATCAAGACGGCCGACTGGGTTATCGATCTCGGACCCGAAGGCGGTCGTGGAGGGGGAACGGTCGTGGCCGAAGGAACGCCCGAGACCATCGCCAAGGTGTCCGCGAGCCACACCGGACGCTTCTTGAAGCCTCTCCTCGCGTGATCGATCAACCCTGCTTAGGCTGACCTCATGGTGCAGCGGCCGCCCAGTGCGAGCATTCCCGATGCTCCGGGCTCGTACCAGTTCAAGGATGCCAGCGGTCGGGTGATCTACGTGGGCAAGGCCACGAGCCTGCGCCAACGACTGGCCAATTACTTCCAGGACCCGGCCCTCCTGCATTCGCGTACGGCGCAAATGGTCGCCGCCGCCGACTCGGTCGAGTGGATGACGGTGCGCAACGAAGTCGAAGCACTCATCCTCGAATACACCCTCATCAAGGAACATCGTCCGCGTTTCAACGTTCGCTTGCGGGACGACAAGAGTTATCCGTTCCTGGCCGTGACCCTCGACGAGGAGTGGCCGCGCGCGGTGGTCGTGCGCGGACGTCGTAGGCCGGGTGTTCGGTACTTCGGGCCGTTCCCGCACGCCTATGCCATCCGCGACACGCTCGACCTCGTTCTTCGAACCTTCCCGGTGCGCACGTGCAGTCCGGCCAAGTTCAATCAGCATCATCGCCTGGGTCGTCCGTGCCTGCTCTTTCACATCGAGAAATGCAGCGGGCCCTGTGTCGGCGAGGTCGAGCGTGCTCGATACGACTCGTACGTCGACGACCTGTGCTCGTTCCTCGACGGACGAACCGACGACGTGGTGGCGCGACTCACCGACGAAATGACCGAAGCCGCGGCGAGCCTCGAGTACGAACGGGCCGCGCGGCTGCGCGACCGGCTGGCCTCGGTGGCGCGGGCCATCGAAAAGCAGATGATCGTGGCCGAGCGGGACGAAGAACTCGACGTCATCGGGATCGACGATGACGAACTGGAGGCGGCGATCCAGATCTTCTTCGTACGCAACGGTCGGGTGGTGGGTCGGCGCGGTTCGATCGTCGACAAAGTGGAGGACCTGAGTCGGGCCGAGTTGGTCACGCGTGTGGTCGAGCAGACGTACGGAGACGGACCGGCCATGGGAGTTCCGAAATTGGTCGTGGTTCCCGACGTGCCGCCCGACGCCGTCGCGCTCGAAGAATGGCTCACCGAGCGGCGAGGCTCGCGGGTGGAAGTCCGTTTGCCACAGCGCGGTGACAAGCGCGAGTTGTTGGAAATGGTCACGCAGAACGCCCGAGAGGACTTCCTGCGTCACCGCATGAAGAGGGCGAGTGATCACAACACTCGCAGCCGGGCACTCACCGAACTTCAAGACCTACTAGGTCTTCCCGAGGCACCCCTGCGCATCGAGTGCTTCGACATGGCGCACCTACAGGGAACCGACTACGTCGGATCGATGGTGGTGCTGGAGGACGGTCTGCCTTCCAAGCGCGAGTATCGACGTTTCAAAGTTCGTGACGTTCCGGGTAACGACGACTATGCGGCCATGGAAGAGGTGTTGACCCGTCGCCTCCAGGCCTACATCGACGAACGTGATGCGAGCCTCGAGCCCGATGAGCGCGAGCGCCCGCGTCGGTTCGCGTATCCGCCCCAACTCCTTCTCGTCGACGGAGGAAAGGGTCAACTCTCGGTGGCCCATCGGGTGGTGACAGCCCTCGGTCTCGACGCCGAGATCCCCGTGGCCGCCCTGGCCAAGCGTTTCGAGGAAGTGTTCGTGCCGGGGCGTGACGAACCGGTGGAGGTTCCGCGTGGCAGCGATGCACTCTTCATGCTGCAGCGGGTGCGTGACGAGGCTCACCGCTTCGCCAACACGTTCCACCGCGAATTGCGTGGCAAGCGCATGACCGCGAGTTCACTCGACGGCATCGACGGCTTGGGAGAGGCCCGCAAGCAGAAGTTGGTGAAGGCCTTCGGGGGAGTGAACGCGGTCAAGAAGGCCAGCCTCGACGACCTACTGGCGCTGTCGTGGTTGCCCGACTCCGTCGCCCGAGCGGTTCACGCCAAGTTCAACCCGGTGATCACCGAAAATTCGGAATGATCTCGTCCACGAATCGTGCGTAGCTGGCGCGACGTTGATCGGAACCGGCTCCGAGACTGAAGTCCGGAACGATGATCTCGTCGAAGCCGACGTCGCGGTATCGCGCGATCGCGGCGCAGATCTCGTCGGGTCCACCGATCACACTGCGGTCGGCCGGAGCCTTAGCCCGGATTCGGTCGGCCTTGTCACGATCGTCGGCGAGGAAGAAGAAGGCCTGAACCGATCGTCGAATCGAACGCGGATCACGACCGAGTCGTTCGCACGCGCGATCAAGAGTGGCCGCCTTCTCACCGGCCGTCTCCGGAGTGCCCCATACGTTCCACTCGTCGGCGAGACGCACGGTGATGCCCGTCATGCGCGGCCCACCGGTTCCCACCAGAAGTGGGAGTCGACTCTGCACCGGCGTCGGCTGGCAGGCGGCGTCAGTGAAAGTGAAATGTCGCCCGTCGAAGTTGGTTCGGGATTCGGTGAGAAGGGAACGGACGATCTGGATCGCTTCCTCGAATCGATCGACACGGTCCTTGGGAGACAGCAGATCGAACCCGTAGGCCCGATGTTCGTTGATCTGCCAACCGGCTCCGATGCCGAGAACGACTCGACCATTCGACACGCGATCGAGTGACGCGGCGATCTTCGCCAAGACGGCAGGATGGCGAACGGTGGTCGGACTCACCAACGATCCGAGACGCAACCTGGACGACACCGCGGCCACCGCCGACAAGATGGTCCAGACTTCGTGAACATCGCCGTCGACGACACGCTCGTCGTCGGTGTTCGGCATGAAGTGGTCGGCGTACCAGAAGCCGTGCCATCCGGTTGATTCGGCCCAGGCGACGAGATCGGCCACTTCGGCCCACGGACGTTCGGCCGATGGCCACACGGAGAAGTCGAGAGTCGTGCTCATGTGATCACCGTACGTGGCCGACTCGCCAGGGCTACCCTCGAAGAGTGGCCGATGACTTGTGGGAGCGCAATGCCTCGTGGTGGATCGATGGATTCACGGAAGGGGCCGATCCCGAGTACGTGGAACAGATCCTGCCTTTGGCGGCTCGTGAGTTGGAAGGTGCCCGTCGAGTGCTCGACGTGGGCTGCGGAGACGGTCAGGTGGCCCGATTGGCCAAGAAACTCGGCGCTCATTTCGTATTGGGTGTCGACCCGACGTGGAACCAGATCGTGGTGGCGGCTGGTCGCGACGGGGGAGTCGAAGTGCTGCGTTGTGACGCGGCCGGTTTGCCGCTGGCCGACGAGTCGTTCGACGCCGTGGTGGCTTGCCTCGTGTTCGAACACATCGACGCCGTCGACACCGCGCTCGGCGAAGTGGCCCGCGTACTGCAGGACGGTGGCCGGTTCTGTTTCTTCCTGAACCATCCGCTCCTCCAGACTCCTGGATCGGGCTGGATCGACGATCAGGTGCTCGATCCGCCCGAGCAGTACTGGCGAATCGGCGACTATCTCATCGAGCAGACGACCGTCGAAGAAGTGGAGAAGGACGTCTTCATTCCGTTCGTCCACCGGCCGCTCAGTCGCTACGTGAACGCCGCGGCGCGACACGGTCTGTTCGTGGAGTTGATGGAAGAGCCCGAACCGCCGCCCGGTTTCCTCGCTCGGGCGGCCGAGTACGAAGCGGCGGCCACCATTCCGCGGCTCTTGTATTTGCGCTTGGTGAAGCGCACGGCGGCAACATCGAGATCAGCTGCATCGTCGAGATCGATGAACTGACGTCGCCCGATCCCAGCAGTAGCGTGACGGTCAGTGGCTGACATCCTCGTGATCACCGGTCTGTCCGGAGCTGGACGCAGTGCCACCGCGGCCGTCCTCGAAGACCTGGGTTGGTACGTGGTCGACAACCTGCCCACGACCCTGGTGGAGACCATCGTCGAATTGGCCAGCGCCCCCGGCTCGAGTATCGATCGCTTGGCGCTGGTAGCGGGCCGTCAGCATCTCGAGTTGATGCCCAAGGTGGCCGGGTTGCGTTCGCAAGGACATCGGGTTCGTGTCGTATACCTCGATGCGTCGACCGCCGAACTCGTGAAACGTTACGAAGCGACCCGTCGGCGTCACCCCTTCGCATCGGAGAGCGACGGTCTCCTCGAGGCCATCGAAACCGAACGGGCACTTCTCGAAGCCATGAAAGGCGACTGCGATCTGGTGATCGACACCACCGCTCTCAACGTTCATCAATTGAAGTCGCGATTGGTGGGTGTCTTCGACGACGGCTCGACCGAGCGGTTGCAGGTGGCCGTCGAGTCGTTCGGCTTCAAACACGGCCTCCCGATGGACGCCGACATCGTCATGGACGTCCGGTTCCTGCCCAATCCGCATTGGGACGAGGCGCTGCGACCCATGACCGGGCACGACGAACCAGTCCGGAGGTTCGTGCTCGATCGACCGGCGGCCCAGAAGTTCGTGTCCGACCTGGTGGAGATGCTCTCGGGAATCCTGCCCGAGTACGCCGCCGAGGGGAAGAGCTACCTGACGGTCGCCATCGGTTGCACCGGGGGACGCCACCGTTCGGTCGTGGTGGCCGAGGAAGTGGCGCAACGTCTGCGCGCGTCCGGCCAGCCCGTACGCACGAGTCACCGTGACGTCAGTCGTTCGTGACGGGTTGATGAGGCTCGGTCCCGAACCGGCGAACTAACTTCGTGCCGCGATGTCAGAAGCGTCGTGGGTCAACGAGCCAAGGAACCAAGCAAACAAGGAGCGAATGGTGACAGTTCGGGTCGGCATCAACGGATTCGGTCGAATCGGCCGCAACTTCTTCCGCGCGGTCAACAGTCGAGGCGCTGACATCGAGATCGTGGCGGTGAACGACCTCGGGTCGCTCGACACGATGGCCCACCTGTTGAAGTACGACTCGGTCCTGGGCCAGTTGCCCTTCGCCGTCAAGGCCACGAAGTCGGGGATCAGCGTCGATGGTCAGGAAATCAAGGTCCTGAGCGAACGCGATCCGAAGAACCTGCCCTGGGGTGACCTGAAAGTCGATGTGGTGATCGAGAGCACCGGAATCTTCACCACGCGTGATTCGGCCGCGGCTCACCTGGCTGGCGGAGCGCCGCTCGTGGTCGTGTCGGCTCCGTGCGACAACGCCGACGCGACGTTCGTGTACGGCGTCAACCACAAGGACTTCGACTTCAAGAAGCACAAGGTCGTATCGAACGCCAGTTGCACCACCAATTGCTTCGTGCCGCTGGTGAAGGTGCTCGACGACAATTTCGGTGTCGAGCAGGGTCTCATGCAGACCGTGCACGCGTACACGGGCGACCAGATGCTGGTGGACGGACCGCACAAGGATCTGCGCCGTGCGCGTGGTGCGGCCATCAACATCGTGCCCACGTCCACCGGCGCCGCTCGCGCCACCAGCCTGGTGCTCGAGAGCATGAAGGGCAAGCTCGACGGCACGTCGCTGCGCGTTCCGGTCCCCACCGGATCGATCGTCGACTTCACGGCCAACCTGAAGAAGGCGGCCACGGTCGAGCAGATCAACGCGGCTTTCAAGAAGGCAGCTGCTAGCGGTCCCCTCAAGGGCGTTCTGCGTTACACCGAAGATCCGATCGTGTCGAGTGACATCGTCACCGATCCGCACAGCAGCATCTTCGATGCCGGCCTCACCGCGAGCATGGGCAAGATGGTGAAGGTGTTGGCGTGGTACGACAACGAGTGGGGCTACAGCAATCGTCTCGTCGACACCACTCTCTTCGCGGGAGCCAAAGTCCCCAAGCGTCGGTGACCGACGTGTATCGCGACATTCCGACCCTCGACGATCTGGGTGACGTCGCCGGCAAACGTGTTCTTGTTCGTACCGACTTCAACGTCCCGATGGAGACGTCGGCGTCCGGTGAGCGTGTGATCACCGACGATTTCCGGATCCGCGCGGCGCTGCCCACGATCAACTGGCTCACCGAACGGGGCGCGTCGGTCGTGTGCGCGAGTCATCTGGGCCGTCCGAAAGGCGCACCCGAGCCGAAGTACTCGATGGAGCCCGTGCGACGACGTCTGGCCGAACTTGCTCCGGGGGTCGAACTCCTGGAGAACGTGCGTTTTCACGCCGGCGAAGAAGCGAACGACCCGGCCTTCGTGGCCGAACTCGTGGCGGATGTCGACGCCTTCGTGAACGACGCTTTCGGAGCCGCCCACCGTGCCCACGCGTCGATCGTCGGCCCACCGCGCACTCTGCCGTCGGCCATGGGACAACTCCTGCAGCGTGAGGTCGAGGTGTTGCTTCATCTGCGGCACCGCCCCAAACACCCTTTCGTGGCCGTTCTTGGCGGTTCGAAGATCTCCGACAAGTTGGGGGTGGTGGAAGCGTTGCTCGACGTGGTGGACGCACTCGTGATCGGTGGAGCGATGTGCTTCACGTTCATGGCGGCCCAAGGACTTCCGATCGGGGACTCGTTGTTCGAGCCCGATCAGGTCGACACCTGTCGTCGCTTGCTCGCGCAAGCCAAACCCATTCACCTCCCCGAAGACATCACTGGTGTCGACGCCGACGGCAACTACGTGACGTTCGGGCGCCGTCTTCCGCCGGGCGCCAAAGGTTTCGACATTGGACCCGGGTCGGCGGCGGCGTTCTCCGACATCATCATGGATTCGCGCACGGTCTTCTGGAACGGCCCGATGGGCATGTTCGAAGACGAACGTTTCGCCAACGGAACTCGCACCGTCGCGCAGGCCATGGCCGACACCAAGGCGTTCACGGTGGTTGGGGGCGGCGACTCCGCGGCCGCTCTCGCTCAATTCGATCTCGACGATCGCATCGACCATGTGTCCACCGGAGGTGGCGCATCGCTCGAGTTGCTCGAACTCGGTGATCTTCCTGGCCTCGACGCCCTGAGAAAGGCACCCAATGCCCGCTGAACACGACCGTCGTCCGCTGATCAGCGGCAACTGGAAGATGAACCTCAACCACTACGAGGCGATCCAGCTCGTGCAGAAGTTGAGTTATCTCGTGACGAAGGACGACTTCGCCAAAGTGGACGTGAGCCTGCATCCTCCATTCACAGACATCCGTAGCGTGCAGACGCTCATCGAGGCCGACGAGTTGCAGTTCGCTCTCGGTGCGCAGAACACGCACCACGACGACAAGGGTGCCTTCACTGGTGAGGTGTCGCCCACGTTTCTGGCCAAACTCGGCGTGCGCTACGTGATCTGCGGTCACAGTGAACGACGACAGTTCTTCGGGGAGTCGGACGACCTGGTGGCCAAGAAGGTGGCCGCGGTGCAGACACACACGATGACCCCCATCGTGTGTGTGGGTGAGACCCAGGACGAACGCGAGCAGGGTCGGACCCTCGAGCGGGTGTCCGGCCAGGTTCTCGGGTCGTTGGCCGGGCGCAACGCCAGCCAGGTGGCCGACCTGGTCGTGGCCTACGAACCCATCTGGGCCATCGGAACCGGTCTGACCGCCACGGCCGTTGATGCTCAGGACGTGTGCGGCGCGATTCGCCAGGTGATCGCCGGAAAATGGGGAGCCGAGACGGCCCGAGCCGTGCGGATCCAGTACGGAGGTTCGGTGAAGGCCGGCAACGTGGCCGAACTCATGGCCCAGCCCGACATCGACGGTGCCCTGGTGGGCGGCGCCAGTCTCGACCCCGATGAGTTCGCTCGGATCGTGCAGTACCCCTCTCACGGTTCCTGAACCGTTCGGCAACCTCTCGGCAACCTCGCCTCACCGTGGGCACCTCCATCGCCGAACCACTCGAAGTGCAGAAGATCCCCGGAGACCATCAGGCACGAGTGAAAGAGCTGCTCGAGTTGGTGGGTCTGTCGCCCGACCATTCGCGGCGTTTCCCGCACGAGTTCAGCGGCGGGCAACGTCAGCGCATCGGTATCGCACGGGCCTTGGCCTCGAATCCGAAGTTGCTGATCCTCGACGAGCCGGTGTCGGCCCTCGACGTGAGCATCCAGGCCGGTGTGGTCAACCTCTTGGCCGATCTTCAGGATCAACTCGGACTCGCGTACGTGTTCATCGCCCACGACCTGTCGGTGGTTCGCCACGTGTCGCACAGCGTGGCCGTGATGTACCTCGGAAAGTTGGTCGAAGTGGCCACCGCCGAAACTCTGTACGAGCGAGCCTCGCATCCGTACACCCGGGCGCTG
>VFZC01000005.1 GCA_016871355.1 Actinomycetota bacterium
CATCACCAAACCCGCGACAGGTCCGGCCACCATGTTGGTCACGAGTCCGATCGCATCGGGCCAGCCGAACACCGACGCCGACACCGGCAACACGGCCACTTGCGCTCCGATCGTCGGCGCGACGAATGACGCGATACGTCCACCACCGAGCGCACGCTCGACCAACGGGCTCACCAGAACCAAGCCAGCGCAGCCACTCACCGACAACCACCACCCCACCGACCACACCAAGAACGGATCGACGATCACGCCCACGATCACAGCCGTCGACAATGCGCGTACCGAGCGTGTGGTGGTGCGCGGAAGAACGAGCGCCGCACCGGCCATCAACGCCGCCCGCACCACCGACGGTTCGGCTCGGGTGAGGATCACGAAGATCGCGAGCACCGCGATCGACGAGACGACGCGTGCCCGCTGACGCAGACGGCCGAGCAACGGTGCGACCACGGCCATCACATAGGCCACGTTCTGACCCGAGACCGCGGTGAGATGGGCCAAGCCAGCCCGGCGGAACTCGTCGACCACCTCGCGATCGAGACGACGATCATCGCCGTAGAGCAGTCCGGTGAGGAGATTCCGGCGCTCATCCGGCAATGACGCCGCACCATCAGCGAACACGCGTCGCAATCGGTTCACGGAACGATGCAGATGGTTGACCGATTCTCCGATCACGGTGACGTCGTCCACGTGCACACGTCCGACGATGTGTCGCAGTAGGTCTCGCCGTGGTCGAGTCGACTCGTCGATCCGTCCGACAAGCCACACGCGCTCACCCGACGACACGCGTTCGATTCGACGAGCCAGGCGTCCGTACAACCACGCGTCCACGCGTCGACCCTCGACCTCGAACACCACGTGAGTGCCTCGCTCGCTCGGGTCGGGGTCGTCGGCGACGGTGGCCGCCACCGAGATCGAGCCGGTGGGTGCTGACGCCACCGACCACTCGACCACTCCCCGGCCCAGAGCCACGATCGACAACGCCACGACGACTAGTGCCGATCGATCACGCGATGCGACCACCATCGCCGAGCCGATGGCCGCGAGCACGACGGGTGCGAGTCGTCCCGTGTGAACGCGACCGTCGACCACCCAATCCGAGACCCAGGCGCCGAACGTCACCACTCCCGCAGCCAAAGGGAATCGCCACCAATGTCCGTCACGACCCGTCTCGACCTCGTACCGTTGAGAGTCGTGAGCGACCTCGCGCGTGTTCCGATCGTCCCCGACGGCGTCCGCTACCACCGCTTCATGGTCCGCCGCAACGGACCGCTCATGGGCCTGTCCATTCCGTTCGCGTGCGGAGTGTTGGCACTGTTGTTGCTCACCGGTTCGGAATCGACCTGGCGCGGAGTGCTCGGTTTCGTGCTGGCGATCATGGCGCTGCCGACTCTTCCGCTCATGGGTATCCCGGTGATGGGCGGTGCCGTGCGTTGGCTCCTCGCCATCGCGTCGAGTGCCGTGGTGTGGGCGCTCATCGGTTTCGTCGCGGCGCGACGTTCGACGAGTCGAGTGGCCACCAGTTGGCCCGAGTGGCGTCGCGAATGGCGTCGACTGGCCATCGGTGTGTGGTTCGGGGCCCTGCTCGGCATCGGAGTGGCCGCAACCTTGTTGTCGGTGAGTCTCTGACGGTCAGACCGTCACGAGCCCGCGAATCGCCGCCACCTTGGCCGGGCCGAGTCCGGGAACCTCGAGTAGATCGTCCACCGACACGAAACGACCGATCTCGGTGCGTCGCGCGATGATCGCGTTGGCGGTGGAAGGGCCGACTCCGGGTAGTTGGTCGAGTTGTTCGATCGTGGCCGCGTTGAGATCGAGTGGAAACGACGATCCGGTCGAGGCCGTTGCGCCAACCGGAGCACTCACCACTTCACCGATGGCCGGAACGTAGATCTGTTCGCCGTCGCGAAGAGCCGCGGCCAGATTGAGCGCGTCGACGCGGGCCCGCGGCAAGGCTCCCCCAGCGGCGGCCACCGCATCGACCACGCGCGAACCACCCGAGAGCGTGTACACACCCGGAGTCGACACCGAACCGGCGACGTGCACCACCACCTCGATGCTCGACACGTCAGCAGTCGGTGCGAGCGATGACGGCGTTGCCGTCGCCGCATCAGGCGCAACCACGGACGTGCCGTCGACTCGCGACAGTTGCGCGGTGGCGTCGGGCGGATTGGGTTTGACCAACCACCAGCCCACGATCGCCACCGCCGCCACCACACCGATGGATGACGCGACTTTGCGCGGGCCGATCCAGCGCAACCAGCCGATCACGTCGGGAATGCTGCGTTCGGACGGCGGACCAGGACGCCAGGTATCCACGAGACCTCACATGTGTCGAATGCCCACGGGGCGGTTCGTTCAGGCGCGTGCCGGTGAGATGCGCCAATGCGAGTCGAGGGCGGCTCGACGATCGAGTTCGGCCCGAATCTCGTGATCACGACGCGTGTCGTCCCAACCGAGCAACGGGGCCGCGATGTGGGCGATACGACGGATGGCCGTCTCGGGTACCCGCGACACGGTTCCGAGCACGAGGCGGCGATCGATGATGTCGGCGAGTGTGCGCGCCGCTTCGTCGACCACGGCGACGATCACTTGGGCTTCCACATCACCTGAACCGGCGATCGGGCGAGCCAGGTCGGGGTCGTCGGACACCAACTCGGCGATCTTGCGGTGATCGGTGCCGTAGAGACGAGCGACGAGTTCGGCCGACTGCGACGACAGGCCCGCCTCCACGAGGCTGGTGGCCGCCGAAGCGAGGAACGGCTCGGCATCATCGGCCCAGGCGAAGGTTCCGTGCGCAGCGGCACTGCGCGTGTCGAACCCGCGCATCGGAACACCCGTGAGTTCGTGAGCGGCGAGTTCGTCGACCATTTCTTCGGCAGTGGCGCGAGCGGTGGTCCACTTGCCACCGCCGATCGACCACAGATTGCGCACCCCGCGATCGACATGGTGATAGAGCTCGTGACGGCGGCTGGCCGAATACGTGTCGCCACCGTCGTCGGGGGTGTTCGACATGTCGGTCGGATCGACCGTGGTGTCGGTGTGCTTGATGAGTGGACGCACACCGATCGTGGTGAGTTCGACGTCATCGAACGTGAGCGGGGCTTCGGCGGCCGACATGGTGGAGTTCACGGTGTCGAGAATCAAGTCGACGTCGTCAGGAGTCACCACCGGATCGGATTCGTTGATCGGCGTGTCGGTGGGGCCGATGAACGACTTGCCCATCCAGGGCGACACGATCACGTGACGTCCCGACTGTGCGCGCGCGAACACGGCGTCGCGAACGACACCACCACCCAGCGGACGAGTGAGCACGTGCACACCCTTCGAACGATCGACCCCGACTCCGGTGGGCCGGCCGAGGGTGCCCAGCACCTTGTCGATCCAAGGACCGGCCGCGTTCACCACCACCCGGGCGCGCACCTCGAGCGAACGGCCGGTGAGTCGGTCGGTGGCGTGCACACCTTCCACGAGGAAGTCACCCGCGACATCGTGACCCACGAACGAATCAACCGTGATGTGGTTGATCAGAACTGCCCCGGCGGCCGCTGCCGACTGTGCGTAGGCGAGCAGCAGCCGTTCGGGGTGCAGGTTGAGCGTGTCGTGATACGCGAAGCCGCCCTGCAGACCGTCGGCATCGAGCCACGGCACGCGCTTGAGCAACGCCGACTTCGACAACCACTTCGGATGCGGAATACGCAGGCTGTCGGGAGCGGCCACGTTGCGGTCGAACGACAACGCGTCGTACAACAACACACCAGCGCCGAGCAACGGCGTGGGCGGCTTGCTCCAGCGCCAGGCCGGCATGATGAACTGCGTCTGCTCCACGAGATGCGGAGCGCCGAGCGCGAGGATGCGTCGCTCGCGCAGACTCTCGCGCACCACCGCCACGTCGTACTGCTCGAGGTAGCGGATACCGCCGTGGATGTACTTGGTGGTGGCCGAACTGGTGCCCGATCCGAAGTCGTCGCGTTCGAGCAAGGCCGTGCGCAGACCCCGTGACGCCGCTTCACGAGCGACACAGACTCCGGTGATGCCACCACCGATCACGACGACGTCGAAATCGTCGGCCAAGCGGGCGATCGGGCGATCGAGTCGTGCCGTCATCGGGTCTTAGAACAGACGCGCGGTGAGCTTCTTGCGCCACTGCGCGGTGCGCGGGTCGTCGGGACCCATGAGTTCGAGGATGTCGACGAACTGCTGGCGGGCGTCGTCGTCGCCCTTCACCTTGTCGATCAGAACACCGAGTTGATGGTCGTAGTCGTCGGCCGGACGAAGCGACATGCGGGCAGCCGCGGCAGCCTTTCGAACGTCATCCGATTCGGGAATACGAGCCAACACCTGAAGCGCTTCTTCGCCGCGAGCAGACGCCGTGAGAAGATTGGCCAGAGCCACGATCGCGCTTTCGTCACCGGGCGACAGTTCGAGCGCGCGCCGCAGACTGGCTTCGTCGCCCGCACGAACGAGCGCAGCGATTTCTTCGTCGACAGCGGTGGGCAACAAGGTGTCGACGAATTGCTGCACCGCTTGTTCGGGATACGCGCCTTGGAAGCCATTGACAACGGCGCCTTTGTCGATCGCGAACACAGCCGGAATCGACTGCACACGAAACGCTTGCGAAATGGCCGGGTTCTCGTCGACGTTGACCTTGGCCAACATCACTTTGCCGCCGGTCGCATCGATGACTTTGTCGAGAATGGGACCGAGCGTCTTGCACGGACCACACCACGGTGCCCACAGATCGACCACCACAGGCGTGGTCATCGAACGCTCCATGACCTCGGTTTCGAAGGTCGCGTCGGTGACGTCGATCGCCATGGAAATGACGATACCGCCGGTCGTGGCCACCGCTCGGAAGTGAGCCGAACCACCGATACCGTACGGGCCGTGAGCGCCGATGTCGCCGGAGTCGATCTACCCAAGGTCACCAATTGGCTTGAGGCGAACGTGGCCGGGGCCCGTGGGCCGTTCACCTTCGATCTGATCGCCGGCGGACACTCCAACCTCACGTATCGAGTCACCAGCGCCAACGGTGAGCGCTTCGTTCTGCGTCGGCCGCCGCTCGGTCACGTGTTGGCCAGTGCACACGACATGAGTCGCGAGCATCGCATCATCGCGGCCCTGCGCGACACACCGGTGCCGGTCGCTCCCGCGGTGGGGTTCTGCGACGATCCCGACGTGAACGGAGTTCCGTTCTACGTCATGAAGTTCGTCGACGGGCTCGTGATCCGCGATCGCGAAGCCGCCGAGAAACTCCTCACGCCCGACGCGCGTCGGCGCGCCAGCGAATCGATCGTCGACACCATGACCGCCATTCACGCGGTCGATCAGGCCGCCGTGGGACTGGGCGAACTCGGTCGCCACGAGGGCTACATCGCTCGACAGTTGAAGCGTTGGTACGGCCAGTGGAACGCGCAGAAGACTCGCGATCTGCCGGCGGTCGATCGTGTGCACGACGAACTGCTGGCCCGAGTACCCGAACAGGGGCTGGCCACACTGGTGCACGGCGACTACCGGCTCGACAACTGCATGGTCGATTCGTCGGGCCAGGTGATCGCCGTTCTCGACTGGGAGATCTGCACGCTGGGCGACCCCATGGCCGACCTCGGACTACTGATGGTGTACTGGACCGGACCCGACGACGATCAGTCGTCGTGGACCAACGGTTCGTGCACCGCACCTGGGTTCCTCAATCGACACACCCTCGCCGAGCGCTACACGACGGTGAGCGGTCGCGACACCAGCCAACTCGACTTCTACGTCGCCTTCGCCTACTGGAAGTTGGCCTGCATTCTCGAAGGTGTGTACGCGCGCTACCTCGGTGGTGCGTTGGGTCAGCGCGATCCCGCCGAGCTCGAACCGTTCAATCAGCAAGTCATCGGTGCCGCCGCGCGAGCCGAACAACTCCTGAGCGAATTGCGATGACGTCGCCGTCGTCCGACTACGAATTGCACGGCGAACTGCCGTCTCTCGTCGACCCGGTGCTGATCGTGTCGCTGAAGGGTTGGATCGACGCCGCCGAGGCCGCCGACGAAGCCATGTCGGCCATCGAAGGACAGATCGATCCGTTACCGGTGGCCACCTTCGACACCGACGTGTTCATCGACTACCGCGCTCGTCGTCCAACCATGGAGATCCGCGACGGTCGCAACACCAACATCGATTGGCCGTCCATCGATCTCTACTCGGGTCGCGACACCAACGGGCGCGACGTGCTCATCCTCACCGGCCACGAGCCCGATTCGGCCTGGAACCGTTTCTCGGCCGCGGTGCGCGACCTGTGCGCGCGTCTGAACGTGAAGATGATGGTCGGTCTGGGTGCGTACCCCTTCCCCACTCCGCACACACGACCCAGCCGTTTGTCGTGCACCACGCCGTCACCCGAATTGCTGCAGCGCACCGCGTTCCTGCGCACATCGGTCGACGTGCCGGCCGGCATGACCGCCGTTCTCGAGCACGTGCTTCACCACGCCGGCGTTCCGTCCATCACGTTGTGGTCGCAAGTGCCGCAGTACATCCCGGCCATGAGTTACCCGGGTGCGGCCGTCGCCCTCCTCGACGGCATCGACCACGTGTCGGGTCTGCAGTTCGACCGTCGGGCCCTCGAGCAGGAGGCCATCATCCAGCGCGATCGCCTCGATCGCCTGGTGGCTCGCAACGACGAGCACCGCGAGATGGTGGCCAAACTCGAATCGGCGTACGACTCGACCCTGCAGCCCACCCTTCCGCTCGAACCCCAGCCGGCCGCCCTCCGCGAGTCGGACATTCCGTCGCCCGACGAGTTGGCGGCCGAACTCGAAGCGTTCCTGCGCAACGCCAATCCCGAGACCTGATCGATTCGGCTCGGGCCGATTCGCATCGCTACGGTCGGATTCGAATCGAGCGAAGGAGACAGCCATGAAGGTCGACGGTGGCATCAGCGCCAATCTGCACGAGACCATCGCAAGTGCGAAGGACGTCGAAGCAGCGGGCTACTCGGGTGCGTGGACGGCCGAGACGAGTCACGATCCGTTCCTCCCGTTGCTGCTCGCGGCCGAGCACACGCAGAAGATCGAACTCGGCACGTCCATCGCGGTGGCCTTCGCGCGCAGCCCGATGACCGTGGCAAACACCGCGTGGGATCTGCAGGCGTACTCGAAGGGCCGTTTCGTCCTGGGCCTGGGTAGTCAGATCCAGCCGCACATCACGAAGCGATTCAGCATGCCCTGGAGCAAGCCGGCTGCTCGTATGCGCGAATTCGTGCTCGCCACGCGCGCCATCTGGGACTGCTGGCTCACTGGCACCAAGCTCGACTTCCGCGGCGAGTTCTACACGCACACGCTCATGACGCCGTTCTTCACTCCCCCGGCGTCCGATCTCGCCGGTTTCGGCCGCCCAAGATTCTTCCTGGCCGGTGTGGGCGAACTCATGACCGAGGTCGCCGGTGAAGTGTGCGACGGTTTCATCTGCCACGGCTTCACCACCGAGAAGTACTTGCGCGACGTCACGATTCCGGCACTCGCCCGCGGCCGGGCCAAGGCCGGCAAGACCATGGACGGTTTCGAGATCGTCGGACCCAGTTTCGTGGTGACCGGCAACAACGAGAAAGAGATGGCCGCGGCGGCCGCTGGTACACGTCAGCAGATCGCGTTCTACGGCTCGACACCCGCGTATCGCCCGGTCCTCGACATCCACGGCTGGGGCGATCTGCAAGAGCGTCTCAACACGTTGTCGAAGCAGGGCAAGTGGGTGGAGATGGGTGAGCTCATCGACGACGAGATCCTCAACACCTTCGCGGTCGTGGGCGAACCCGAAACGGTCGCGCCCGAACTGCATACGCGTTACGGCGACGTGATCCAGCGCATCTCGTTCTACGCGCCGTATCGCACCGACCCCGACCGGTGGCGCAAGGTGTTGGCCGACCTGCAGTCGGCCTAAACCAGTTCGAGTCCGCCGTCGAGGTACAACTCGCGGCACTTGGCCCGCTGCAACTTGCCGCTGCTCGTCTTGGGCAGTGTTCCGGGCTTCACGAGCATCACGTCGCGCGGCGGGAGGCCCGACACTTCGAGGGCCGAGTGGTGGATATCGGCGCGAACTCGATCGAGATCGACGTCTTTCACCTCGGCCACCACGATGACGGTTTCCTTGCCCTTGTACCCGTCGACGCCGAACGCGATCACGTTTCCTGCGCGCACACCGTCGATGGTTCCGACCGCCCGTTCGATGTCTTCGGGGAACACGTTGCGACCGCCGACGATGATGACGTCCTTGATGCGACCGCAGATCACCAATTCGCCGTCGAGTGTGTAGGCGAGGTCGCCGGTGCACAGCCACCCCTCGTGAAACATGGCCGAGGTGGCGTCGGGGCGCTTGTAGTAACCGGGTGTCACGCTCGTTCCGCGCAACAGAAGTTCGCCCACGTGGCGTTCGGGCAACTCGGTCTTGGTGTCGGGGTCGACGATCTTCATCTCGAGACCGGGCACCGCCCGACCGAGCAACGGAAGACGGCGCACGTGCACCTGGTCGTCGTCGTTGGGGTCGACTTCCTTGGCGATGCGTTCGCGTTCGAGGACGATGCGATCGACCGAATCGCACACCAAACCCCGATGGCGCTTCGGGAACGCCCCACCGATGGCCACTTCAGCCATTCCGAACGCCGGGAACACGCTGCCGGCGCGGAAGCCGAAACGGCTCGCCTCGTTCACGAACGCCTCGACGGCCACCGGATCGACCGGCTCGGCTCCCGACAGCGCGAGAGTGAGCGACGAGAGGTCGATGTCTTTCATGCGCTTCAGCGCGCGCGTGGCCAAGACCCACGAGAAGTTCGGGCCCGCGGTGGCGGTGCCCTTCCAGTCGCTGATCCACTGCATCCACGAGCCGGGGTGGGCCATGAAGTCCTGTGGCGCGGCTTGCACAAGCTGTACACCCTTCAACATCGGAAGGGCGAGGAACCCCACCAAGCCCATGTCGTGATACAGCGGGAGCCACGAGACCATGACTTCCGACTGCGTGAGTTCGGCCGCCTCGCACGACGCATCGATGTTCGCGCACAACACCCGATCGGGAATCATCACTCCCTTGGGCTCGGACGTGGATCCGCTGGTGTATTGAAGGACCACCAGACGTTCGGGATCGTCGGCCGGAAGTTCGAGGCGGTCGCCGGTGGGTCGGCCGGCACCGGGCATCACCGCGGCCATCGGCTTGATAGGCGGGTCGCCCGGCGCGGCCTGATAGAAGTCGGCCAGCAGATCGTCGATCAGAATGAGCTTGGCTTCACCGTGGCGAATACGCGCTCGCGTGCTTTCCACGAACGCGTCGAGTGACGCCATGCGCATCGGCAGTGGCAACACCATGCTCGCCGCGCCAGCCAACCAGCACCCGCGCACGATCGTCATGAGCGCACGACTGGTGGGTCCGAGAATCGCGACGTGATCACCCGGTTCGATGCCGAGCGACTGCAACGTGGCGGCCACCGCGCGAGCCTCGTCGTGGATCTGACGCCAGGCGATGAAGTCGCGACCCTCGGTGGGCTTCACACTCGCGCCCACGAAACGAACACCGGTGGGTGCGTCAGCGGCGCTCTCGAGTCGAGCGATCACCGAACCGCTGGACGGAACGAACGGCGAGATCGAGGCGTTCATGAGACCGGCGAGAACCTAGTCGTGGCCACCCTCACCGAGCCGACTTATCCCCCAAAGACCCAGCACACGAGGGTCGACTCGGCGCGCGAAACCGGCGCTCGTCGGGGATCGACCATTACCCTGGGCACCCATGTCCGCACCGACCGACGACGCCCCGCGCCACCGCTACAACGCGGCGCTGGCCCGTCGCATCGAGGAGGCCTGGCAGGACCGCTGGGATGCCGCGGGTACGTTCCACGCGCCCAATCCAGCCGGTCCGTTGGCCGAGCCCGACAAGGTGGGTGGACGACCCAAACTCTTCGTGCTCGACATGTTCCCGTACCCGAGTGGCGCCGGCCTGCACGTGGGTCATCCGCTCGGCTACATCGGCACCGACGTGTACGGGCGCTTCAAGCGCATGATGGGCTTCAACGTTCTGCACGCGCTCGGTTACGACAGTTTCGGTTTGCCCGCCGAACAGCACGCCATCACCACCGGCGTGCATCCGCGAGTGAACACCGAAGCGAACGTGGCCAACATGCGCCGCCAGTTGCGTCGCCTCGGCTTGGCTCATGATCCTCGGCGCAGTGTGAGCACCACCGACGAAGACTTCTGCCGCTGGACGCAGTGGATCTTCTTGCAGGTGTTCAACGCGTGGTACGACACCGAACAAGGGTGCGCGCGACCCATCGCCGAACTCGAAGCAGAACTCGCTTCCGGCCAGCGCCCCACCAGCGACGGCCGTGCCTGGAGCGCCTTGTCGCGCACCGAACAACGCGCGCACGTCGATTCGCATCGTCTGGCGTACCTGTCGGAAGCGCCGGTCAACTGGTGTCCGGGTCTGGGCACCATCCTCGCCAACGAAGAGGTCACGGCCGACGGCCGCAGCGACATCGGCAACTACCCCGTGTTCGAGAAGAACATGCGCCAGTGGATGATGCGAATCACCGCGTACGCCGATCGACTGCTCGACGATCTCGATCGCCTCGACTGGCCCGAGCCCATCAAGTTGATGCAACGCAACTGGATCGGCCGCAGCCACGGCGCGCGAGTCGACTTCGCATCGTCGGCCGGCACCATCACGGTGTTCACCACCCGACCCGACACCTTGTTCGGTGCGTCGTTCATGGTTCTCGCGCCCGAGCATCCGCTCGTCGACGCGCTCACCACCGCCGAGCAACGTGCGGCCGTTGTCGCGTACCGAACCACCGCGGCGGCCACCAAGGACCTCGATCGCCAGGCCGAGGGTCGTGAGAAGACCGGTGTGTTCACCGGTTCGTTCGCGGTCAATCCGTTGAACGGCGAGTCGATTCCGGTCTGGATCGCCGACTACGTGCTGATGGGATACGGAACCGGCGCGATCATGGCCGTTCCGTGTGGCGACGAACGCGACTTCGAGTTCGCTCGAAAGTTCGGCTTGGCGATTCCCGCCATTCAACAGCCACCGGCGGCCTGGTTCGAGGCCCGTTCACTCGCGCCGCAGTCGGGCGCGGCAGTCGACACGGCTTCGTGGCCCGAGGCGTTCGTGGGCGACGGCGTGTACATCAACTCGGCCCGCGCCGATCTCGACCTGAACGGTGTCGAGTCGGTCGACGAGGGCAAGCGCATCGTGAACGAGTGGCTCGAACGCAACGGTCGGGGCCAGGCCACCATCAACTACAAGTTGCGCGACTGGCTGTTCAGCCGTCAGCGCTACTGGGGTGAGCCGTTCCCGATCGTGTACGACGCCGACGGCAGTCCGGTGTCGCTGCCGGCGTCGATGCTGCCGGTTCTGCTGCCCGAACTCGAAGACTTCAAACCGCAAGCACTCGATCCCGACGACGACGTGACCGACCCGATTCCGCCGCTCGCGCGCGCGTCCGAATGGACCACCGTCACGCTCGATCTGGGCGACGGCCCGAAGCAGTACCGCCGCGAAATCAACGTGATGCCGCAGTGGGCCGGTTCGTGTTGGTACGAGCTGCGCTATCTTGACCCCACCAACTCCGACCACTTCGTCGATCCGGCGGTGGAGAAGTACTGGATGGGTCCGGCCGACGACGGCGATGGCCGCACCGGCCACACCGGTGGTGTCGATCTGTACGTGGGTGGCGTCGAACACGCGGTTCTGCACCTGTTGTACGCGCGCTTCTGGCACAAGGTGCTGTTCGACCTCGGACACGTCTCGAGTTCCGAACCGTTCCACCGTCTCTTCAATCAGGGCCACATCCAGGCCTACGCCTATCGCGATCCGCGCGGCCAGCCGGTGCCGGCCGCTGAGGTCGAAGAACGCGACGGCGCCTACTGGTTCGACGGTGAGAAGGTCGCGCGCGAATACGGGAAGATGGGCAAGAGCCTCAAGAACATCGTCACTCCCGACGAGATGTACGACGAGTACGGCGCCGACACGTTCCGCTTGTACGAGATGAGCATGGGACCACTCGAGGCGAGCCGTCCCTGGAACACTCGCGACGTCGTGGGAATGCAGCGCTTCTTGCAGCGCGTGTGGCGCAACGTGGTCGACGAAGACTCCGGCGAACTGCGGGTGTCCGATTCGGCCACACCCGACGAACTGCGTCGACTTCTGCACCGAACCATCGACGGCGTTCGCACCGACATGGACAACTTGCGCTTCAACACGGCCATCGCCAAGTTGATCGAACTGAACAACGCGCTCACCCAAGAAGTGACTCGTTCCGGTTCGACGCCGCGCGAAGTGGCCGACTCGTTGGTGCAGATGTTGTCGCCGCTGTGCCCCCACCTCGCCGAAGAACTCTGGGGTCGACTCGGCCACTCCGGTTCGATCACGTTCGTGACGTTCCCGGTTCCCGATCCGAGCCTCTTGGTCGACGATTCGGTGGAGTACCCGGTGCAGATCAACGGCAAGGTGCGCGCGCGCATCTCGGCGCCGGCCGACGCCGACCAAGCCACCGTGCAAGCGATCGCCCTGGCCGACGACAAGGTGGTAGCCGCTCTGGCCGGTGTGGCGCCCAAGAAAGTGATCGTCGTTCCGGGCCGCATGGTCAACCTGGTCGTGTGAGCTCGTGGCGCTGATCGCGGGGGTCATCGAAGGCTTCTACGGTCCGCCCTGGTCGCACGCCGACCGTCTGGCCACCATCGATCTCCTAGCCGAGAACAGCGGCAACTGGTACGTCTGGGCACCCAAGGCCGCCCCGCGTCATCGCGTCGCCTGGCGCGAACCGTTCACCCCCGACGAAATCGGTGAATTCGGCGACCTGGCGGGCTGTCGCGACGGTGTGGGCGTCTCGGTGGGTCTCACTCCGGGGCCCGACGCCACGACCGACGAGGTGATCGCCAAGTTGAGGTCGGCGGTCGACGCCGGGGTCCAGGGGCTCACGTTGTGTTTCGACGACGTACCCGAACTCGATGCGGCGTCGCGTCATCGCGACCTGGCCAATGCGGTCCGTCGCGCGTTCGGCCTTCCGGTGGGGCTGGTTCCCACTCACTACGCGGGCGGCGTGTCGTCCCCCTATCTCGAGCGACTCATCGATGGCCTCGATCCCGAGGTGCTCGTGATGTGGACCGGCTCGCACGTGGTGTGCGACACGATCACCGTCGACGACGTGAACGCCCGCCGAAATGCAACCGATGACCGTCCGCCGCTCATTTGGGACAACACACCGGTCAACGATGCGCTGATGACCGAAGCACTGCACCTCGGCCCGTACTCCGGACGTGACGCAGAGATTCGATCGTCGATCGCTGGTGTCTTGGTGAACCCCATGGAGTTCGCTCGTGCCTCGTGGCCCACCATCGTGAGCGCACTGGCGTGGTGTCGCGGCGGCGACACGATCACCGCGTGGAGTGGCGAGATCGATCGACTCGGCCTTCGTCGACTCGCCGAAGCCACCGCGTTTCCCGACGACGAACACTGGCCGGGCGCGCGACCCGAGCGCGCGTGGTGGTCGGAGGTGGCCGCGCTCGACGCCGACGCGATCACCGCCTGGGTTGGCGACGGTGTTCGTCGATGGGTGGACGCCGCGCGTGACGGTGCCGCACTCGCACTGCGGGCACTCGACTTGGCTGCACTCGACGCAGGCGAACGACGGGCGCTGGCACAGTTCGGACTCGCCGTGGCCGCCCGCGAATGGGAGCGTCGCCCCGCGCTCACCTTCGGTGGTGGGCCCCGCATTCGCCCGGTGGCCACCAACGACGAGGCCGGACGGTTCGTGATGGACCCCCGTTCGGTGTCGTGGTCGACCTCGCTGGTGGCCGATCTGGTGCGGCGAACCCTGGCCTGATCGGCCGTTTGACCACTCTCCGTGCTCATTTCACCAGGTGAAAGGGCCATTTAACAAGAAATCCACCACCTTGTGCGTATGTGCTTCATACCGTGCCCACGCGGCCACGGACCGCACCTACCGAAAGGGGTTCACATGTACGTCATCGGACTCTTCATCGTGATGGCCATCCTTCTGGAAGCCGTCATGAAAGTCCTCCACTCGATCCTCGGAATCGTCGGCGTCGACGGTCAGGTCGGCAAGCTGCCGGTGATCGGGGCCAACCTGACGTTGCTCGTGTCGATCCTCATGGTTTGGCTCTTCGGCGATTGGGGCATGGTCCTCGGTGGCTGGGGCTGGGTCCATGAAGACGAGTGGATCAACTACGTCGCCAACGGCGCGATCATCTGCGGAATGATTCCGCTCAAGGACGCCGTGTTCAACGCGATCAACAAGGGCCTGCGCGCCTGATTTCGTCGCCCTGCGGGGCACGTTTCCTTCCCGGACGGGGGGCTGGTTCTTCGGAACCGCCCCCCGTTTCCTTTTCCGGAACGGTGACGTTTCAACTCATGCGGCACACGTGGCCGATGCGCGGATCGACACGCCCCGCGAGCATCTCGCCGTAGAGACGTTCCACGTTCTCGGCGCCTTGCGTGGTCTCGAATCGCAACCAGCCGTTCGACCACGACGCGAAGCGATCCCACGCGTCACCCACCCGTTGATCGAGCCCGTCGCGGCCCCACTCCTTGGTGCGCAGTGCGATCTGCGACGGCGCGAAGAAGAACTCTGGCTTGGGCCCGGGCATGGCACCGTCGGCGCGTGGGGCCGACCAATGCGTTCCGCCCACCACCATGCTGTACGCGAGGCCGTCTTCGAAGATGCGGTGGACTCCGCCGGTGACGGCCTGATCGCCCGCGATGTCGACGTAGGCGGCGCGGCCTTCGGGCCACGACGCCGATCCCTGCGCGACTTCGTCGTAAGTGACGACCGACGAGTAGCAGCCGAGGTCGTTCACGAACGACGCGTTGCCCTTGGAGGTGACGCCCACGACGTGGATGTCGGGGCGTAGCGCACCCAAGAACGCCGCACCGATCGCGGTCTTGCTCGATGCACTCGACACCACGACCGTGGTGACTTCGGGGTCGGACAGAACGCTCTGACCCAGGAAGTCGTCGATCATGAACGACGTCATGAACAGCGGCCACAGCACCATCTGGTGCGCTTCGCGGTCGGCTCGGTACGTGGGGTCGGCGGCCGTGTTCGAGTAGCGGTTGTACGCGGCGGCCATCGGCGAACGATGTTCGGCGAGGTCGGTGAATCCACGCGCATCCACGCGCCCGGCCTGCACCACCAATTCGGTACCCATGGGCAGATAGCCGTAGAAGCGCTGACCGACTTCGAGCGCTGACTTCGACTCGACCACGTCGGCGAATCCCCACACGGGGACCCGTCCCCACGAGCCCTCGCCCACCGGAAAGAAATCCCAGTAACGCAAGCCGTCGCCGAACACGGCGTAGGTGATGTTGTTGGCCGTGAGCGCGAAGGCCTCGATCGCCAGTCGCGCTTCGCCATCGGCCAGCGCTCGTGACGGTGAGCGGTTGAGACGGCTGACGGACAGATTCGAACGATCGACATCGATGACGACGGACATGGCTCCCCCACCTTCTTTTCGGGCTCGGACCATCCTCGCAGACGCTCGGTGGGGGCTTCGTAGCCACGCGACCCTCGCTACTGTGAGGTCGTGAACGGTGACCAGGCCATGCGCGAGATGGGGAAGAACCTCCCCGTCCCGACCTTCGACGGCACGGCGTGGGCGTCGGCCCCGCGCCTGCGCGACGCGACGGTGGCCATCGTGACCTCGGCGGCGATCCACCGCGCCCACGACGACCGCTTCAGTGCCGGTGACACCGGCTATCGCATGATTCCGTCCGATGCGCACGACTTGGTGATGGGCCATTGGAGCCCGAACTTCGATCACACCGGATTCCAGATCGACCTGAACGTGGTGTTCCCCATCGATCGACTCCACGAGTTGGCCGCCGACAAGGTGATCGGACGCGTCGCGCCGCGTCACTACTCGTTCGCCGGCAATCAACCCGACGACGTATCGGCCATTCGTCTCGACAGTGGCCCGGCGGTCGCCGCCGAGTTGAAGCGTGACGGCGTCGATGTTGTGTTGCTCACACCTGTTTGACCGCTTTGTACGCGCACCGTGAGTGTGCTCGCGCATGTGATCGAAGCAGCCGGAATATCCACGGTGGTGCTCGCCTCGATGCGACCGGTCGTGGAGAAGATGCGTCCTCCCCGCTCGCTGTATTGCGAGTTTCCGCTCGGCCGTCCACTCGGAATTCCCGGTGACGCCGAGTTTCAGCATCGCGTGTTGACCGAGGCGTTCTCACTGTTGGACACGACGGCCGACCACGGCCCGATCATTCGAGACTTCGACGAGGTCGTCGAATCCGACGAGCAGCCGGTTGAGTGTGCACTGCCGCCGCGTTTCGATCCGAACCTTCCCGCGTGCGTGGACGAAGCCCGGGGGCTACGAAACGCGTACGACCGTGCCGTGGCCAAGCGCCGACACACCGATGTCGGCCGTGCGGTCGATGCCGACACGGTTCCGGAAGTGCTCGCCGCATTTCACCGCATCGCGTCGGGCGACGACTGGACGACCGTTGCGATTCCGGGCAAGAACACCGTGGCCGTGATGCACGACGTCCGCGCGTACTACGAAGAGGCGGCACTCGAATTGGTGGGCACCGCCGGTGCGCGCAGCCTGGAAGCGTGGTTCTTCGAGGCGACCGAGGCCGGCAAGACCACGCTCGCGGCGCGCCAAGCGATCAAGGACGGGGGCGGACCGTTCCCGTTCTGGTTCTACATGGCCCCGGGCCACCGCTGACAGTCTCGTCAGGTCACGGGGCGGCGTTCGCGCGCCGCCGGCATCCAGTTCGGGCCAGCGGTTTCGTCGATTCGAGCGAGAAGGCGCGGGCCGACGGGTTCGATCACCTTCAGGAAGCGTTCGGTGACCTCGAGTCCGACCGCCTGCCACTGAGCCACGCAGATCTCGTTGGTGCGCGACTCGATCTCATCGCGTAGAGCCAGACCGGCCGGTGAAACGACGCCATCGCGCGCCAGGCCGCGCCGCTCGAGCTCGGCGAAGGCGTTCGTGAGTTGCGCTTCGTCGGCCCCGCGACTCTGCGCGATCCAGCCGCCGTAGTTGAGATGAGCATCGTGGAGAATGCCGGCCTGCACGCGATCGATCCCGTGGGCGAGGAGTACCGCGAAGTGCGTGTCGCCGCGCCATTCGCGCAAGCAGTTCACGGCCAACCACGCCGACACCACCGGATCGTCCACACGGGGAGCCTCGCGATGCACGGCGAAGAGCACACGCCCCGATTCGGGAAGTGCGTCGGCCGCCGCCCACAACGCCGGACCCATGTTGGCGAGTTCGTCGCACACGTCGGGTGCGTAGCGACGTAGACCTGCTCCCACGGCTTCGTTGCGCGCGTTGTAGATGGCCCGCCACTCGGTGTGTTGGGCCGCGAGTTCGACCGCCAGCCGAATGAAGGCCGGATGGATGGAGAAGAAGGCCGCCGTGACCGCTTGGTGTCCGGCCGGCAAGAGAGGAGCAGCGCGACTGGTGACGTAGTAACCGAGGCCGTTCGGGATACCGAGATCGCCGTAGGCCTTGATCGCGTCGGGGTCCCAATAGATCCAGCCGACGAGGCGGTGCGACGCGAAAGCCGCGCGCTGAGTGAGATCGAGCCAATCGGGTTCCACCGGCCCATCATCGCAGGATCGCTCGGCTCACGAGGTCAACGGTCGTCACGCGTCGTCCCCATGAGCGCGCCTACTAGCGTGCCCATTAACGTGACTGTGTGTCCGACTCGACGCCACCGCGTTCCGTGCTCGTGTATCGGTCACTGTTCGGTGCGCCGAGCGAGCCGTGGCTGTTCACGCAGCATCGCGATGTTCCGGGCTGGCACACCACGTATCTCACGCATCAGATCGACGCACAGGGTGAGTTCGTCCACGACTGGGCTCGTTCACGGGTGGAAGCGAGCACCTGGGGAACGAGTCGACTACGGCGCGCTGCCTTCATGCGCGGGCACGATCCCGTAGCCAATCGAGCGATCGCGCGGCTTCGACCCGCGCTGCTGCACGCCCACTTCGGTCCGGACGGAATGTTGGCCATGCGGATCGCCGAACGCCACCGACTACCGCTGGTGGTGTCGTTCCACGGTTACGACGCGACTCGTCGCGACGACTCGTTCACCACGGCTGGCGGCCGACTCTGGTTGGCGCATCGGGCCGAACTGTTCGATCGGGCCACGTACTTGTTGGCCAATTCCGAGTTCGTGCGCGGGCGATTGATCGCGCTCGGCACCCCCGCCGACAAGGTGGTGCTGCACCGAATCGGTGTCGATCTCGGACGCTTTGCACCGGCGGCGTCAACGTCAACATCAACGGCGCCCGATCATGTCGTGTTCGTCGGTCGACTGGCTGCAGTGAAGGGAATCGACATCGCGGTGCGGGCGATGGCGGTCGTTCGGCGATCGCATCCATCAGCGCGACTCACGGTGGTGGGTGACGGCCCGCTGCGCTCCGAGACGGAGGCGCTCGCCGTGTCGCTCGGTGTCGACGTCACCTGGCGAGGCGCGCTGCCGTTCGACCAGGTGTTGGACGAACTCTCCACGGCGACCCTGGTGGTGGCACCGAGCATCACCGCAACCAACGGCCAACCCGAGGCACTCGGCCTGTCGCTAGTGGAGGCTCAGGCCTGCGGTATCGCGGTGGTGGCGTCGCGGTCGGGCGGCATTCCCGAGACCGTGGTCGACGGCGTCACCGGTTTGTTGGCCGAGGAGGGGTCGGTCGATGAGACCGCGAACCACATCACGCGGTTGCTCGGCGACTCAGAACTGCGGAGCCGACTGGGCCGGGCCGGGCGCGAGCACGTGACCCGCGAGTTCGATCTCGCCACGCAGTCACGTCGACTGAGCGAGTTGTACGACCGGGCGGTTCGATAGCGACCGAGCCGAACGGGCGGCAATGTCGAACAAGGCCAGAGATGAATTCGCCGTCAGAAGCACCAAGTTGTGGAGCTGAGGGGAATTGAACCCCTGACCTCTTCCATGCCATGGAAGCGCTCTGCCAACTGAGCTACAGCCCCGAATGGGACGGCTGAACGATACCAACGGGGCCCGACCACCCCAAACCCCAAGCCCGACTTACGCGGGTCTCACGTGCCGGGTCCGCTCACCGCACCCGCACACGAGCACGATCGACCAATTGGGTGGTTCGGGCGGTGGCGGCAGCGGGTCGTACACACCCTTGTCGCGCCACTCGTCAGCGCGACGACTCACCACCTCCAGATCCGACCACACATCCGACGACGCGGCGTCGATCACCGAGTCGGCCACGTCTTCCACGCGAACATCGGCGCGTTTCGCCACGAGGCGCCACGACGAATCCGAGACGTCAGCGGTCCAGGTTCCGCAGTGCGGACAGGTCAGTCGCGCCATTCGATGCGCGGTGCGTCCTTGTACAGACGCTCGATCTCGTAGAAGTCGCGCGTCTCCTGCAAGAAAACGTGCACGATCACGTCGCCGTAATCGGCGAGGATCCACTGCTGCTCGCGATTGCCTTCCACGCGAATGGGTGACCGGCCGGTCACTTCGCGCACCTTCTCATCGATGTCGTCGGCGATCGCGCGAACGAGCCGCCGGTTGGGCGCTCCGGTGATCACGAACAACTCGGTGATGGCCAGCACGTGACCAACCGACACGACCATGGTGTCGGTGCCCTGTTTGTCGTCGGCGGCCCGAGCGGCCACTCGGGCCAGTTCGATCGAATCGGTTGGCGCGGTCGTCATCAGCCCGCCACCGTATCGGCGACGGTGGCGTCACTGGCCGGATCGGTGGTCGTCGACATCGCCGATGCGGCTTGATCTTCGATCGACGTCCCGGCGGTCGCTTTCAAGAAAGCGACGAACGATTCGCCGAGAGTCACCTGCAGATCGATTCCGGCCACGCGTTCGGTGGCCCGTTCCCAGGTGACTTCGTCGAGCAGGATCGTGAGCGGCTCGGCCATGCCACGATCCATTTCGTCGGAGTACGAAATGGTCGTGACCGCCGGCGGTGGATCGTTGGTGGTGCGCACCAACATCACGTTGGCACCCATGTAGATGAGTCGGAACACGGCCTGGCGGGTCACTTCGGCATCGGCGAACGGACTGTCGACCTGCAGGCTCAGGGTGGGGAACACCGCGACCATCGCGCTCGGCGCGACACTCGCCAACACCATGATCACTTCGCCGAAATCGAAGCCGTACAGATCGAGCGAATCGGGGTTGCGATCGGTGTCGGTGATGATCTGATAACCGATCTGCCAAACGCGCACCGGACCGGCGAAGAGGGCCGACATGAACGACGCCATGTCGGCGGGCACCTGCGCACCCACGTCTTGGATCACCGTGGCCGGCATGGTGCCGATCTTTCCGGCGCCCACGGCCTTGGCGATGGCCTCCCACGTCGTACGCACGTCGGGTAGTCGCGTGTTCTCCGGTCGCTCGGGGTCGCGGGCCGCCAGCACAGCCGCCGCTTGTAGGGGGGTGAACGTGTTCGGACCCGCCTTGCCGACGACGCGCATCTCGCCGTCGTCGTAATCGAGCACGTCGGCTCCGTACGTCACGTCGATGCTTCCCGCGCGCGCGATGAGATCACCGGTGCCGCGCTCGGGTTCGACCGCGATCAGGTCGATTTGAGAGTTGGTCTGACTCTCGACGGCCAGTTTCAAGGCGTCGATTCCGTCCGATCCGTACACATCGGCCAAGCGTTGGGGCTCGCCCTCGGGTCGGCCGTTCATGGTCATGCCCACCGGCAACGACAGCACGGTTCCACCGGCTCCGTTGGGCGACAGCGTGAGAATGCTGATGGACGCGAGATAGTTCTGCTCGTCGGTGGTGGCCAAGATCGCCGTGGGTGTGGTGGGAACGGCGATGGTGGGCAGCGCAACAACCGCTTCGGCCGCTCGCGAGTCGCGCACCGCGCGCCAGGCGATCACGCCAGAAACGGGCAGCAACGCCAACACCACCACACCCGACACGAATGCCACGAGAGTTCGCTGACGGCGCTGCGACTTGAGAAAACTCATCGCGCGCTTTCCGACGTGTACAGACCACGTTCGCGAATGACGGCGAGCACCGAGTCGGTCACGAGATAGTCGAGCGGTCGACCATCATGGAAACGCGCGCGCAAATCGGTGCTCGACACTTCGAGACGCGGCACTTCCACACGCAACCAATCGATTCCTGATGGCAACTCGACGGGTGCACCGGGACGATCGACCACCACGATGCGACTCAACGTCACCACGTCGGCGAATCGCTCCCACGTCTCGAGGCCAGCCGCCGCATCGTCACCCACGATCGTGAACAACTCGGCGTCTGGGTTCGCACTCTTCAACGCGGCAAGAGTGTCGGCGGTGTAACTCGGGCCTCCGTGTTCGATCTCCCACGTTCCCACTTCGAGACCTGGCACTCCGCGCACCGCCGCGGTGACCATCGCCTGTCGATCGGCGGCCGGTGTGATGCTGCGCCGGCCCTCTTTCTGCCAAGGCACGTTGGCCACCATCACGATGACGCGGTCGAGGCCCAAGGCATGGCGCACGTTGACGGCCGTGACCAGGTGCCCCACATGGGGAGGGTCGAAGGTGCCCCCGAAGAGGCCGATCCGGGGATTTGGCGCGCGGCCCGACACGTCTGCGAAGTCTACGGCCGGGCATTTCCCCTGTTCAGGCCGGGTAGCGACGAATTGCTCAAGTTCATGTGACAACCGACCGATACCTCGGGCGTCCCTGCCCACCCGCTCGACCCCGAACCGATTGCGACACCCCAAAGAACTCTGATAACTTACGGGTCCCCCTTCGGGACCCCCCAGTTCCGATCTCGAGTTCTTGACCCCCACATACCAAGAGCTCCCGTTCGTTGTTGTCCACGGACCGGTCACTGTCGTGCCGGTGTCCGAAGTCACCGGCGGACACGGAACAACAGACGAAGACGAACAGTTGAGAAGAACATCATGAACGATTCCATCGGCATCTACCTGAACGACATCGGCAAGGTTCCCTTGCTCACCGCTGAAGACGAGCGCGTGCTGTCGCGTGCGATCGAAAAGGGCCGCGAAGCCGCCGCCAAGAAGGGTGCTGGCGAGAAGAGCCCGGCCATCAACCGCGACATTCGCGAAGCAGCCAAGGCCAAGGATCGGTTCATTCGCGCCAACTTGCGTCTCGTCGTCTCGATCGCGCGTCGCTATCCCCTGCCGCAGGGCATGGATCTCCTCGACCTCATCCAGGAAGGCAACCTCGGCCTCGAGCACGCCGTCGACAAGTTCGACTGGCGTCGTGGCTTCAAGTTCTCCACCTACGCCACCTTCTGGATCCGCCAGGCCATCGGTCGCGCCCTCGACCAGAAGGCCAGCCTCATTCGTATCCCCGGTGATCGTTCGGCCAGCCTGCGCGCCGCGTTGCGTCAGGCCAGCGGCGACGGTGAAACCCTCGACATGGCCAATGCCGAATTGCACCGCCTCACCACGCCGGTGTCGCTCGACAAGACCATCGGCGACGACGGCGATGCCACACTCGGCGATCTCATGGCCAATGGCGATCCCACGCCCGAAGATCACATCATCGCGCAGGGCGAGACCGAGCAGCTCACCAAGTTGCTCGACACCCTCGATGCTCGCGCCCGCTACGCCGTCGAGGCCCGCTTCGGTCTCATCGACGGAGAGCGCAAGAGCTTCCGCGAAGTCGGCGAAAAGCTCGGCGTCACCGCCGAAGCCGCGCGTCGCCTCGTGTCACGAGCCGTGGCTGGTTTGAAGGAAGAGGCCGACGGCATCTTTGCTGCCTGATGCTCGGTCTTCCCTGAAGACAGCCAACTCAAACGACCCGGCGCCTTTCGGTGTCGGGTCGTTAGTCTTTCTGACATGGCATCAGGGTGGTCACCGTCGTCATGGCGTGCATTTCCCGCCGCGCAACAGCCCGACTGGCCCGACGAGGGCGATCTCGAGCGAGCGCTGAAGCAGATCGCCTCCTATCCCCCGTTGGTGTTCGCTGGCGAGGCCCGTTCGCTCCAATCGGCCCTGGCCCAGGTGTCGGCCGGTAACGCATTCTTGTTGCAGGCCGGCGACTGCGCCGAGAGTTTCGACGACTTCTCGGCCAACAACATTCGCGAGAAATTGCGGGTCATCCTGCAGATGGCCGTCGTGCTCACCTACAGCCTCGGTGTTCCCACGGTGAAGGTGGGCCGCATCGCTGGCCAGTTCGCCAAGCCGCGCAGCAGCCCCACCGAGAAGATCGGCGATCTCGAACTGCCGAGTTTCCGCGGGCACATCGTGAACGATCCCACGCCCACGCCGGCCGCGCGCATCCCCGATGCCGATCGACTCGTGCAGGCGTACCACCAGTCGGCGTCCACGCTGAACCTGGTTCGCGCGTTCACCAAGGGCGGCTTCGCCGATCTGTCGCGGGTGCATGCCTGGACGCAGGAGTTCGTGGGCTCGAGTCCTGAAGGTCAGCGCTACGAACAGCTGGCCACCGAAATCGATCGCGCGATGAGGTTCATGCGCGCGTGTGGTGTCGACACCGAGAACAACTCGTCACTACACGAGGTCGACGTGTTCACGAGTCACGAGGCACTACTGCTCGGCTACGAAGAGTCGCTCACGCGCCAGGACTCCCTCACCGGCGGATGGTACGACTGCTCGGCCCACATGCTCTGGATCGGCGAGCGCACCCGTCAGCTCGACGGCGCGCACATCGAGTTCCTGCGCGGCGTCGGTAATCCGATCGGCTGCAAGATCGGTGCGAGCACATCGGTCGACTTCGTCCTCGAACTGTGTCAGGTTCTCAATCCGGCTCGCGTGCCGGGTCGGCTCACGCTCATCAGTCGCATGGGTGCCGACAAGGTCGAGTCGGCGCTGCGGCCATTGCTGCGTGCGGTCACCGATGCCGGTCATCCGGTCGTGTGGGCTTGCGATCCAATGCACGCCAACACGTTCACGTCGTCGTCCGGATTGAAGACGCGTCACTTCGACGACATCATCCGCGAGATCTCCGGCTTCGTGAATGCGCACCGCGCCGAGGGCACCTGGCCGGGCGGCATCCACGTCGAACTCACCGGCGACAACGTGACCGAATGCCTCGGTGGCGCCGACGATCTCACGGTCGAAGATCTCGACCATCGCTACCAGACGGTGTGCGATCCGCGACTCAACGCCCGCCAAGGTCTCGACTTGGCGTTCGGCGTGGCCGAGCTCATTCGCTCGTCGGGCTTTGCCTGATCGTCTCCTCGACGTCGTCAGCACCTGGCCCGTCCCGCACGCCTCGGCCGCCGTGCTGCGCAACGGGTCGGTCGTCGTACGTCGTGGTGACGCATCGTTCTCGTATCGCTTGGCGTCACTGTCGAAGATGATCACTGCCTGGGCCACGCTCATCGCGTGCGAAGAAGGTGTCGTATCGCTCGACGACGAAGTGGGTCCGGCCACGCTGCGCCATCTCCTCGCCCACGCCGCGGGCTACGGCTTCGACGGCGACACGCCGATCATGGGTCCGGGCAAGCGGCGCATCTACTCGAACACCGGCATCGAAACCGCCGCCGCGCACGTGGCCGATCAGGCCGCCATGCCATTCGATCGTTACCTGCACGAGGCCGTGTTCGAACCACTGGGGATGACGTCGTCGGCACTTCGGGGTTCGGCGGCGTTCGCGGTGTGGAGCACCCTCGACGACATCGCTCGATTCGTCGTCGAGCTCATGCGGCCAACATTGGTGTCGGCCGGCACCGCTCGCGATGCCATCACCGTTCAGTTCCCCGATCTCGGTGGCGTGGTTCCCGGCCTCGGTTCGTTCAAGCCGTGTCCGTGGGGCCTCGGCATCGAGATCCGTGGCGACAAGTGGCCTCATTGGACGGGCTCGCGCAATTCGCCGCGCACGTTCGGTCACTTCGGCGGCAGTGGGACCATGGCCTGGGTCGATCCCGACATCGATGTCGCACTCGTGGCACTCACTGATCGCGACTTCGACCAGTGGCCCGCCGAGGCACTGGCGGCGTGGTCGAGCTTGAGCGACGCCGTGGTCGATTGGGCGAGGTCGTGACATGACGTCCACTCGCGCCACTGAGCGTGTGCTCCTCGCGTCGGCATTCATGTTGTCGGCGAGCAACAGCGTGGTGTTCGCGCTCATGGGCAACCTGCAGGACGAGTTCGGGTTCAGCGCAGCCGGGCTCGGCTTCATCGCGGCGGCTGGGTTCCTCGCGTCGTTCGTCATGCAAGTCGTCGTCGCGCCATTCGCCGATCGCGGTCACGCCAAGTTCCTCATGATTCTCGGACCGGTGTTGGCGATCATCGGCAACGCCACGTTCGCCACCGGGTCGACGCTCGTGCAGTTCGTGATCGCGCGCGCGATCGCCGGCTCGGCCACCGGCTGCTTCTATCCGCCGGCTCGCGCGCTGATGGCGAACCTCAAATCAGACGGTCAGTCCGAGCGACTCGGTGCGATGGCCGGTATCGACCTGGCCGGCTTCGTCACGGGTCCGGTGATCGGCGGACTGCTCGTCGGCCCGCTTGGACTGCGTTGGCCCTTCGTGATCTTCTCGATCGCCGCCGGCATCTCATTCTTCTTGGTGTCGACCCGGCCGTTGCCCGATCTCCCGCGCTCCACCGAGCGGGCTGGCTTGCCGTTCGGGTTGTTGCGTGATCGTGGTGTGCTCGTGCCGATCATCTTGCTGGTCGCGCTGGCGCTACCGGTCGGTTTGTACGACTCGCTGTGGGATCGCTTCCTCACCGACCTCGGCGCGACCGACGCGGTGGTCGGTTTGTCGTTGGGCGCATACGCGATTCCGTTCGTGGCGTTGTCGCGCTTCGGTGGACGTCTCGCCGACCGACGCGATCACTTGCTCGTCGCCTACAGCGGGATCTTCGTGGTGGCTCCGTTCACCGTGTTGTACGGGCAGTTCTCGGCGGTGTGGATTCCGATCGCTCTGGGCACGATCGAGTCGTGCGCGCAGGCGTGTGCCGCACCCGCGGCAGCCGGATTGTTGGCCCGCAATGCGCCGCCCGGACGGGCCGCCTCAGCACAGGGTTTGGCCGGGGCGTGCAATCAGTTGGTGGCCGCGGTGGTCGCGTTGTTGGCCACGTGGGGGTACGGACACACGTCGCCGAACGTGTTGTTCGCGGTGGCCGGTGTTGCGGTGCTCGGGGTCGGAACCTCGGCCCGCCTCCTCCACACCCGTCCCCGAGGATCTGGTTATCCCCGAGGATCTGGTTATCCCCGAGGATCTGGTTAGAGATATTGACCCATACGGTCAAAATTCCTCACCAGAACAACGAGGTCAATACCAAAACAACGAGGTCAATACCAAAACAACGAGGATCTGGTTAGAGAAATTGACCCATACGGTGAAAAATCCTCACCAAAACAACGAGGTCAATACCAGAACAACGAGGTCAGCTGAGGCGTTCAACGATCATGGCCATGCCCTGGCCGCCGCCCACGCACATCGTCTCGAGTCCGTACTGCTTGTTGCGTTCCTGCAGTCCGTGAATGAGCGTGGTCATGATGCGCGCACCCGTCATACCGAAGGGATGACCAAGGGCGATCGAGCCACCGTGCACGTTCAACTTGTCCATCGAGATTCCGAGATGCTTCGCCGACGGAATCACTTGCGCCGCGAACGCCTCGTTGATCTCCACGAGGCCGATCTGGTCGATCGAAAGGCCCGCCCGTGACAACGCCTGGCGACTCGCATCGATCGGTCCGAGTCCCATGATCTCCGGATCGAGCGCCGAAACTCCACTCGACACCACACGCGCGAGCGGAGTAAGTCCGAGCTTCTTGGCCTTGGTGTCGCTCATCACCAACACGGCGGCGGCGCCATCGTTGAGTGGGCACGCGTTACCAGCCGTGATCTGACCATCGGGGCGGAACGCAGGCTTGAGCCCACCCAGTCCGTCGAGCGTCGTTCCCTCGCGCGGGCAGTCGTCCTTGTCGACCACCGTGCCGTCGGGAAGCGTGAGCGGCGTGATCTCATCGGCGAAGAAACCGTTCTTCACGTTCTCCGATGCGCGGTCCTGACTCAACTTGGCGAACGCGTCCATCTCCTCACGCGTGACGTTTTCGAGTTCGCGCACGTTCTCGGCGGTCTGTCCCATGGCGATGTAGATGTCGGGCAGCCCGCTCGGGGGCGTCCAGGTGGGCTGGCCACCAGCCGAACGCAAATGGGTGCGTTCACCCGACTTCTCGAAGATCGAGTTCGGAGCGGTGTCGCTGGCTCCCGAGCCGTAACGACTCACCGCTTCGACACCAGCGGCGATGAAACAGTCGCCTTCACCCGACTTGATCGCGTGCGCGGCCATGCGAATGGTCTGCAGCGACGACGAGCAGTAGCGATTCACGGTCACGCCCGGCGCTTCGGGCACACCGGCCAGAATGGCGACGACGCGCGCCAGGTTGAATCCGGCCTCGCCGGCCGGCTGACCCACACCCATGATGAGGTCCTCGATGTCGGAACCCTTCACCTGCGGAACCTTGGCCATCAAAGCCCGCACGATCTGGGCCGCCATGTCGTCGGTGCGCAACGACACCAGCGAACCCTTTCCGGCTCGACCAATCGGACTACGGGCGGTTGCGACGATGACGGCTTCGGTCATGATTCCCTCCTCAGGACTCACCGAAGAGTAATCAGGAACGAGAAGAAATCACGAGGGCCCGAGGGTGCCCGAGCGCAGGAAGGTCGTGCGCTTCTCCTTCGCCCCCAACCCGAACATCTTCCACGCCCACGCGCACAGCACGAGCCCGGCCAATTCGAGCGGAACGTTCACCCACCCGCGCTCCACCACCGGCAACCGCGCACCCTCGAACGACACTCCGCCGAACGGCCACCAGAACACCTGAGTGTTGCCGAATGCCCCGTCGAACACCAGATGCAGGAACGTCCCGATCGGGATCGCCAACAGTCGCCGACGCAGCGGGCGCTTCCCCACCGTCGCGAACATCACGCCGGTCAGAATCGCCACACTCCCGACGAGTGAATGCATCGCTCGCGCCCCTCCCCACACACCGTCGATCACGTCGGGCAACAACACACCGACGATCAACAAACGATGATCGAACCGCGAGTCACGAAAGACGTACCACACCGCCAGCGTTGCGGTTCCGATGAACCAGAAGAGCACGTCTCTACCGTACGAGCCAGCGCCCGCAACTCGGACATTCGGCTACCTGCTCGGCCGGCAGCCGCTTGATCGCATCCTGTTCCGACTTCGAAATCTCCATGTGGCAGCCACTGCACTTTCCGTGCGTGATACTCGCCACCGCCACACCACCGCTGGCCGCGCGATGCCGGTCGTACGCAACCAAGTCAGTGTTCGCCACCGCGCTGGCGGCTGCATCACGATGAGCGACCATCTCGGCAATGCGCGCGTCGGCATCGGCTTCGGCCGCGGCCCGACGCTCGGCAGCGCGTGCCTCCGCTTCGGCTGCCCGAGCCTCGACCTGCGACAACTGCGCGATCTCTTCGTCGGCTGCCGACGAGGCCTCCAACAACTCGAGCCCACGATCGTCGAGTTCGTTGCGACGAGCGGCCAACGTCTGCATTTCGTGTTGCAACGCCTCGGCTTCACGAGGCGAGATGATCGTCTTCATCTGCCGCTCGAGCCGCGACCGGTTGGCGTCGATCTCGGCCGACGACGCCTCCACGGTGTCGAGTTCGCGTTGCGCATCGTCCTGTCGTCGACGAATGTCGGCCAGTTGCCCACGCACGACCGCGAGCTCACGCTCGGCAGCCTGGTGTTCGAGGACTTCGGCGAGACGTGGTCGGGCATGACGGGCCTGATCGAGCGCCGTGTCGATCGCCTGCACCGCCGCCAACGCCACGAGATCCATGGGCCGACTGTACAGAGGCGTGTCAATCCGAGGTCGACGGTGGTGCGGTGGGCGCGGTCGCGCAGATCTCGATGTCGAACTGGCGCGGATCGACGGTGGGAACCGGCCAGGTCGGATCGGTCTGACCGCGCGGAATCGTGGTGGCGAAGTCGAACACGATCTGACCCGGAATCGTCGTCGACGTCGTCGTGGTCGTCGACGTCGTCGTGGTCGTCGATGTGGTGCTCGACGGCACCGCACTCGAATCATCCGGATTCGCCGTCACCTCGTCGCTCACCGTGGTGGGTGGTGCGGTCGTCACCGCGACCGGACACTCGACACCGGGCAAGAACAACCTCATGGGCGGCCGAATGTTGGGTAACGGCGCGAAGAATGTCGACGGAGGAACTCCGGCCAAGGCTGCATCCATGGTCGCTTTCCAGATGGCGGCCGGGAAGGTGCTGCCCTGCACCCGCGGAACATCCGCGGCCACGAACTCAGGGATGTTCTTCATCGGGAGATACAAGTCGGGGTGACCAACCCACACCGCCGTGGTCAACTCGGGCGTGTACCCAACGAACCATGCGTTCGTGTTGTTGTCCTGGGTTCCGGTCTTGCCCGCCGCGACGCGACCCTCCAACGCCGAACGCCGGGCCGTCCCGCTACGAAGCACACCTTCGAGAATGCTCGTGGTCCGCCGCGCCGCTTCCTCGGTGAGCACACGGTTGGTGGTGCCCTCGTGCTCGTAGAGAAGGCCGGTTGGTCCCTCCACCCGCTCGATGAAGTACGGCTCGGCGTGCAATCCGTCGTTGGCGAGGGTCTGCGCACCCGACGCCATGTCGAGTGCACTCATCTCGTTGGCACCGGTACCGAAACTCGCGTACGGGAAGAGCGGCGACCGCTCGAGAACGCTCTGCCCCGCGTACAAGTACTGGCTACGCGCCATTCGATACGTGGTGTCGACCACACGATCGAGGCCCACCATCTGGGCGAGACGGCTGTAGGCGCAGTTGATGGAGAACCACGTCATCTCGTCGAGCGGACTCACGTCACGACTCACGCCCTCGGTGATGACGAAGGGCTGATCGGGATCGTCGGGATTGGGCAACACGCACGGCCGACGACCGTCGATGAGATCGTCGTTCTGCGCACCGGCCTGCACCGCCGCGGCCAGGATGAAGATCTTGATGCTCGAACCGGTCTGACGCGTGGACAGCGCGAGGTTCACTTCGTTGCGACCGGCCTGGAACGGTCGACCGCCCACCATCGCCCTCACCGCACCGGTCTTGGAATCGAGTGTCACGACCGATGCTTCGATGCCGGCCGAGTTGGCCGGCAACTGAGTGAGCTTGGCCGACTCGGCCGCGGCTTGAACCTTCGGATCGAGGGTGGTGTAGATCTTCAAGCCACCGCGGAACAAGCGGTAGTAACGCTCTTCGTACGTGTCACCGAGGATGTCGGACCGATTGAGGAGATACGAACGCACTTCCTCGCTGAAGTGGGTCCGCGTGATCTTCTTCTCGGGAATGGCCTGGACGAGTTCAGGAATCTGCCAACTCCCGACGCAACGCTCGTCGAGCGCAATCTGCTCGGCTGGCGTCGGCGCCTCCCGCGGCTCGAGGCACTCCACGATCGCGTCGGCGTCCTCTCGCATCATCAACTCTTCGTCGACCGCGGCGTCGAGAACTTCGACGAATCGTCGGCGGCTCGGCTCGGGCCGACGAATCGGGTCGTAACTCGACGGTGCCTGAATGAGCCCGGCCAAGAAGATGCCGTCGGTCAATGTCAACTGTTCGACGTTCTTGCCGAAGTACACCTCGGACGCGGCCTGGATTCCGTACGCGTTGTTGCCGAAGAAGATGGTGTTGAGGTACCGCTCGAGGATCTGAGCTTTCGTGCGCTCCTTCTCGAGTCGGCGCGCGTACAAGATCTGCATGAGTTTGTAGCGGCCGTCGCGCTCGAGTCCGGCCAAGTAGTCGACCTTCACGACCTGCTGTGTGATGGTGGACGCACCTTGGCGAGCCCCGCCTTCGAAGTTCGACAACGACGCACGGAACAAACCGCGCACGTTCACACCGTCGTGGCGATAGAACTCGCGATCTTCCACCGCGAGTACGGCGCCGATCACGGCCTCGGGGATCTGATCGATCGACACCGGCTGGATGTTCTCGAGTTCGTAGGCCGCGATCTCGTTACCGGCCGCGTCATACACGTACGAGCGCTCAGCAATGGTTTCGACGGGCGGTAGCGAAACCGGCATTTCCTCGTGCGCGTTGGCGATGCCCCAGAGGCGCGGACCGACACCCACCACGACAGCGGTGATCAAGAGGGCCCCCGCCGTCACGACGAGGCAGAGTCGTAGCCACCACGAGACGATTCGCACAGCACTTCCACGGTACTTGGCCTGCGGTGATGCAGTCGGTCACCCCCTACGATCGAGACATGACACCGCATCAGCGTCCCTTCCGTTTCGGAGTGCAGGCCAGTCGCTCCACCGATGGCACGGGTTGGACCGAACTCGCCCGTCGCGTGGAAGCCAAGGGCTACGACGTGCTCACGATGCCCGATCACTTCGACGATCAGTTGGCTCCGGTTCCGGCCCTCACCGCGGCCGCGGCCATCACCTCGGCCCTACGCGTCGGCGCGCTCGTGTGGGACAACGACTACAAGCATCCGCTCGTGTTGGCCAAGGAACTCGCCACCATGGACGTGCTCTCGGAAGGTCGCGCCGAGATCGGCCTCGGGGCCGGCTGGATGATCGCCGACTACGAGCAGGCCGGCATGCCCTACGACTCGGCCAAGGTGCGCATCGATCGTTTCGTGGAGGGCCTGGCCATCATCAAGGGCCTCATGCACGACGGACCGTTCTCGTTCTCGGGTGAGCACTACACGATCACCAACCATGACGGTCGCCCCAAGCCCGTGCAGAAGCCGTATCCGCCGGTGCTCATCGGCGGTGGCGGCAAGCGAGTGCTCTCCATCGCCGCGCGTGAAGCCGACATCGTGGGCATCAACGCCACCATGAGCGCGGGCGTGATCGGCCCCGACGCGTTCTCGTCGATGACCGCCGAGGCGGTCGACGAAAAGGTCGCCATCACCAAGGCAGCCGCCGGCGATCGGTGGTCGGAGATCGAACTCAACGTGCGCGCCTTCCTCGTGAGCGTCACCGACGACGCCGACCAAGCGGCCGAGAACATCGCCAAGATGCTCGGCGTCGAGAAGTCGATGGTCGAACACTCACCGTTCGCTTTGGTGGGACCGCCGTCGAAGATCGTCGACGACTTGCTGGCTCGCCGCGAGAAGTGGGGTTTCTCCTACGTCATCGTGGGCAGCGCCGACGTGGACGACTTCGCTCCCGTCGTGGCTCAGCTCGCCGGACACTGATCGACGCGATGAACCAGCCGACGGTGGCCTTGTGCGGAGCCGGACTGATCACCGGCGCTCACGCATTGGCGGCATCGTCTCTCGGTGTTCCGATCGTCGCGGTCGCCTCGCGCACACGAACGCGCGCCGAAGAACGGGCCGCCCAGATCAAGCCACCGGCCCGCGTGGTCGACTACCAACAGTTACCCGCTGATGCCGACATCGTGATCGTCGCCACGCCACCTGGCCAACACCTCGAGCACGCCGAACATGCACTCGCCCGCGGAGCCGCCGTGTTGCTGGAGAAGCCGCTCGTGCGCACACTCGCCGAGGCCGACCGACTCGTTTCGTTGGGCGGCACCGTTCTCTACGGAGAGAACCTCGCCTTCGCTCCCGTGTTCACCGAGTTCGTTCAACGCGCCCGCACCATCGGCCCGATCACTCACTTCGAACTCCGCACACTTCAATCGGCGCCCAGCTGGGGTGGATTCCTCTCACCCGAGTGGGGCGGCGGAGTGCTCTTCGATCTCGGAATCCACCCACTGGCTCTGGCGGTTTTGGCGGCGCGAGCAACCGGCAACGGTGAAGCCGTCGCGGCCCGGGCCACACTTCGCGGCGACACCACCGACACCCATGCCGAGGCAGTCATCGAGTTCGCGTCCGGCCTCGAAGCCCGAGTCGTCGCCAGTTGGGAAGGCCCCGACGCAGGCGTGTGGGACATGCAGGTTTCGTCACGATCATCGGTGGTTCGCGCCGATCTTCGCCCCGACCTGAGCCTCGAAGTGAACGGCGACCCGGTCGCCCTGCCTCAGCCGCGCCACCCGATTCCGGTCATCGAACAATTCGGCTACGAACAGCAATTGCGGGTCATGGTCGACTCGGTTCGCAGCGGCCACGCTCCGGCCATCGACGCGACGTTCGGTCGATGGATGCTCGAGATCGTGAGTGCGTGTTACGTCTCGGCCGCGCGCGATGGCGAGAAGACACCCGTGCCGAGCGGCTGCGATCGCACCAAGTCGCCCTGGGAGCTCTGGAAGCAACCGTGATCGATCGTCGGCGATTCCTGCGTGACTCCGCCGTCTTCGGCTTGGCGGCCGCCGTCGCCGCCGCGTGTGGCGACGAAGCGTCACCGGGCTCGACTCAGGACCCATCTCCCACTGCCACTCCCTCGAACGCACCTACCACTGCTCCCACGACCACCGCAGCAGCAACGACCACGACTCCCCCGCCCCGGCCCTACACGCAGGCGGGTTGGTTGGCCGCCGAGAATCAGCGCGCGGGCACATCGGCTTGGCGCATCGAAACTCCCGTGCCGCAAGCCAGCGCCGAACCCCGACCGGGTTGGATCGAGGGTTACGCCGACACCACGAGCGCGCGCCCCGGCGACGACGTCACGCTTCGCGTGTCGTGCAACTCCGAGTCGTGGCACGCCGAGGCGTACCGCATGGGTTGGTACCGCGGCGAACTCGGTCGGCTGGTGTGGACGTCCGACGAAATCCCCACGCCGTGGCAGTTCGTCGTCTCGCGCGACAAAGCCACCAAGATGACGCGAGCCGAGTGGACCCCGTCTCTCACGATCTCGATCACCGACGAGTGGCCGCCCGGTTCGTATCTCATCAAGTTGGTCTCCGACGTCGGTGAAGCGCACTACGTACCTCTCACGGTGCGTGACGACTCAGTGGTCGGATCACTCGCGGTCGTCTCGGCCGTCACCACCTGGCAGGCGTACAACCCGTGGGGTGGCTGCTCGCTCTATCGCTGCTACGACGGACCCGGTCGCTCCACCGTGGTGTCGTTCGATCGCCCCTACGCCGCCACCTACAACTGGGGCTCGGCCGACTACCTCACCCACGAACTTCCGCTCATCGCCCTCATCGAAGAACTCGGAATCGACACGGCCTACTTCACCAACATCGACCTTCACACGAGCGGATCGGGCGAGGGTGACGAACTCGATTCGGTTCTGAACGGTCGCACCGCACTGCTCTCGGTCGGACACGACGAGTACTACTCCACTGCGATGCGCGCGACCCTCGAACGGGCCCGCGATCGCGGGATCAACCTGGCGTTCTTCGGCGCCAACGCCGTGTACCGCCACATCCGCCTCGAACCGAACACCGAAGGTCTCTCATTTCGCCAGATGCCGAACTACCGGCGCGCCAACGACGACCCGATCACCGAGGAAGATCCGATGCAGTCGACCGTCCAGTGGCGCAATCCTCCGTTGCGACGACCCGAATCGGCCCTCATCGGCGTGCAGTACTTCGCGGCGGGAGTGAAGACGTCACTCCGCGTGGTGAATCCGAAGAACTGGGTGTTCGAGGGCGTCAAAGTTCGTAACGGCACGCGTTTCAAACGATTGGTGTCGATCGAGGCCGATGGTCTGGGGCTGGCCGAGTACGAACCGGACAATCTCGAGGTGCTCGCGGCCAATCCGGTGAAACTCGTCGACGGTCTCTACGACCACGCCATGACGTACTACGCAGCCGACAGCGGTGCCGGAGTGTTCGCCACCGGCACCATCGCGTGGATCCTGGCCCTCGACGAAGCCGAATGGGACGACCCGAAGACCACAGAATTCGTGCGCGGGGTCACCACGAACGTGCTGACGGCATTCGCGGCTGGTCCAGCCGGTCGTGTTCACCCGAGCACGGGCAACGCCAGCCGTTATCGGAATTCGATCAGGCCTCCGGAGTCGGTCGAGACTGCTGAATCGTAGTAAGAAGTCGAGCGGACTAGGAGCGGGGTCGGACCTTTTCGAAGTGGACGTAGAAGTCCTGCACCGGCATGCCGAAGGCCCGCTGGAACGCCGTCGGCCACGGGTTCTTCTCGCCCAGCAACTGGTAATAGGTGACGATCGACTTCGGCGTGTTGCCGTTGAGCTTCATCAACTCGTCGATGGCAACTGCGTACAAACGGTAAGCACCGTCAATCGACCTACGACCATCGACCGCCTCGAATGCGCTCAGGGCTTTGGAGATGACAGCCGCGTACGGAACCCACGCCGACCGAGCCTCGATCATTGTGGTTCTGCCGATCTGACTCAGTAGCCAAAAGGCAGACCACTCGGCCAGCCCTTCGATTAACCAATCCGGCCCGTCCCCTCGGACGGCACTCGATGGCGCCAAGCCAGATATGTAGTCACGGTGGAGTTGGTACTGAACGACATGGTGCACTTCGTGAAAGATCACCTTGATTTTCTGAAAATCATCGCCGCTGAAGTTCCCGATGTTCAGCACTTGGTAGCACTCGACCTGAACCGGGGCCGGACTACAGCCAGCGACGGCCCAGATCTGACTGAAGAAACTCGCCCTCGAGTTCTGACAATCGACCAGGCGCGGGTACCGCCGACAATCTCTGTTCGACAGCCAGTTCGCATCCCGAGACGCGTTTGTCGTAAAGGGGGTCATCCGAAGGCCGAAGTACTGCTGATGCGCCGAGACTGCGAGAAGAGTCCGCTCCTTGAGCAGGGCGGCTTCCGACTCGTCAAGATTCGGGTCCAGGTCAAAGATCGAAACCTGCTCCGGGGTGAGCAGCGGGGGAATCGTCGTTGTTGGAGCGGTCGACCTCTTACATGCATCGACCGATCGCTGTTGCTTGGCCGTCAACTTCTTCGCCCGCTCGATCGACCGAGTCGCCGACTTCCCCACCGACTTCTCGAGACACTTCTTCACAGCCGCATCAATCGGAACCGCATCAGCCAAGGATGCCGGGTGTATTCCGGCCACCAGCACTGCGAATACCAGGAACTTCTTCCTTGTTCTGATCCTTCGGCGATCCAGCTACGAACGAGGTCGGACCCGTTCGAAGTGAACGTAGAAATCCTGCACGGTCATACCGAAGGCCCGCTGGAACGCCGTCGGCCACGGGTTCTTTTCACCCAACAACTGGTAATAGGTGATGATCGACTTCGGCGTGTTTCCGTTGAGCTTCATCAACTCGTCGACAGCTAGGGCGTAGAGCGTGTAAAGGTTGACGAACGATTCACGACCGCCGAAGGTCTCGAAGCCACTCAGTGCCTTTGGGATTCGGGCCGCCCATGGGCGCCAATCCGCTCGCGTCGCGTCCATCGTGGTCCGCCCGAGATCGCTCACGATGTAGTACGCAGACCACTCGGCCAGCCCTTCGAAGAGCCAGTGGGGCCCGTCCCCTCGGACCGTATTCGAGGGCGCCCGCCCGGCCTCGTAATCCTTGTGGGTTTGGTACTGAACGATGTGGTGAACCTCATGCACGAAAGTCTTGAGGAGCAGATAATCCTCACCTTGGAAGAGGGCGAGATTTGCGACGTGGTAGCACTCCAGTTGTACCGGCGAAGGACCACAACCAGCCATCGCCCAATTCGTCTTGAAGAGATTGGTGCGGTCGGCCACGCACGTGGTCCAAAAGTGGCGACGGCAGTCGCGATTGGCGATCCACACGGGATCGCGAGAGATGTTGTTGGTGAATGTCGATACCTGGACCCCGAACACCTTTTGATGACCAGTGATTGCCAGGGTGGTCCATTCCTTGATCTTCGCGACATCGGCGGCGCTCAGAGCCGGATCAAGGTCGTAGATCGGCTCGGTTCCCGGGGGCAACGTGGGAATCGTCGTTGTTGGAGCAGTCGACCTCTTACATGCATCGACCGACCGCTGCTGCTTGGCCGTCAACTTCTTCGCCCGCTCGATCGACCGAGTCGCCGACTTGCCCACCGACTTCTCGAGACACTTCTTCACGGCCGCATCAATCGGAACCGCATCAGCCATCGATGCCGGAAAGACGCCAGCCAAAACGACGACTGCCCCCACCCAAATTCTCTTCATGGGCCGAATTTACCCTGAGCTCCGAATCATCTGACACGGGAACATCCCCGTTCCGACTATCAGTCTGAGCGGCCAATCCGGTGAAATTCGTCGACGGTCTCTACGACCACGCCATGACGTACTACGCAGCCGACAGCGGTGCCGGAGTGTTCGCCACCGGCACCATCGCGTGGATCCTGGCCCTCGACGAAGCCGAATGGGACGACCCGAAGACCACAGAATTCGTACGCGGGGTCACCACGAACGTGCTGACGGCATTCGCGGCTGGTCCGGCCGGTCGTGTTCACCCGAGCACGGGCAACGCCAGCCGTTATCGGAATTCGATCAGGCCTCCGGAGTCGGTCGAGGCTGCGGAGTCGGCGTAGCAGTCGTGATCTCTACACGCAATTTCCCGCACCCGAAAGCTCGCGGATTTGATTTGCTTTGTAGTAAGGGCTTCGAGGGAGTTTCGACCACAGGATGTGAATACATCCGTTGCGTCTGACCGCTCTAGACAGCATGTCCTTGAGACCCGTCGCGATGGCAGCGCTCTCAAGGCAGGCTTCACGATTGATTCCCCGGAGGGGCTGACACACCGGCCCCAAGGCGACCTTGATATCGGTCGCGGTTGGGCGCGGGAGGCTACTCAGAGAATCGTTCAGGCGCTGGGTCTCGGCACTCGACAGCTTGATCGTGCACATCAAGATTCTGCAAGAATTCGTCACCCGGACGAATCGAGCATTGGAGACCTCTGAAGCGTTGGCAACCCCGCCCGCCATGAAAGTGATGCTCGAAAGAACCACCGCAAACAACTGAAAGAGTCTGATCGACTTCATTGAATACCCCTTCCCCTGCGGGGACCCTACTCGGATCAGGAACTTTGGTGGGCGCAGAGGGACTCGAACCCCCGACATCTTCCTTGTAAGGGAAGCGCTCTAGCCAACTGAGCTATGCGCCCGCAACGAGTGGTGAAGGCTACCGCCACCACACGAGTCCCCGAATTTGGTATCCACCGCCAGGAGAAACCGCACAACTAGCGTTTGGCCATGGCACCCCGACCGAGCGACGCCGAGAGCGAACTGCTCCGTCAGTACCTCGACGACATCGGTGCCTATCCCCTCCTCTCCGCCGACGACGAGCGTCGCCTGGCCGCGGCCATCGCCGAAGCGCGCGTCGCACAAGAACAACTCGACGGCGAACCCAAGCCCGCTGGCCGCGAGCGCACTCGTCTCAACAAGGCGCTGCGCACCGGAGACGCCGCTCGCCAAACGTTCATCCAGTGCAATCTTCGACTCGTCGTGAGCGTGGCTCGTCGCTACGAAGGGTCCGGTCTCAGCCTGCTCGACCTCATCCAGGAGGGAAACCTCGGCCTGATGCGCGCGGTCGAAGGCTTCGACCATCAGAAGGGTTTCAAGTTCTCCACCTACGCCACCTGGTGGATCCGCCAGTCGATCGGTCGCGCCCTGGCCGATTCGTCGCGCACCATTCGCGTGCCCTCGCACGTGCGTGAGGTCTATTCGCTCATCGATCAGTCGACCGAGAAGTTGGCCGCAACCCTCGATCGCCAGCCCACGGTCGAAGAAGTGGCCGAACTATCGGGTGTGAGCGCCGAGCGCGTGGCCCTGGTGCGTCAGCACCGACGTCCGCTGGTGTCGCTCTCCACTCCGCTCGACAACGAGGGTGAAACCGAACTGGCCGAGATCATCGCCGACGACTCGGCGGTGTCGCCGTTCGACGCCGCGGCCGCCTCCCTCGAACGGCGAGCCCTGGTCGAGCAACTCCGGCGCCTCGAAGAGCGCGAAGAAGAGGTCCTGAGGGCCCGCTTCGGCATCGATGGTCATCCGAGGACGTTGGCCGAGATCGGCGACATGCTCGGCGTCACCCGCGAGCGCGTCCGCCAGATCGAAGCGCGCGCCTTGGGCAAACTCCGCCACCCGAGTGTGTCGCGGGTGTGGCACCAGAGTCAGCAAGTCGCCGACGCCGGCTGACGTTCGCCCTCAGAGCGGCAACTGCCGTCGCACCGATTGCGCGTCGTTCATCAGATGTGCGGGAGCAGCGATCGGCGTGCGTCGCGCCACGTGATCGAGCACGAACAAGTCGCGATCTTGCGCGTCGACGACGACGGCTCCAGCCTCATCGAGGATGAGCGTGGCCGCGCCGTAGTCCCACACGCCGTGGGCTGACGGGCCCATGTCGATGAACGCATCGACGGTTCCATCGGCCACCAGACACAGATCGATCGCGCTCGCACCCAGAGCACGAAACTGCCACCAGCCCGGCTGCTCGGGTGGACGACCCGATATCGCGACCACCGCCTCGCCCCACGATGCCGTGGTGGACGGAGCGATCGGTGTTCCGTTGCGCCACGCACCGCCCCCACGAGTGGCCCACCAGCGAGTGGGCTGGGCCTGGTGCGCCACCAGTGCGGCCAACACCCCCGACCGGTCCATCACACAGAGCGACGTGGCGAAGTGTGGAACACCACGACTCGCGTTGGTCGAGCCGTCGAGCGGATCGACCACCAGCACCAGATCGCGGTCGAGATTCGACGACCCACTCTCCTCGGAGAGGACACCCCAGTCGACGCCGAGATCAGCCAACGCTCGGTGCACGGCGGCATCGGCCACCAGATCGGCCGCGTACTGTCCGTCGCGTCGACCCGATGGACCCCAGTCGGACACCGCGGCCAGCGCGTCGCGCACGTCGTCGGCGATGCGGTGCAGCGCCTCGAGCAGCCCAGCGGTGTTCACCCGTCGAAGGGTAGTGTCGCCTCGTGGCAGTGATCGACGTCGCGGGCTTCGTGTCCGACATGAAGAGCCATGCCATCGACCATGGTTTCCACGTTCACGACGAACGGCATTTCGTCGAGACCTACTCCCTGCGTCAGCTCTGGGAAGTCGATCTCCATCCGGAAGAAGCCTGTGACGGCCCGATCGACCTGCACTTGTCGCTCGAAGTCGATCCCCGCGCGTTACTCGGCTTCGAGGACGCCGTGGCCGCCATCGACCCCGAAGTCGACGAACTCCCGACCGACTTCATGTTTCCGTTGCTGTTCACCTGGGCGTTGCCGCCGCTGCAGAATCCACCCGATCTCCTGGTGCTGGCCACCGATCTCGCCGGCGTGGGCGGCATCGAGTTACCGCTCGAAGTCTCGGCCATCGATTCCACCGCGTCGGTCACCGACGCCCCCGAGCGCAAACTGTCGATCGTGGCGCGGCTGTCGGTTCCGTTGGCCGACGTGTACGACAACAACGACGAGACGTTCTGCCACACTCTCGATCGTTGTCGCGACGTGAGCCTCTACTTACTCGAAGTCGCGCCGCGCTGGTTGGCCGAATCCTGATTCCGGCCGTCGGGCCGTGAAAGACTGACCACATGAACGTGGCCGAGTTGATCGACATCTTGAAGGACCTCGATCCGGACGCGTTGGTCGAGATGGCCATCGTCGCGCCGGTGACGGCCGAGGACGACTCGATCACCGTCGATCAGTACATGGTGGAAGGCATCCTTCCGCGCGATCCGGCCGATCACGAAGGCGAGTCGGTGGTGTGGCTCATCGGTGGCGAGGCCAACGACGTCGACGAGTTCATCGATGCCGTCGGCGCCGAAGATCCGATGTCGCACTCAGGCGAGGGTGACGTGATCGACATGTCGACCTGGCCCCGCTGATCGCGACGGAATCACTCAGAGTCGGGCCCTGATCGCCCACAGATCGGGAAACACCGGCCTCCCGAGCGTGGTCTTCAAGTAGTCGGCCCCACTCGAACCACCCGTGCCAGGTTTCGTTCCAATCGTTCGCTCGACCATCTTCACGTGGCGATACCGCCACTCTTGAAGGCCTTCGTCGAGATCGACCAAGCGCTCACACAGTTCGGCCGCGTCACGATCGTGCCGGTAGACCTCGATCAGGGCGTCCTGGACTCGCTCATCGGGCTCGGTCGACCGAGCCGGATCACGCCTGATGACATCACCGGGAATCGCGTGACCGCGACGAGCGATGTGCGCACAGAACGCCGTCCACATCGACGGAGCCACCAGTCGACGGTGCAACCGGTCCCGAACCACTCCGTCGGCCGGGAGCGCCTCGATCACCCCGCCGCGCTTGTGACCGAGGAGGAATTCGAGCTCACGGAACTGAGCCGACTGGAAGCCACTCCCCGACTCGAGCCGTTCACGGAAACTCAGGAACTCGAGAGGTGTCATGGTCTCGAGGACGTCCATCTGGGCGACCATCACCTTCATGATCGTCAACACCCGCTTGAGCGTGTGCCCGCACCGCGTGGTCTCATCGCCGTCGAGCAGCACCACCGCGTGGTCGAGTTCGTGGAGCACCTGCTTGAACCACAACTCGTACACCTGATGGATCACGATGAACAGCATCTCGTCGTGCTCGTCACGACCAGCGGCGGCCGACTGCGGATTCTGCAACGAGAGCAAGTCGTCGATGCGGAGATAGGTCGAGTAGGTGAGTTCGTCGCTCATGGGTGAATCTCCAACCGGCCGTGATCGATGAGGGGCAGGACCATCTCGCCGACGCGGCGACATTCGTCGAGGTGCGGGTAGCCCGACAGGATGAAGGCTTCAATTCCGAGAGCGCGATACTGCGCGATCTTGGCCGCCACCTGATGCGGGTCGCCCACGATCGCCGCACCGCAACCGCTACGGCCCCGACCGATGCCGGTCCACAAGTGGTCTTCCACGAAGCCATCGGTGCTCGCCGACTCGCGGAGTTCGGCCTGACGACGCACACCGGTCGATTGCGAGTCGAGCGACCGAGCGCGAATGGCGGCGCCCGTCTCGTCGTCGAGAGCGGCCACGATGTGATCGGCGGCTGCGCGAGCCTCTTTGTCGGTCTCTCGAACCACCACGTGGGCCCGGTAACCGAAACGAAGCGTGCGACCGTACGCGGCTGCTCGTTCGTTCATCTCGCTCACCAAGCCACCGATCACGTCGATCGTGTCGGGCCACATCAGGTACACATCGGCGTGGCGGGCTGCCACGTCGCGGGCCTCGTCCGACAGACCGCCGAAGTACAGAGGCGGGCAGCCACGACCGGCCGTCGCGATGCGCGGTGACGACACGTCCACCGAGACGAACTCGCCTTCGCCCGACAACGCTCGCCCGGCGAGCAGATCACGCAACGCCGCCATCACCTCACCCGTACGGCGATAGCGAGCCGGCCCGTCGAGGACCTCCCCCGGCATCTCCGACGAGATGATGTTCACCGTGAGGCGACCGCCGAGCATGTGGTCGAGGGTCGCGATCTGTCGCGCCAACTGCGGTGTCCACATCTCGCCGCAACGCACGGCCACCAGCAACCGAATGGTGGAGGTGCAGGCCGCCATTCCGCCGGCGAAAGCAACCGCGTCGATTCCGAGGGCGTACCCGGACGGCAACAGAACGTTGTCGAAGCCACTGCGCTCGGCCTGTTCGACGATCGCGCGACAATGACTCCACGAACTCCGCAGATCGGAATCGACCACCCCGAGTTGTTCGTAATCGTCGTCGCACAACGCGGCGAACCAACTGACTTCGCACCGACCCGGTGCCGATGCCGTCACGGCAAAGGCCGCCCGTCACTCGCCTCGATGAATCGATACACCTCGGCCCGTGTGAGTTTCACGGAAGTCGCAGCGACCAGATCGGCAAGACGCTGCGCGTTCTGGCTGCCGACGATGGCAATCGGTGCACTCGGATGAGCGAGCACGAAGGCCACCGCCACGGCAGCGCGCGACACACCGTGCGCCGACGCGATGGCGTCGAGGGCATTGATCAACTCCGGGCGTACACCATCTCCGGTGGCCACACGGCCTCCCGCCAGCGGACTCCACGCCAAGGGAACCACGCCCGTTTCGGTGCACAGATCGAGAGTTCCGTCGCGAAGCGAATCGAGCGTCATCACCGACAACTCGGGTTGCGTGGTGGCCAGTCGCACCGGCAGGTGCTCCTGCAGAGCGCGCGTCTGTGCGACCGTATGGTTCGACACCCCCACTGCCTTCACGACACCGCGAGTGATGAGCGACATCAAGGCATCGGCCACCTCGGCCGGATGCGTGAACGGATCGGGACGATGGATCTGGTACAGATCGATCACGTCGACTCCGAGTCGACGCAGCGACGCCTCGCAGGCTTCGATGAGGTACGCGCGACTGCTCACGTACGGAACGCCCGGAACGATGCCGCCCTTGGTCGCCAACACGATGCGATCGCGTAACCCGGGGCGCGAGCGCAGAACCTCTCCCAACGTCTCCTCGCACGTGCCGAATCCGCGACCACCCCAGTCGAGGCCGTACACGTCGGCGTTGTCGACCAGGTTCATCCCGAGATCGACGACGGTTTCCACCAATTCGGCACAACGGCCCGTGTCGGAATCGGTGAGGCGCCAACATCCGAAGGCCAGCGCGCCGACCTCACGTCCGGCGATGGACCGAGAGCCAGGATTGAGCGGAGCATCGACGGACATCGAGGCGAATGTAGTGGGGCGGGCAGGGATCGAACCCGCGACCCAGGGATTATGAGTCCCCTGCTCTGACCAACTGAGCTACCGCCCCGAATGAGACAGGGTCCGCACGAGGCGGACCCTGTGTGTGCTCCGAGAGCAGGGCTCGAACCTGCGACCCGCTGATTAACAGTCAGCTGCTCTGCCAACTGAGCTATCTCGGAAGGCGTGTCCGAGGTTATCAGCGGGCCCAGGTCGGCCCACGGGCTGGTCAGTCGAGCTCGATGGGCTCTTCGTCGGCGGCCTCGAAACCCTCACCCGAACCGGTGAGACCCGAGGCCGTACGCACCTTCTCGGTGATGTCGACCATCAACTCGGGGTTCTCGGTCAAGAACGACTTGGCGTTCTCGCGACCCTGACCCATCTGTTCGCCGTCGTAGGTGAACCAGGCACCGGATTTCTTCACGATGCCCAGATCGACCGCCATGTCGAGCAGTGTGCCTTCGCGGCTGATGCCCTTGCCGTACATGATGTCGAACTCGGCCTGACGGAAGGGCGGCGCCACCTTGTTCTTGACGACCTTCACGCGGGTGCGGTTACCCACGACTTCGGCACCGTCCTTGATGGACTCGATACGGCGAATGTCGAGACGAACCGACGAGTAGAACTTGAGCGCACGACCACCGGGAGTGGTTTCGGGCGAACCGAACATCACGCCGATCTTTTCGCGCAACTGGTTGATGAAGATGGCGATGGTGTTGGTCTTGTTGAGGTTGGCCGTGAGTTTGCGCAGGGCCTGGCTCATGAGACGGGCCTGCAAGCCCACGTGGGTGTCGCCCATTTCGCCTTCGATTTCGGCCTTCGGTGTGAGGGCCGCGACCGAGTCGATGACCACCACGTCGAGAGCACCCGAGCGCACGAGCATGTCGGCGATTTCGAGGGCCTGTTCGCCGGTGTCGGGCTGCGAGATGAGGAGCTGGTCGATGTCGACACCAATGGAGCGGGCGTACACCGGGTCCATGGCGTGCTCGGCGTCGATGTAGGCGCACACGCCACCGTTGCGCTGAGCCTCGGCCACGACGTGCATGGCGAGGGTGGACTTACCCGACGACTCCGGGCCGTAGATCTCGACGACGCGGCCGCGGGGCAGTCCGCCCACTCCGAGGGCCACGTCGAGGGCCAGGGCGCCCGTGGAGACGGTTTGGATGCCCTTGAAGGTCTGGTCGCCCATCCGCATGATGGACCCCTTACCGAACTGCTTGTCGATCTGGGCGAGGGCCATATCGAGGGCCTTGGCGCGGTCTGTGCTCATGTCTCTACCTTTCTAGAGGTTGTTGGTGTCTGTGTCGGGGACCGTACGAGACGGGTGTGGCACAGAAGCCGGGATCACGCTGGACGAATGACAGGAGCGTAACTACGAACACCCGTTCGGTCAAGGATTTGATCGATCAAATGTTCGATTGGCTGGCCAGCCAGCCGCTCAACCAGCTGGCCGCCTCGGCCGCCTCGTCGTCACCCACCGGTCGGACCCGTAGGTCGATGGCGATCCAGATGGTGTGCGTGAGGGGCCAGGTGACCACCGGGATCACGATCGCGGCCGAAGCCAGGATCACGTACAGCGTCACCACCGGAACATCGGGAACTGTGAGCGCGAGCGCGATGCCGACGGCGGCGAGCACGAGACCGATGTTCAGAACGAGTCCGATCGTGAGCGCACCCAACTCGTGGCCGTCGACACCACGTGTGCGGCGCAAACCGCATCCGACACAACGTTCACCTTGGGCGAACCACGAACGGAACCACGCTCTCCCACTGCCGCAACGCGGACAGCGGCGGACGACCGCGCGCAGCAACAGACGTGAAAGCGGAAGGGCGGGAAAGTCGCGCGGCGAACCGTCAGCGGAGCTGACGCGGGTCACGCGAGGAGTTCGTGGACGAAATCAGCGAACACATCGGCGTACGCGAGTGCATCGGCCTCGGTGTGCATGATCGAGATGAGCCACTGCTCGTCAAGACCCGGCGGCAAGAGGATTCCGCGGTTGATGCCGTGAATCCATTGCGCGAACGCCAGATCGAAGTTGGTGGCTTTGTAATCGCGGTAGTTGCGAATGGGCTCGGGCGCCCACGTGACACAACCTTTGGCACCGAACTGGATGGTGTGAGCCGGAACACCACTCGAGTCGATGACGTCGTTGCACGCGTCGACCAACGTGGTGTTGCGCAGAATCGTCTCGTTGGTGGCTTCGGGCGTGCACACTTCTGACAGCACGGCCTTGGCCGCCGCCATGCACAACGGGTTGCCGTTGTACGTACCGAGGTGGATGACACGACCGAGTGTGATCTGGTCCATGTACTCGCGCTTGCCGCCGAACGCACCGAGCGGCAGACCACCACCGATCGACTTGGCGAGCGACACGAGATCGGGTGTGACGCCGAGAGCTCCGGTGGCCCCACCCCAACCCGCGGTGATACCGGTCTTGACTTCGTCGAAGATGAGAAGAGTTCCGTAGCGCTGCGTGATTTCGCGAACGGCCTGCAGATAGCCCGGCTGGGGCAAGCAGATGCCGATGTTCTCCATCACGGGCTCGACGATGAAGCAGGCCACGTCGCCATTGCGCAGAACGCGTTCGAGCGCTTCGGGGTCGTTGTACGGGATGACGATCGTGTCGCCCAGTACGGCCTTGGTGACGCCGGCGGTGGAAGGCACCGGGATCGGCGCATCGGCCGGGCCGGCCTGATCGAGCGGCGGCTTCATGGAGATCATGACCTCGTCGTGGTGGCCGTGATAACCGCCCTCGACCTTCACGATCTTGTCGCGACCGGTCACACCGCGAGCCACGCGAATGGCGTCCATGGTGGCCTCGGTTCCCGAATTGGTGAACCGCCACATAGGCAAGCCGTAACGCTCGCCGAGCATCTCGGCGACTTCGGCGTTCGACTCGCACGGCGTGACGAACAACGTGCCGTTGTCGAGTTGTGCTTCGACCGCACGACGTACCGCGGGATGCACGTGGCCGCTGAAGAGCGCACCGAATCCCATGTCGTAGTCGATGTAGCGATTGCCATCGACGTCGACCATGTACGCGTCCTTGGCCGATCGCACGACGATCGGATGCGGGTCGTAGGCCTGGAAACTCGACGGCACGCCGAGGGGCAGGACGAGACGAGCGCGTTCGGTCGCCTTCTGCGAGCCTTTCGTGCGCTCGGCGTACCGAGCGATCTCGCGGGCGGTGATTGCTTTCGCCCGATCTTCGAGCGAACGGACGCTGCTGACTGACGAGTCCGTGGTTGACACGGATATCAACTCCTTCAGAGTTACGTCACCCTAGCAAGGCTTCTGGAGGGCCCCTCGCGACGAATCGACTGCTTCGCGTCGCCCCAGCAAAACCCCGGGATTTCCGGACAGATGTGGTTCGGAGATCGTGGGATTGGCAGGTATTGCTGGCAGACTTTGCGAGTTCATGGTGGACGTAGCTCAGTCGGTTAGAGCGTCAGGTTGTGGCCCTGAAGGCCGGGGGTTCGATTCCCCTCGTTCACCCCAGTCGGCGCCTACACTCGTACTTTGCGTCAGGCACCTCTAGCTCAACGGCAGAGCAGTGGACTCTTAATCCATTGGTTCAGGGTTCGAATCCCTGGGGGTGCACCATGATCCGCGCGGTCTCGCGGTCCGCCCCATGAACGCCCTGGTCGTCTTCGCGCACCCCGACCCCGAGTCGTACAACCGAACCCTGGCCGATGCCGTGGTCCGCGGACTCTCGTCAACCGGCCATCAGGTGACGCTCCTCGACCTCTACGCCCTCGATTACGCCGGGGCGCTCTCCCCCGCCGAATGGGCGGCCTACACATCCGAACAGCCGATCGTCGACCCTGTGGTGGCCGAACACGCTCGGCTCGTGAAGCAGGCCGAGATCCTCGTGTTCGTGTACCCCACGTGGTGGAGCAGTGTGCCCGCCATCATGAAGGCCTGGTTCGAACGAACGCTCGTGATGGGTACGGCGTTCACTCTCGATCCGCGCACGCAACGAGTGCGGCCCGGCCTCACGCACGTTCGCCACGTCGTCGGAGTGACCACTTCTGGCTCGCCCTGGTGGTACATCAAGGCCATCAACGACAACGGTCGACGCACGATCGCGCGCACATTGCGCGTGGCCTGCGGGCGCCGCACCAAAGTCACCTGGCGCGCGCTGTACGCACTCGATGGTCAGACTCATGAGCGGCGTCGCGCATTCATCACCACGGTCGAATCGTCCATGGCGGCGATTCGATGAGGTCGTCGTCATGAGTCGCGTCCTCGTGGTGTTCGCCCACCCCGGCGCCGAATCGCTCAACCGCGAAGTACTGCGCCGCGTCACGTCGGCACTCGCACCCGGACGTCACGACGTTCGGGTGCGCGATCTCTACGCGGAAGGTTTCGACTCACGACTCAGTCGGGCCGAAAAGCAGGCGCACTTCGACGCACCCGAAACGAAGCCTCAGCTCGCCTCACACTTCGCCGATCTCGTGTGGTGCGAGGCCCTGGTGTTGGTGCACCCCACCTGGTGGGGTCAGCAGCCGGCCATTCTGAAGGGCTGGTTCGATCGCGTGTGGGCGCACGGAGTGGCCTGGGACTTCCCGGAGGGTGCCACTCGGTTGCGTCCGCGACTGCGCAACATCCGTCGTTTGATCACGATCACCACCCACGGATCACCGTGGTACGTGAACGCGGTTCAAGGCATGCCAGGCAAGCGACTCGCCAACCGCGGACTTCGTGTGCTGTGCCATCCGCTGTGTCACACCACCTGGATCGCCCGGTGGGGACTCGATCGCGAGAACCCTCGGAAGACCACGCGGTTCTTCCGACGAATCGACCGCACTCTCAGGCGTTTGTAGCCGCGACGGCGCGAGCGATCTGGGCCGCCACGCGAGCGTTGTTCTCGGCCAACGCGAGATTGGCCGGCACACTCCGCCCTGACGTGGCCTCGGCGATGCGCGCCAACACGAAGGGCGTGACTCCCGGACCGGCGATGCCGGCCTCGTCGCATTCGTTCACCGCGCGAGCGACCACGTCGTCCATGAACGCCTGATCGAGTTGATCGGCTTCGGGGATCGGTGCCGTCAGGAGCACACCCATCGAGAGCCGCGTGCGACTCTCGAACACCGCGGCCACTTCGGAGCCGGACTCCACGCGATGTGGAACGCGAAGACCCGACGAACGTGTGTAGAACGCCGGGAACCAGTCGTGTTGCCAACCGAGCACCGCCACTCCGCGCGTCTCGAGATACTCCAGTGTCCGCGGCAGATCGAGAAATGCCTTCGCACCCGCGCACACCGTGATGACCGGATGGCTCGCGATGGCATCGAGATCGGCCGACACGTCACCGGTGATCTCGGAACCACGATGCACTCCGCCGATACCGCCGGTGGCGAACACCGAGACACCGCCGGCGGCCGCGATCGCCACCGACGCCGACACGGTGGTGGCACCCACTGGCCACCGTTGCACAATGGCCACGCCGATGTCTCGTTCGGCCATCTTCTGAGCCGGGCCGAGAATGCGTTCGTGTTCGTCGGCGTGCAATCCCAAGCGCACGACGCCATCGATCACCGCGGTGATGGCCGGTGTCGCGCCGGCTTCGCGGATCACCCCCGTACAGCGTTCGAGTGCTTCGCGATTGGCCGGCGACGGCAAGCCGAGGTGCGAGAAGATCGTGGACTCGAGCGCGACGACGGGCCGACCCGACGACAATGCGGCGGCGACTTCAGCGGTGGTTTCGAAATGCATCGTTCACAGCCTCCCACGCCGCACGAATCGACTCACGGCTTCCACGTGGTGCGTCTGCGGAAACAGATCGAGAACCTCACATTGGTCGAGCACATACCCCGCGGTGTCGAGTAGTCGCGCGTCGCGACCCAACGATGCCGGGTCGCACGACACCAGAACGATCACCGCCGCCTTCGTGTTCGCGAGAACCTCCACACCCGACGCACGCAAACCGTCCCGAGCCGGATCGGCGATCACCACGGCACAATCGTGCGGCGACCAATCGTCGACGCGCGACTCGACGACGGTGGCCGAGCGATCCGACAAGTTCTCGCGAGCATCGGCGCAGGCCCACGAGTTGCTCTCGATCGCGACCACGTGACGATCGGGCGGCACCACCAGCGCGGCGAAGAGACCGATACCCGAGTAGGCGTCCACCACGTCGCCGGCGGGCCAGGTGCGCGGATCGCCGAGCGCACGTCGCACCGCATCGACCAGCGCTTCGGCCGCGACGGGTGACGACTGGAAGAACGAACCAGCCGATACCACGAAGTCACGATCGAACACGCGCTCGACGAGGCGAGCATCGGGTCCACCGAGATCGGACAACCCCGACACGTCGTGCGCGTCGGGCTCGGCCCACCACGTGATGGCGTCATCGACACTCGACACTCTGATCGCGATCTCGTCGACTTCCGAACCGACGCGAACCGTCTCGAGCGCCGCGTTGAGAGTGGGATGAGCCACCAGACATTCCGTCACCGGAACCACATCGTGCGACGAGCGACGCCGGAACCCCACCTGCCCGCCCTCACCGCGGGCCACGCGGATGGTCGTGCGGTATCCGAAAAGCTCGTTGTGCACCGGACCGAGAACGACGTCGGGGTCGGCCAGGCGCCCGATGCGGACGAGCGACTCGCGCACGATGTCGACCTTGATACGTCGCTGCAACGCGACCGACGCGTGCTGAAGGTCGCAGCCGCCGCAACCGCGGCTCACGTAACGGCAGGGCGGTTCGACACGATCGGGATTGGCTTCGAGTACCTCGACGGCCACGGCCCGTGCATAGTCGCGCGACTGCTTCACGATGCGGATCGACACGACCTCGCCGGGCAGTCCGCCTTCGACGAAGACCACGCGCCCATCGGGGAGTCGTCCCAGACCGTCACCCTCGGCAACGACCTTTTCGATACGCACCTCGGGTTCGGTCATGACGAGCCGAGACTACGGGCGCACTCACTCGGCCCGTGACTCTGACGGGTAGCGTTCACGGCGTGGCGCTTCCGATCCAGATCGTCCCCTCGGTGCTTCCGTGCGACTTCGCCCGTCTGGGTGCCGAGATCGAAGCTCTCGATGCAGCCGGCGTCGATCACTTCCAGTGGGACGTCATGGACGGCCAGTTCGTGCCCAACCTCACCTTCGGGCCCGACGTGATCGCCGCCGCGCGCAAGCACACCAAGAAGCCTTTCGAAGCGCACTTGATGACGCTCACCCCCGATGTGCTCGCGGCGCGCTACGTCGAAGCGGGCTGCAATCGCCTCATCGTGCACGTCGAGGCCTGCACCCATCTGCACCGCACGCTCGGCAACATCGCGTCGCTCGGTGCCACCGCGGCGGTCGCACTCAATCCGCACACGCCCATCAGTGAGGTCGCCAACGTTCTCGATCTGGTCGACATGGTGCTCGTGATGACGGTGAACCCGGGTTTCGGCGGCCAGTCGTACATCGCGCCGATGGAACCCAAGATCCGCGAACTGCGCGATCTGCTGGTGGCCCGCGGACTTCACGATCGCGTGAACATCGAAGTCGACGGCGGCATCGGCCCCACCACGATCGCTGGGGCCGTGAACGCCGGTGCCAACGTGCTCATCGCCGGCACGGCGTTGTTCCGCTACGCCGAAGGTCTCGACTTCGCGGTGGCCGACTTGCGCGCCCGCGCCGAAGCAGCGCGAGCGGCCTGACGTCGCCGACTCCGACCCACCACAGCGCGAACACCGTTGGCGATGATCGCCAGACCCACCAGTCCTCCGAAGACCCACGCGAACGGCAGCGCCACCGCGCGGAGCAGACCGCGTGAATCGTCGGCCAGCGGGGCCAATACTCCGCTCTCCACACTGCGCCCGTCGAGCGTGAGGGTCCGCACCGCATCTTCGAGTTCGGGGCAATCGAGATTGCGTTCTTCGATTCCGATCACCTGATTGCCGCCGAAGAGCGGCTCGGGATCGCGCACTTTCGAGAACAAGCGATTTGTCTCGTCGTCGAGAGCGGCCGCGACGATGTACTCGACATCGACGTCGAGGAATCGAACATCGTCTCCGAAGTCGACGTCGACGAGACCGTTCGCGGTGTAACCCTCCAGGTTCCCGCCGCGCAGTTGGCGCACCTCGAAACGAGCGGTTCGACGATCGGCTGCCACCAACAGGCCCACGAACGTGGCGCGCGGAACCTCCGGGATCGGACAATCGGACGGAATGGTGGTGTTGACGGCCGGCACCGAGGGCGGCGTGCTCGGAGGCACCGAAGCCGACGCTTCGAGGCCCATCGACGCGGTGATGCCGCCGACGGCGATCAGAGTCAGAGCGATCGCGCGGCGAACCATCGACCCCACGCTAGTGAGGGCCGACGACGCGAATGTGTCAGCGACCCTTGAAGACGGGTGCGCGCTTCTCGAGGAACGCCGCGATCGCCTCGGGCGTGTCCTTGGTTCCGAAGTTGACGGTTTGTGCCGTTCCTTCGTCGTCGAGGGCCTCTTCGAGTGTCACGTTCATGGCGTTGTTGAGCATGCGCTTCGACTGCGCCAACGCGATGGGCGGCATGGCGAGCAGACGCTGCGTCCAGTCGGCCACGAACGCGTCGAGTTCGCCATCGGGAACGACGCGATTGACCAGTCCGATGCGATCGGCCTCGGCGGCCGAGATGATGTCGGCGAAGAAGGTCAACTCCTTGGCACGATGCAGACCCACGCGCCGCGGCAATATCCACGAACCGCCGCCGTCGAGCGAGAGTCCGCGCTTGGCGAAGATCTCGGAGAAACGTGCGTTGTCTGATGCCACCACCAGATCGCAGCCCAGCGCCATGTTGGCACCCACACCGACCGCCACACCACGCACCTTGGCGATCGTGGGCTGAGGCAGACGGGCCAGCGCGAGAATGACCGAAGTGACCTCACGCATCGAGTAGTAGGTGTGCGAGTGCTCACGGCCGCTCGACTTGCCGACGGTGTTGAGGTCGGCGCCGCTGCAGAACTCGTTGTTCGCGCCGGTGAGAACCACCACGCGATCGGACCCGTTGTTGTAGATCTCGGTGAGAGCGTCGTGCAGCTCGATCCACATCTGACCGTTGACCGCGTTCTTGCGCTCGGGTCGATTGAACGTGAGAGTGACCACACCCTCGGCACGGTCGACGATGATGGTCTCGTACTGCTTGGAATTCGCGTTGCTGCTCACCGGAGGGACGATAATGACGGCATGGGTTTCAACCCGTATCGGAAGTTCCGGGCCCGCCGCGCCGACTACGTCTTCGTGGCTGCCGCCATTGTCGCGGCGATCGCGCTCGTCGTCTGGGCCTTCCTTGGCTGATCGGGCCAAACTCTCCATCTGGAACGGTCTGTACGGCCCGGTGGAAGTGCGCCGGGTCCAGCCGTACCAGGCCACCAAGCGCTACGTGTGCCCGGGCTGCCACCGCGACATTCCGGTCGGCCTCGGACACGTGGTGGCGGTTCCTCGTGATGCGCCCGACCTGCGTCGCCACTGGCACCACGCATGTTGGCGGTCGCGAGCGAAACGTTCGTCGTGACCGAGGATCCTCGTCGGGGTCGTCTAGAACGCGTTCTCGATGATCTCGACCCGAGTGCCCGACACCGCCGCCACGTCGAATCGAACCGTGACACGACCCGGTTGATGTTCGGCCAACCACGCGGCGGCCAGTCGACGTAAACGTTGCTGTTTGTCGCGAGTGACGGCCAGCGACGGATGCCCGAAGTAGTCGGTGGCCCGAGCCTTCACCTCGCACACCACCAGCACCTGATCACGACGAGCGATCAGGTCGATTTCGCCGTTGCGACCATCACGCCAATTGCGTTCGACGATCTGGAACCCCTTCGCGCGATACCACTCGGCGGCGCGGTCTTCGCCCCAACGACCACGAGCGTTGTTGGCGCTGCGGCGCGGTGCGCTCGCCTCGCCTACGGGCGGTCGAGGTCGTTCAGTTCTTCGCGCGGAAGTTCTTCGACGTTCACGTCCTTGAAGGTGAGGATCTTCACCTTCGACACGAAACGGCTCTTGCGGTACATGTCCCAGACCCACGCGTCGGTCAACTCCACTTGGACGAGCGGCCGTGTCGATTCTCCGGTCACGGAGACGTCGACTTTGTTGGCCAAATAGAAACGGCGCTCGGTTTCGACGGCGTAGCGGAACATGGCCGCGACGTCTTGATACTCGTGCGCCAACTGGAGCTCGCGCTCGGCCTCGAACTCTTCGAGGTCGTCAGTGCCCAATGGAGGAGCCTTTCGTGAGAAGAAAGACGATCAGAATTCGCGCTTCTCGCGCACCTTGGCGGCCTTGCCGCTGCGATCGCGGAGGTAGTACATTTTGGCGCGACGCACGTCGCCCTTCTTGACGACCTCGATCTTGGCGACGCTCGGGCTGTGCACCGGGAACTTGCGCTCAACACCCACGCCGTAACTCACCTTGCGGACCGTGTAGGTCTCCTGAATGCCCGAACCCGAACGGGAGGTGACATTGCCCTGGAAGATCTGCACACGCTCTTTGCCGCTCTCGACCACACGCACGTGGACCTTGAGTTCGTCACCGGGCCCGAACTCGGGAATGTCGGTGCGAAGGTTCTGCAGGTCAACGATGTCGGTGGTCTTCATGATGCGTCCTCAGGTCGGGTAGCCGGTCAAGGATACGGGACGGCTGGGAACTCTTCCAACAGGCGTTTCTCCTGGTCGGAGAGGCCACCGCGGGCGTCGATGAGGTCGGGGCGAACGCGCAGGGTGCGGTGCAGGGCCTGAGCCAACCGCCACCGCTCGATTCGGGCGTGATCGCCGCTGCGCAGGATCTCGGGCACCGGCCAGCCGCGGAAGTCGGCCGGGCGGGTGTAGTGCGATTCTTCGAGGAGACCCGACGTTCCGAAACTCTCGGTGACCGGGCTCACGTCGTTGCCCATGGCGCCCGGGATCAACCGAGCGACGGCCTCGATCACGAGGCAGGCTGCCACTTCTCCACCCGACAGCACCACGTCGCCGATGCTGATCTCGCCGTCGACGAGATGCTCGACCACGCGATGATCGACACCTTCGTACCGGCCGCACAGCAGGCTGAAACCGCCGCCGGTCGGGTGCGTGGCCGCGAGTTCGCGGGCCATGGCCTGATCGAACCGGCGACCGCCCGGGCTGAGCAAGAACAACGGTCGGGGCGGAGCGGCCGCTTCCACCGACGCGAAGATCGGCTCGGCGCGCATGACCATGCCGGCACCGCCACCGAATGGTGCGTCGTCGACTGAACGGTGCACATCGGTCGTGTGTTCACGAAGGTCGTGACAGCGCAGATCGAGCAAGCCGTTCTCGCGGGCCTTGCCCAACAGACTCTCGGAGCAGAACCCGTCGACGAGGGCGGGGAAGATGCTGAAGACGTCGACTCTCATGATTCGTCCAGATCGAAGAGACCCTCGGGCGCATCCACGTGCACGACGATGCGATCGGCCACGTGTTCGACACGCGCGACGAAGCGGCCCGGAACGAGCGCACCCGAGTCAATTTCGAGCAGATCGTCAGCCGGATTGGCCACCACCGCAACACAACGACCGCGCGTCGTGCCGTGTTGATCGATCACCTCGGCACCGATGACTTCGTGAACCCACACCGCTTCCGGATCGACGAGGGGTTCGGCCCAAATGGTTCGATTCACCAAACGTTCGACGGTGTTGCGATCGTCCACGCCCACCAGGCCGACCACCGGACGACCCGAGGCTTCGAACGACTCGACGATCTCGACCCATCCTCCGGGCCAGCCTTCGCACCACAGGCGCGATCCGACCGCGACTCGTTCGGTGCGATCGGTGGAGAGGTTCACGTGCACTCGACCACGAACACCATGGGGACGACCGAAACGGCCGACCTCGAGCAGATGGGGCGGGCGTAACTCGGTCATCGCCGAGCCGATCGAATCAGTCGACGAAGTCGACGTCGACCTCGCTGCCGTCCTTGGCGGCGGCGGCGCGCACGAGTGTGCGAATGCTCTGCGCGGTGCGGCCACGACGGCCGATGACGCGGCCCAGATCACCGGGGCCGACCTTCACTTCGAGCTTGGCGCGGTGACGGCCCTCGACTTCGTTGACCACCACGGCGTCGGGATCGTCGACGATGGAGCGCACCACGTGGGTGAGAACGGCGACGGCCGTCGGCGAGGCGTACTGGTTGGGATCGCTCACGATGGAACTCGTGGGATCACTTGCCGCGGGCGGCGGTGAACTGCGCCCACGCACCCGAGATCTCGAGAAGCTTGCGGACACGCTCGGTGGGCTGCGCACCCTTCATCAACCAGGCCACGGCCTTGTCGTTGTCGATGTTGAGACCCGACGGTTCGAGACGCGGGTTGTACTGGCCGAGGATCTCGAGGAAAGCGCCGTCGCGCGCGGTGCGGCTGTCGCTCGCAATGACGCGGTAATACGGCTGCTTGGTCTTTCCGATTCGAGTGAGACGCAACTTGACGGCCATGTAAGAAGAACTCCTGCGGTTACGGATCCGCGGTGATCCGTGGACGGGAACCCTGAGAGGTTAGCGGTGGGTCTCGGGCGTCCCCAACGCCCGCCGACCAGGACCTCAGCGCGACGGCGGGAAGGGAAATCCACCCGGTGCCGAGCCGGCACCCGGGAGTCCGGGCAGACCGGCGCCGGGTCCGCCGGCCAGGCCGCCCAGGCCACCACGCTTGCCCTTCTTGCCACCGCCCATGCCACCCATGCGCTTCATCATCTTTTGCATCTCGGAGAACTGCTTCACGAGACGATTGACCTCGGCGATCGAACGGCCACTCCCCTGCGCGATGCGTTGACGACGACTGCCGTTGATGATCTCGGGCTTGCGACGTTCGTCGAGTGTCATCGAGCGGATGATCGCTTCGACGGGCTTGAGGTCGTCGTCACCGATCTGTGCGTTCTTCAACTCCTTGGGCATACCGGGCAACATGCCGAGCACCCCGCCGAGCGGACCCATTTTCTTCAGCGACTGCATCTGCTCGAGGAAGTCGTCGAGAGTGAACTCGCCGTCGAGTAGTCGCGCCGCGGCTTGTTCGGCCTGATCTTTCTCGAATGCCTTCTCGGCTTGTTCGATGAGCGTGAGAACGTCGCCCATGCCGAGGATGCGGCTGGCCATGCGGTCGGGATGGAACTGATCGAACGCGTCGAGTTTCTCGCCCGTGCTGGCGAACGCGATCGGCCGGCCGATCACTTCTTTCACCGACAGCGCCGCACCACCACGGGCATCGCCGTCGAGTTTCGACAGGATCACACCGTCGATCTGCAACGTGGTGTGGAACGCCTCGGCGACGTTGACCGCGTCCTGACCGGTCATCGCGTCGATCACGAGGAACGTGTAGTTCGGTGTGATCTGGTCGGAGATCTGACGGATCTGCGCCATCATCTCGTCATCGATGGCCAAACGACCGGCGGTGTCGACGATGAGCACGTCCTTGCCCAAACGGCGGGCCTCGGCCAGACCGCGCGTGGCGGTGGTGACCGGATCGCCGGGTTCGCTGAACACCGGCACGTCGATCTGCGAACCCAACGTGCGCAACTGTTCGACAGCAGCCGGACGCTGCAGGTCGGCTCCGACGAGCAGCGGATGACGTCCCTGCGACTTGAACCAGCGGGCCAACTTGGCCGAGCTAGTGGTCTTGCCCGAACCCTGCAGACCCGCCATGAGGATGACGGTGGGCGGCTTGCTCGCGTACGAGATCTTGAGGGTCTCGCCACCGAGAATCGCCGTGAGTTCGGCGTTGACGAGTTTGATGATCTGCTGACTGGGATCGAGCGCCTTCGACTGCTCGATGCCGATGGCGCCGTCGCGGATGCGAGCCACCACGTTGCGAACGACGCCGACGTTCACGTCGGCTTCGAGCAAGGCGGTGCGAATCTCTTTCAGCACCTCGTCGACATCGGCCTCCGACAGACGGCCTTTGCCGCGGATGCGCTTGAAGATTCCCTCGAAGCGGCCGGACAGATTGTCGAACATGGTCAGGTCAGGCTAGCGATCGCGTCGCCGAGCCACCGAGGCGCCTTTGCCCGCGAGTGCCCACGTCGTGCGCGTTAGCCGACGTACACCTCGGTCACGATGTCGTCGACCACGGTGAGATTCACACGTGCCGTCGAGTAATCCATCGTGATCGGGAATTCCTCGCCATCCCGCGCCACCACGCGCACGGCCCAACCTTGCGACTCGGCCGCCTGAATCGCCGCTTTCTCGGTGAGACCGATCAGATCCTGTTCGGCGCCCTTCGGAACGTCGACACCCGTCGCGACACCGTCGTCGCCCGGCACTGCGGTCTCGGTGGTCACGTCGCCGGGAACTTCGGCCTGCTGCACGTATTCGTCGGGCATGGCAGAAACGAGATAACGCGACTCGTAACCGTCTTCGGTGGCGAGGAACGCGTAGCCCGGGACGAGGTACACCGAACCGTCCTCACTCCAGACGTACACGAGTTCTTCTTCCACACCTTCGATGGTCACCGTGATGGTTTCCGGTTCGACCGGAACCGAATTGATGGGCGGCATCGGTTCGATGGGCATGACCGTCTCGCTGACCGGACTGCTGGCCGCGTCGTCGACGATCGCGGGTTTGATGGCGATGCCACCACCGCGAGCCATCGGCCCGCCAGTTCCGGTCCACATGCCGTTGTACTCATTGGTCATGCGCTCGATCGCAGTCGCAGTTCCGACGCGTGGATACTCGGCAAACTTTTGCGGTCTGGCCAGAACTCCGCTGGCCCACGTGAGTTCGCCGTTCTCGCCGTACGACGCGCTCATCGACATCGGTGAGCGCACACCGTCGAGGCGCAACCACCCGGTCACGCTCGCGTTCCAGTCGTCGGCCCAGGCATCGATCACCAGATCGTCGGCCGAGTAGCCGAACGCCGCCGCCATCTCACGGAACTTGGCGATCGCTTCGTCCTTCGACGGAACTCCGACCGGTGGTTCGCTCGGACCGCACGGCATCGGCGTCACGGCCGGTTCGGCAACAGCCGCCGTGGTTCCCGATGACGAAGCGCCCGCCGACGAACCGTTCGCGTCGCCGCTCGCCGCCGGGTCGACCGGTGCGGGAATGACGCATTCGGGCATCGCCACCACGTTGCCGAAGCCAGCCGAGTACCACCACGACAACATGGCGTCGCTCGAGACGTTGATCGACGGTTCGGAACCATCGATCGAGCCGGCCATCCACGTCGTGTACTCCCACGGCTCGCCCACACCTTCGGTGCGCTCGGCGAACTCGCCCGTGATGTCGAAGTAATCGACCAAGAAGCGCAGCTTCTCGTCACTCGGCCGCGGGTCGGCTGCCAGCACCCAGGCCCAGGCGGGCGAGTCGAGGGCCGGCAAGTCGCCGCCGATCACGAACTTCCACTCGACCGGCCGGTACATCATCTTGTCGCCGACCATCGGCGAGTTGGCCGCCATCTCGGCCCCGGCCATCGCGGCTCCACCAGTGGCACGAATGATCGGCGGATTGGCCCCATCGGGATCGTCTCCACACGCGGCGACGAGCGCAATCACGGAGACGATCGGGAGCACGTGACGAACCATGTGGTTCACGGTACGGCTGGCGGTGAGTCGAGTCATGGCACTCTGACGTTCGGTGACGGGTGTCCGGTTCCCACGATCACGAAAAAATGTCATGAGAGGTCGAGCAGGGCGTCGTTACGAGAGGTCGAGCAGGGCGTCGTTACGAGAGGTCGAGCAGGGCGCCGACGAACTCGTTCGGGTCGAACACCACCAGATCGGCGATCGTTTCGCCCAGACCTACCAACTTCACCGGAAGACCCAATTCGGTTTCGATCGCGAACACGATGCCACCCTTGGCCGAGCCGTCGAGTTTGGTGAGCACCACACCGGTCACGCCGGCCGCATCGGTGAACTCGCGGGCTTGAGCCAAGCCGTTCTGGCCGGTGGTCGCGTCGATCACGAGGAGAACTTCGGTCACCACACCGGGCTCTTTCGATGCGACACGCCGCACCTTGCGGAGCTCTTCCATCAGGTTGCTCTTGTTTTGCAGACGTCCGGCGGTGTCGCCCAACACCAACGACACACCTTTGGCGTTGGCGCGCTGCACACCGTCGTAGATCACCGAACTCGGATCGCCACCCTCGGCGCCGCGCACCAGTTCGGCACCTGAGCGATCGGCCCAGGTTCCGAGTTGCTCGGCCGCGGCCGCACGGAACGTGTCGCCGGCGGCCAGGATCACCGAACGGCCCGCGGCCACCTGCTGCGCCGCCACCTTGCCGATGGAGGTGGTCTTTCCGACGCCGTTCACTCCCACGAACAACCAGACGTTCACCTGACCGGACACCGCGAGCGACTCGTCGAAACGAAGTGAGCGATCGGCACCAAGCAGGCGACTCGACATGTCGGCCGCTAGGGCCGCGATGAGTTCGTCGGGGGTCTGGATGGACTTCGACTTGACCCGCTCGCGGAGTCCGTCGAGCAGAGCGGTGGTCACGCCAATGCCCACATCGGCGCGTAGCAACGCCTCTTCGAGATCGTCCCAGGTGTCGTTGCCGATGCTCTGACGCGAACGGACACCACCGAGAACACCGGCCATGGCCGCGGCGGCCTTGCTCATGCGCTCACGAAACGACGGAGCGCGTTCTTCGACGACGGGCTCGACGACGGGCTCGACGACTGAGTCGACGACTGATCCGACGACTGATTCGACGTCGTGTTCGACGAGAACGGGCTCGGCATCTCGAACCTCGATGATCGGCGGTTCGATTCGCGGCGGCGCCGAACGAATCTCCGGCGCTTTGGTGTCGGTCGACGGTGGTGCGACTCGTCGTCGATTGACGACGACCACACCGAGGCCGAACACCACGGCCACCACGAGCAGGACGATGATCAGCGTCTGAGCGTTCATTCCACAGACGTGTCTATCAGGACGATGCGCTGCTCTTCTCGGTCACGACCTTCGACGAACCACCGGGCTGCATCGTGACGCCGAGCAGGCAGTCGCCGGCCTCCATCGTGCGCTTCTGGTGGCTCACGATGATGAGCTGAGCATCCTTGCGGAACTCGTTCATGAGACCGAGGAAACGGTGCAGGTTCACGTCGTCGAGAGCGGCCTCGACTTCGTCCATCACGTAGAACGGTGACGGGCGACTCCGGAACACGGCGAACAAGAAGGCCAGGGCCGTGAGGCTGCGCTCGCCACCCGACAGCAAACTCAACTTCTTGACGTTCTTGCCGCTCGGCTTGGCCTCGACTTCGATACCGGTGTTCAGCAGATCATCAGGGTTGGTGAGAACGAGTCGACCGGTTCCGCCCGGAAACAACATGGCGAACAACTGCGTGAAGTTCACGCTCACGTCGGCGTACGCCGCGGCGAACACCTGCTGGATCTCGGTGTCGATCGCCTGGATCACCCGCATCAACTCGCGGCGCGTGTTGCGCACGTCTTCGAGTTGGGCCTCGAGGAAGGTGTGGCGCTCCTGCAACTCGGTGAACTCCTGGAGCGCCAACGGGTTGATCGGACCCATGAGGCGCAGTTCGCGTTCGAGTTCGCGCACGCGGCCCAACGGGTTGGTCCCCTCCGGCAATTCGGGCATCTCGGCCGCTTCGGCCACACTCGGCTCGACGTCGAGGTCTCGTCGCAAGGTTTCGACCGTGGTCTCGAGCCGCAACTTCGTCTCGACTTCCTCGACTTCTCCGCGCCGCGAGAGTTCGCGAACTTCTTCGAGTTCGCGCTCGGCACTCGAACGAGCCTTGCGCATGGAGTCGAGACGAGACGCCAACTCGCGCACTTCGTCGCTCTGGCGACGGCGACGCTCGTGCAGGTCGGCCAGACGAACTTCGATGCGCTGACGATGACCTTCCACGATCGCGCTGAGACGATCGGTCGCGCGAATGATTCGCTCGATGCGCTCGCGATGCGAGGCGACTTCGCGACGAGCAGCGGCGTCGGCCTCGAGGCGACGCTCGGCATCGGCCAAACGAGCCTCCAAGAACTGGCGACGCTCGAGAAGCCCAGCCGACCGAACTTCGAGATCGCGTCGACGACCAGTCAGCAGAGCCGCTTTGGCGTCGAGCGACGCCCTCGCCTCACCACGCACACGCGCGGCTTCGACCTCGGCGGCTTCGTCACGTTCGAGCGTGGGCAGAACGCGCTCGAGTTCGGCCACGCGCGAACGCTGACCACTGAGACGCTCTTCGAGATCACGGCGGGTGACGTCGAGGCCCTCCACTTCGGAACCTTGTTCGCGACGCTCGCTCTGCACCCGGGCCAACGCCTCGGATGCCGCGGTGAACGAGGCATCGTTGGCGTCGAGCTTCTTCTTGCCGTCGGCCTCTTGTTGACGAGCCACTTGCTGCTCGATCGCGGCCGCACGAACTTCGTCGTCACGCTGTGAGAGATTCGACGCCGCCGATTCGGCCCGCGACACCGCTTCTTCGAGAGCAGCCGCCGTGGCTCCCCCACCGCCGGTACCGATGCACCAACCCGACGCGGTGAAACGATCGCCGTCTCCAGTGACGGCGACGAACGACGGATCGGCGATCACGACGTCGACCGCGGCGGTCCAGTCGGACACGTGCACTGCTCGGGCGAGCAATGCATCGAGCAGACCATCCACACCCGGTCGGCGACCACGAACGTGCGGTCGCACGGCCTGGCTTCCACTCGGCACGGAGGCCGGAGCCACCGCGCGCGCTCCCAACGCGAGCACCGCACCGCTCGCGGTCGAAGTACGCAGTCGCTCGATCGCCCGCCGGGCCGCGGCTGGGTCGTCGACGACGACGGCCGACACCGCTTCACCGAGAGCCGCTTCCACGGCCTCACCCCAACCGTCGTCGATCTCGATCACGTCGAGAAGTGCACCGACGACGCCGGCCACGTCGCTTAGAACTTCGGCACCCGCTCGTGCCCGGGCGCTGTCGAGCGCCAACTGCAGCGCTTCGGCCCGGGCCTGCCAACGCGACAATTCCGACTGCGCGTCGGAGCGCGCGTTCACCACCGCTTCGTACGTGGCATCGGCCGTCATGCGGCGCGACTCGGCCGCGGTCACTTCGTTGACGAGCGGGGCCTCCACGGCCTGCGCTTGTTCGAGTTCGTCGCGCAACCGCTGGATCTCACCAGCCAGACGACCATCGCGTTCGGCCAGACTTTCGAGCCGCGTCGCGAGACGGCGGTATTCGGATTCGGCCGCTTCGAGGGCGGCGCGCAGTGTGCGCAATTCGCCGCGCACTTCGGCCGCGGCGCTCGACGCCGACTGCGACGACGACAATTCGTCGAACAAGGTGACGGCGGCGGCCTTTTCACCTTCGAACACCGCTTCGTCGTTCGTGAGTTCGCGTCCTTCGGGTTCGAGGCGAGAGATACCCGCCTCCACGTCGCCGAGTTCGGCGCGTAGGGCTGCAGCGTCGGCTTCGAGACTGGCCACCAGACCCGAGTCCATGAGTTGTCCGCGATCGCGTTCGTACGAACGGCGACGTTCGACCAACAACATGGAGGTACCGCGCGCGCGTTCGCGCAACTGCTCGACTCGCATCAATTCGTCGGACAATCCGCTCTCACCGCGAGCCGACAGTTCGGACTCGGCTGCCATCACACCGGTGTCGAGTTCGGCCAGTTGCTTACGCAACTCACCTTCGCGACGAGTGGCTTCGGTGCGATCGCCGGCCAACGCTTCGAGACGACGACGGAATCCGGCGATCTCGCGGCCGGCCAGGAAGATCTGCAACGCGCTCAACTCGGCGACGAGATCACCGTGACGGCGCGCCGCCTCGGCCTGCCGTTCGAGCGGACGCAACTGCCGACGAACTTCGCGCAGGAGGTCTTGAACGCGCAGGAGGCTCGCTTCGGTGGCCTCGAGGCGACGCTCAGACTTCTCCTTGCGCTTGCGGAACTTGAGAACTCCGGCCGCCTCTTCGATGATCGACCGGCGATCTTCAGGGCGTGCGTTGAGCACGGCGTCGATCTGACCCTGGCTCACGATCACGTGTTGCTGACGACCCACGCCGGCGTCGGAGAGCAGTTCTTGCACATCGAGCAGACGACACTGCACGCCGTTGATGGCGTACTCGCTCTCGCCGGTTCGGAACAGTGTGCGACTGACGCTCACCTCGCTGAACTCGACGGGCAAGAGGCCAGCCGAGTTGTCGAGCGTGAGCGTGACCTCGGCGCGACCGAGGGCCGGACGCTTGGCGGTGCCGGCGAAGATCACGTCGTCCATCTTCTGGCTGCGCATGGCACTGGGGGCCTGCGCACCGAGAACCCATGCGATGGCGTCCACCACGTTCGACTTGCCCGAGCCGTTGGGTCCGACCACCACCGTGACCCCCGGTTCGAGGTCCATGACGGTGGTGTCGGCGAAGGACTTGAAGCCCTTGAGGGTCAGCGTCTTCAGGAACACGGCACGAGCGACCCTAGTGGACGGACCCGCAGGTGGGCCGGAAGCGCGGCGGGCCTCAGCGCTGGCAGACCCGGCACCACGACGTGGTGCGACCGGCCACCACCGCGCTGGTCACCACACCCCGGCCACAGGTGATGCAGCGCTCACCCGCCCGGCCGTACACGCGGTGGTTCTCTTGGAACGAACCGCCCTCACCCGACACGTCCACGTATTGAGCGTCCCCGAGGCTCGACCCGCCCATCGCCACGGCGTCGGCGAGCACCGAGACGACCGCATCGCGCAAACGTGCGACCTTCGCTCCGGTGACTCGATTGGCCGGGCGCAACGGACTGATGCCGGCTCGGTGCAAGATCTCGTCGCCGTAGATGTTGCCGATGCCAGCGATCAAGTGCTGATCGAGAAGCAGGGCCTTCATACCCCGCCGAGTGGATCGCAGCATCGATCGCACGTCGGCGATCGTCAACTCGTCGACCAAAGGATCGAGACCGAGGGCCACCACATCGGGCACGACGCGTTGCGCCTCGCGCGGATCGTACGCGACCACTTCGCCGAACGTTCGCGGATCGACGAACCGCAACTCTTCTCGGTTTCCGATGTCGAGCACCACATGCGTGTGAAGGGGCCGCGTCGTGTCGACTGCATCGATCAACACCTGCCCGCTCATGCGTAGATGGATCATCAACACGTCACCGGTGTCGAGCGGGCAAAGCAGATACTTTCCCCGACGCTGTGCGGCCACGGGCGTCGCGCCGGAGAGTCGAGCAGTCAACTCTTCGCGACTGGTGCGGCGTACCGATCGCTCGCGACCGACCCACACGTTGACGATACGCCGACCCACGAATCGATCGGCCAGTCCGCGCCGGACCGTTTCGACCTCGGGAAGTTCAGGCACGCGAGATGTCGACGCCGCGTGACGTGAGCACGTCGAGGGCGCGCGCCGACGCGTCCTGAATGGCGGCCTTCTTCGAACGACCCCGACCCGAGGCCACCGCTTCACCTTCGACGACGATGGTGGCGCCGAACGTGGGTTCGTGGGCGGCCCCCGAACTCGTGGTCTCGACCACCGGCGGGCGACCGAACTCGCGCGTGCACACGCGAATGAGGAGACTGCGTGAATCGAGCAGGTGCAAACGCTTGGCGACTTCACGCATGCGCTTGCTCACCAACTTGCGCACGAACGAACGCGATTTGGTCACGCCACCGTCGAGATACAGCGCTCCGATTACTGCCTCGAGTGCGTCGGCCAGAATCGACGTCTTGCCGCGGCCTCCGGCGTTCTCTTCGCCCGCGCCGAGCAACAACCAACGCCCCAGATCGAGATCGCCGGCGATCGACGCCAGTGTTTCGGCGTTCACGAGCGCTTTGCGCAGATCGGTGAGAGCGCCTTCGGGAAGATCGGGATACTTCGCGACCACCAGATCGGCCACGACCCAGCCCAGCACGGCGTCACCCAAGAACTCGAGCCGTTCGTTGGACGGCGCGTTGTCGTTCTCGGCGCACCACGAACGGTGAGCCAGGGCCTGTTCGAGCAGCGCCGGGTTCTTGAAGCGATAACCGGTGTGATCGGCCAGCCAGTCGTGAACCGTGGCCGCCTCGCCCACGGTCAACTCCCGCGCGACTGAACCTGCGCGTACACGAAGTCGACCGCGTCGCGAACCGTCTTCAGATCGGCCAGGTCTTCGTCTTCGATGCGGAAACCGACCGTGCGCTCGCTCAGTTCTTCTTCGAGTGCCTCGACCAGTTCGACCAACGCCAGTGAGTCGGCGCCGAGGTCGTCCTTGAACGACTGACCTTCGGTGATCGACTCGGGGTCGACTTCGAGGATGTCGACGAGCTGGTCGCGAACGATCGCGAAGATCTCGTCACGGCCGAGGGGTCCGGGTACGACATGAGTTTCAGCGGGCACGATGCCTCCGTAGGGAACGAACGATCACAGAGTAGTCGGGGTCACGAGGCGATGGCCGAGCGAATCTCTTCGACGATGCGCCGCTCGACCATGTCGGCGGCCACCTTGATGCCGTTGACCATGGCCCGCGCCGACGACGATCCGTGCGAGATGATGCACACCCCGTCGACCCCGAGCAGGATCGCCCCGCCGGTGGTGTCGGGATCGACCGACTCGTAGAGGGGCAGCAAGGCCGGCAACAACACGTCGGCATGCTCTTTGTATTCGGGCCTCGACCCGAAGGCTGCGATGAGCGCCTTCACCAAGGTCCTCATGCCACCTTCGAGCGTCTTCAAGACCACGTTGCCCGTGAAACCATCGGTCACCACCACGTCGACGTCGTCGGTCATGACGTCGCGACCTTCGACGTTGCCGATGAAGTTGATTCCGGAGGCCACGCTCAACAGTTCGTACGTCTCCTTGCGGAGCGTGTCGCCCTTGCCCGGCTCTTCGCCGATCGACAACAGGCCCACGCGCGGTGACGCCACGTCGAAACGGTGACGCGAATAGATCGAACCCATCTGCGCGAACTGAACCAACCAATCGGCCTGCACTTCGGCGTTGGCGCCGGCATCGAGAAGAACCGTGGGCGAACCACCCGGAACCGGAATGGGAGTGGCGATGGCCGGACGATTCACACCTTTGATGCGACCCATACGCAACAGCGCTGACGCCATGGTCGCTCCGGTGTTGCCGGCCGAGATCATGGCCGAGGCCTGGCCGTCGCGGACCGCTTCGGCGGCCCGCACGAGAGTGGAGTCCTTCTTGGTGCGTACCGATTTGCCCGGGTCGTCGTCCATCGCGATCACTTCGGACGCTTCGATCAGCGGCAGACCACCGGTGTCGAGCGACGGCGGACCGACGAGCACGATCGGGAAGCCCAAACGAGCGGCTTCGTGGGCTCCGGCGAGAATCTCACTCGGGGTACGGTCACCCCCCATGGCATCAACCGCAATGGGCAGCACGGCGACTCGCGAGTCGAACGATCAGACTTCGATGGCGACGCGGTTCTTGTACCAACCGCACGCACCACAGACCGTGTGAGGAAGCTTGGCGGCTCCGCAACGCGGGCACAGGCTGCGCGAGGGCGATCCGAGCTTCCAGGCGCCAGCGCGGTGGCTCCGGGTCTTCGACTTCGACTTCTTTTTCTTGGGAACGGCCACGGCTATCTCCTCAGGACGGCTTGGAGAGGATAGCGGTGACTCGGCCGAAGTCCCCCTGGCCCGCACCGGGTCGGGAGAACCGGCCTGGTCACTCGGGTAGTTGTTCGCGCAAGGCGTCGAGGGCCGACCAACGGGGGTCACGGGCCTCGGTGGAACACGAGCACGCCGTGACGTTGCGATCGACGCCGCACACCGGACACAGACCCCGACACTCGGCCGAGCACAAAGGGGCGTCGGGAAGTTCGAGGAGCACCGCCTCGCGCACGAGCGGCCTCAAGTCGATCTGATCGTTCTCGATCGGGAACGCGTCGGGGTCGGTGACGGTCTCTTGGTACAGCTCGCGCACTGGCGTGTCAATCTGCCCCGTGACCGGCGCCAGACACCGACGGCACTCACCGTGGAAACGAGCCGAGATCGCACCTTCGATGACGATGCCGGTCGACAGGCTCGAGCACACGAGGTCGACGTCGACCGTCGACGCGGGCACCAGACGTTCGTCGTGCAGTTCGACCACCTCGGGTTCGACCTCGCAGGCGACGTCTTTCAACGAGCCGGGGCGTCGAAGCAGTTCGAGCGCGTTGACGACGAGCGGGTTCTTCACCGGTGGTGGTCAGCGATTGCGGGTGGAGTCCTGATCGAAGAACCCGTTGGAAGGATCGGGATCGCGCTGGGCGACCTGACCGCTGTCGTCCGAGTACATCTCGGGGAGGTTCTCTTCACTGGCTCGCTCGGCACCGATGGCCAGACGTCGGCGGCCGGTGTCGACCGTACGGGCCAACTTGTCGAGGAGGATTTCGAAACTGGCGAGACGGCGATCGAGGAAATCTTCCATCTCGTTCTTGCGCCGGCTGGCGTCGTCCTCGGCGGCTTCGATGATCTGACGGGCCCGCTGCTCGGCCGCGCGCACCACTTCGGCCCGTTGAACGAAGCGCTCGGCCTGCACCTTGGCGGCTTCGACGATCTCGTCGGCCTCGCGGCGCATACGCGCGTAGAACTCGTCACGCTCCTTCATCATCCAGCGCGCCTGACGCAGTTCGTCGGGCAGACGATCGAGCGCACCCTCGAGAATGTCGATGATCTCGTCGCGGTCGATACGCGGCGTGGAAGACAACGGCATGTTGGGTGCGGTCGCGATGATGTCGATGGCGCGGCGCAGGAGAACGCCCGAGTCGCCGAGTTGGTCGTCGGCGACGCGGTCGTACGAGCCGGTGTCGTCGTCGAAATCGTCGAAATCGGTGTTCATGGCGTTGGCCTCCGTCCGGTCAGGACCGGCCCCCAAAGATACTCGCGATCGTCCGTGCCACCGGGGCAGGCACCAGATGCCCGACATTGCCTCCGTGCTGGGCGATTTCACGGATGAAGCGACTGCTGATGAACACGAGATCGGGGCGGGCCGGGAGGAACACCGTTCGAACACCCGACACCGAGTGATTGGTGTGGGCCATCTGCTGCTCGACTTCGAAATCACCCGCCGTACGCAAACCCTTGACGATGAAATCAGCGCCCACCGCGCGCGCGGCGTCGACGGCGAGGCCGGGGTGGGCTTCCACTCGAACCGTCGGAAGGTGCGCGACCGACTCACGAATGAGAGCGACCCGCGTATCGAGGTCGATCACTCCACTCGGTTTGCCCGGGTTGTGCATCGCGGCCACGATCACGTTGCCGAACAACTCGACCGACTGCTCGACCACGTCGAGGTGGCCGAGATGGAACGGGTCGAAACTCCCCGGATACAGAGCGGTGAGCGAGGTGGCCATGTGGCCTCAACGGTACCGGTTCAGGGGTACCGGTTCAGAGGTACCAGTTCAGAGGTACCGGTTCAGGCTGGGCGGTTGGGACGGAGAAAGGTGACCCAGGCCCGGCCGTACCGCTTGGCGCGGATGGTCTCCCAGCCGTCACGCTCATTCATCTCGCGATCGCTCTCCACGACCACCACGGCGTCGTCGACCACCACCGGCTCGATCGTGGTGAAGAAGCGATCCCAGTCGGCGAACCCGTAGGGCGGGTCGGCGAGCAGCAGATCGATGTTGCGTTGCGCGACCATCGACGTGAAGGCATCCCCCGCCACGACCCGCGTGCGGTCCGAGAGCCCCAACTTCGTCACGTTGGTTCGGACGGCGTCGAGGGCTCGTTTGTCGCGCTCGACGAACGTGCAGTGGCGGGCACCCCGCGACAACGCCTCGATACCGAGCGCTCCGCTGCCCGCATACACGTCGAGCACCGTCGCATCATCGAGGGCGCCCAGACTGTCGAGAGCGTTGAACATGGCCTCGCGAGCCCGGTCGGTGGTGGGTCGGGTGGCGTCACCCTCGGGGGCCACGATGGCCCGACCGCGCAACGATCCGGCCACGACGCGCATGGACGACACTCTACGGAGGGCAGACTTTGAGCGTGCCGCGTTCACCCGAGACGGAAATCGTGTGCGTCGATTGCGGCGGACGGTGTTTCCTCATCACCTACGCGCGCGAGGACGGCACCTGGCTGCCGGGCGACATCGTCGCCTATCGATGCCAGGACTGTCTCGACCGCTGGGATCTCGTCCTGCCGGACGACTGGGACGCCACGGACGACGAATCGTGATGGACGATGAATCGTGACGGACGACGAATCGCGACGGACGATGAATCGTGACGGGCGACGAATCGTGACGGCTTCTCGCCGGGGCTGGCGACCACGACACGACCTCTCGCGGGTGGTGTTCGCACTCTTCGTCTCGGTGTTCTTGTTGCGCACACTCGGCCCGGTCTGGCGCTCGGGTCTGCGTCCCGAGTTCCCCGATTCGTATTCGTTCCTCGACCACGCGCAGATCGGTCCATGGTGGCCGTCGTTCTGGTTCGGTGAACGACCGGTCGGTCTTCCTCTGCTCGCGTGGATCCTCGGACGAAACACCGGTGCGATCGTTCTCGTCCAGACGACGGCGTACGCCTCGGCCATCGCCGTTCTCGGGGCGACGATCCTGCGCATCGTCGCCAACCGGGTCATCGCCTGGATCGCGGTGGTGGCGATCGCTCTCGTGGCCGTTCAACCGCGCTTCGCCACGTGGTCACTCGAAGTTCTCAGCGAGTCGCTCGGACTCACGTTGTCGCTGTTCGCGTTGGCCGCCTGGCTCGCGTACGCCAACGCACTCAGCAAACGTCGACTCGTCCTCGCGTTGGTCGCGACCACGGCGTGGTTACTGGTGCGCGATGCCCACGCGGTGACCGTCGGCGTCATTGCCGTCGCCACCCTGGTCGCCAGCCGATACACGAGCGACGACGCGCGACGTCGGCTCCTGCGAGTCGGTGCGGCGGTACTCGCGCTCGGCGTCGTGTACGTGGCGGTGGCCCAGAACGTGAGCGAACGCAACCGTTATCCGCTCGTCAACAACGTCGGACTCCGCGTGCTCCCCGACGACGACCTGACCGCCGACTGGGTCGGCCGGGGAATGCCCCTCAGCGACGCGTTGCGCGAACGCACCGGATCCGATTCGTGGTCGGACGGTGAGGCCTTTCTGAGCGACCCACGTCTGGACCAGTTCCGCAACTGGGTCGATGGCGAGGGGCAGCGCGATCAGGTGATGTCGCTCGTGCTCGATGCGCCGCACTGGTTCGGCGAATTCCGCCGTGATCTCCCCGGACTGCTCACCTATCGATTCGACGACTACGACCGCTACGACGTCGGCGATCGACTTCCCGACGGCTCGTCGTGGTTCGACGTTCCGCGCACCAACACGTCGCTCGCACTCTGGCTCGCTGTCGGCGCTCTCGCTTCGATCGCCGTGGCCCGAAAGCGGCGAGCCCTCGGTGTGGTCCTCGGGGTCGCGCTCGTCACCACGGTGGTCGAGGCCTACACGTCGTACGTCCTCGACGCCGTCGAGGTCCAACGACACATGGTGGGAGTTCTCCTACGAATCGGTGTGATCGTCGTGATCGCGGTCGCTCTCGCGTTCGGTGATGCGCTGGCGAGAACCTCATCGCGAACATCGCGACCGGAATCACACGAACTCCCACCCATCGAACGTTCGAAGGCGGCGTTCGTCGGGGTCGGCGCCACGCTCGTGTTCATGGCCTGGACCGCCATCGAGTTGCGCTCGCAGGACTACGACCCGCAATTCGCGCGTACCGTCGTCGAGCGGGCGGCCCGATTCGGTGGGTCGTACTACGAGAACGGAATCCACAACAAGGGTCCGTTCGAAATGGTCGTCTACGACGCCGCGCGGTCGATCACGTCGTTCGACTCGTACTGGTTCGCCATCTCGGCCTTCGTGATCGTCGCGGCTCTGCTCGTGGCCGTCGCCAGCGCCACCGTCACTCGTTCGTTCGGCTCGGCACGAACCGTCGCCGTCGGTGCGGGTGTCGTCGCCTTCGTGCACCTCACCTTTTCATCGAGCGACTACGCAGGCGTTCTGTACAGCCGCAACATCACCACCGCACTCTTCGCCGCCACGGTGATCATCGTCCTCACCGACTTCTTCTGGACGTCACCGAAGCGATCGCGTTGGTCGTGGGTCGCGTTGGCCGTGCTCACGGGCCTGGCGGTGCAGACGCTTCTCACGAGCGTGTTCGCCGCGGTGGCGGTCGTTTCGCTCGCCGCGGTGGTTCGTCGACGCGAATCGTCGTTCGCTCGTCCGCTCGTCGTGTTCGCGACGGCGTCGTTGGCCACGGTCGCCAGCGCACCCGTCTGGTACGCCGTGCGCGGTTCGTTCGACGAGTTCTGGTCGGGCTGGTGGACCTACGCGAGCTACATGAACTCGGGTCTCGGTCGCGGACTTCGCGATCAGTTCGGTCTGGGCTGGCAAACATTCGTGGGCTACCACCAGGACCGCCCGATGCTGCTCGTTCTCTACGCGGCTTTCGCGGTGATCGTTCGGCAGCGCTGGCAATCGTTCACGACGACGCAGCGCACACTGGGCGTGACGCTCGGAGTCTGGTGGCTCGGTGCCTGGATCGAACTCGTCTTGAGTCAGCGTTACTCGAGCCACTACTTCTCGGTGCTGGCGATGCCGACGCTGCTCACGATCGCCTTCGTGATCGGTGCACTCGCCCCCCTTCTCCCGATGCGACGGGCCTGGCCGGCCCTTCTGCTCGTGGGATCACTGGTCACTCAGGGCACCGACTCGTTCTGGGCCGGTGCCGAATCGGCCGGACGATTCACCGGATTCGCCGACCACGCGGCCGAGCGTGATCGGAATCGCAGTGGTGAATCACGAACCGTTCACGCCGTACTCGACCTGGTGTCGAACGACGGCGACCCCGTGCTGTCGTGGACGATGTATCCGTGGACCTATCTCGAGACTCGCCGGGTGCCGGCCACGCGCTTCGCCTGGAAGTCGTTCCTCATCGGCGAGATCTACCTCGGCCGAACGTCCCCCGACTTCGTGTTGCCCGACACCGATGCGTGGTTCGCCGACGACCTCGCCGAATCGCAACCGCGCGCCTACGTGCACCCGATCAGCGTGTCGCTTAGGGACGGCGACCAGTTCCAGCGCATCGTCGATCGCGATTTCCAACCGGTGCTGACCACCGAGCAGAGCGAGTTGAGCATCGAGCGGCGCACCTGGTCGGAATTGACCATGAGCCTCACCGGGGTCGCCCGCGACGTCGTGGTGTCGTCGTCCCCGACGACCGTCGCCGACGACGATTGTCGAGCATTGAGCGCAGACATCGGACCGCTGGCCGCTGGCACTCACGTGACGTTCTGGTTCCGCGACGCCGACGGATCCACCGAACCGGTTGCGCTGTCGCTCTCATCCGACCGCGCCTGGTCGAGTAGTGAGGCCGTCGAGTTCTCGTCGCTGTCGGTCGATCTCGACGGTTCGACTTCGTTGCGTCTCCTGATCGGTTCACGAGCGGCCGCGCTCGCGATCGGTGACCGAATCGTCGCGGCGGTCGAGATCGATGGCGACACGACCGTCACTGCCGTCGCCAGCGGCGGCGAGATCAGGTTGAACAACATTCGCACTGGATCGATGCCGTCATTCGCCGGTTGCTGATCCTCGCGCGCCATGGCGCCAGCACACCGTCAACTCTTGAACAGAAACTCCTCGTCCTGCGGACGCAGGAACAACTCGAGTTCTTCACGCAGCCCAGGGTGCGACGCGAGACTCGGATCGTCGTCGACGATCGCGAACGCGGCTTCGCGGGCCAAGGCCACCAACTCGCGGTCGCGCCGCAACGAGGCCAACTTCAGATCGCTGCGCCCCTTCTGCTCCTTGTTCATGAGGGTGCCCTCACCGCGCAACTCGAGGTCGACTTCGGCCAAGAGGAAACCGTCATCGGATTCGACGAGGGCTTCGACCCGCGGTGACACCTCACCCACGAGCGTCGACTCGTCGTCGGATGCACTGGTGACCAGCCAACACGTCGACTCGTGCGACCCGCGACCGACGCGCCCACGCAACTGGTGGAGTTGGGAGATACCGAACCGGTCGGCGTCGAGAATGACCATGGCCGTCGCGTTCGGAACGTCGACGCCCACTTCGATCACCGTGGTGGCCACCAGCACGTCGAGTCGTCCGGTTCGGAACGAGTCCATGATGGCCTCTTTCTCGGCCGACGACATCCGGCCGTGAAGCAGACCGACGCGCAACCCCGACAACTCACCGGCTTCGAGGCGAGTGCGCGTTTCTTCGGCCGAGGCGACTTCGAGTTTCTCGCTCTCCTCGATGAGCGGGCACACCACGTAGGCCTGTCGACCGCGACTCACTTGTTCGCGAACGTCGGCCCACACATCGGCTTCTTCCACGCCACGAGCGTGGCGAGTGACGATCGGCGTGCGGCCCGGCGGCTTCTCGTCGAGAACACTCACGTCGAGGTCGCCGTACACCGTCATCGCCGCAGTGCGCGGAATCGGCGTGGCGGTCATGACCAACACGTCGGGCGAACGACCGTCGGCCTGACCCTTGTCGCGCAACGCGGCTCGTTGCTCGACACCGAAACGATGCTGTTCGTCGACCACGACCACACCGAGGCTGGCGAATTCGACACCCTCCTGAATGAGTGCGTGAGTTCCGATCGCGATGTCGACCGAACCGTCGGCCAGACCAGCCAGCACGTCGCGTCGCTTCTCGCCGGTGACACTGTTGGTGAGGAGCTCGACGCGAACCTCGCGTTCGCCGAACAGATTGTCGGCGGCCGGGATACGCAGCCCGTCGAGGAGACGACGGATTCCGGTCGCATGCTGTTCGGCCAACACTTCGGTGGGAGCCATGAGGGCCGCCTGGTGCCCACCATCGACACCCACGAGCATCGCCACCACAGCAACGAGGGTCTTACCGGCGCCCACGTCGCCCTGTAGCAGACGGTGCATCGGACGCGGATCGGCCAGATCGTGTTCGATCTCGCGGATCACTCGTTCTTGCGCGCCGGTCAGTTGGTACGGCAGATCGGTGAGGAAGCGCTTCACGAGCGGTCCGCCCACGCGGTGCACGATCCCGACCGAATCGCGTTCCATGGCTCGCTTGCGCATGACGAGCACCAGCTGCACACGCAGCAATTCGTCGAACGCCAGACGTCGACGCGCGGCTTCCTTGATCGCGAAGGTGTCGGGCAGGTGGATTCCGAACAGCGCGTCCTGTCGACTCGCCAAGGTGAACCGTTCGAGCAGCAAGGGCGGAACCGGATCGGCCAGACCTCGCGCTCGGCAGCGTGACAGCGCTTCGTCGACCGCGCGTCGCACGACCCACGACGGCAGGTCGACCTTCTCGCTCTGTGGATACACCGACACGATCGGGCGCGGGCGTTCACCCGGGTCGCCGAGCACATCGACGGTCGGATTGGCCATCTGGCGCTGACCTCGAAACGACGACACCTTGCCGTGAACGGCCACGAGCGATCCGGGGGCGAGTTGCCGTTCGCGCCACGGCTGATTGAAGAACACGACGGTGAGTCGTCCGGTGTCGTCGCCGATGGTCACGGTGACACGCGCCGGACCACGACCGCGCGGCGGCGACGACACCGAGCGGACCTCGGCCACCACCAACGCGTCGAGACCTTCGACGAGATCGCTGATGCGGGCCTCACGCGTGCGATCGATCCAACGACGCGGATAGTGCGTCAGCAGATCGGCCAGATTCTCGATGCCGAACTTTTCGAAGTTCTCGCGCCGCTTCCCGGCCCCCACCGACTTGAGTCGGGCCAGATCGATGTCGGCGAGATCACGAAAGGTGATCGGGGCGGACTGCTCGCTCACTCGACGCCGAAGAGATACGGATACAGAGGTTGGCCACCGCGGTGGCACTCGACCTGAACGCCCGGGCGTTCGGATGCGACCCAACTGCGCAACGAGTCGGTGACCGATGCGATGGCATCGGAACCCTCGATGATCGTCACGATTTCACGCTCGTCGGTGACGAGGTGCTGAAGCAACGCGACGGCCGCACCGTCGAGTGAACCCGCCACCGCGACGATGCCGTCACCGCGCACGAGTCCGATCCAGTCACCCGCGGTCACGGGTCCGGCCTCGCTGTGCGAATCGCGTACGGCCTGCGTGACCTCACCAGTGGCCATTGCATCGATGGCCGACGACATCGACGACGAGTTGTCGTCGACTCCGGCTTCGGGGTCGTACACCACCAGAGCGGCCAAGGCCTCGGGCATCGAACGAGTCGGAACCACCCGCACGGACTTCGCGGTGAGTGCATCGAGCTGCTCGGCCACCGGGATGATGTTCTTGTTGTTGGGGAGCACGATCACTTCGTGCGCGTTCACGCGCTCGACCGCTCCGAGCAGTTCGGCGGTGGACGGATTGAGGATTTGTCCGCCGGTGACGATGCCCTGCACACCGAGTTGCGCGAACAACTCTTCGAGTCCGCTTCCGCTGCAGACCGCCACCACGGCCGTGATGACCGCGGGAAGACCCGAGACTCCGAGGCGGCGTTCGTGCTCGGCGTGTCGCTCGGCCACTTCTTCGAACAAGTCGGTCACGCGAATCTGCTTGGGCCGTCCACCGAGATCGATGGCCACCTCGATGGCCGCGCCGATGTCGTTGGTGTGCACATGGCAGTTCCAGAGGCCGTCGCCGCCAACCACCACGATCGAGTCGCCGATTTCGGCCCAATCGGCCTTGAACGATTCGATCTTGTCGTCGTCGAGGTGCAAGAAGTACATGACCTCGTAGCGCAGATCGGCCACCGTGAGATCGCCGTGTACGTCGGGGGCCGACACCATGGACGGCAGATCGTCCGAATCGCCACCGATGGAATCGGCCGGGGTCGGCATCGGCTCGCCGTCGACCACGTTGAGTGCGGCGTCGAGCAACAACAAGAACCCGGCGCCACCGGCGTCCACGACCCCAGCGTCTTTGAGCACGGGCAACATGTCGGGTGTGCGATCAAGCGCCGAACGGCCGGCATCGCGCGCGGCGCGCAACACCGCCGACAGCCCGGCGCCATTGGCGGCGGTCGACTTGGCCGCCTCACTCGCCTCGCGCACGACCGTGAGAATGGTGCCCTCGATCGGCTTGACGACCGCCTTGTAGGCCGCCGACGACGCTTCCGACAGAGCATCGGCCAGACCCGAAGCGGTGTGCGAGGCCGCCGACGAGAGTCGCCCGGCCAGTCCGCGCAGGATCTGCGACAAGATCACGCCCGAGTTGCCGCGAGCGCCCATGAGCGATCCGTGCGAGATGGCCTGGCAGGTGGACTCGATGGCCGGGTCGGCCCGGTCGAGTTCGGCCACCACGGCGTCGAGGGTCCGGGCCATGTTGGTGCCGGTGTCACCGTCGGGAACCGGGTAGACGTTCAGCCGGTTGATCCGGGGGGCGTGCTCGCGGACCGCGTCGCGGAAGGTCACCACGGTGCGCCGTAGGCGCTCGGCGTCGAAACGCTCCCCCTCGGGCGACATCACCGGTGCGGCCACGTGGAAATGGTACCCCTGGGCCCCCGGCCCGTCGTGCTGGTGAAGCGTGTCTCAGATCGGATGACCCGCACAGCCTTGGGGTCACCGGGGTCCGCTGATAGCGTTTCGTCCGCTGATCCCCCGGAGGGGACGGTTCGAAGGAAGAACCATCATGGCCTCAGTTTGCGAAGTCTGCGGGAAGCGCCCCTCGTGGGGGATGTCGGTCTCGCACTCACATGTGCGCACCAAGCGTCGCTGGAATCCGAATATTCAGCGCGTTCGGGCCCTCGTGAACGGATCACCGCGCCGCCTGAACGTTTGCACCGGATGCATCCGCGCCGGCAAGGTCATCAAGGCCGGCTCCTCGGCCACTCGCTGATTTCGACGATGCAGGGAGTCATCAAGGCCTACGACCCGGGAACCGGGACTGGTCTCATCCTGCGCGACACCGATCTGACCGAACACGAACTCGCTGCCGATGCCCTCGTGGGGAGCATCTTCCGGATGCTGAGGCCCGGCCAGCGCGTGGTGTTCGATCTGAATGACGACGGACTCGCCACGCACGTGCGCATGGGCTCCGAAGTCGACATGGGCACGCCCGGCTTCTGACCGAGCGGGTCTCATCTAGTACAACATCACAAGGTTCTTTCCGACCCCCAGGAGAACACCATGAGCGGCACCACCAGCAACGAACGTCTGAAGAAGTGGGTGGCCGACTGGGCCGCGATCATGCAGCCGTCCGACATCTACTGGTGCGACGGTTCGGCCGACGAATACGACCGTCTGTGCAAAGCGCTGGTCGCCGCCGGAACCTTCACGAAGCTCGACGAAGCCAAGCGCCCCAACAGCTACTGGGCGCACTCCGATCCGGGCGACGTCGCTCGTGTCGAAGACCGCACCTTCATCTGTTCGGCCAAGGCCGACGACGCCGGCCCCAACAACAACTGGCGTGAGCCCGCCGAGATGCGGGCCGAATTGACCGCTCTCTACTCCGGCGCGATGCAGGGCCGCACCATGTACGTGGTGCCCTTCAGCATGGGCCCCCTCGGCTCGCCCATCGCCCACATCGGCGTGCAACTCACCGACTCGGCCTACGTGGCCGTGAGCATGCGCATCATGACGCGCATGGGCCAGGGCGCGCTCGACGTTCTGGGCAACAACGACTGGGTCCCGTGTCTCCACTCGGTCGGCGCCCCGCTCGCCCCCGGACAGTCGGATGTGGCGTGGCCGTGCAACCCCGACAACAAGTACATCGTGCACTTCCCCGAGACCCGCGAGATCTGGTCGTACGGTTCGGGTTACGGCGGCAACGCGTTGCTCGGCAAGAAGTGCTTCGCACTGCGCATCGCCTCGGTGATGGCCCGCGACGACGGCTGGCTCGCCGAGCACATGCTCATCTTGAAGCTCACCAACCCGGCCGGTGAGTCGAAGTACATCGCCGCTGCGTTCCCGTCGGCCTGCGGCAAGACCAACCTGGCCATGCTCGTGCCCACCATCCCGGGCTGGAAGGCCGAGACCATCGGTGACGACATCTGCTGGATGAAGTTCGGCGCCGACGGCCGCCTCTACGCGATCAACCCCGAAGCGGGCTTCTTCGGCGTGGCCCCCGGAACCGGCTACGACACCAACGCCAACGCCATGCACACGCTGTGGGGCAACTGCATCTTCACCAACACCGCGCTCACCTCCGATGGAGACGTGTGGTGGGAGGGCATGTCGGACGACGCGCCGGCTCGGGCCACCGACTGGAAGGGCAACGCCTGGACGCCCGAGAGCGATTCACCGGCCGCGCATCCGAACGCTCGCTTCACCGCCCCGGCGTCGCAGTGCCCGTCGGCCGCTCCCGAGTGGCAGGACCCGGCCGGTGTGCCGATCTCGGCCATCTTGTTCGGCGGCCGTCGTCGTACCACGGTTCCGCTCGTCACTCAGGCGTTCGACTGGGAGCACGGCGTGTTCCTCGGCTCGATCATGGCTTCGGAGACCACCGCGGCTCAGGCCGGCGCGGTGGGCAAGTTGCGCTTCGATCCCATGGCCATGCTTCCGTTCTGCGGTTACAACATGGCCGATTACTTCGCGCACTGGTTGCGCATCGGTTCGAAGACCGACGAGTCGAAGTTGCCCAAGATCTTCTTCGTCAACTGGTTCCGTCGTGACGAGAACGGTCGGTTCTTGTGGCCCGGCTTCGGCGAGAACAGCCGCGTGTTGAAGTGGGTGTTCGATCGCGTCGAAGGCAAGGCCGACGCGGTGGAGACCCCCATTGGTCTGCTGCCCACGCCGGGAGCCCTCGATCTCAATGGCCTCGACATCGCCGCCGACGATCTGCACGAGATCCTGTCGGTCGACATCGACGGCTGGAAGTCGGCCGTCTCGCAGATTCAGGATCACTTCGCTCACTTCGGACCGAAGTTGCCGAGTGCGCTCAGCACACAGCTCGACTCGCTCTCCGCGTCGCTCTGAGACGAACGGTCGTCGTCAGGTCTGACCGACGAGCAGGGCTCGGATTCCGAGTCCCATCAAGAACAGCCCGCCCAATCCGTAGAGCAGGTACAGCTTGTGCCGCATCTGGTTGCGGTAGCTGTAGATGATCGCCACGGCCATGATGCCCACGAACCCGTAGAACGCGTGGAAGGCCGGGAACTCGAGTTTCTCGCGATTCACGAGCGCCACGCCGAAGATCACCTGCACGAAGACCGTCAACTGCGCGAGGCCCGTGTACCACCACAGGGCGCGTGAGCGCAGTCCGGGGAACTTGTGCGCCAAGAGGGCCCACAGACCCGCGAGGCCGTTGGCGAAGATCACGAACCACGAGAACGATTCGTGCAGATCGAGCAGCATCAATGCGGTCATGAACGAACGACGCTATCCGGGCTACTCGCCACAGGCCGTGCCACCGTACAGAGCGAGCACCAATCCACTCGGTGCGTCGTCGCTCAGCGTTCCGGTGAGTGTCGCTTCGATCTCGAATCCGGGGCCGAAGATCTCGTCGTTGTAGATCTCGACGTCGGGATACACCTTCACGATGTCACGAACGGTCGATCCCACGGTGATACCTCCGTCGGTGGCCGGACCGAGCGGTCCGATCTCCGAATCCACGGGCGGACCGTACTGCCAAGCGTAGAAGTGTCGCCGGCCCGTGTTGAAGTCGCTCTGGTCGCCGAAGAGCAACCGCAGATTGGCCCACTCGGCGGCGCGGACCTCGGTGCCCGGGCACGAACCGAACTCACTGAACGAATCGATCCATCCGGTGTCGCGATCGGGCGCGCCGAGAATCGCCTTCACGTAGCCGATGACTCCGTCGGGCTCGACACCGAAACGCGCGTCGCCGATGCCATCGGAGCGCAGAACGAGTTCGAGACCGGGAACGAGGGTCGTGGTTGTCGAGTTGATCGACGTGGTGGTGCTGGCCGCCGGCTCGGTGGTGGTGGACACCAACGGAGCCAGGCTCGACGACGAACCAGGAGCGGTGGGCAACGGAGCGAGCGTGTCGTCGCCTCCCCCGCCGCCACCGCACGATGCGATGACGAAGACGATGGCCAGAGCCGTGGCAACCCCGACGTTTCGTGACCGATCGCGCATGCGAACAGTCTGCCCGATCAGCGAATGAGTGTGTCGGCTTCCCGGCCACGCTCGACGAGCTGCAGACGTCCAGCGGCATCGCCCGAACGAGGACTCGTGTCGACCACGGTCACCGAGGCGTTGTCGAGGCTGTCGATCACGAGGCGATCGTCACCCAGACACGAGCCGACCACCGCGTTGATGGCGATGAAATGACTGAAGATCACGGTGTCGACCGGCCGGGTGGCCACGAACGACACCACCGAGTCGCGGAACTCGACGTACGGCGATCCGAGATCGCCCCACGAACCCGCCATCGCCCGGCGCAACCACTCGACGCGCTCGTTCATCGGAATGCCGGGCGGTGAGGGAATCTCACGCACTTCGTCGGCGATCGGTAGATCGGTGATTCGCCAGTGCGTCATCAAGAACGAGGCGGTCTCACGACAACGGCGCAACGGACTCGAGACCACCGCCATCGGAGGCAGAGTCGACAATTGCTGAGCGGTGTCAGCAGCCTGACGGCGACCGGTTTCATCGAGACCTGGATCGGGGTCGGTGTCCCAGCCCGCGGCGGCTCGTCCGTGGCGAACCAGATACACGCGGCTCACAACAGCCACCCCTCGCGCGCACCACCAGGCTGACCCGGTTCGATGAACCATTCGGTTCCGAACGCCAAGGCGAAGATCTCGGGCGGCATCTGCAAGAAGAAACTGCCGTCGGTGATCTGGCTGGCGTGACACGCCATCGATTCACGTTTCAGCGCGACGAACTGCGTCACGTCGACCGCCATCGTGATCTCGTCCTCGGTCGAACCGAACGGATTGCCGTCATCGGCCGGGGCCTCCGGATCGAAGGCTTCGGCATCGGGATTCGACTCGGCGTTCATGGCTCGCAGACGAGCGATCCGGGTCCGGTTCATGGTGGATTCGAGCAGTCGAACCACATGGCCGCTGTCGCCAAGGATCTCGGCGGCTCGATGACCGACCCGATGAACCTGGATGTGATCGGGATGTCCGTAGCCGCCGTGCCAGTCGTAGCACGTGAGCACGTCACCGTCGACTCGTCGCACGATGGCGGCCAAACGCTCACTCGCTTCGTCGAGATCGGCGCTCATGAACGCACCCGGCTCGTGGTTCTGCGACCAACCGTTCATACCGCTGTCGGCGTAACCGAGCCAAGCGACTTCACTCACACCGAGAACCGCGGCCGACTTCTCGGTTTCGCGACGACGGCGATCGGCGAGAGTCTCACTGGGTTGAAGATCGGCTGGCACCTCTCCGTGGCGACCGTCGGTGGCCACCACCAGAACGACACGATGTCCTTCGGCCGCCGCGCGGGCGATGGTTCCTCCCGTGGCGATCGATTCGTCGTCGGGGTGGGCGTGGAAGCAGACGAGGGTGCTCACGCGTCGACGACGGCACCCGACGACACGAGTCGGTCGATGTCGGCGCTCGAGAAGCCCCACGATTCGAGGATCTCACGCGAGTGCTGGCCGGGATGGGCCGGCGGTGACGTGACCTCGGTGACCGTGCGCGAAAATCGCGGAGCGGGTGCGGGCTGCTTCATGCCGGCGATCTCGATGATCATGTTGCGTTCGACGTTGTGACGATGCTTGGCCGCTTCGCTCATGGTGAGCACCGGTGCGAAGCACACGTCGGTGGCTTCCATGATCGAACACCATTCGTCACGCGTCTTGGTGCGGAACACCTCGGCCAGACGCTGCTTCAGATGCGGCCACAGGGAGCGATCCATCTGCTTGGCGAACTCGGCGTCGCCGTCGAGCCCGGTGAGACGCATCAGCTCGGCGTAGAACTGCGGCTCGATCGAGCCGAGCGACACGTACTTGCCGTCTTTGCACTCGTACACGTCGTAGAAGTGCGCACCGGTGTCGAGCAAGTTGGTGCCACGGTTGTTCTCGTCGTGGGCACCCATCTGCGAAAAGGCCCAGAACATCGTCATGAGAATCGCGGTGCCGTCGACCATGGCGGCATCCACCACTTGACCGCGACCGCTCTTGGACGCTTCGAGAAGAGCGCACACCACACCGAACGCGATGAACATGCCGCCACCACCGAAGTCGCCCACCATGTTCATGGGCGGAACCGGGGCTTCACCGGCGCGACCGAAGTGCGCCAGAGCGCCGGCCAGAGCGATGTAGTTGATGTCGTGCCCGGCCGCCTGGGCGTACATACCGGTCTGACCCCATCCGGTCATGCGTCCGAACACCAACTTCGGATTGCGCGCGTGACACACATCGGGGCCAACGCCGAGTCGCTCCATCACTCCGGGGCGGAAGCCCTCGATCAACGCGTCAGCCGACTCGACGAGACGCAACAACGTCTCGACACCTTCGGGGTTCTTCAGGTCGATGGCGATGTTGCGACGACCACGCTGCAAGATGTCGGCCCCCGGCTTGTCGGGTGCCGGGCCACGCACCGCCTGGCTCCGTTCGACGCGGATGACCTCGGCACCCATGTCGGAAAGCAGCATGGCCGCGAATGGTCCGGGGCCGATGCCGGCGATTTCGATGATGCGGAAACCAGAGAGAGGACCGGGCATACCCGCATCGTATTCAGCGTGACGGAGCAACCAACCAATCGGAGTGACGCGCGTGGGCGGCGATGGCTCCCACGATCAACGGCTGCAGAGGAGTCGGCAAGTCGTGTCCCATGTCGGCAACCATCAACAGCGTGGAGTTGGGAACCAATTCGGCCGTGCGCTCACCTCCGGCCGGAGGCAGCAACGTGTCGTCGCGCCCGTGGATCACGAGCGTCGGTACGCGCAGATTGGCGAGACCTTCGTTGCGTCGACCACTGGCATAGATGGCCGCCAACTGCCGGTCGGACCCCTCCGGATAGAACGCGCGATCGTACGCGCGGGCGGCGTCGATCTTCACTTGATCGGCATCGAAGAAACGCTTCGACTGCCACACCGCGTAGTTGATCGAGTGTTCGATGTAAGCGGCGCGTTCGGCGGGAGGAGGTGCGAGCAGCACGGCCGCCGCTTCGGGTAGCGGTGAGCCGTATTCGGGCTCGCCGGACATCGACATGACCGAGGTGAGCGAGCGCACGCGACTCGGGTGCTCGATCGCGACGTGCTGAGCAATCATCCCACCCATCGATGCACCCACCACGTGGGCGCGGTCGATGCCGAGATGATCGAGGAGGCCGACCGCATCGAGAGCCATGTCGGACAACGTGTACGGAACGGGCGGCGCCGGCTGGTCGGCGAAGGCAGCGGCCATGACGGCGCCCACGTCCACCGTGCGACCGTCGAACTTGGTGGAGAGTCCGCAGTCACGATTATCGAAGCGCACGACGTGGAACCCCTGCTCGACGAGCGCGGTGCAGAACGAATCGGGCCAGGCGATCATCTGCGCCGTGAAGCCCATGATGAGCAACACCGTGGGGTCGTCGGGTGAACCCATCGTCTCGTACTCGAGTTCGACGGTTCCGGAAGTGGCAGGCACGACGGCGCGAGGCATGTCCGGAGACTAGACGGGCCCGCCCCAGCGACTTCGTTCCGAGGTGCTGTACGGTGACGAGATGTTTCCGCGGACGAAGTTCGGAGTCCACACCGGTCTCCAGCACACCACGTACGAATCCTTGCAACCGCTCTGGGTTCTCATCGAACGCCTCGGCTTTCACTGGATCTCCATCTGGGACCACTTCTACGGCGCAACCGGACAACCCGATGATGCGGCCTGCTACGAAGCGGTGGCCATGCACTCGGCGTTGGCGGCCACCACATCACGAGTGCGGGTGGGCTCGCTCGTGTACTCGGTCGGATATCGCCATCCGGCCGTGCTGGCCAAGATGATCACCGCGATCGATCACGTGTCGGGCGGTCGTGCCGACATCGGACTCGGCGCCGGTTGGGCCCAGGTCGAGTACGACGCGTACGGCATCCCCTTTCCTGCGATCAAGACCCGCATGGATCAACTCGAAGAGGCGGTGCAGTGCGTGCGCGGCCTTCTGCACGACGAGGTCACCAGTTTCAGTGGTCAGTGGTTCTCGCTCGACAACGCGCGCAACGAACCGCGGCCCGTCCAGAAGAAGATCCCGATCTGGATCGGCGGTGGCGGCGAGAAGCGCACCTTGTCGATCACGGCCCGGTACGCCAACGGCTGGAACGTTCCGTTCGTGGCTCCGGAAGCGTTCCGACACAAGAGTCAGGTGTTGACCGAGCATTGCGAGAAGGCCGGGCGCGATCCGAAGGCGATTAGTCGCACGGTGAACCTCGGCATCGCCTGGACGGACGAGAGTCTGCGCGCTCAGTTCGGGCACCTCGCCGACTACGTGCGGCCCGGCGTGCTCACGGGTAGCGAACAACAAGTGATCGACCGCATCGGCGAGTACGTCGACGCCGGCGCCGATCAGATCAACTTGGCCCTGCGCGCCCCCTTCGACACCGACGCCCTCGAGAGATTCGCCCAGGTGCTCGGCCTCTCGGCCTGACGACGATGCCGGTGATCGTCTCTACTCCCGGCCGCGTCAACCTGATCGGCGATCACACCGATTACACCCAGGGCCTTGTGCTGCCCATGATTCTCGACGTGGTCACCACGATCACCGGCGACTTCACCGACGATCGCGTATGGCATCTCGTCTCCGACGACGAACCTCTCCCGGTCACGCTGTCGCTGCCGATCGACGACCCGGCCCGGATCGAACCGCGCTGGGGTCGCTACGTGGCCGGAGTGCTCCACGAACTCGAGAAGACCGGAGTGTCGTTACGCGGATTCTCCGGTCGCGTGTCCACGACGATTCCGATCGGTTCGGGATTGTCGTCGAGTGCCGCGCTCGAGATCGCGGTGGCTCGAGTGGCCACGATCGATCGTCCGATGCCCGAAACCGTACTGGCGCAATTGTGCCGGCGCGCCGAACACGTGGCGTCCGGAGTTCCGTGCGGGATCATGGACCAGTTGTGCATCGCGGCCGGACAACCGGGTCACGCCACGCTCATCGACTGCCGCGACCTGACGATCGAGCACGTGTCGATTCCATCGGCCATCACGGTCGACGTCGAATTCATCGCCCCGCGCACTCTGGCTGGTAGCGAGTACGCCGATCGCGTGGCCGAAACGTCCGCCGTCGAACGCATCATCGGCCCACTGAGAGACGCTTCCCTCGAATCACTGACGGCGATCGCCGATGAGACACTTCGTCGTCGGGCTCGCCATGTGATCTCCGAGAACCAGCGAGTTCTCGACTTCGTCGCGGCACTACGACGAGCGAACTGGACCGAAGCAGGTCGACTCATGACCGAGAGTCACTGGAGTCTCCGTCATGATTTCGAGACGTCGAATGCCACGATGGACGCCGCGGTCGAGCGAACTCTTCGACGACCCGGCGTTCTCGGTGCCCGTATGACCGGAGGCGGCTTCGGCGGATGCGTGGTGGCTTTGCGGTCAGTCGAGTAGGCGACGCTTCTGTGATTCGAACTCGGCCTCGGTGATGGTGCCGCGGTCGCGCAGCGCTTCGAGTTTCTCGAGTTGGCCAGCCACGTCGATCGGCTGAGCGGCCGGCGTGAACGTGCGACGCTGGTTCTCCTCCATCTGTAGGTGAATCAGGTTCTGGACCTCATCGGGCCGCAAAATGTCGGTGAATCGCTGCTGGCCGTCTTCACCACCCGATTCGATGAGCAAGTCGCCGGCCTTGATCACTCGTTCGAAGATGCTCTGGTTGAAGCTCACGTTGTTGACTCGTTCGAGGGGAATCTCGATTCCGCTCTTGGCAATGATGCCCTTGCGCGCGATGAGGCGATCGGACGTGATGACGAAATGCGTGGTGCGCCAGACCAGCCAACGCACCCCGAGCCACAGGAGTGACACGATGGCGGTCACACCGAACAGCCACTTCAGTCCTTTCTCCCACGTCGCATCCCCCAGCGCCACCGCCGACCACAAGAACAGGACAGACGAGAACAACGTGGCCGCAGCCGACTTGGCGAAGAACCACCAGTGGGGGTGGATGTCGAGAGCGACCTCTTCACCGTCGTTGAGCAGGCGTTGCGGATAAGGCATGGCCGGACCTTACTGCCCACGACCGATACCGCACCCACCGCCTACTCTCGAGGCGTGCCCACCACGACCGACGATCTCCTCCTCGGACTCGACGAGCAACAACGCTCGGCCGTGTTGTCGTCGGCACCATTGCTCGCCGTCATCGCCGGTGCGGGTTCGGGCAAGACCGCCGTACTCACTCGGCGTCTGGCCCATCGTGCGCTGGTCGAATCGATCGACCCGCAACACACCGTGGTTCTCACGTTCACACGACAGGCGGCCGACGAGTTGCGTCGGCGCGTGACTGGTTTCGGCCTGCGCGACAAGCCGATCGCCGGAACGTTCCATTCGGTTGCGCTGCTGTTGCTCCGCCAGTTCTGGGACGACCGCGGTCGACGGCACCCCACCGTCGTCTCCGATCGCAGCCGCTTGGTGGCCGAACTCCTCGGATCGGATGCACGAGGCCGCGTGTTCGACACCGTGGCCGACCTCGATTGGATTCGGGCTCGCAATCTGTCGATCGAGCGCATCGAGAAGTCCGACCTCACTCGTTCGCTCCGTCGACCGATCGGCGAACTCGCTCAAGTGATCGCCGACTACGAATCCCTCAAGCGCAAGCGCGGCGTGCTCGATCTCGACGATCTCCTCCTTCAATCACTCCGACTCGTGAAGGACGACGGACAGTTCGCCGCTGCGGTGCACTGGCGGTTGCGTCACTTCTTCGTCGACGAAGCCCAGGACCTCAACCCGCTTCAATTGGCGGTGCTTCAGGCGTGGCGCGGCGACCGCGACGACGTGACGGTGGTGGGCGATCCGGCCCAGGCCATCTACGGCTTCAACGGTTCCGATCCGGCCATCCTTCTCGAACTCGAGAAGCATTTCCCCGGCGTCGAAGTCGTCCGACTCGACACCAACTATCGCTGCACTCCCGAGATCGTCTCGGCCGGCCTTCGAGTTCTCCAACGCCTCGACGCACCGCTGCCCGCGCTGCGCTCGGCGCGATCACCCGGTCGCCAGCCACTCGTCATCGAGTACGCCGACGAAACCACCGAAGCGAGTGGTGTCGCCGCGTTCATCGAACGCATGCGCGTCGAGCAATGGCGCGACACCGCGATCCTCGCTCGAACCAACGCCCAACTGCCGGCCATCCGAACGGCCCTCGAAGCCGCCGGGGTGCCCTCGACGCTCAGTGGGAGCGCCTCGGCCGATCCGGTGCAACGAGCGGTTCGTGAAGCGGCCGAGCGTACGAACCGACATCAACTCGCGGCGTGGAGTCGCGATGCCCGCGAACCGAGCGACGAATCCGACGACGACATCGCGGCCCGCCGCCAGGTGGCCGATGCCGTCGACGAATTCCTACGCGAGGGCGGCAAGGACGGACTCGGCTTCTCGGCGTGGGTGCGCATCAACCGGCCCTTCCGTCGCGACGACGACGGCGTGGAGTTGCTCACGTTCCATGCCGCCAAGGGTCGCGAATGGTCGACCGTCGTTCTCGTGGGTGCCGAAGACGGACTCGTCCCGCACTCGTCGGCCCGTACCGCGGCCGAAGTCGCCGAAGAGGTTCGTTTAGCGTACGTCGCGATCACTCGCGCGTCCGATCGCCTCGTCGTGACGCGAGCCGAAGCACGTCGCGGTCGTCGATCCACGCCGAGTCCGTTCCTCGATTCGTTCCCACCCGATCCCGACCGCGAGGCGCCGTCACCCGATTTCCTCGCCGGACAAGTGACCCGTCGACTCGAACCCACGCCATCCGATCCGGTTGCCGCTCGATTGTTCGAGTGGCGCGATCAGGCGGCCCGCACCTCGCGCGTGGATCCTCGACTCATCTGCAGCGACGCCACCATCGAACTCATCGCCCGCACCAAGCCGACCACCATCGACGAGTTGGCCGAGATTCCGGGGGTTGGTCGACCGCTCGCCCACCGTGCCGGCACGCGAATTCTCGACGCGATCACTCCGCGCTGAACGTGCGCCCGCCGGCCTGGCCCAGTTTCGAGAAGTCGATCGTGATGAACAGCCCGACGGCCTCGGCGCACAGACGATCTCCGGCGATGATCTCACCCGATGTGAAGATCTTTCGACCTTCCACCCGGTCGAATCGACCGACCACACGTAACGGTGTGTGCAGCGGAGTCGGCGACCGGTACGAGATCTCGAGTTGACCAGTCATACCGGGGTGACCCGACAACGCTTGCGCCAGTCCGAGAACCTCGTCGAACAATGCGGCGATCACTCCGCCGTGCACATGACCCGGGGGCCCTTCGTACGCATCGCCGTAAGTGACCTCGGCGATCACCTCGCGCTCGTTGGCCGTGAGGCGGACCGGCCCGGCCAGTGGGTTGAGCGGACCGGTCACCGGACTGTGACTCTGAAATCCGGTGGGCACACCACCGAGCGAACCTTCGGCCGAGCCGTGGTACGTGCGGCCGTGTGGACCGTCGGCCAGTCGACGAGCCGCTTCTTCGACCAATGCGGCGATCGACGACACCGCGTCGTCATCGGCAGTGGACGTGGCGATGTTCTGCATCACCGCACGAACCGAGTTGGCCAGACGTACACGTGGGTGCTCCAGCGGGTACAACTCGTCGCGGTTGGTGGGCAGGCCCAGGATTCGGGCCGCCGAACCGTCGTCGTAGTTCGACTCGTCTCGATCAGTCATCGATGTCCACCAGAACCGGGGCGTGATCGCTCGGCTGCTGACCCTTGCGTGCGTTGCGGTCGACGATGGTCCAGCGAGTGCGATCTGCCACCGACGCCGACACCATCACGAGATCGATGCGCATTCCTCGACCCTGGTGGAAGTCACCTGATCGGTAGTCCCACCACGAGAAGAGTCGATCCTGATCGTGAAGGCGGCGAAACACGTCGACGAGACCCCAGTTCTCGAGGGCGACCAGCGAGTCGCGCTCGGCCTGGCTCACGTGCGTTTTACCCACGAACTTCTTCGGGTCGTACACGTCTCGGTCGTCGGGGGCGATGTTGAAATCGCCGGCCACCACCACCGTATCGGAGGGTTTCTGGTTGCGCTCGAGGTGGGCCAGCAGACGCTTCATCCACGCCAACTTGTAGGTGTAGTGATCGTTGTCGAGCGCGCGGCCATTCGGCACGTACACCGAACTCACGCGAACACCGCCACACGTGGCCGTCACCAATCGGGCTTCCGGATCGGCCTCACCACCATCGGCGAAACCACGAACCTCGTCGGTCAGCCCGACTCGTGACGCGATGGCGACTCCGTTCCACTGACCCTGTCCGTGATGAACGGTCTCGTAACCGAGTTCGGTGAATGCCATGTGCGGAAACGCATCTTCGGCGAGTTTGGTTTCCTGCATGCAGAGCACGTCGGGACGAACGTCGGCCATCCACTCCTGAACACGAGGAAGCCTCGCGCGTAGCGAGTTCACGTTCCAGGTCGCGAGACGCACGACTACTTCTTGGTGCCGACGGCCTTGGCGGCTGGCTTCTTGGCCGCAACTTTCTTGGCGGCTGGCTTCCTGACCGCCGCCTTCTTGGGTGCGCCAGCCTTCTTGACCGCCGCGTTCTTGGGTGCGACTGCTTTCTTCACCGCAGGCTTCTTGGGTGCGACGGCCTTCTTCGCCACCGACTTCTTCGCGGTCGTCTTCTTGGCCGTCGTCTTCTTCGCGGCCGGCGCCTTCTTGGTGCTCGGTTTCAAATCGATGCTGCGGCGCGACGCCACGACCGACACCACTTCGAGCGTCACGTCCTGACCCAATCCCATCACCTCACGGGCCGAACGCGGCGGCGGATCACCCATGAGTCGCAACGGAACGTAACCGCGAACCGATCCGAGATCGACGTAGGCGCCGTGTGACGAGTAACTCTCGACCTTGCCCGTCACCACGGCACCGATCGGGTGGTTCTCGACGAACTGCAAGAACGGCAGGATCTCGTTGACGGTGCGGCCCGAGCCGGGATCCGGTGCCTTCTGCTTCTTCGCGGCCGGAGCGGGCTCTTTCTTCTTGGGCATCACGGCTCCGGGCGGAAGCGCCTTCGGAACCGGCATCGGCTTCATGGCCGCCGCCGACGGCTTGGCCGATTTCTTCTTGGCGTCACCCTTGGCCGCGCTGGTGGCGCGCCGACTCTTCTCGCCGCGCACGGGCGTGCGATTGACGAACACCCAACCGACGTGCGGGACGGGTTTGCCACCGATCAGGCGGCCGTCCTCGAAGAGCCACGGGTAGTCGGCGTGGAACTCTTGATAGCTGTCGTTGGAGAGAATCGAACCCTTGACCTTCTGCGCGATGTTCAGGACGAACGCATCGCCGCGACCCACCGTGCCAGCCGGCGGGGCGACCAACTCGTTGTTGTTGACCGCCTCGTCGAACTCGGCCACTTCCTTCTTGTCGATCCGGTGCCCGAACGTGGCGTCGACGATGACCGTGATCAGGTCCTTGGGGTTCTCGGCCATGAAGGACGTCACGGCTTCACTGAGCTGCTTCAGGCTCGGCTTCGACCGCCCTTCGGTAGCGATGTTCGAACCGTCGACGATCACGTGGCGAGCCATGGACTCACTAGTCAACCAGCCAGGGGGCGCTCGGAGCCGGTTCCCTCTACGATCGAGCCGTGACCCATTGCGCGCAGCCCGAAGCCCAGGTCAGAGCCGTCTTCTGGGACTTCGGCGGGGTGGTCCTCACCAGCCCCTTCGAGGCGTTCAACCGCTTCGAGCGCGAACGGGGCCTCCCCCTCGACACCATCCGAACGATCAACGCCACCAATCCCGACGACAACGCGTGGGCCCGGTTCGAGCGGTCCGACATTGACGCCACCGGATTCGACGAGGCTTTCGCCCGCGATGCCCAGTCGGCCGGTCATGCGATCCGCGGCGCCGAGGTGCTGGCTTTGCTTCGGGGCGACATCCGCCCCGAGATGGTGCGCGCTCTCGACCAGGTGCGCGCGGCCGGTTATCTCATGGCCTGCCTCACCAACAACATGTCGGGCGGCGACGGACGCACCGAATCATCCGTCGATCCGCGTCAGAGCGAGATCAACGCCGTGATGGCCCGTTTCCACACGGTGATCGAAAGCTCGAAAGTGGGTGTTCGCAAACCCGAGACGCGTTTCTACGAGATCGCCTGCGAATCGGTCGGCGTGAAACCGAACGAGTGCGTCTTCCTCGACGACCTCGGCATCAATCTCAAGCCGGCCGCCGCCATGGGAATGCGCACCATCAAGGTCGTGTCGGCGCGTCAAGCCCTCGACGAACTCTCGACGATTCTCGAACTACCTCTCGGCTGAGCGCCGGTACGACGACGGGTCAGAGACCGGCGAAGGTCTCGTCCATCAGATCGGCGAGTTCTTGATCGTGGACGGTCTTCGAACCGGTGGACGGGCTGCCGCTGGCGACGCGGGCGACATGGCGCAGGTCGTAACCCTGTTCTTTCACGCGCCACGTGCGGTGCTCGACGAAGTGCCACGGACCCATGTTGCTCGGCTCTTCCTGCAACCACACCACTTCGCGCGCGTTCGGGTAACGCGACAGCAGATTGAACATCTGCTCGATCGGGAACGGATAGAGCTGTTCGACGCGGATGACGGCCACCGGAGCCTGACGCTTGTCGCGCACGGCCATCGCATCCCATGCGACCTTGCCCGAGCAGAACACGAGACGACGCACCGCTGACGGATCGCCGACGTTCGGATCGTCGAGCACTTCCTGGAACGAACCCTTTTCGAGTTCGGACAAGGGCGAACGACTCTCCTTCATGCGCAGCGGCTGCTTGGGAGTGAAGATCACGAGCGGCTTGCGCACTTCGCGATGCATCTGGCGACGCAGCACGTGGAAGTACTGCGACGCGGTGGTGGCGTTGACCACCTGGATGTTGTCTTCGGCACACAGCGTGAGGAAGCGCTCGATGCGCGCCGACGAGTGTTCGGGGCCCTGCCCTTCGAAACCGTGCGGCAGCAACATGACGAGACCGTTGCGCTGACCCCACTTGTCTTCGGCGGCCACCAAGTACTGGTCGATGATGATCTGGGCACCGTTGACGAAGTCGCCGAACTGGGCTTCCCACAAGACCAACGCTTCCGAGTTGGCGTGAGCGTAGCCGTACTCGAATCCGAGAGCCGCGTACTCGCTGAGAGGCGAGTCGTACACCCAGAACTTTTCGGCCCCGGGCAAGTCGGCCAGCGGAATCCAGACCCGTTCGGTCTCGTAGTCGATGAGGGCGGCGTGACGTTGACTGAAGGTGCCGCGTCGCGAGTCTTCGCCAGCGAGACGAACCGGAACTCCTTCGAGAACCAACGACCCGAAGGCGAGTGCCTCGGCGGTGGCCCATTCGACTTCACCGCTCTCGAACAACTTGGTGCGCTGCTCGAACTGACGTCCGAGCTTGGGATGAACCGTGAACCCCGCCGGATAGTTGGTGAGTTGAGCGAACAACTTGTCGATGATCGGACGAGCGATACCGGTCTCGACGTGCGGTAGAACTCCGACCGGGCGCGGCGGCTTGGCCACCTTGGTGGGGGCCGGAGCATGCGCCCGGGTGTCGTCGAGGGCCTGCTGCAACTTCGACCCGAAGTCGTCGAGTGCGCTCTCGGCCTCTTCGAGTGTGATGTCGCCGCGACCGACGAGAGCCTCGACGTACAACTTGCGCACACTGCGCTTCTCGGCGATGGCCTTGTACATGAGCGGCTGCGTATAGCTCGGATCGTCGCCTTCGTTGTGACCATGACGGCGATAGCACACCATGTCGATGACGACGTCCTTGTGGAACCGCTGGCGGTACTCGAAAGCGAGACGCGCGATGCGCACACATGCTTCGGGGTCGTCGCCGTTCACGTGGAAGATGGGCACCTGGATGGTCTTGGCGACATCGGAGCAGTAGAGCGACGAACGTGCGAACTGCGGCGAGGTGGTGAAACCGATCTGGTTGTTGATGATCAGGTGGATGGTTCCACCGACGCGATAGCCCATGATGTCGCTCATGGCGAGGCATTCGGGCACCACACCTTGACCCGCGAACGCAGCGTCACCGTGAATGAGAATCGGGAGAGCCGGGAACGAACCCGGCGGATCGATCTGATCTTGCTGAGCGCGAATCATGCCGAGGACGATCGGGTCGACCGCTTCGAGGTGACTCGGGTTGGAGGCCAACTCGATCTTGATGGAGTTGCCGCCGGAGCTGGTGTGCGTACCCGACGCACCCAAGTGGTACTTCACGTCACCCGAACCCTGAACGGTGTCGGGATCGACATGGCCTTCGAATTCCTTGAACAGCGACTCGAGGCCCTTGCCCATGACGTTGGCGAGAACGTTGAGGCGACCGCGGTGGGCCATGCCGATCACCGATGACACCTGTCCGGAATTGGCGGCGAGCGACAAGATCTCGTCGAGGATCGGCACCGTGCTCTCGGCGCCTTCGAGACCGAAACGCTTGGTACCGACATACTTGGTGGCGAGGAACTTCTCGAAGGCTTCGGCGGCGTTCAGACGCTCGACGAGGTGACGCTTCTCTTCTTTCGAGAGCTGGAACTCGACGCCTTCGAAGTGGGACTGGATCCAGCGCTGTTCGTCGGTGTTCTGAATGTGCATGTACTCGACGCCGATGGTGCGGCAGTACGCATCACGCAGAACTCCGAGCAGGTCGCCGAGCGACATGCGATCGCGACCGGCCACACTGCCCGTGCCCGAAACGGCTCCGGTCAGGAATTCGCGGTCGAGATCCCAGATGGTGAAGCCATAAGTGGCCGGGTCGAGTTCGACCGGCATCTTGGGTTCTTTCCAGCGCAACGGATCGATGTCGGCGATGAGGTGACCACGCACGCGGTGAACGCGGATAAGCGTGGCGATCTGCATCTGCTTCTGCAGGCGCGCATCGTCGCTGTCGAGCGGGTTGACGTCGGAGCGCCACTTGACCGCCTCGTACGGAACACCAAGGCTCTTGAAGACGTCTTCGTAGAAACCGTGCTCACCGAGCAACAACTCGTGTACACGCTTCAGGAGCAGACCGCTTTCGGCACCCTGGATGATGCGATGGTCATACGTACTCGTGACCGTGACGACCTTCGACACGCCCAATGTTCCGAGAGCACGCTCGTCGGCGCCCTGGAACTCGGCCGGGTAGTCGATGCTGCCCACACCGACGATCACACCTTGGCCGGGCATCAAACGCGGAACGCTCTGAACCGTTCCGATGGTGCCAGGGTTGGTGATACTGACGGTGGCACCCTGGAAATCGGCCACCTGCAACTTGTTCTGCTTGACCTTGCGAACGAGCTCGTCGTAGGCCACCACGAACTCGGCGAAATTGAAAGTGTCGGCGTCGCGCAACACGGGCACGACAAGCGAGCGACTTCCGTCGGACTTGGCCACGTCGACCGCGAGACCCACGTTCACGTGTGCGTGGCGCACCACCCGCGGCTTACCGTCGGGTCCCTCGACGAACGACGAGTTCATGACCGGTACGGCGTCGGCGATGGCGCGAACGATGGCGTAACCGATCACGTGCGTGAACGAGACCCTGTTCTGACCCGAACGCGTGCGATACCCGTTGATGACCTTGCGATTGACTTCGAGCAACTTGGCCGGCACGTTGCGGAAGCTGGTGGCGGTGGGGACCGTCAGGCTGCGCTCCATGTTGGCGACGATGGCGACGCCGGCTCCCTTGATGGGTTCGCCGAGGGCATCGGTGGGGGCATGGGCGAGTGCCGGTGCCGCGCCGTTGCTGGCCGGACTCGACGGCGATGCGTTGCTCGCTGGTGCCAGCGCCACCGGAGCAGCTGGCGCCGGGGCCGCGGCCGGTCGCGCTGGTGCAGCAGCGACTTCGGCGCGAGACTTGTAATCGGAAAAGAACTCTCGCCAGGACTCGCCGACCGAGGCAGGGTCGAGCCTGTACTGCTCGAACATCTCCTCGACGAGCCAACTGTTGGCTCCGAAGTCGGCCGAGCCGTTGGCAGCGCTGGCAACGGTATCTGTCACATCGGAAACTGTACCCCTGCTGACCTGCGGTGAGAGAACAGCCTGTAGTTTCTCGGTCATGCGCCGTGTCTCCCTCGCTCTCGTGCCGCTCGTCGTTCTCGCCGCCTGCGGAGGCGGCGAATCAGCCCCCGAAACCACCGTTCCCGCTGGTGTCGACCTGGTCGTGAAGGCCGTCAGCACCATCCGCTGGGACGCCTCGTCGTACTCGGCTCCGGCCGGTGAGATCGACGTGTTCCTCGCCAACGACGACAACGTGAATCATGTCCTCGTGGTGCTCCAGGACGACAAGGTCGTGGGCGATCTCGAACTCGAGGTGAAAAAGCGTGGTGACACCGATCAGGGCACCATCACCCTCGAACCAGGTGAATACCGCATCTACTGCTCCACGCCCGGCCACGGCTCGATGAACTCCACACTCACCGTGTCCTGAACGCGAACTCGTCCGTACAACGAAACTGGCTGCCCCGAAGGGCGAGAAAACGAAGATGGCCGCCCCGAAGGGCGGCCATTTCACTTCGCGGGTTGCGAGGCCGGTCAGGCCTTCAAGAAGATCTCTGTCAATACGTAGAGAGCGACGAAGAGAAGTCCGCCGGTGATCATCGCGTTCTTGTGGCTCTCGTAGGGCCACAGCAACTTATTCGTGTTCGCGAAGCCACCGAGCTTGCCCAGGCAGTTGAGCTCGAGGATCGCCCCAATCACCACGGCGATGATCACGAACGTCCAGGCCTTGCCCGAGTCGCCATCGAAGTTCCCACCGTAGAAGTGCGCGGGACCCACCATGAACCACAACATCGAGAACGAGAAGATGAAGTTCTGGCGGCTGGCCAGCAAGGCCCGACGACCGGCTGCAGCGGCATTGGGGTCGGCCTCGCCACCACCGAGCACATTGGCCGCGTTGGCCAGAACGACCTTCTGATTCTTCCAGATGACCATCCACACATTGGCGGCCATCAAGATGCCCATGAGCATGCCGACGAAGATCGCCGCGCTGTGAGCGAGTCCAATCGCAGCATCATCACTCATGAAGTCCTGCATGTAGTTCTCGGTCACGCCGATGATGAGCAGTCCGAGCACGAGGGTGACCACGGCGGCCCAGCGGAACCACCACAGGGCGCGGCGGGCCAACTTGTCGATCGAGATGTTGCGGGCCTTGCCCTCATCACCGTACGCGGCGAAGGCCGGGACCTGGACCAGGTTGAAGTAATAGAGTAAGCCGATCCAGCCGATGCCAGCCAGCACGTGAAGAGCGCGCAGGAAGTGCGACAGGCCATCTTGAGTGAAGATTTCCATGAGTTGTTCTCCTTCGGGGGCGCCCGTATCCGGACGCACACCTGGTCAAGGTACCAAGCACCGACTGCGCAGTCAGCGATTGTGCCCGGACCCGCCGAGCCCCCTCGCCACTAACCTGCAAGAGCCCGATCATCTGGAGAACGCCGACCTCTCATGGCCCACGAGTTCATTTACACCTGTTACAAGCTGGCCCGTCACTACCCGCCCGACCGCACGGTGCTGGAGAACATCTCGTTGTCGTTCTACCCCGGCGCCAAGATCGGCGTCATCGGCTCGAACGGCGCCGGCAAGTCGAGCCTGCTGCGCATTATGGCTGGTCTCGACGACGGATTCTCGGGTGAAGCGCGCCTCACGCCCGGATTCTCCGTCGGCTATCTCGCCCAGGAACCTCAGCTCGATGCGTCGAAGGACGTCCTCGGCAACGTGATGGACGGTGTCGCCCCGGTGAAGGCGATCCTCGATCGCTACAACGAAGTCATGGCTATGTGGGGCGACCCCGACGCCGACTTCGAGAAGGTCGGCGCTCTGCAGGCCGAGCTCGAGGACAAGATTGCCGCCACCGACGCGTGGAGCCTCGAGCGCAACGTCGAGATCGCCATGGACGCGCTGCGCTGTCCGCCCAACGACTCCGATGTCAGCACGTTGTCGGGCGGCGAACGACGTCGTGTCGCCCTGTGTCGTCTCCTTCTCAGTCGACCCGACCTACTGTTGCTCGACGAACCCACCAACCACCTCGATGCCGAGAGCGTCGACTGGCTCGAGCGGTTCTTGCAGGAGTACCACGGCACGGTCGTCGCCATCACCCACGACCGCTACTTCCTCGACAACGTCGCCAAGTGGATCCTCGAGCTCGATCGAGGCCGTGGTTTCCCGTTCGAAGGCAACTACACGAGTTGGCTCGATCAGAAGCGTGATCGCCTCGAACGCGAGGAGAAGAGCAACGAGAACCGCCGCCGAACACTCGAACGCGAACTCGAATGGGTACGTATGTCGCCCAAGGCTCGCCAGGCCAAGGGCAAGGCCCGGTTGTCCGCGTACGAGAAGTTGCACGCCGACGCCGAAGCCGCTGATCGCGGTCCGTCGAAACTCGAGATCATGATTCCGGCCGGAGCACGACTCGGCGACAGTGTCATCGAGGTGAACGGTCTCCGCAAGGGATTCGGCGACCGTCTGCTCATCGAAGACCTCACGTTCTCGCTCCCGCGCGCTGGCATCGTCGGAATCATCGGCCCCAACGGCGCTGGCAAGACCACACTCTTCCGCATGCTCACCGGCCAGGAGCAGCCCGATGCCGGGTCGATCGTGGTCGGCGACACCGTCCAACTCGCATACGTCGATCAGAGTCGCGATTCACTCGACGCCGACAAGACCGTCTGCGAGGAGATCACCGACGGGATCGATCACCTGAAGGTGGGCAACCGCGAGATCAACGGCCGCGCCTACGTCGCGTCGTTCAACTTCAAGGGCAGCGACCAGCAGAAGAAGGTGGGCGACCTCTCGGGTGGTGAACGCAACCGCGTCCACCTGGCCAAACTTCTCCGCACCGGTGGCAACGTTCTCCTACTCGACGAACCCACCAACGACCTCGACGTCGACACTCTGCGCGCCCTCGAGGACTCGCTCGAGGCCTTCCCGGGTTGTGCCGTCGTCATCAGCCACGACCGCTGGTTCCTCGACCGCATCGCGACTCATGTGCTCGCCTTCGAGGGTGATAGTCAAGTGCGTTGGTTCGAAGGCAACTTCAGCGAATACGAAACCTGGCGCAAGAAAGAGTTGGGCTCGGCGGCCGATCAGCCGCACCGCATCAAGTACAAGCCGCTCGCCCGCTGATGCAGTCGACTCTCTTCACACGCATCCGCATCGTCACCGGCGTCATGTTCGTGGCGTCGATCGCCGGTCTGATCGTCTCGTCGATCGCCGGCAACAACGAGGGTTGGGTCGTGACGATCGGTGTTGTGAGCGCGATCACCGCCGTCGTGTTGATCGTGAGTTCGGCGGTCGTTTCCTCCAAGCGCATCCCGGCGTTCTCCGAAGTGGAGGCCGAGCGCATCGAGGAGCAGGTGCGACGTCTGGTGGCGGCCGGAGCCGACGAGAACGACGTTCGCGAACTAGTGAAGACCTCCATTCGTCTCGGTCGAGGCCTCTGACCGTGACCGTTGCCGAGTCCGATCAGGACCTCGCGACGCGGGTGGCGACCGAAGCCGGGGGCATGCTCAACGACTTACGGCGCGAACTCGACGACGTCGGCACGACGTACTGGGAAATGAAGGACGAGGGCGATGTGGCCGGTCATCGATTCCTGGTGGCCGCACTCCAGAACGCACGCCCCGACGACGTGATCTTGTCCGAGGAGGCAGCCGACAATCGTCGACGCCTCTCGGCCGAGCGGGTCTGGATCATCGATCCGATCGACGGCACGAGCGAGTTCGCTGATCCACCGCGTTGGGACTGGGCCGTGCATGTGGCCCTGTGGGAACGCGGCCGACTCACGGCCGCCGCGGTGGCCATGCCGGCCATCGGTCGCACCTTCACCATGGGTCCGGCCGAAACGGTGCCACCTCAGAAGAACGACAAACCCGTCCTCGTCACCTCGCGCAATCGCAACACGTATTCAGCCGTGGCCATCGCTCACGGTCTCGACTGTCTCGTCGGTCGGCTCGGATCGGCTGGCGCCAAGACGATGGCGGTGGTGATGGGCGAAGCCGACATTTATGTGCACGACGGCGGCATGTATCAATGGGACACCGCGGCCCCCGCCGGAGTGGCCGCCGCAGCCGGACTCCACGTGAGTCGTATCGATGGCTCTCCACTCGTGTACAACGCTCCCGATCTCTGGCTTCCCGACTTCTTGGTGTGTCGCACCGAACTCGCCGAGCCGTGTCTGCGCGCACTCGGTGCGCTCTGAGCCGAATCCGGGTTCGGTCGGCGGGTAATCTTTCGTCATGAACAAGCCATCCGGACATCTGCTGGCGGGTTTCGCCGCACTCGGTGCCGGGGCTCTGCACGCCAGTGCGGTCGGACTCCACGCCGAGACCCCGCAACTCGCGCGCATCTTCGTCGTCATGGCTCTTGTGCAGTTGGGTGTGGGTGTCGCACTGGTGCTTCGTCCCCGGGCGACTTTCCTGGCCGCCAGCTTGGTCGTGAACACCATCGCCGTGGGCGGCTGGCTCCTGACTCGTCTCGTCGGCATCTCGTGGGTCGACGGCCTCGAAGTACGCGAAGGTCCACAGATCGCCGACACGTTGTGCGCGGGTCTGGGTGCTCTGTCGGCGGCCCTCGCGCTCGGTCTCCTCGTCGTCGGATCCGCGCCACTCGCGGCCCCGCGATCTCTCAACGCTGCTCTTCCGCTCGCCGCCGTGGGCTTCGCCGTCGTGATCGGCATGTGGAACGGCGCGACTCACGTGCACGACCATTCCACCGGCGACCACGCTGCGGGTACCGATCACCATTCGGACACGACGGCGTCGGGTGACGGCCACGATCACTCGTCGTCGGGCGCCGCACTCGCCACCGGCGAATCCGCCAGCGACGCCGCGGCCCACGACCACGCCACCAACTGGCCGCGACCGTACGACCCGGCAATCGGAATCGACATCAGCGGAGTCGACGGTGTGTCGACCGAACAGGAGGCGCGGGCGCGCGAGCTGATTCTTGCGACGCAACGCGAACTTCCCCGCTGGTCCGATTACGACGAAGCGGTGGCGCAGGGTTGGGTGTCGATCGGCGACGAGTCGACCGGCCACGAACACCTGGTGAATCGCCGCCTCATCGTCGACGGCAAGTTCCTCGACCCGACCGCACCCGAGTCGCTCGTGTACGAGGTGAAGGGGTCGAGCAAGACGCTCGTGTCGGCGATGTTCATGGCCGACCTCGGTACGGCGATCGATGATCCCGAACTCACCGAGTTCGCCGGACCCCTGATGCAATGGCACGTGCACGACAACTTGTGCTTCCGCAACAACGCCCAAGGTCGGTCGGTCGTGGCTGGTGTGCTCGACGCTCAGGGCAACTGCCCGCCCGGTTCGATTCTCGGTGGCATCGGAATCGCGATGGTGCACGTCTGGATCGCCGCCCACCCGTGCGGTCCGTTCGCCGCACTCGAAGGTGAAGGCGCTGGCCGAGCCGCGGTATCCGATCAAGATCGAGTCGACATGTGTGCTCACGATCACGGCACCGAGAGCGGTTCGTTGTCGGTTGCCGCATCAGCGGCCGACACCGGAGCCGCTCGTATCGACTTGTCGGGCATGCCGGGGGTGCTGCCCGACGAACGTCGCCGCGCCGAAGACCTTCTCTACTCCACCCGCACGGTGCTTCCGAAGTTCTCCGACACGGCCAAGGCCGAGGCCGCTGGCTTCACGACGATCGGCGATGGTGCCACCGGCTACGAGCACTACATCAACTGGAAGTACATCAACGACGAGCACCAGTTGAATCCCGAGTTCCCCGAAAGCCTCGTGTATCAGATCGATCCGGCCACACGTAAGAAGAAGCTCGTGTCGGCCATGTTCATGATGGGCGACGAGTACACGCTCGACAACGTTCCGAACGTGGGCGGACCGCTCACCCAGTGGCACATCCACAACAACCTCTGCTTCAGTCGTGATCCGGCTGTATTCGGGTCGACCCGGGTGGTCGGCGTGACGTCGCCGAAGGGCGCGTGCCAGTTCGGCATCAAGTTGCGTGAAAATCCGATGATCCACGTATGGATCGTTCCGCACAAGTGCGGACCCTTCGCCGCTCTCGAAGGCGTGGGCGCCGGACAGGTGCGCGCGGGTGAAGAGCAACTCTGCGATCACGCGCACGCTGGCGCCTGATCGACGAGTCCGCTCAGCGCGTCACGGCAACGACACCACCGTGACGGTGCCGGTGGTTCCATCGACCGTGATGATCGCGCCATCCGGAATCCGCTCGGTCGCGTCGGTGACACTCACGACGCACGGGATGCCCAGTTCGCGGCTCACGATGATCGCGTGACTGACCAGGGCACCCACATTCACCACGACGGCACCGGCCGGCACGAACAGCGGCGTCCAGGCCGGATCGGTGAGGGGTGCGATGAGCACTTCCCCTGGTTCGAGTGCCAGCGGGTCGGCCGGATCGAGGATCACGCGGGCCTTGCCGGTGTACGTGCCCGGCGCACCCGACATACCGGTGAGGACTTCACCCTTGGTGACGACAGCAGCCCTCGACTCGCCCTTGCGCGACCACTCCGACAACGGCGGAACCGATCGGTGCACGATGAACGGCGGTTCGAGTTGGAACAGTTCGAGGTACTGACGCTCACGCTGAGCCAAACGAGCGCGGAACTCGTCGGGATCGTTGGCGAACGCGTCGAGTTCGTCGTTCAACAACATGCAGATCTGCGAGTTGGTGTAGCCGGTCCGAGCCGCCATGGCGAACGCGGCCATGCGCACCTCGTGCAGCACCTTGATGATGTTGGTCTTGGCGCGCTCACGCCCAGCCAGGAACAGGTGAGACGAACGCAGCGCCATCTCGAACTGACCGAGCACTTCGGGCTGACCGGCCAATGCTTCGCGCACCTTGGCTTCGGCGGCTCGACGGGTGGCCGCGTTTCGTTCGTTGCGAATCTCGGGGCTCTCCGAGTCGGGAGCGGCCCGCATCGCATCGATCAACGAGGTGGCGAGAGCGGGCTTGGTCTCCCACACATCGGACCGGATGTCCCACTCGTTGGGTCCGCGGCTGCCGAACTCGTCGATGAACGCGGCGAAACCCGCTTTGTATTCGGCCGAGTCGGCCGGTAGCCGAGACAACTTCCACATCGCATTGCTCGGTGCCGCCGAGTCGACGTCACCGATCGACGTGATGAGCGTGAGCGCGAGACTCGGATCGCCCAGCGCGGCCGCGATCCCCCCGAGTGCGCCCGGACCAATGGATGTCCCGCCCGTGGTGTCGAGGTGGTGTGTGAACATTCGCCTCATGGCCGGGATGAATGAACGCATGCGAGCGATCAAGGCCGTTTCGTCGAGAGCGGAGAGGTCGGGGCGCGAGGCCCGGGCCGCCTTCGACTCGGCCTGATCGGCCATGAGATGCGGTAACGAGTCGGCGGTCATCACACCCACCATCCACTCGCCGAGCTTGGCCGTGTTGGACGGACTGTCGTGCCACGGTTCGGCCACGTACGGCGGGACGTCGGGATGCGCACCGAAGTACACCGCGTCGATCATTTCGGGCGACAGACCCGGACCACGCGCTCCGAACAAGCGCGCCATCGAGCCATTGATGTAGAGGTAGCCGCCGAATGAACCGACCACTTCGGGGCGCACGAGATCGACTTCGTGTTCGTCGCAGGTGCCAGCACCGATCTGCGAGTCGCGCCAGCCGAGAACGACGCCGGGCTCCCAACACACCGTCCACCCGAGCGGACTGCACGGGTCGGGCAGCACTTCACCGGCGTTGGCCCGTGTGTACACCGGGAACCGATCGCTGGTCTGCCAGTCGGTGATCCAGCGGTCGCTGATCCGAAAATCGGTCATGTCATCCCCCAAGTGCGGTGATCGAGTGCTGCGAGGGACAATAGTCACCCCACCTCGGCCGACTCCGAAGCGACATCCAACACCGTCACGGGCAGACTCGCCACGTGACGACGAACGATCGCGACTGGGCCGCTTTCACCGAATCGGCCCCCTGGACGATCGACCGCGACACCGTGACGTGGTTGCCGCTGGCACCCGAATTGCGGGCCCGCGCCCGCGCCGAAGTTCCGCGTCTCACCACGGCCTCCAAGGTGCCGCCCGGATCCCGTGTCGTCACGGTCGCTCGCCATCTCGGCGGTGCACTCGGCCCGTGGTTCTGGCGCAAGAAGCGCAACCAATACGCCGACCCGTCCGATAGTCGCGGCGATCTGTCGTTGCGACTGCGTCGTGCGGTGGAGACTCTCGGTCCGACGTACATCAAACTCGGCCAAATCATCTCGTCGGGTGAAGGCCTCTTCCCGGCCGAACTCGTCGCCCAATTCAAGATGTGTCGCGATCAGGTTCCGGCCGAATCTTTCGACACGGTTCGACTCACGGTCGAACAAGATCTCGGCGCCCGCCTCGAAGACGTGTTCGAGTGGTTCGATACCCGAGCTCTGGCCGCTGCTTCGATCGCTCAGGTACACGCCGCTCGTTTGCGCACTGGCGAAGACGTGGTGGTGAAGGTTCAGCGACCGCGGGTGGCCGAACTCGTTCGCAAGGACCTTCGCGTCATGTCGTGGATCGCTCCGCATCTGATCGGACGTATCCCGATCGCCGCGCTGGCCAATCCCCCGGCCCTGGTCGAACTGTTCGCCGAGACGATCGTCGAAGAGCTCGACTTCCGTCTCGAAGCCGCCAACATGCTCGACGTCGCGACGATGCTGAAAGAACTCGGACAGGACGGCTACGTGGTTCCGCGTCCGCATCCGTCGCTCGTCACCCCGCGAGTGCTGGTGATGGAGCGCGTCTCGGGTTTCAACTTCGACGACGTGGCCGGCATGAAGAACGCGGGTATCGACACCGAGTCGGTGATTCGCACCGGCATGATCGCCTTCATGGAAGGCGCCATGATCCACGGCATCTTCCACGGCGATCTTCACGGCGGAAACCTCTTCGTTCTCGCCGATGGCCGGACCGCCCTCCTCGACTTCGGCATCGTGGCTCGCTTGTCGCAAGATCGTCGACTCGCCTTCCTGCGATTGATGCTGTCGGCCACCACCAACGACGTGAAGGGTCAGATCGCAGCATTGCGAGATCTCGGCGCGCTACCGCGTGACACCGATCTCGATGCGGTCATTCGCGACCTGCGCCTCGACCAGCCCCCGCTCGATCCCACCAAGTTGTCGGGTGAACAGATGGTCGCCGAGGTGCAGCGCGTCGTGAAGGCTCTTCTCGGCTATGGCGCTCGCTTGCCCAAGGAACTCATGCTCTACGTGAAGAACATGGTGTTCGTCGACGGCGCGATCGCTCGTCTGGCCCCTGACCTCGACATCCTGGCCGAGATCGCCAACATCTCGATGCTGTTCGCCGAACGCCACGGCGAACGCCTCGGTCGTGAACTCGGCATCGATCCAACCGCCGTCGAGTTCGACATGACCGGAGTGAAGGCACAGCTCGGTCTCGAGGCCGACGTCGATCAACTCACGTACAAAGATCTGCAGGCACGACGCGATCTGATCCAGAAGCGTATGCGCGAGCACATCGGCCGCTGAGTCGCCGGCCGTCCGACCACTCAGTTCGGGAAGATCTCGTCGAGCAAGCGGTGCACACGACTCTCGTGGCCGGCCTCGTCGTCACGCAGTGATTCCCACAACGCGCGCCACGCACCGTCGTCGACCCCGAACGCCCGCGCCAGTCGTTCGACGATGTCACTCGTGAATTCGACGTGTGGTTGCACACCCCACGCCCGTCCGACTCGAAAGGCGGCATCGGCGTGCGGAAGCGACGCGATCGCTTCTCCTGGTGCCGAGATCGCATCCTCGTGCCACACCGCCCAACGACCATCGAGATTCGGGTGTCCGGTTTCCACCTCGGTGTAGGCCCGGAACGTGTCGTTCATGCGTCGCACCGAACCACCCGTCGCACAGGCGAGGGCTTGGGCCCCGAAGCAGACACCGAGGAACGGGCGATCATCGGTGATCCACGCCGAGACCAACTCGATTTCGCGTTGGGCCGGGGCCTGGCAATGACCCGCGGCCACCGACGTGGGAGATCCGACACGGATGGGGTCGTCAACACCTTGGCTTCCCGATTCCTGCATGCCAATTATCGGTCGGAAGTGAGTCAGTTGTGGTAGCACAGTGAGCACCATGCAGATTGGGTATGTAAACGTCTTCGTGTCGGATCTTGAACGTGCGATCTCCTTCTATCGGGACAAACTGAAGCTTTCCTTGCAGTTTTCATCCCCAGATCACGGCT